>DASRRR010000027.1:0-40888 GCA_035656825.1 Tepidisphaeraceae bacterium | reverse complement strand
CCCACTCACTGCATCCACATACTCAATCCCCTCTCCCGGCGTCTGGCTGAAATCCATCTGCACGCACTGCTCACAATCCGCCGCGATCGACCGCGGATTCGCCGACGTCAGCCCATTGACCACCATAAAATAAACCTGCCCCTTCTCCCACGCGTCCGCCTTGCTCATGCCGATCGGCTTAAACCACGCAATGATCGCGTCTCCCTTCAATCCCGCGTTCACCTTCCCCAGGTTCCGCACATCAAATCCTGTCACCCAAGGGTCCTCCGCCATTTCCGGCTTCCCCAATTTCTCCGCCGTCGAATACGCAGTCCACTGCGTAATATAACTCTTCTCATCCCCACCATTGGCGCGAAACCCGCCATACACCGCCGCATATTCCCCCGGCTTCTTCTCTCCCCGAATAAACAGCACATCCGTCGTCGGCTCCGCTCCATTCTGCACATCATTGATCGGCGTCAACCGCACCAGCGCCCTCCCAAACAGCCCCGCCGCCCGATTTACCTGCGCTAGTCTCGGATACAACACCGTCGGCCTCTTCATCACCCCATGCTCAAACAACGACGACGCCCCGCCGGTAAATTGAAAATCAATCACCATCTTCGCATTAAACGCCAGCGGCGCAAACGTATTCAGTCCCAACTCCGACCCCGTCGGATTGCGATACACCATCTGGTGTCCCGATTTCGGCCCGTAGTCCTCTACCGCGTGAAATGTCTGCCGATATAACCCGTACTCGGTCCCCGTCGTAACCGTATCCGCCCGATATCTCCGCAAATCGTAGTACAACCCCACCGGCGGCCCGTCAAACGGCTTTCCGCCATGCGCCTCCTTCCCCGATCCCACAAATTCCGACTGCCACGGATACGTATCAAACGTCAGCATGTCGGGATGCGCCGCCCGGATATATTTCCCCACCGTCCCATCATCCACGCCCGACAAATCCGTAAACAATATCACGTTCTTATATGCCGGGTTCGCCTGCGCCCCGGACATCCAATCCACCATCTTCTTAAACGCCTTCTCCTGATAAATCGGCGGCTCATCCCCGAGCTGCAACGCCACCATTTTCTTCATATACGCCCCCTCCTCCTCCTCTGGCGGCATCTGCTTTTCATCCCCCGCCCACCTCCCCCAGGCAATCTCCCCCGGCGGAGTCCCCATCTTTTGAACATTCGATTTCCACGTCCAGAGCAGCGTGCTGTAATTCGCCCCCTTCAAGCTCTCCATCGAAAAATCTGCGTCGGGGCTCGCCGACCCCGCCAGTTGCAATCCATTGGCCTGCAACAGCCTATCCACCTTGCTCAATTCCCCCGCCGCCGCTTGTGCGCCAAATCCCACCTGCCCAATCAAAAACAATCCCGCCGCATACAACCAATGTTGACGTATCATTCCTCTCTTCTATCCGCACCCTACCCACGCGCCTATCAACGGCTCTATTTACGGCATCGGCCGCATCGTGATCGCATCAAACGCCCGCTTGATATCCGTCAGCAATGAAACATGCCCATCCGCAAACAACATGTTAAACGCCTGCGGCGCGGCCGGATCATTATAATAATCCCCCGACATCTTCACGGGATATCGGCTATGTCGATAGCGGTCCACGTTCAACGTTCCCGCAGCACTGTTCCCCGTATAGAGCGCCGTGCGGCTTGACGGCGCGAGAATGCCTTGCGGCTGCACCGCCGTCGCCGGCGTTATCCGTGGATTGATGTACATCAGCCAAAGCAAACCCTCCGTCACCAGACACCGCTCGCTCGGCTTCGACCATTTCGTCTGCGGCCACCACTTCCCACCCACCCAACTTTGTGTATTGGGATTCGTCGCCGCATTCCCCGGCCCCGGAGACCACATCTGCGCCTCCGAACTCGGAACCGCTCCCGGCATGAGAGGATAATTCGGCTCATAGCTCGGATACATATTAAAAATGTACCCGCTCTCATAAATGCTCACGCCCCCGTTCGTCCACGCTGCAATCGCCGTGATCTGCCCATCCCAGTTTGGACACCCCCAGAAAACCGAATCCCGAAACGACTTAAACGATGGCCCACCCACGCTGTTCAAATACGCCTGCACCGGATACGCCGGCTTAAACGCATAAGGCGTCAGAAAATCCCACCAGTAATAATTGTTCACCGGATTCGTCCCCCCATCCACTTTCACCTGCGGGTACGGTGCCGACAAATCATACTTCGTCACCGGCCACTTTCCCTTGTTGTCCTGGGCATACATCAAAAAACACGCGCCGATCTGCCGCATGTTGCTCGCGCATTTAACCGTGTTTGCCTGCTTGCGCGCCTTGCTCAAACTCGGCAATAGTATCGAGATCAACAGCGCAATGATCCCAATCACCACCAGCAACTCGACCAGGGTAAATCCCGATTCCTGCGCACGATTTTGACGCGAATTTGTTGTTTTGAAGTGCTGCATTAATTAGCATAATAGCAATTCATTTAGCCTCTACAATCAAATTATGGAATTGAGCGTCGAGCCGATACTTCATGCCCAACTCGGCACGGCCAAGTCCGTCATCAGCAGCAATCCCGCAGGCGCTTTGAGCAACCGGGGGGCCGCATTCACCAGCGCCGCCACCGTCGCGTGATCACCCGCAGTACCGTTCTGCACCCGGACATCCAAAAAAGGCTCGCCATACACCTTCACCGTGTCATGCGGGTCCTGCGCGTCCAGATACATTTTCAAATCCATCAGCACCTTTTGTTTACCCGCGATTTTCCCTTCGACGATCTGATGGATGCCGCAGCATTGCCCTTTCTTCACTTTGAAATACTGCGTCTGGATATCATACGCCGCCTCCACTGGCGCAAAAATCTCTTCCGCCTCGTCAAATTTCCACCCCATCGAATGCCCGATCAGGTGCAGCGATTCCATAAACCCGGCATGACCCGCCTTCCCCTCCTTAAATAGCCGCTTCATCTCCTCCGGGTCCATTCCTGACCCGATCTTCTTCTGCAACGGCATCCGCCGCGTCGAAGCATTCACCACCCGCTCCACATAAATCCGCTCCACCGTCCGCGACACCCCCGTCATCGTCACCGGCAGCACATCCATCACAAATCCCGGATTCACCCCCGTCCCGACCACCCGCGCCCCGTGCTTCTTGCACACTTCATTGAGCTGATCCGCCTGCTTCGGCGCCCGCAGCCAGGGATATAGCAACTCTTCACATGACGACGAAACGCTCACCCCGCGCTCGGCCATCGGGATGATCTGTTGGATCGAAATATCCGCCTTCGACCCGGCGGTATGAAAAACCACATCGGGCTTTCCCTGTTCCCATAACTCGTCAAACGACTTAAACACTCTCCCCGCGACTTTCCCATCTCCCGTCACTTCCGCCAGCGATTTCCCGGTCTTGGCAGGATCAATATCAACTCCGCCGACAATCTCCACCCAAGGCTTCTCCGCCGCCAGCTTAATGCAGGAAACCCCAATCGGGCCAAGGCCAAATTGCGCCACTTTGATCTTCTTCACAGCAAATTCTCCAACATGGGTGACTGATGAACAGGACAGATTCAGGACAGATTACTCCGCCAGACGGCCAAGGGAAGGAAGTTGGCGATGAAACGGGTCTCCTTTTCAGTTGAGCGATGTTCGGCAACGACCTGACGAATCCAATCTGGATCAGCAATCTCAGAAAGCGCGTCGGCATGGGCAGGAAGTAAGGAAAGAAAGTCGTTATCGCGGAACAGGCCGTCACGATCGTATAGGTTGACGGTCGGCATTTTTTTTCGCCGCCAGTAGAAAGGCTTGGGGGTGCGCCTCATCGGACCTGTCGTGCCTTGTTCGAGAAAGTTCAGGAGAGACGGTTGCAGACGCGCGATCGCATGGCGATGCCAGCGGCTGCCGAATTTCCAGTAACGCGGAAGACGATCAATTTCAGAAACCCAGCCCGTCGACAGAAACGGCGTGATCGGCATTGCCGAGAGAGAATACAACGTCAGGCCATTAGTAATAACATGACGGACGCGCTCGGAAAGATAGGTTTGGTCAAAGTGGCGAAGAAGCGACCGGTCCGGATTGAGAGACCAAATTTTCTCGGGTTCAGCAACATGCGAATTGGCCAGCGCATCGGCCAGTTCCGGCTTGAGATGCTTGAACCCTTCGCGGAACACACGCGAGATGAGGATCTTTCGCTTCCAGAATTGCAGCGCCAGCGGCTTGGCCGGAAGGAAATCAAAAGCTCGGGATAAAATCCCTCGATCGAGATAATACGTCCGGGCAAACTCGCCATTGGCCCCGACGAGTAAGCGATCCGACAGGGAGAGATGTCCGAGATGGGGGTAGAGATAGGTATGCCAGTGATAGGCGGTCTTGGTGCCGTTGGTAGCGCGGGTAACGGTATTGGCGACAGAGGGGAAATCGCGGTGGGTGAGTTCAACGGGCGTGATCGGGAGGTTGTAGTGTCTGGCGATTTGCTCGGTGACGATGCGATCAGTGGATTCAGGCGAACCGGCGACCAGCAAACGGGGGCGTAGCCCGGCGTGGAGGAGGGCGGCAAGTAGGAGCCGGGAGTCGAACCCGGCGGAGGCGGAGAGGACCGGGTCGGGACCGGCAAAGCGAGCGGTCTCCGCGGCGAAGAGATCGGCGGCGCGGTCGGGATCGGCTGGGCCGGTCTCGGGGTGCAGGTCGGACCAGGAAAGTATCGTGGTTTGCAGGGATGAATTTACGAAATGCAGCACGCTGCCGGCGGGCGTGCGATGGACATCGCGGTGCGGCGAAGCATTGCCGGTGAGATGGTCGAGGGAAAAGAGATCAACCAGTGCCGAAATATTCCAGCGGAAGGGAATCCGTGATTGCTCAAGAATCTCCGCAACCGTCGAGGCATGATAGAATTGCTGGTTTTGAACGGCATAGAAATAATTGATCGCTCCGTAAGCCGACGTGATGATATAGGTTTCCCTGGTTGAGGCGCGGGTGGCGGAGATGATGAAGCTTCCGGGGTGGCGCACGAGATCGACAGCGCGATTTGCCTCCAGCAATTGCGAAATGGTCGAAACGGTAAGAGTGGTGTAGCCGTGGATCTGAACGGACCAGTTAGCAGGAGATGGGAGCATATCCGGAGAATAGTGGACAAAAACTTAAAACACCAGATGCAACAGAATTCTCCCAACACTTGACCGGCGCGCGGCTATAAACCCTGCATGGCGCTGCCACAGATGAAGTATCGTTTCGGACTATTTTGCATTCTCCTCATCGTTGTGATTGCCAATGCTCAGACGTTTGCTGAAGTGCTGGCGACATACGATCTGACGCACACAACTAATCCTACGAATGATCCAGCCGTCCGGCGTCGAGACTGGGATGAGCAGCATTTGGTTTCGGCGCTGCAGGGCCTGGTGAATCGGGATAAGCCGCGGCTTTATGTTTTTCTAGTTGGTTCGGATGGGCAGACCGATCACTTTTGGCTGGATTATTTGCGCTCGCCTGATCACTGGTTGGCGAACTATGCTTTGGAATCTGTTCCGACCGTGCCGGCGCTGCTGAAGCGGTTTTCGGCTTACTATCATGGGGTAGTGGTTTACGACGAAAAGGATGTTTCGTCGTCGCTGGTGGCATCGACGATCGCAGGGGCGGAGGATGTGCTGCCGGTGCGGTATGACCGGTCGCCAGGATCTCTCTATCACGAGTTGGTTGAAGACGCTGCGGGCCCTCGACTGGTGATCCGGGTGGATTTGCGGGCGGTGCAGACGCCGAACTCGGTGAGCCGGAAGTGTGGTCTGCTGCGCTGGGCGATGGAGCGTTACCTTGTGACAGGTAAGTGCGATCCGCGGCATCTGGCGTATTATCCCAATATCTTTGGGTTGACCTCCGGTCGGGCATCACTCGATCGAACGCTTCTATGCAATCACGATTATTTTATTGCACACAAGTCATTCTTTTTTGATCTGACGGTGTGGGATGATGAAGCGCCGGGGGATGATTTGACACAAGCGAAAGGGGAGGACCTTCGTACATTGCTTGCTATTTTGCATGCGGCACATGATCGATTGCCAGGCAATGCGATGATCCATGTCGGGGGATTTACGCCTTGGGATCAGAAGTACACGGATCACACTGGCGGGAAACATGAAGGGGTCGCAACAGAATGGCGCTATGCGGAGATCCTTTCGTGCTTTGATGCTTACATGGATGCCGATGCGCCCGGGATTGCTGCGATGGCGAATGCCTCGGTTTTTCAGCATTTTCCGCTGAAGGAACGGTATCAACAGCCGAGCGCTCCGACGGAGGCGACTTTGCGGACGAAGGGGTATTTAGATGCTGGGGGGCATGTTCTGCCGGGGAATTATGCTACTTTTTATGTGGGAGATTACGATTCGGCGGCGTGGCTGTATCAGAAGCTGCCCTCGAAATGGTCGGATAGTGCGCGGGGCAAGGTGGCGCTGGGATGGGCGTTTGATCCGGCGCTGGAGCTGCGCTTCCCGGTGGGATTGGCGTATGCCCGGGAGACGGCGACGGCTAACGATTCGTTCATGGCGGGGGATTCGGGTTATGGGTATTTGAATCCAGGGAATCTGGTGGGAGAACGCAAGTGGTCGCATTTGCCGTCGGGGCTCGGGCGATGGCAGGCGCTTTGTGCGGCGGGGTATCGGCGATGGGATTTATCGATCACAGGGTTCATCATTGACGGGAACGCTCCGGCGATGACGGCGGCGGTGAAGAAAGCGTATGCGCGATTTTCGCCGGCGGGGGTAGTAGCGCAAAAAATCGCCGAGCGGGAAATGGTGGAGAAGACACCATTTTTGAGAATGAATGCGGATCTGGAAAAGAGCACGGCAGCCGCGCAAGTGATTGGGGCTTATCCGGAGCGGGCGCCTACACGAGCACACTATCAGATTTTCCGAACGATTTTGTGGTCGCCGACGGAGCATGAGCGATTGATCGATACGGTGCATCAGACGCGAGGAGATATCCGGTTTATTGGGCCTGAGGAGATGTTTTTGCTGATGGCGCATAATCCGGCGGGATAAATTGATCTCGAATCCCAATTCCCACTTTTTTGTGATAGGATCAAGTCGTTCCAAACAGAAGGATGGAGGAAAAATGGCCTGCCCACTTCGTCGATCGCGCGCCAACATCGCTGCCCTGCTCATCACGCTCGTCGCCACCACCAGCGCCCACGCCACCATCCTCTTCACCACCGCCAGCGATTTCGCCGGCTGGTCCACCGGCACATCCTCCGCCGTCCCCACCACCTCCTACGACGCCGACAACATCTCCTTCAACGGCGTCGCCAACCCCTCCCCAGGCACTCTCTCCACCCCCGGCTCACTACAGGTCAACCCCCCTGTCGCCGGAACCCTCGGCGACGCCGCCTTCTCCTCCAACCTCGCCGACAACCTCCCCTTCATGTCCGCCATCGACCCTGGCTTCACCCCCGGCACCACCGCCGCCTACACCGGCACTCTCCTCATCACCTACACCATCCCCACCACCGCCTCTGATTTCATCTTCGGCCTCAACCTCGCCTACGACGCCGACGCCTTCTACGATAACCTCGGCCCCACGCTCACCTCCGACCCCATCCTCATTGACGGCCTCACCACCCGCACCGCCCTCTTCAACTACTCCATCCAACCCGGGCCCCTCAACACCTTCTACTTCCGCGTCGCCTACAACAGCTCCTCCCCCATCACATCCCCCTTTTACCTCGACGCCATCCAAGTCCCCGAACCCGCCACGCTCTCCCTCTTACTCCCGATCGCACTGCTTCGCCGCCGCCGCTGATTTTCATCTATGCCCGACTTCCCGTACTATTCCTTCGCAAGCGGCTGAACCACGCGGGCGCAACACCATGGGAGTACGCGGATGGCAAGTGAGATTCGGGGTGCCAACTCAGCCTCAGCAGCGGATGAATCCCAAACCGATGTGGCCCCGCCGATCGTGCGCATCGGATTTGTTCAACGTTTTACGGTACTCCGCTCGGCCGTGCGCGAACTCTGGCTGACTTTCGCCACAAAGTTCACGATGATCGTGGCGTATAGCGTCATGAATTCGACGCTGATTTTGTGGATGTCGTCGGATCTGGGATTTGGGGATTTGAAGGCTGGCGCGTGGATGGGGGCTTGGTCGTCCGTGATGACCCTGGTGACAGTCATGGTCGGGTCCCTCACCGATTCCATCGGCATCCGAAGAACCCTCCTGCTCGGAGGAGGGATCTGCGTCGCATCCCGCGTGGCGCTGACCGGATCAGTGCATCCGCTGGTGGCGCTGGGACTCGGATTATTTCCACTGGCGGTGGGGGAATCCCTGCTTGGTCCGGTGATGGTGGCGGCCACCAAGCGGTTTGCAACCACCGCCCAGCGGTCGATCTCCTTCTCAATCGTCTATTCCGTGATGAACGCCGGGTTTCTGGTCGCGAGCTATATTTTTGATTACACCCGCAAGGGATTTGATTTTCACGGAAAGCATATCGGCGGCGAGCATGGGTTTTATACCTTTCCACTCATTGGCACATTAAGCACATATCGCACGTTATTTTTGATCAGCCTGGTGCTATCGCTGCCGACATTGCTGCTGGTGGTGTTTTTTATGCGTGAGGGGGTGGAAGTGACCGATGAAGGTGTGAGCATTACACCGCTGGTGCCAAAATATCCTGGGGAAGGAATGGTCCGGACGGCGGGGCTGACGGTTGCGGATACCGCTAAGGACACGGCGCGCATCTTCGGCGGGCTATGGCGGCAGCCGGGGTTCTACCGGTTTCTGATATTTTTGTTATTCGCGTCATTTATGCGGCTGATTTTTTATCACACGTCCTATACGTTTCCGAAATTCGGGATACGTGAATTAGGAGATGGGGCGCCGGTGGGGAGGCTGTCTGCAATTAATTTCATCTTGATCATTTTTCTGGTGCCGATCGTCGGTGCGCTGACGCAGCGGATCGCGGCATACAAGATGGTTGTCTTTGGAAGCTGCATCGCGGCATCGAGCGTGTTTTTCATGGCGGTGTCGCCGGAAGTATTTCGGCCGATGGCGAATGGATGGTTTGGGGATCTGATCGCCCACAAGTGGTTCGGGCTCACCGGGCCGGTGAATCCGTGGTATGTGTCGATCGTGTTGTTCTATATCACGGTCTCGTTGGGAGAGGCATTTTATTCGCCGCGGCTTTATGAATATGCCGCGGTGATTGCTCCGCGCGGGCAGGAGGCGTCGTATATGGCGCTCTCTTACTTGCCGATGTTTCTGGCGAAACTGGTGGCGGCGCCGTTGTCCGGATTGCTGTTGATGAAATTTTGCCCGGAGCATGGACCGCGACATTCGCAAACAATGTGGCTGATTATCGCATTGATGACCGCGGTGGCGCCGGTCGGGCTGATCGTATTTCGTAAATATATCCAGGTCCACGAAGAAGGACGCGAGGAAGGATGAATCTACCGGGCGCACTTTTAGAGCATTAGCGTGCCGGTGAGTCCTGTGGCGGAGTTCGGGCCAAGCTGGATTTTCCAGGGCGAATCGACTGGACGGGGTTTGAAATCCTGATCGTGTTGGGTGAAATCCTCCGCGGACAAAAGGAATTTGACGGTTGTGGATTGCCCCGCTTTGAGCGAAACACGCTGATATCCCACCAGCCGTTTCAAGGGTGTTGAAAACGAACAGGTCGCCGGCTCCAAATAAAGCTGCACCGTCTCCACCGCATCCCGCGCCCCCGTATTCCGCACCGTCGCTGATACCTCCCTGCGCGAAATCTTCAAATCCGTATACTCAAACGTCGTATAAGAAAGTCCAAACCCAAACACATACAACGGCTCCGACTTCTCATCGATATACCACCCCATTCGCGGCCGCCGCGCAAAATAGACCGGCAACTGCCCCGCCGAATACGGAATCGACGCCGCCAACTTCCCGCTCGGCACCTCTTTCCCAAACAACAAATCCGCAATCGCATGTCCCCCTTCCTGCCCCGGATACCACGCCTCCAAAATCGCCCCCGCCTCCCGCACAATCTTCGGCATCGCCAGCGACCTCCCATTCACCAGCACCACCACCGTCGGCGTCCCCGTCGCGCACACCGCCAGCACCAGCTTCTCCTGCGACCCCGTCAGCGAAATATCCGCCCGATCAAAATGTTCGCCGCACACCTGCTGCGCCCCTTTTCGGCTCGATGTCTCACCCACAAAAACAACCGCCACGTCCGCATTTTTGGCGATCGCCACGGCTTCATCAATCGAGTGCTGCTCTGCATTCTCCGCCGCCGTCGCCAGGATCGGCGACGCTTCGCCCCAACTGAAATCCACATCCTTCACCACCCGCGTTTGCTCGGGCTGAGGCTGATCAAAATTCGCCCCGAAGAAAACCTCCATCGTCAAACCCTCCCCCGACCCCTCCGCCTGAATCGACCGCTTGGTCGCCAGCGTATACGAATCATCCGGAATCACCGCCAGCGCGGACTGCCCGTGCGACCATGAAAGCCGCAGCGCATTATGATACGCCGTCGGATCATTTTCATCCGTCACCAACAGCTTCGTCCCGCGGAAATATTCAATCGTGATCGGATGGCCGCCTTTTGTGAGAGGCAGTGTGACTTCGCGGCGCCGGCGCGGGCCTGGCGTCCAATCATCAATGATCTTCTTCCCACCCAGCATCAGCCGCACGCCATCGTTTGATTCCAGCACCAGCCGATACGTATCATCCACCTCCACCTTCAAGTTCCCGCTCAGCCGAACCGAGAACCGTTGAATCACCAATGCCGCCGAAAGAATTTCACACCCCTTGGCGTACATCACCTCAACCTTCGCCCCCACCGCCGCCCGAATCCCCTCCAGCGGCGAAACCACGTGCGTCGGCGTCCCCGAATAATCCCCAAGCTGCCCCTCCGCCGCATTCGGTCCAATCACCGCGATTTTCTTTATCTTCCCTGCATCCAGCGGAAGCACCCCACCATCATTTTTTAACAAAACCGCTCCCTTCACCGCCGCCTCACGCGCCAGCGCCTTATGCGCAGGATCGGTCGCGACGCGCTCCGCCTCCGCCGGATCGCAGTAGGGGGCTTCAAACAATCCCAACCGAAACTTCGCCCGCAAAACCCGCGAAACCGCCTGATCAATCCGCGATTCAGGCACAACTCCCTCGCGCACGAGTTCTCCCAGATGCTTTTCAAATTCCCCCTGCCCTGCCTCCCACGTCGGCAGCACGCCGCAGTAATTCCAGAACTGCCGATCAATCCCGGCATTCACCGCGAGCCCGATCGCCTCTTTCATATCCCGCGCCGCCCGATGCCCGATCAGCCCCGCAATCCCCGGGCAGTCATCAATCACAAACCCATTAAATTTCCATTCGTTCAATAAATCCGTCACGATCCGCTTATCCAGCGTGCATGGAACGCCATTGAGCGCGCCAAAACAGATCATCACCGACTGCGCATCCGCCTGCTGAAACACGGCCTTGAACGGCGGCAAATACGTCTCATGCAGATCCCGCTCAGTAATATTGATCGGATCATTATCCTTCCCTCCCTCGCTGGCGGCATATCCCACCAGATGCTTTGGCGTCGCCAGAATCCCCGATTTCAAATCTCCATCATTCTGCAACCCCTTAATAAACGCGACGCCCAATCGCCCCGTCACATGCGGGTCTTCACCAAACGTCTCTTCCTGTCTTCCCCAGCGCGGATCGCGGCAAATATCCAGCACCGGCGACAACCCCTGCCTGATGTTTTGCGCCGCCGCCTCTTTGGAAATCGCCCGTCCGATGCGATGTATCAGCTCATCATCAAACGAGCAGGCCATCGCGATGCTGGCTGGGAAACTGGTCACTCCCGCATTGGCCATCCCGTGTGATGTCTCGCGCGACAGAAGCATGGGAATCCCATGCCGATTCGATTCGATCTCGCGCTTCTGCGTTTGGTTATTCACCCGCGCCGCCGTCCCCGGACCCTCCGCGCTCCCGTTCCGCACAGACATCTGCTGTAACTTCTCTTCCAGTGTCATGCGCGAAAGCAGATCGACAACCCGCGTCTCAATCGACAAAGACGAATCCTGATAAGGGTATGGCATGGTGCTGATGGTAAAGGATCAATGCGACAGGATGAAGGAGCCAAAGAAAGCGGGCATGCCGATGAGCATGCCCGCTGTTAAGTATTTCGGATTAAATCGCAAGATCGCTAAGCAGCCTGAGCACGGCGGAATTTTTGCAAAGCCGCCAGACCCAGAATCAGAAACCCGCCTCCCCAGGCTGATTCGGGGATCGGCACTGTCGAGGCAACTTGCGTCAATGAGAAATCGTCTAGTGCGAAATCATTGCCGCTGAGTTCCAGATTGGTGTCAATCAGGTTGATTGTCAGCGGCGAATGGCCTGCGACGAAATTGGTTGTGAACTGCTCCCAGGCGCCGGCGTTGCTGGTAAGCGAAAACGTCTGATCCAACGAGTTATCGTTGGTCGTCACATGCAGCGTCGCCGGGCTCACCGGATACGCCGACGCGGCCCAAAAGCTGAACTGGTAAGTCGCGCCCGGCGTCAGGGAGATGCCCCCTTCCGACCAGACCGTCACATCCGCGGCATCCGTAGCGTTCACAATCATCATGTTCCCGCTGCCGGACGTATGATCTTTGAAGTCGGTGAATGAGGGATGCCAGAACTGCGAATCCGTGACGATTCCGTAGTAGCCCGCTCCCGCCTTGGTACCGGCGACAGCTCCGGCATCGATAGTCGAGTCGGCGATGTATTGGGACGTGAATCCGGTATTCCCGGCTTCAAAGTCGCCGTTGGTGATGATATCCGCTGCCGCCCACCCGCCCGCTGCGAGTGTACCGGCGACAGCCAAAATCCCGGAAAACAGAGAAAATTTGCGCATAGTCCTTCCCAGTAAAATCAACAATCCACCCGAGCCGCCCGGCAGCATCAGCCGCCGCGACTCAATATCCCCAGAGCTTAAACGCCTAAAAAATGAATCCGCATCAACGTGCTGATTCGCGTTCGGCTAAAAAGACTATCAAATACAATTCACGCAGAATCAAAATGATTCTGTTCAATGCAGGGAGAAAGTTTTCTCCGTCATTTTATTCGGACCTGGCTACGCAGCGGCTCAAGATCCGCTATAGGCTCTTGAAAATATGCAAGTCCGGTAATACAGGCCCAGCATCTGGACCTTACGAGCGGCGAAAATTCCAAATGAGTGACTCATTTGGCTCGCGGGCAGCGGTGGTCGCAGCACGGAGAGCAGCCGTACTACCTTGGTACTCATAGTACCATGTGAAGAAACTCGACTTGCCACTGCTGGAAGTATAGAGCGTAATGGGCTGCTGAATTTCGCTCGCGTGTCCGTCGGCGAACAGGACATTCGCGGATTTGTTGCGCGAATGGCGTATGCCGACATATTGTTCATCCCCATCGAATGCCGGAGCAAAGCTGTCATTAGCCAGAATAGGAAGAACTTTCGCGCAATCCGCACTAATGGCGTCGAACATTAAGACCGTGCGTGAAGCTTCGTGGACTTTGCCGGCGCGGGTCCAGTATGGCGTTCCCGTGGAGAGACTGGTGGGATCACCGAAATACGTATTCATTTTAAAAGTGCGAGACCCGTTACCACCATTGAGCGCCGTATCCTCGCCGAGAGAAAAATAGACGGGATCCTGCTTATATAAATTGTAGTTTCGATTTGATGCCGATGTATTCGTGAAATTCTTCTCGTTCTTGGCAAGATATGGATCAAGTGCGTTAAACCACAATGCCTCATTAGCGGCATTGGCAGGGAGAATATGGCTATCAGTATGGGGTTGTGGATAAGTCTGTTTGTTGTTCCCCACATACATCATAAAACCCATACCCATTTGGCGCAGGTTGCTCAGACATTGAACTTTGGTTGCCTGGTTGCGCGCAGCGCTCAGCGCCGGCAGCAAAATCGCGATCAGGAGAGCAATGATCCCAATCACCACAAGCAACTCAACGAGCGTGAAGGCGCGCCGAATACGCCGTATAGATGAATTGAGCATGACTGTCTCCATAAGCAAAATCGCCAAGATTATACGAGTCTAACTCACCAAGGTTTGTAAAAATTGCATCACAACTAGCGAATCAGCAATAACATACGCGCATATCAGCAGTTGCGACCCTGCTACCAAGGCGCGCGACGCATAAGAATACAACGAAATCGGGCTAATTGAAATAAAAAGGAAGTGCTTCGCCAGATAAACTTATAAATTCATCACTTATCGGACTCGCTCGTCATCGGCCAGGACCGTAAAAGATTCTCGTAGTCTTTCGGCGTATCGATATCCGTAATCACCCCGGCATCCTCGACCGGAACTTCAACGGTCTGTTCCGCATATCGTCTAACAACCATCTTCAGCGTTTCCGAACTGGTTAATGCCGCGATCTCCGGAATACAGCGTGCAGAAATCATTACCGGGTGACCACGCTTTCCCTGAAATGACGGAATGGCAATCACGGCATCGGCGGCTTTCCATCCTGTCGTCAAATGGGCAATCGTCTTCGGCAAGATCGCAGGCTGATCGCCTAGCGATAGAAGAAACGCCGGCGAGTCCCGTGGTATGGATCGTACCCCGCATTGCACGGATGAAACCATTCCGCCCGCTTCATACGCAGGATTAAAAACGGCGCGTAGGTGTTCTCCTCCTGCCGCCGCTTGACGAACCTCCTCCGATCGATAGCCCGTCACCAGAATGATCGGCCCGATCTCGCGCACCTGGTTCAGCGTATGCACCACATGATAAATCAGCGGATATCCCCCGATCGGCAGCAGCGGTTTAAACCGACCCTCCATCCGGCGCGACAAACCTGCTGCCAGGACAATGGCCGGAATGGGATCGTTATTTGTCATCGGGCTCGCCTGCTCTTCGCTTGTGCGCCGACCGTGTTTTGATCACCTCCGCCAGGATGCTGATCGCAATCTCCTCCGGCGACTCCGCCCCGATCTCCAAACCAATCGGCGCATGCACCCGGGCCAACTGCTCATCGGTAATTCCATCCGCCTTGAGCTTTTCGTACACCGCTTGGCGCTTGCGCAGGCTGCCGATCATTCCGATATACGCCGCCGGCGAACCGATCACGCGCCGCAGCGCCGCCTCATCGGTCAGAAATCCCTTCGACACCAGCAGCACGTACGTCCGCTCATCCGCCTCTGGCAATCCCGCAAAATCCCCCGGTAAATGCAGCACTGATTCCACATTCGCATACGCAAAATCCTCCGCCCGCGCAAACTCCGCCCGGTCATCGGCGACCACCAGCGAAAAATCCAGCAGGCTCGCCGCCCGCGCAAGCGCGCGCCCGCAATGCCCGCCTCCCACAATCATCAGTCGATCCGCCGGCATGAGCACCTCCAAAAAAACATCCGCCTTCCCGCCACAAACCGCCCCAAATGCATCCACATCCACCCCCTTGGGATTAAACGAATAGGTATGCGTAATACTTCGCCCCCGCTTCAGAGCCGCCATCCCATCCCGAATCACCAATAGTTCAAAAATCCCCCCACCAACCGTCCCTCGCGGCGTCCCATCTGGAAAAATCAGCATCTTCGTCCCCGTCCGCCTCGGCACAGACCCCGAATCGCGCACAATCGTCGCCAGCACCACCGACCGGCGCGCCGCCAACTCCGTTGCAATCGTCATGAAGATGGGATCAACCGCCGACACAGAACAGCAGAATAAGGCATAAGCCGCCTGGGACGAAGAAAATTCATCTACCGGATCACAAAAACCTGAGCCGTCTGCGGCAGCAGCGTCACCTCAAACCCCTCTCCAATCAGCGAATCGCGCGTGCATGAAAAAGCCAGCCTGTCTTTCGCCCCCTGATGATCCAGCCTCATCCGGATCGTCGCCTGCCCAGCCAGCTTCACCAACTCCGCCAATTCCCCCGGCACCCGCACCCGCCCCGTCACTGCCCGCGAACCATGAAAATTCCCCACCACCATCAGCAACCGACCCTCCCCATCCGCAAATCGCGCAAAGCTATAGATATCCCCCGGGCAATCCGAAAATTTCTCCGGCCGATTGAAATACTTCAGTCCCCAATACCCTTCCGCCTGCACCGATGGATCCTGGCACAGCACCAGTAAATCCCGATAGAACGCTCGTAGTCGCTGCTGCTCAGGCGTAAGCCTCCCGCCGTCGTACGCATGGCGATTCACCCACCCGACCATCGCCGGCATCGACCAGTAATCAAACAGGCTCGTCCGTCCATCATCTCCGCTAAACCCGCTGGCGCCCTGCCCGAGTTCCCCCACCTCCTGTCCATTCAGCACAATGATCGGTCCCGCGCCACATAAATATTGCAGCGGCGCGAGCAGATACCCCGCCTGCACCGATCCAAACCCGGAATTCCCCGTCCAGACATTTTGCACGACTGGCGAACCGATTCGTCGTTCGTCGTGGTTTTCCAGATAGAACACCGACCGCTGCCGCCGCATCGTGGACATCGACGCGATTGCACCCCCGTAATCGTCCTGCGACCCCGCCCGCTGATAAATACGTTTCAGCCGATTGTAAGAGTCGTCATGATAGACGGCATCGAATCCGGCATCGACGAGTTGCTGCATATCCGTGATCGGATCGCCGCTGTCGGGATAGGGATAGGCCTCGGCGATGAAATACGAATCCGCATCGCGCCCCCGCGCACGGTCGATCAAAAACCGCCACGCCTCCTCCGGCACATAGTGGGCAAAATCGCAGCGAAACCCATCCACTCCGCGCTTCTGCCAATACGCGATGATCTCATCCACCGCATCCCACGTCCGCGGCCGCGGCGAATAATGCCCGGCCTTCCCCACAAAGTCATATCCATAATTCAGCTTAATCGTCTCATACCAATCCGTCTCCGCCGGCGACGGCAAGGTGCAATTATTCCCCGTCACCCGCGGCGGCGCTTCGCTCGCAAACATCCCGTCAAACTTCACCCCTGCCGGCTGCCACTGAGCCGGATGCCGCAACCGCAACTCCTGCCCCGGCGGATCAACCAGATAAAAAAAGTGATTTGTGGGATCAAAAAACCGCGTGACATCATCCCCTTCGCCAAAACTGTGTTCGGGCCTCACCACTGATCGATATCCCCGCGCCACATGGTTCGGCACCAGATCGATGATCGCCTTCATCCCCGCTGCATGCACGCGCTGCACCAGCGCATCAAACTCCGCCAAGCGATTCGCCGGCTCACGGGCATAATCGGGGCAGACATCAAAATAATCCCGTACCGCGTAAAACGACCCGGCGATCCCCTTCACCACATCCGGATCATCCGGCGGGAGCCCGATCAACGACCAATCGGTCAACGTCGCCTGCCGCAAACACCCCGTCAACCAGATGTGCGTCACCCCCATCTGCCGCAGCGACGTCAGCGCCGCCTCATTGATATCTTCAAATTTCCCGCACCCATTCACCGCCAGTGTCCCGTCAATGCGGTTGGTCGTGTTGGTGTTTCCAAAATATCGGACCACCAACTGATAGATCACAGGCTTAACGGTTACACTCATGCCACGGACACAATACGCAACCGCCATCAAAATGCACACCCATGACCGCTCCCGGCGCCGAACAACAACGCTTAGATGATGACCGCCTTGGCCGAGCGCGCTGGCGCACCTGGGGTCCCTATCTCTCCGAACGCCAATGGGGCACCGTCCGCGAAGACTACTCCCCCGACGGCCACGCCTGGGAATCCTTCCCCCACGACCACGCGCGATCCCGCGTCTACCGCTGGGGCGAAGACGGCATCGCCGGCATCTCTGATGACAAACAACTTCTCTGCTTTTCCGTCGCGATGTGGAACGGCCACGATCCAATCCTCAAAGAACGTCTCTTCGGCCTCACCGGACCCGAAGGCAATCACGGCGAAGACGTCAAAGAGCTCTACTATTACCTCGACGCCACCCCCACCCATTCCTATCTCAAAATGCTCTATAAGTATCCGCAGCGCGAATTCCCCTATAACCAACTCGTCTCTGAAAATCGCGCCCGCGGCCGCGATCAAATGGAATTCGAACTCCTCGACACCGGCGTCTTTGCCGAGGACCGCTACTTCGACCTTTTCGTCGAATACGCCAAGCAAGGCCCGACCGATCTGCTCATCCAAATCACCGCTCACAACCGCGGCCCCGATCCCGCCGACCTGCACCTGCTCCCGCAACTCGTCTGCCGTAATACCTGGGCTTGGGACAACGCGCACCCCAAGCCCCGCATCGCCAAAACCGCTCCGGGAACGCTATGCATCGATCAAGCCAAACTCGGCCGCTACTGGCTTTACGCCGACGGCGAACCCGCTCTTCTGCTGACAGAAAATGAAACCAACGTCAAACGCCTCTACGGCGTTGACCGCCCTGGCCCGTTTAAAGACGCCTTCCACGATTACGTCATCCACAACAACCCAAATGCCGTCAACCCCGCTCAGGTCGGCACCAAAGCCGCCGCCCACTACCACCAAACCATCCCCGCCGGCGGCAGCATGACCGTCCGCCTGCGCCTCACTCACGAACCGAGCGGCTTAACCAACCCCTTCACCGATTTCGAAAAACTCTTCCAACAACGCCGCGCCGAAGCCGACGCCTTCTACGCCCGGCAGCAGAAAAATATCTCTGACGAAGACGCCCGTCGCGTCCACCGCCAAGCCCTCGCTGGCCTGATCTGGAGCAAACAATTCTACCGCATCGACATCACGCGCTGGCTCAACGGCGACATCGGCCAACCCGCCGCCCCGCCTGAACGAAAAAAAGGGCGCAATCGCGATTGGCCTCACCTCAACAACTCCGATATCATCCTTATGCCCGACAAGTGGGAGTACCCGTGGTACGCCGCGTGGGATCTCGGCTTCCAATGCGTCGCGATGGCCGCCATCGACGCCGAATTCGCCAAGCAGCAACTCGTTCTCATCACCCGCGAATGGTACATGCACCCCAACGGCCAGCTCCCCGCTTACGAATGGGAATTCGGCGACGTCAACCCGCCCGTCCATGCCTGGGCCGCTTTGCACATCTATCAAATCGACAAAGCCGCCACCGGCAAAGCCGACGTCCCATTCCTTGAGCGTATGTACCACAAGCTCATGCTCAACTTCACTTGGTGGGTCAACCGCAAAGACCGCGACGGCCGCAATATCTTCCAAGGCGGTTTCCTCGGCCTCGATAACATCGGCGTCTTCGACCGCTCCGCCACCCTCCCCACCGGCGGGCACATCAACCAGGCTGACGGCACAAGCTGGATGGCGATGTACTGCCTCAACCTCATGCGCATTGCCCTCGAACTGGCGCGCACCAACCCCGTCTACCAGGACACCGCCTCCAAATTCTTCGAGCATTTCCTCTACATCGCCGCCGCCATGACCAATATCGGCTCTCAGGGGATCGACCTCTGGGACAAAGACGACGAATTTTTCTACGACGTTCTCAGCCTCCCCGAAGGTCGCGCCGTCCCGCTCAAAGTCCGCTCCATTGTCGGCCTCATCCCGCTCTTTGCCGTCGAAGTCCTCAGCCCTGAACTCCTCGCCCAGGTCCCCGAATTCGCCGAGCGCCTCGAATGGTTCCTCGAACTCCGCCCGGACCTGGCGGGCCTGGTCTCACGCTGGTTTGAAGAAGGCAAAGGCAACACCCGCCTCCTCTCCCTCCTCCGCGGCCACCGCATGAAACGCCTCCTCAAACGCATGCTCGATGAATCCGAATTCCTCTCCCCCTTCGGCATCCGCGCCCTCTCCGCCTCCCATCGCGACCATCCTTACCTCTTCTCCTGTGACGGCATGACCTGCACCGTCGGCTACGAACCCGGCGAATCCCAGTCCGGCCTCTTCGGCGGCAACTCCAACTGGCGCGGACCTATCTGGATGCCCGTTAACTTCCTCCTCATCGACTCCCTCCGCTCCTTCCATTCCTATTACGGCGACGACTTCAAAGTCGAATACCCCACCAGCTCCGGCACATTCATCACGCTCAAACAAGTCGCCGACGAACTCTCCACCCGCCTCACGCGCCTGTTCCTGCGCGACTCTAAAAATCAAAGACCCATCTTCGGCAACGACCCCAAACTCCAATCCGACCCCCATTTCAAAGACCACCTCCTCTTCCCCGAATACTTTCACGGCGACACCGGCCGCAGCCTGGGCGCCTCCCACCAAACCGGCTGGACCTCGCTCATCGCTATCCTTCTCGCAAATGGCACCGAGGCCTAGAGGGATTCGCCGACAGAATGGTGAAAGAGGATACGGAGAGCGGGAATTTTTGTCGCGAGATAAAGGACCGTGGGGAAGATCAGGCCGGTCAACGCGGTGATGAAGTTATTGGCGATCAGGATAATGATCTGCGGGCTGGCAAGGGTGTTTGGGGCGGTGAAAAAAGACCATGTCGTCCAAGGAACGAAAAGGAGATAGAAGGCATATGAGACCCAGGCGGCAACGCAGTAAAGGCGCGCATAGGTAAGAGCCGTTTGATTGAGTTGTAGAGCGAGAAGGGATGCAATCAGGAGGAGCGCATTGCTGATAAAGGGGCCAATACTGTACGCGACGACTTGGACGATGGTGAGGAAGAGCCCGGCGGGAAACCCGGCACGGGCCAATCTGCCGCTGGCGAACTGAATACCAATGCGGATCAGCACCAGAATCGAACCGGCGATCTGGGCGTAGCAAAACAATCGAACGATGACCAGAAGCGTTTCAGGACGTGTATTGTCGTATTGAAGCGGGAGGACCGGCGTGGGCACGGATTGCGTCATGTGTTCCTTAAGAATGGCGACCGAGCGGGCACAGCAATATAACGACGTGCCCGTGGCCAAGGAAGGTTGGCGTGGCATAGCGCATAAAAAAACCGGCCTCCCTTTTTAGGGAAGCCGGTACAAGGCGAGGACGACGGGGCTCGAACCCGCAACCACCGGATCGACAGTCCGGGGGGAATAGGCGGGAATATCGGGGAAAATAGCGAAACACCCCCGGCGCTTGGCCGTTGCTTGGCCAAACCCGCCGCCGATCATCCGTCCTCGCCCCCCTCTCCGATCCCTGCCGACCCCCTCCTCGCCGAACTCCTCACCCTCTGGCCGTTCTTCACCCCCGACCAGCGGGAAAAGGTGCTGGCATATGTTCGGCGGATGAAAGAGTAGAGGGAGATGATTGCCGCCTCACGCCCGCAACGCTGGCGCGCGATTGGAGTGCCTGATGACTCCATGGAGTCGCCGGAGGGATAAGCCGCGCCAGCGTGCGGCGGAACGCAATGGCGGAAGCCCAGGAGACGTACGAATGTCACCTCATCAGGCTGGCGGGCGGCTCACCTACGCCGTTGTAGCAGACCTGTATCTCATCATTGTCCATAGGGCGGACGTGAGTGATTACGACCCGGCACGCCTCACCGTTCGTCGCCTGCAAAGTTAGCTCTCTTCCGTCGGCCACGGCCCACTTCACCGGAACCACCTCGAAACTCCCGTGCCAGTGCGATACTCGGCCGCCATCTTCAAGATGGAAAACTGCTCGCATGGGTGAGCCATGAATAACCATCCGTCCTTCGTAAAAGACGTCAGCAACAAAGTGCTTGAGCATGGTGGTCAGTTTAACAGAGAAAGAAGGAGACGCACGGGAGGGGGATGATAGACGAAAAAGTCCGCTTGTTTTTGTAGCTATTTCCAATATTGGAATTACGTTATTAAATGCATAAGGCCTCCGTTATAGCGGAGGCCTCTTACGCGGCTTACCCAAGCTGTGCAATTCTACTTATGCTTACAAGTCATCGTTGCGGCGGCCGTGCGCTTTGGCTGGGCCTTTGACGCGGGCGACGACATGATTTCAGCATCCGAGGAATGCGCAGCCGTGCTACTCTTCTTTTGATCGACCTTCTTGGCCAAAATGTCGTGTGCGTCATCATCCATTTGCACAAACATCTGCCTGATCGACTTAAGTGTCACGGCCTTAGACATCGAATCACCATCCTTTTCCAGTTTCAGAAATTACTATCTTTTTTGGAGTCGACTTCACTGCATCAATACAGCAAAACCCAGAGAGCTTCTTGTGTTTCTTCAAGGAATTATAGGTCTCAAATGGTTTTGTGCCCACATCCTCATAAACAAAGTGTGGATCAACAAACCTTGCTGCCCGCGCTGGAGGTGGCAAAATACGCCCGAATGGATTTCTCTGAAATCTCTCCCATACACGCCATACGGCCATCCAAGGCGGAAGTTCTACAAGTACAAGATGCACTCTATAACCATTTTCGGCAAACTCTTCTATGGCGCTCTCAACTTTTTCAGAATGTCTTCCAGTAATGTCGTAAATGAAGTTGAATTGGCTGTTTACCACAGTTTCCTTGAGCATTTTCTCGCTGACATAAGCCGATTCGGCATGCAGGCCTGCGGCGTTCCAGCCGTCATAATCGTTAAAGGCCTCTTTGATATCATCTGGATTGATACTGGCAAAGGTAGATTTTCGCACTTTTTTTACATGTGGCACCGCCAATGTAGTTTTTCCAGAACCGGGTGGGCCAACAACAATAACAGCTTCAGGATTACGATTTTTGTAAGCGGAACCACCACCGTGGAGAATTTTTTCGATGATGTCGTTGTATTCCTGCATTCTTCGTATGCGGGTATGGTCAAATGCAAAATGCCTTAGGTGACTAAATCTCGTAATGTCGGGATTCTTTTTTGTTTTGATGCGCTGTTTGATTTCCGCGCTCATTCCTGCAGCTCGAATGAGGAACTCTTGAGTGTCGGGATGACGAGCCATCGCGCGTAAAAAATGAGGTACGTCGGCATCGCACGTAGGACATTCCAATGGTGAACCTTTACCTGGTTTTGGCACGACTTACCCTTAAGAGATGAAATACTAAAACTCGATATATCATTGCAAGCAAACGATTGCAAATCGGTCAATGGTTCTCTACAGGGTCAGATCTACCCGCCGATTTCCAAAATTATTTCACCGTTCATTCTCCCGTCACGTCTAACAGAATAAGCTCGGCGATAATCGGATTCCAAAGAAGGAACGTAGTTGCTTCCTCCCCCCTCAGCATCACCGCTGGTATGCTATTTATATCTTGTCCACCGCCCCCCTCAACTACGCCGGGAACGCCAGCACCTCCCCGAATACGCCGCCGGTTGCCTTTGCCATCGGTGACGGGATCGTGCGGCTGGGGAACGTCGTGGTGCCCTTGCGGAATATCTCATCGGTGGAATCGGTGGTGGAGACAGCCGGCGGGCAAGCGTGGCGGTTGGCGAAGTTCTATCTTCTGGCGTTCTTCGGAGTGCCTTTCGCTATCGCGGGGACGCTGGGGACTCCGTTTATGGGCATTGTCTACTACCTCAACAGCGGCAACCGGGATGCGATTGGTCAGTTTGTGGTGTGCGTTTTGATGATGGTGTCGGGTATCCCGATGTGCTGGCGGGCATGGAAGCTATGGAAGGGCCGGCGGCTCAATTACAACCTGATCATCACCACCAACGCCCAGGAGCAGTACGGGGTAACGATGGATTCGGTGGAGCAGTGCGCCCGCATCCGCGAGCAGATTTTGCAGACGATCGTGAATTTGGGAGCGGGGGGCTATGTGGATGCCCGGCAGGTCCACGTACACCAATAAGGATAGATCTACTACTTCCCAGTCTTCGGTCTGCCTGGCTTCCGATCCGCCACCCTCTTCAAATCGGCGGGCTTGATAAAATGATCGCGCCCGCGTTTTTCGGTTGGAAGACGCCCCTCGCGAATGAGTGCTAACACTCTGGCGCGGGAAACACCCAGCGCCGCCGCTGCATCGGATGTAGTGAGAGCATCTTTCATTCACCAAAAACTATATCACAAGAAAAATATTATTCAATAAACATTGACATTACTAAACCACATGTGATATAGTTTTAGTGCCAAAGTGGTCCGGCGGTGTTACTAGCACCCCGGACCCGGTCAAACCTTTTATGGAGGTCCGACATGGACACTGTACACACGTCATTGGGCGGCGTCGATTCCGCCACCGTCGAAGATTCTCAGCCTCACGTTTCCGGATTCGCCTCAACCAGCTTCCCCGAGGGGGTTCCCGGTGACTTCCACGACTTCATGCGAGATGTTCTCGGCGATGAGCCGGAGTTGTCCCCGGAAGAACTGGACCCCATGTATCCGTCCTGGCCAGATTCGCCAGCTCACTTGTAGCGCCTTCGATGTGGACGCCGCCCCCCCCACCGTCACCGCCCGCGCCGCCACCGTGAAGCGTCGGAAACGTCACACTCAAATCCTGCGGCCGTCGATGGCGGCAGAGCTTAAGGGGGTTTTCGCCAACCGCATGCCTGATGCTCTGGCGTTTCCCACCATGCCGGACAAGTTCCATTGCGCGGCGATGTTCCGTGCGGACCTCGCCAATGCCCGTACTCTCTGGCTGGCTGAAGCTGAGAAGATGGGGAACGGTGAGGAATTGCTCCGCCGGCAGCGGTCCGACTTCCTCGCCGAAGAAGATCACGAAGGACGGCGCGTTAATTTCTATTCTTTGCGTCATACTCATGGCACGGCGCTGGGAGACGCTGGAGTGCCACAGAAGGACATCCAGGGGAGTCTCCACCACACCCGCTCTTCCACCACCGACCGCTACCTCCACAGTCACCTCAAAAGCCGTGCGAAGGCGATTGAATCCCTCCCGGAAGTCTTCCCGATGGCTGCGACGGGGACGGATGGAGCCGCTCCGACTGATTTGCTTGGCCGTTGCTTGCCCAACCCGGCGGACACCAATAGAGTCGGGTGGAAACAAAACGGCCTTCCCGGTGAGGGGAAGGCGTTTTTAAGCGAGGACGACGGGGCTCGAACCCGCAACCACCGGATCGACAGTCCGGTACTCTAACCAATTGAGCTACGTCCCCGTTTTTCGGGTGGAAGGCTCAGTTCGCCCTCCAAAGTCGAGAGGGGAAATTTAGGCACTTGGAGCCGGAAGTCAAGAGGCACGCGCCATCATATAGCCAGATACCTCGATCGGGCTATGATACTCTGCTTATGGTCATTGCCGGGATTGACGAAGCGGGCTATGGGCCGCTGCTGGGGCCGCTGGTTGTTGGATGTTGCGCCTTTGAGGTTCAAGGCCATCCCCCGGACGCAGAACTCCCCTGCCTTTGGTCCAAATTAAAGAAGCTGGTCTCCAAAAATCGCCTGCGCTCGGGCAAAAAAATCCACGTCAACGACAGTAAAGCCGTCTATTCGCCCAGCATTGGCATCAAGGAGCTCGAACGGGGTGTTCTATCCATCGCGGCCAGTTACGCCCCTTGGCCGGAGAACCTCAAATCTTTCCTCGCCCATGTGTCGCCGGACGTCGTCGCCGAGCTGGACGAATATCCTTGGTACCGCCCCGCCGCCGGCGAGCGCTTCCCCTGCGAGATTGACGGCATGGGCACCAAACTCTTCGCCAACGGCCTGCGCCATGAAATGGATCGCGTCGGCACCAGATGCGTCCACTACGCCGCCCGCGTCCTCCCCGAAAAACAGCTCAACCGCCAGCTCATCGCCACCCGCAACAAAAGCAGCGTCCTCTTTTCCGTCGCCGCCATGCACCTCGACCATCTCCTGCGCCACTACGGCACCCAAAATCTGGTCATCTACTGCGACCGCCAAGGCGGCCGCGAACATTACGGCCACCTCCTCCGCCTGATGTTCGACGAATGGTCTCTCGAAATCATCGGCGAAGCCGACGGCCGATCTGAATACCGCCTGCATCGCGGCGATCATTCCGTCCAGATCGTCTTCTGCGAAAAAGCCGAAGCCCAGTGCATGTCCGTCGCCGCCGCTTCGATGCTCTGCAAATATCTCCGCGAAGTTCTGATGCGCCGCTTCAACGCCTATTGGCGCGAGCAAATCCCCGGCGTCGCCCCCACCGCTGGCTATTACAGCGACGGCATGCGCTTCCTCAAGGAGATCGACGCCCGCCGTCTTGAACTTGGGATTCCCGACGATCATCTGATCCGCTGCCGATAGCCGCCACGATCGCCGGATGCACCTTGGGCGGCGCGGGCAGCGTCTGAAACCCTTCCCATCCTCCTCCCAGCGACTTAAATAGCGCCACCAGCTCCGTGCTCACCGTCTGCTGACTCGATGCCAGTTGATCCTCAAGATCATACAACTGCCGCTGGGCATCCAGCACGTTCAAAAAATCCGTCAGCCCCAGTCGAAACTGCTGCGTCGACAGATTCACCGCACGCTGACTCGACGCGACGGCTACCGTGAGATTGTCAAAACGATTCCTCTCCGCCAGATAGCTGCTCAGCGCATTTTCCACATCCTCCACCGCCGACGAAACCATCCGACGATACCGCAGCAGCTGCGCTTGCGTGCGATAATCCTGCACCTTCACCAGCGCATCGAGCCTGCCAAAATCCAAGAGCGGCAGCCGAAACGCCGGCCCGATTGACCAGACATCGCTGTATTGCACCGGCCCATCCGCCCCGAGCCCCTGGCCTTCAAAACCCAGTCCGCCCGTCAGCGCCACATCCGGGAACAGCGCCGCCGTCGCCACCCCGATCCGCGCCGTTGCCGACGCCAGTTGCCGCTCCGCTGTCCTGATATCCGGCCGGCGCCGCACCAGCTCCAGCGGCAACCCCGGGTCCACCTCCGCCGCCATCGCCGGTATCCCCGCCGGCCGATCCAGCTCTGCATACAAATCCTGCGGATTGAGTCCCAGCAGCACCGCAATCCGCCGCTCCGCTTGTCGAACCTGCGCATCCAGCGGCCCGACCCGCGCCAGCGCCGCCGATAGCTGACGCTCCGCCAGCACCACATTCAATTCATTGCCGATCCCTCGATGAAACGCGCTCCGCGTCAGATCCACCGTCCGCCGCAGCGCCGCGATATTATCCTGCGTGATCCGCAGCCGAAGCTGAGTGCTGCGCACCCCGATATAATTTCGCGCCACATCCGAAAAGACCGTTACTAGAACCTGGTTCCGTTCCTCCACCGCCGTCTGCACATCCGCCCCCGCGGCCTCAATGGCGCGCCGCTCTCCGCCAAACAAATCCAGTTCCCAGCTCGCATCAAACCCGCCCACCTCGGTGATCTCTTTATACCCCGCCGTATTCGTCCCTGCGTTCAGCGGCTGCCCCACGCGCCCCTTCGTATCATTCGAACCCGACCCGCGCCCCACCCCCGCACTCGCATCCAGCGCCGGCAAATCCGCCCCGGACGCTGCCGAATACAATGACCGCGCTTCCTGCACGCGCAAAACCGCGATCCCAACATCATAATTCGCCCCCGCCGCCCGCTGAATCAGGCTATTGAGCTCCGTATCATCCAGCGCATCCCACCAGCGCTCCAGATTCACCGGCTTAGCCGCCACCCGGGTCGCGGCCTGCGTTGCTGCCGCCACATTTCTGTTCCGCGCCGCCGTCGGCTGCGTCGTTGTCGCCGCCGAAGTCGGTGAACTCACCGGAAACGTCGTCGGCAGCATCTGCGGCCCCAGATCAAACGCCACCGGCGCCTGCACCTCCGGCGCATGATAACTCGGCCCGACCTCGCACCCGGCGATAATCGACCCCGCGCACGCCGCCAACATCATCAATCCAGCTTTTCTCATCACATTTTCCCTTTATTGGCCGGCGTAATCTCCGTCCCGTCGCTCACATCATTCCCGATATTCAGCGCGACCCGATCCCCATCCGTCAGCCCCGACGAAATCTCCAGCCGATCCCCTTCATCGCGCCCAATCTCCACGCGCTGAAACTTCACCCGATTATCCGCCCCGACCACCGCGACCTCCGGTCCCTCCGGTCGAAACGCGATCGCACTGGCCGGTATCTCAATCGGCGGATTCTTACGATCCGCCTCAAACGATACATCCACATACGCCCCCGGCTTCAGCAATCCGTCAGGGTTCGGCACAATCACCTCCACCTGCATCGTCCGCGACGCCCGATCCACCGCCTCGGACATCCGATCCACCACACCGGAAAACTTTTTATCCGGATACTCCTGCGCCGTCGTCACCGCCTTCATCCCCACCTTGATCTCCGGAATCGCCCCCTGCGGCACATCCACAAACACCCGGATCTTGTCCACCCGCGCGATACTAAACAGCGGCGTCGTGCTCGATGTGCTTCCTGCCGTCACCAGATCACCGATATCAATATGCCTCTGCGTAATCGTCCCCTCAAACGGCGCCACCACCTGCTTAAACCCGATCAGCGTCTCCAGCCGATGCACCTCCGCCTGCGACACCGCGATCTCCGAATTGGCCGCCTCCACCTTCGCCAGATTGTTATCCAGCTCCGCCTTCTTCTCATCCCGCTCCTGCTCCGACACCACTCCTTCCGGCGCCGCGGCCTGCCAGCGGTCATACGTCACCTTGGCAAAGTCCGCCGCCGATTGCGACAACTTCGCCTCCGATCGCGACTGCGCCAGCTTCGCCTTGGCCGCATTCAATTGATCGTCCAACTCCGGCGTATCGATCACCGCCAGCGTCTGCCCTTGCTTCACATGATCCCCGATATCCACCAGCCACTTGTCGATATACCCGCTGGTGCGGGCATACAGCGTCGTCTCATTCAGTGGCCGCGCCTCCGCCGGCAGCGACAATATCCTCCCGACCCCCGCGCGCTTCACGCTTACCACCTCCACGGCCGCCGGCGTCGTCGCCGCCTCCTCCGCCGACGTCGACAACGCCGCCTCGGCCTTGTCTCGCGACCGAATTCCAAACACAAACACTCCCCCGAGCGCAATCGCCAGCCCAGCCGCCGCGATGCCGATCCGCCACCCTGTCCCAGCCACTGCTCGAACAGGCACATGAGATTGTTGATTATTTTCTTGCATGATTTCTCTCTTTATTTCGTTGTAACCATCGAACGCCGCATCAACCGATACATCACCGGTACAAACACCAGCGTCGCCAGCGTCGCAAACAGCAGTCCCCCGATCACCGCCCGCGCCAGCGGTGCATTCTGCTCGCCACCCTCTCCCACCCCCAGCGCCATCGGGATCATCCCCAAAATCATCGCGCCTGCCGTCATCAACACAGGCCGCAATCGCGTATACCCCGCCGCCATCGCCGCCTCGAGCGGCGTCTCCCCACCCTCCAACTGCTGATTCGCAAACGCCACAACCAGCGTGCTGTTCGCCGTCGTCAGCCCGATGCACATCAGCGTCCCCATCAGCGCCGGCACACTGATATGCGTGTGCGTCAAATACAACATCCACATCACCCCCGCCAGCGCAAACGGCACCGCCAGCAACACAATCAGCGGATCAAGCCAACTCTGGAAATTGATCGCCAGCAGCAAAAACACCAGCGCCACCGCCAGCACCATCCCGCCCGCCAATCCAGCGAAACTCTCGCGCATCGTCTCAATCTGCCCCGCCACTTCGATATGCACCCCCGCCGAATCCGCCGGCTGATCCGCCTTCACCACCCGGTCAATCTCCGTCGCCACCCCCGCCATGTCGCGCCCCTGCACATCCGCCTGCACGTCAAACACCGGCCTGATATTGTGCTGCGACAAAACCATCGGTACGCTCCCACGCTTCACCTGCGCCACGCTCATCAGCAGATGATTTCCTCCGCTCCCCCCGGCCCCCGTCACCGGCAAGGACATCATCCCCGGAATCGAATTGACCTGATACTGCGGCGTCTGAATCACCAGCGGATAACTCACGTTATTCCCCGGATTCAGCCAAAAATTCGGCGACATCATCGCGCTCGAACTCAGCGTCACCAGCACACTATTGGCCACATCCTTCTGCGACAACCCCATCTCCTCGGCCAGACCCCGATCCACATCCACATCCATCGCCGGCGCCGCGGGCACCTGGAAAATGTGCGCATCCGCCACCCCCGGCACACCGCGCAAATCCCGCAATATCTTATTCGCCGCCCCCCACGCCAGATCCCTGTGAGGTCCGGACACCCGGATATCAATCGGCGCCGGTTGACCAAAATTCAACACCTGATTCACTATGTCCGCCGGCTGAAAGAAAAACTCCACTCCTGGAAACCGCTTCGGCAATTCCCTCCGCAAATCCGCCACATGCGCCGCCGTCGGCGTGTGCTTCTCCTTCAGCGAAATCAGCACCTCCCCATCCATCGGCCCCACTGTCGCCGTGTCGCTCAGCGCAATATTAATCCCGCTGTACGGCAGCCCGATATTATCCAGCATCACATCGATCTGCTCATTCCCAACGATCTGCCGAATCGCCTGCTCTACCCGCCCGAAGATCGCCTGCGTATCCTCCAGCCGCGTCCCCGCCGGTGCCCGCACATGCAATCGCATCTGCCCCGCATCCACCGCCGGGAAAAAATCCATCCCAAGCCGTGGAAACAAAAACCCCGAAAAAACCAGCAATACCGCAAAAAATCCCACCGTCACCCCCGGCCGATGCACCACGAACGCCAGGTAATTCCGATACGCATTCCGAAATGCATTAAACCCGTGCTCAAATTGATAATGCACCCACATGAACGGATTTCGGCTCCGACCATGCGACGACACCTGCCCCTTCATCAAATAATTAAACAACACCGGCACCAGCGTGAACGACAAAACCAGACTCGCCAGCAGTGAAATAATCACCGACAACGACAACGGGCTGAACAAATATTTCGCCGTCCCTTCCAGCAAAAAAACCGGCACAAACACAATGCAAATCGCCAGCGTCGACACGACCGTCGGCTTGGCGATTTCGCTCGCCCCATCCTCAATCGCCGCGATGAGCCCCTTCCTGAGCCCGAGGTTTCGTTCAATGTTCTCGATCACCACCGTCGCATTGTCCACCAGAATCCCCACGGCCAGCGCAAACCCGCCCAACGTCATCGTATTGAGCGTTTGCTTCATACTGTACATCACCAGCACCGCCGCGATGATCGACAACGGGATCGACGCCAGGATGATCACCGTGAGCCGCCAGTTCCCCAGAAACAGCAGGATCATCAGCGCTGTCAGCGCCGCCGCCATCGCCCCGCCCATCATGACGCTGTTCAGCGCCGCCTTGACGAAGATCGACTGATCAAACAGCGGCTTCACATGCATCCCCGCCGGCAGCAGGCGCGTAATATCCTCCTTCACCGTCTCTTTGACCCCATTAATCACCGCCAGCGTCGACACCCCGCCCGTCTTGCGAATCGTAATCAGCGCCCCCGGCCTCCCGTCCGTGCTGACCGAATTCCCCTGCACCGAATACCCATCGCGCACATGCGCCACATCCCGCAAAAACACCGTCGAACCGCCCACCACCTTCAGCGGGAAATCATTGATCGCTTTCACCGTGTCGGCGCTGTTGTTCATCCGGACCGAATAATCCACCGTCCCGATCTTCACATCCCCCGATGGCGCCACCAGGTTCTGATTGGCCAGCGCATCGGTCACATCCGCCGGCGACAACTTACGTGACTGCAGCGCCCGCATATCCAGATCCACCATGATCACCCGCGGCTTCCCGCCGTACGGATACGGCACCGAAGCTCCATGCACCACCGCCAGCGCGGGCCTTAATACCTGCTGGCCGAAATCCGTCATCTGCTGGTCCGGCAGCACATCGCTGCTCAAACTCAACTGAATGATCGGCACGTCCGTTGCGCCATACCTCAAGATCTGCGGCGGCGTGATGTTCCGAGGCATGTATTTCAAGACCGTCTGCGCACTGCTGAGCAACTGCGCCACGGCCCGGCTCACATCCGCCCCCTCGTGCAGGTACACCTTGATCACGCCTACCCCGCCATAGCTGTTCGCCTCCATGTGCGCGATGTCATCCACCATCGACGCCATCTGGCGTTCATGAACAACCAGGATTCGGTTCTGCATCTCATCAGCCGTCATCCCCCCGTACGTCCAGACGACGCTTACTACGGGGATATCAATCTCCGGGAAAATATCCACCGGCATGCGCAGCACCGACAACGCCCCTAACAGGCAGACCAGCACCACCAGCGACGCCACCGTATACGGCCGATTCAACGACATTCTAACAAACGACATGCAAAGGCCCTCTCTTCAAGACGGGCAACGCGCCATCACAATCATGCCTACCGGCACAGGGATAACGCGGACAAACGTGCAAACTAAAACACGACGCGCCAGCTTACGCCAGTGGAGGCGCCCGCCCCAGCCGCAAGGTATAAATCCCCGACTCTACCGCCGGCATCCCCCCGAAATCAAAAACCCCTTCCACCCGCCGCATCAAAACCAGTTCCCGCAGCAATGCCACAAGCCCGAGAATCCCCAGCGCCAAGACAATCGGCTCCAGCTTTTCCCCAACCGAGGTCAGCAGTCGCGCCACTTGAGTTGACAACTGATGATTCGGATCATCCTGCACCGGCCTGGACCCCATCCGCACCAGCACCCACTTTGGCGGCCCGTCCGCCGCACGCAGCACCGCCGGTGCCGCCGCCAGCACCAATACCAGCATTCCCAGGAAGAATTTCAGTCGACCAGTGGACACGTAATCAATACTAGCCGCTCTTTGCGATTCGACAAGCGCAATTCCCAGCGTTCTTTCACTAAATTTCCATTGCTAATTTAAGCTCGCGTAAATATAATTTTAATCCACAATTCACGATTCACTTAATGGATCGCCGGGCAAGAGATATAGAGTCAGCCCCACGAGATTCTCGTGGGGTTTCTTCGTTTATTTCACGGCCCACACTTCTGTTCTGTTGTAAAGGATGCATATGACCCTCTCTGCCGCCAAGCGTCACAACGCCTTCACTCTTGTCGAGCTCCTCGTCGTTATCGGCATCATCGCCGTCCTGATTGGCATTCTCCTGCCGACCCTCTCGTCTGCTCGCGAAAAGTCCCGCCGCATTGTTTGCGCCTCCAATCTCCGCCAGATCGCCATGGGTTCCATCATCATGGCCAACAACCACAAAGGCCATTTCCGCCTTTCTCACCGTGACCTTCATGACGATCAACAGGACGCCATCTACTACGCACAAGACCTCACCGACGTGGCCAAACCTGCCGGCGGAATGTACGACGATGACCACAGCTTCCTCTCCGATCACCTCACCGCTCGCTTCAAACGTGAGGCCGGCATCGATATGACCAAGCTTTCCTGCCCTAACCTCCTGGGTATTTCCGATTCCGACAGTTGGCTCAAATGGGGCAACGACGACGCCGCCAATGCCCTCCCGGCCATTGAATCCAAAGCCAATCCGGAACTCGCGACCCTCTCCTACCCTCCTTCGGCGGCACAACTCTCCAAATCCACCCAACTCATGCTCCGGCTGACGTATACCTATGTCACTGGCCGCTGGACCGAAAATCTCCCTGGCACGGCTCACTATATAACACCTCTCCCGGCCGGCGCAGCTTACCAGGTCTACTCTCCCCGGACGGTCGGCAATAAGGGCCGCTCCGTCCTGGTCTGCGACACCATCCGGGTCCACTCCGCCACGGGTTTTCCGGGCTCCAGCGACGCCACGACTGCCCCCCACGGCCGGCACGGCTTCGTCGGCGGGACCGGCAATGTCACCCCCGCGGGCGTGGGTTCCGAAGGTGGCAACTTCGCCTTCACCGACGGGTCCGTCGAATGGCGCCGGCAAGACGAACTCCAACCCTTCTACGCCACCGCGGCTGGTTCTAATAAACAAATCTATCTTCCCCTGCTCCCGACCCCTACCAATTGACCTCATAAATTTTATAATTCTCTTGCCAAATCCTCCTTTATCCGCTCTTCTTTCACTTTGATTCAACAATATCCGTTCTCACGGCAGTTGCGTCATCTATGTCACCTCGGTCCTCACAACCTCGCGGGTTTACCTTAGTCGAACTGTTAGTCGTCATCGGCATCATCGCGATCCTCATCGCGATTCTTCTGCCGGCTTTGCAAAAGGCGCGGGAGATGTCGCGCCGGACGGTTTGTTCTTCCAACCTGCGTCAGGTTGCGATGGCGACGATCCTTTTGGCGAACAACAACAAGGGTCACTACTACCTTTCGCATCGATCGCTGAACTGGCCGGATGCGGATTCTCGCACTTATACGGGGCTGACTGTCGATATCTCGTCTACGGGTGATGCGCTCTCTTTTCTGGCGGACCACTTAGTTGCGCGCTACAAACGTGATGCGGGGATCGACCTGACCAAGGTTGGCTGTCCCGATCGTATGGGGTCTTCCGGCGATGATGATTGGGTCCGGTGGCAGGTCGCGGATAAGCCTGCTGTGTCGACCAGCCTTACGGTTGTGCAGATGTTTCCCGAGCTGGCGCATCTCTCACTTACCCCTGATCCGACGACCAAAACCCAGCAGATTTGTCGGCTGACGTACTACATTCTTCCGGGGCGTTGGCAGTCGCGGTATCCGTACATTCAAAACAGTGGCGAGCCTGCGCCGGGGCATCGGATTTATACGCCGATGACGGTTGCGGCCAAGGCGAAGTGGCTGCTGGCGTCGGATGTCATTGAGCAAAATAGCACGACGACGTTTGGGTCGGTGACTGGGACGACGGCGCCGCATGGGGCGCATGGGCCGGTTGGGGGGCCTACCAATTCGACGCCGATGCAGCTTGGGTCGCAGGGGGGGAACTTTGCGTTTTCGGATGGGTCGGTGCAGTGGATTCGGCAGTCGGACTTGTCGCCGTTCTATTCGACGTTGTTTGATTACAATACGATTCGGGCGTATTTGCCGCTGATTTATTGATGGGGGCTGTTCTGGATGGGGGAAGGGCGGGAGCTGTAATCGGTTTATTGCTAGGGTGGCGGGAAAACTGTGACGTGGAGTGATGCTGTGTGAGGTTTGCGGCAAGATGGGTGGTTTGAGGGCGTACATTTGCCGGAGGGGGCGGCGTATTTGGTTTTCAAAGATTGGCCTTGGGGAGATTGTATCATGGGGGAGGATTTTGTCAAGAGAAAAATTAGGTATTTGATTGGTTTTGTGAAAATTTGATGGGCTTGGTTTTTGGGGGGGAGGAAATGCAACCACGATGACGCGAAGGGACGAAGGAAGCACGAAGGAGGATGAGAGCTCGAGGCACTTTACGGAGACTGGGGGGAAATGACGAATTCTGTATGGAAAGTGCGGCAAAGTCTTTGGAATTTGAGTGGATATAGGAGTGTGTTGAGAAGGAAATAATTGGGAGGAGGGTGATCGAGAATGAAGTGCCGACGAAGTTAGGTGAGAGTCATTCGGAGGCTGGGACGAAGGAAATGATTTCTAGGCACCGCGAAACTGCACAGCATTAGCTGTGTCACGGTATCAATGCTCTACGCACCCGGCCGATAAAGATTTTTGATCTATCTAACTATGATAAGGTCCATTGACTTCGATGCAAAGTCTCTGTGCCAAGGCGAGTTTCAATTCCTCGACTCTCGGTTCTTTTCGGTTTTGATAGGTCAGGTCTGGTAGTTCAGCATGACTTTCGTCACCCGGATGATCTGGCCCTAATACTCCGCGATCAAGTGGCTTAGGCTCAACACGAATTCCTGCACTTCTAAGGTCTGCCACTCGAAGTATCGCCACATAATATGACTTACCTGGTTGACCCTTTGCTGCTTCCTCAATCGTCTTCAAACTTGCACGAGATATTGAAAGGCCTGTGACATCTCGTTCTGTAGGATTAAAAGCTTTCGGAGATAGAGGCGGACTTAAGTTAGGATTGTACCAATTTTGTGAAACGGGGATGCGGCGATAGATTAATTCATCGTCAGAGAGCGGATCAGTTCCCTTGATCGCAGGCATATAAAGGAAAATGGAGTTTCACGTAGATGGCGACCAAGACTGCCTGTAGGATCCAGATTACAAGATCCGCGAACGTGACATGAATGTGCCATTCTTAAACATCGTTAGAGTGGTCACACCATCTGGATCGATTTCCAAGGATTGGAATATCGATTCGCCGTTAGACTTAATAGTGTTCAACTCAAATGCGATACCCCCATCTCCTATTGGTACAACGCGATCGGGCCCCGGAATTCCTTTGTCGCGAAAAGTTAGTGCAAGTTTATTCGCGTAGACAATCGCCTTCCGACTCGGCGGTAAGACGCCGTCATCTTCAAGTGCCAAAGGATTTCTACCCCACTCGACTAGTGTCTGATCAATAACAGACTGCCATTTTGCATAGTGATGCGGCCTTGGATAGCTGGCTAATGATTCATCTCCGGCAGCTTGAGTCAGGATCATTGGAGCATTGAACTGCGACAGTGTGTTGTACGCCTCAATAGTACTCACCGATTGTGCCTCCAATACGCTTGAGCATTTTCCGAAGTCAAACTGATAAAAGAGCTTACGATTGATTTGTGTCCTAAGTCAAGCCCTACCGAAAGAGCAGGCTGCTCCAAATTTATTGGCCCTCGAGCAGTGAGCTTAATAATTAATGCTTCATTTTCTTCAGGAGGCATGGTACGACCATGTTGGACTTTGATATGTAAGCGGCCTCTCTGTGGTTCGATTTCAAAATGCCATTCGCCACCGAAACTTTCAAACTTTCCTATGCCTGGCAATGACTGACGCGTGCAACCTAGCGGTAAAAACACATTCGCCCACTCTTCGGGACTACTCCATACCGTCCCTTTTCCCAATTGATTGACGTAGGTTACTTCCCACTGATTGAATTTAGGTGCTTCAAGCTTCTCTGCTTGAAGGAAATTCGTTAATCGGGAAAGAAGATCATCGAATTCTGGCTGTACGACACTAAACCGTGGATAGCTATGGCCTAAATGACCGAGCCAATTGTAATGCAGGCGTCCATTTTGGATCTGGAGCATTCGATCTTTGCGAGCATTTCGAATTTGGATGCGTGTTGCCGGATCCTGCGTAACACGAAATTGAACTCCAAGAGCTGACCATATGTGTGATTCCCCAAACTGTTCGAATTCAAATTCGAGCGGCGGGGCATCGCTCACATACGGCCACTCTGGTCCAAGAGTCTTCCAAAAAGCACCAAGATGTGCATTTGATAAACCAGAGATTGAATCAAATTGAACGCCAAGCACCGTCTCTACCAGAGGAGGGCGCTCAAACGAAACACTTGTCATTGATATAGCCATTGGAATTATGACCATAAGGATAACTTATGATGCGTGGCATACCTAGTCTGTGTCAACCCACATAAGCCAACGCGGAGATAATTCTATTTTTGGTAAACTGTAAGCTATTTCAGAATGAATATGATGATGGGGGCCAAGATATGGGTAAACGATAGCCTAGCTACGCCAGCACTGCACGAGAATGCAAATGGGGTTTTAGGTGTTCGGCGGTGTGGGAGTTTTTGGATTCGGCGACTTGTTCGGGGGTGCCTTGGGCGATGATTTGGCCGCCGGCGTCGCCGCCTTCGGGGCCGATGTCGATTAGGTGGTCGGCGCATTTGATGACGTCTAGGTTGTGTTCTATTACCAGGATGGTGTTGCCCATGTCGGCCAGGCGGTTTAGGACTCCCAAGAGGTTGTGGATGTCGGCGAAGTGGAGGCCGGTGGTGGGTTCGTCCAGGACGTAGAGGGTGTGGCCGGTGGGGGTTTTGCCTAGTTCGGTGGCTAGTTTTACTCGCTGCGCTTCGCCGCCACTTAGTTGGGTGGAGGGTTGGCCGATTTTTACGTAGCCTAGGCCGACGTCTAAAAGACACTTTAGCATTTGGTGGATTTTGGGGTGGGATTCGAAGAAGGTGGTGGCTTCTTCTACGGTCATATCGAGGATGTCGGCGATGGATTTGCCGCGGAAGAGGATTTCGAGGGTTTCGGCGTTGTAGCGTTTGCCGTGGCAGACTTCGCAGGGGACTTCGACGTCGGGGAGGAAGTGCATTTCGATGGTTTTGATGCCTTGGCCTTGGCAGGCTTCGCAGCGGCCTCCCTTGACGTTGAAGGAGAAGCGGCCTTGTTCGTAGCCGCGGATTTTGGCTTCGCGGGTGGAGGCGAAGGTGGTGCGGATGTTGCCGAAGACGTTGGTGTAGGTGGCGGGGTTGGAGCGGGGGGTGCGGCCGATGGGGGATTGGTCAATTTCGATGACTTTGTCGATTTTGTTTGCGCCGGTCAAAGACTTGTGGGCGCCGGCTTTTAGTTTGGAGTTGTAGAGTTTGCGTTTGAGGGCTGGGAGGAGGGTTTGGTTGATGAGGGTGGATTTACCGGAACCGGAGACGCCGGTGATGGCGATGATGCCGCCGAGGGGGATTTTTACAGTTAGGTTTTTTAGGTTGTTTTCGGTGCAGCCTTTTAGTTCGAGGGAGTTTTCGGTTGGGTTTAGGGGGCGGCGGGTTTTGGGGGTGGGGATGGAGAGTTCGCCGGTTAGGTATTTTATGGTGGTGGAGGGGGAGGGACCCACCGCGGAGCGGTGGGCTTTGGGGGTTAGGAGGTCTTTGATGGTGCCTTGGGCGATTACGTTGCCGCCGTGGGAGCCGGCACCGGGGCCGATGTCGATTAGGTAGTCGCTGGCGCGGATGCAGTCTTCGTCGTGTTCTACCATTAGGACGGTGTTGCCGGTGTCGCGGAGTTTTAGGAGGGTTTTGATTAGTCTTGTGTTGTCGCGTTGGTGTAGGCCGATGGTGGGTTCGTCGAGGACGTAGCAGACGCCGACCAGGCCACTTCCGACTTGGGTGGCGAGGCGGATGCGTTGGGCTTCGCCGCCGCTTAGGGTGGAGGTTTTGCGGTCTAGGGTGAGGTAGCCTAGGCCGACGTCTAGCATGAAGCCCAGGCGGGCGTGGATTTCGCGCATGATGGGGGCGGCGATTTTGGTGCCTTCTTCGCTTAGTTTCAGGGATTCGTAGAAGGATTTGGCGGTGGAGATGGTCATGCGGGTGACGTCGTCGATGGAGTAGCCGGGGAGGGTGGGGGGAGTTGTGGGATCAATCGATTTCTTTTTCTTTCCGTTGGAAGACGCGGGCGAGACGCCCGCGGCACTGGGCTGTGGGAGCACGGGTTGAAAACCTGTGCCACGGGGGGAGGGGAGGTCGTTGTGGAGGTGGAGGCGGACGGCGAGGGCTTCGGGTTTCAGGCGTTTTCCGAGGCAGGTGTCGCAGGGTTGGTCGGATTGGTAGTCGTGCAGGCGGTGTTGGACCCATTCGGATTCGGTGTTTTCGAAGCGGCGCTGGAGGTTGGGGAGGACGCCTTCCCATTCGGAGCGGGTGCCGGCGTCGCCTTTGGCTTCGGTGCCATAGAGAAGGATGTCGAGGATTTTTTTGGGGATGTCGCTGACGGGGGCGGAGTAGGAGATGTTGAAGTCTCGGCAGAAGGTGCGGAGGGCGCGGGAGTACCAGATGTTCATGCGCTTGCCGTTTTTGCGCCAGGGTTCGATGGCACCGTTTTCCAATGACAGGGATTCATCGGGGATGATGAGGTCGGGGTCGAACTCGGCTTTGGTGCCCAGGCCGTGGCAGGTGGGGCAGGCACCGTGGGGGGAGTTGAAGGAGAAGAGGCGGGGTTCTAGTTCAGGGAGGGAGGCTTCGGGGTGGTCGGGGCAGGCGAATTTTTCGGAGTAGGTGGTGTCTTTCCAGGAGTCTCCTTCGGCGATGGAGACGATGGCTAATCCCTGGGAGAGTTTTAGGGCGGTTTCGATGGAGTCGGCCAGGCGGGAGCGGATTTCGGATTTGAGGACGATGCGGTCGACGACGGCTTCAATGGTGTGGGCGAAAGTTTTGGCGAGTTTGGGGAAGTTTCCCACAGCGGAGCCGTGGGCTTGGGAGGAGGAGAGCTCGCAGATTTGGCCGTCGACTCTGGCGCGGACGAAGCCTTGTTTTTGGATGGCGGCGAAGGTTTCTTTGTGTTCGCCTTTTTGGGTGCGGATGAGGGGGGAGAGGATCATGAGTTTGGTCCCGGGGGGGAGTTTCATGATGTTGTCGGTGATTTGGGAGGCGGTTTGGGAGGAGATGACTCGGCCGCAGACCCAGCAGTGGGGTGTGCCGGCGCGGGCGAAGAGGACGCGGAGGTAGTCGTAGATCTCGGTGGTGGTGGCGACGGTGGAGCGGGGGTTGTTGCTAGTGGAGCGTTGTTCGATGGCGATGGTGGGAGGAAGACCTTCGATTTCGTCGAGGTCGGGTTTTTGGAGTTGGTCGAGGAACTGACGGGCGTAGGCGGAGAGGGATTCAATGTATTTGCGTTGGCCTTCGGCGTAGACGGTGTCGAAGGCGAGGGTGGACTTGCCGGAACCGCTGAGGCCGGTGATGGCGACGAGCTGGTCGCGGGGGATGTCGATGTTGATGTTCTTGAGGTTGTGCTCACGGGCACCGCGGATGCGGATGGATTTAGTGCGATCTGAGGTGTTCATGGGGGATTTCTGATTGATTGAGTGGCCTGGGGCGTCGTCACGAAACATCATTGTAGGATCCTTGATGCAGGGGGGATTGTACGGAGTAAGTAAGGGTACGCAATGAGATAAAGAGGGGGTAATACGGCGGGGCGGTGTTTGGGGATCGGTCGGGGGTGAGAATTTAATTACATGTCGATTGTAGGACAGTGATCTGATAATTTGGATTTTTAACTTTTTAGCTGGGAGAATGTATGCACAAGAGTTGGATTGTTGCGAGTGTGGTGGCGTTAATGGGGATGCAGGCGCGCGGGGTGGTGGTGAGCAGTACGTTTGATACGGGGGGAGAGGGGTGGGGGGTGGTGACGTACGGGGCGACGGATTATACGGGGACGCCGACGGGGTATGGGGCAATGCCTTGGATTTCGTCGGGGGGGAATCCGGGAGGGTATGTGCGGCAGACGGATCCGGATGGGGGTGATACTTTTACGATTGCGCCGGCGTCATTTCTGGGGAATGCAGTGAGGGCGTATGGGACGACGTTGACATATGATTTATTTGATACGGGTGGGAACGAATATAATGCGGCGGCGGCGGTGGTATTGCGCGGGGCGGGATTGACGGTTTGTTATACGCCTGCGACGTTGCCGAGCACGGTGGCGGGGACGTTTACGCATTTTGAGATACCGCTGACGGAGACGGGATGGGCGATGAATGGGTATGGAGGGGCTGCGGTGACGGCGGGGCAGATGCAGGCGGTGCTGGGGAGTTTGACGATGGTGGGGATTCGGTTGGAGTATCATACCGGGCCGGATGATTCGGGGTTGGACAACGTGGTGTTGCCGGTGCTGCCGAGCGGGAT
>DASRRR010000026.1:0-11324 GCA_035656825.1 Tepidisphaeraceae bacterium | reverse complement strand
CGGCGTTGCAGGGGGTGTGGGAGGGGCCAGGGGGGGGATTGTTTAAGGCGCTTCGGGGGAGGGAGCCGGTGGGGGTGTTGGGGGGGGGGACGATTTATTTGTATGATTTGGGGAAGCAATGAGGATAGTAATAGGCGCACGGGTTGAAAACCCGTGCCACGAATCTGGGAAGAGACATGGGCGGGACGCCCATGCGACAGGGTGAGGTCAATGATGCGATTGTCGGTGGTGGTGCCTCTGTTGAATGAGGAAGGGAATTTGCGGGAGTTGCATGCGCGGTTGACGGAGGTGCTGGGGGGATTGGCGGAGGAGCATCGGCTGATTTTTGTGGATGATGGATCTACGGATGGGTCGGTGGGGGTGCTGAGAGAAATTGCGCAGGGGGATGGGCGGGTGACGGTGATTCGGTTGTCGCGGAATTTTGGGCATGAGGCGGCGAGTACGGCGGGATTGGATTTTGCGGATGGGGATGCGGTGGTGCTCATGGATGCGGATTTGCAGGATCCGCCGGAGGTGATTGGGGAGATGGTGAAGAAGTGGCGGGAGGGGTTTGAGATTGTTTATGCGCATCGGCGGAAGCGGGAGGGGGAGACGTGGTTTAAGCGGTCGACGAGTTGGGGGTTTTATCGGCTGCTGAATTTGATTTCGGATGTGTCGATCCCGATGGATACGGGAGATTTTCGATTGGTGGATGCGCGGGTGGTGGGGGCGCTGCGGGAGTGCCGGGAGAGGGACCGGTTTGTGCGGGGGCTGGTGGCGTGGACGGGGTTTCGGGCGGCGGCGATTGAGTATGATCGGCCGGCGCGGAAGGCGGGGAAGACGAAGTACAATCCGGTGAAGTTGCTGATTTTGTCGTTGGATGCGGCGGTGGGGTTTTCGACGAAGCCGCTGAGATTGGCGACGGCGATCGGGTTTTTGACGATGATTTTTTCGCTGGTGGAGACCGCGTCGATTATTACGCAGAAGCTGGTGTGGGGGATAAAGATTCAGGGGTATGCGCTGCAGACGTCGGGGTTGTTTTTTCTGGGAGGGGTGCAGATGTTGTTATTGGGGATATTGGGGGAGTATCTGGGGCGAATTTATCGGCAGACGCAGGGGAGGCCGCTGTATGTGGTGGCGGAGAGGATTGGGGAGGGGAAGTAGGGTTTGCTTTGGAGAGACCGCGCACGCGTTGGTTCGACAAGCTCACCTCAGGTTGCGTGCGGGCTATTGAAATCTATATGGGCTAGATTTATTTAGCCGGGGACGAATCCGCGGTAGCAGATGCAGATGCCGAAGGTGAGGGGGTGTTGGGTGATGGTGGTGAAGCCGGCGGTGGTCATGAGGGAGGTCATTTGGTTGGGGGTGATGAAGGTGTTGACGGATTCGGGGAGGTATTTGTAGGCGCCGGTTTTGTCGCGGGAGATGAGGGTGGCGGTGCGGGGGAGGATTTGGCGGAAGTAGAAGTTGTAGAGGGTTCGTAAGAGGGGGTTGGTGGGGAGGGAGAATTCTAAAATAATAAGGCGGCCATTCGGGCGGAGGACGCGGCGGAATTCTTTGAGGGCGGCGAGGGGGTCGGTGATGTTGCGGATGCCGAAGGCGATGGAGAGGACGTCGCAGGAGGCGTCGGGGAGGGGGAGGGAGAGGGCGTCGGCGTTGATGAATTGGACGGCATACGAGAGGGGATCGCCAAAGAACTCGCAGGTGCTGAGTGTCTTGTTGGATTTCTCTCGCGCAAGTGGAAGCATTTGGTAAGTGAAGTCTATTCCAAGCACCTGACCTACTTCTGGAAGAGGATCTGGTCGCCAGATAGCGTCCGCGAATTTCAAGGTTAGATCGCCTGTACCGCAGGCTACGTCCACAATCCAATCACTATAGGATACTGAGGCAAGTTCAACGGCTCTTCGTCGCCAGTGTTGGTCGAGCCAGAGGCTGTGGAGGCGGTTGTTGAGGTCGTAGCTGGGGGCGATGGCGGCGAACATTTTTTGGACGCGGGCGCGTTTGTCGGCGACGTGGTGGGGGTCGCGGAGGAGTTCGGGGGTCCATGCGGGGGAATCAGACATTTCCAAGGAAGTATAGTGGAAAATGACGGGGAAGGACGAATGACTAAATCCGAATGACAAATCAATGACTAATGACCCAATGACTAAAGAGGATATTGGTTTATTCGGTTTTGAAGGTGGGGATGGAGGTTAGAGCGGTGATGATTTGGATGGTGGAGAAGATCAGGAAAAGGAAAGGGATGCCGAAGGGGGAGAGGAGGGCGAAGAGGAGGGCGCCGGTGCCGAAGCCGAAGAAGATGGCGAAGGCGTTGAAGCCCATGGCTTGGCCGCGGCGGTTGTCGTCGAGGGTGGAGGAGATGCCGGCGAGGAGGGGGTGGGACATATCGAAGCCGAGGGAGAGGATGGGAGCGGCGAGGATGGGGATGAGGAGGGGGAGGTTGGGGACGAAGAGGAAGCCGCCGAGCGCGCCGATGGCCAGGCCGATGGGGATGAGACGGCGGCGGCCGTGATGGTCGACGATGCGGCCGATGTAGGGGCCGAGGAGGAATCCGGGGACGCCGTAGCCGAGGAGGACCAGGCCGATGCCCATCGGGCCGAGGTTGTAGCGGTTGTGGAGGAGGACGCCGATCCAGGTGAAGACGCCGGAGTGGAAGATGCCGTTGAGGTAGATGAAGAGGTAGGTGCGGGCGGCGCGGGGATTTTTGAGGACGTGGAAATAGCCGGTGATCAGATGGGAGAGAGAGGTTTGGCTTGGGGAAGGGGGAGTGTAAAGCCATTTCCAGAGTGGGAGCATGGGGATGAGGAGGAGGATGGAGAAGGCGGCGGTGAGGATGAATAGGCCGCGCCAGGCGATGAGGGGGGCGAGGAGACCGGCGACGGTGGAGCCGAACGCGCCCCCGCCGGCGATGGCACCGAAGATCCAGCCGATGGCGCGGCCGCGTTCGGAGATTGGGTAGCGATCGCCGATGACGACCAAGGCCATGATCACGAGGCCGGCGTTGCATAAGCCTGAGAGGGCGCGGAGTGCGATGAGGGATTCGATATTGGGGGCGGCGGACATCAGGAGGCTGAGAAAAGGAAAGGCGATCATGGAGGCGAAGAAGACGATGCGGCGGCCGATGCGATCGGCCAGTGCGCCGCAAATCAGACCGGCGGCGGCGTAGGGAAGGGTGTAGGCGGGGACGAGAAAGCCGACGCGCTCGACGGTGGTGTGCAGCTTGATCGCCATCGAGGGGATCAGGGGGGCGATCATGTAGGTTTGGAAGAAGATCAGGAACGTGATGGCGGCGGAGAGATGAACAAATCGTTCGCGGCGGGTGTGGAGGTCCATCTCGTGCGGGGCGATTGCCGCGGGAGCCGTTTCCGATGTCATGATCAAACCTGTCTGCTTATCAAGGAACTCGCGGGGGAAGAGCGGTTGGGCGCAAGTTCAGTTGCAGCATTGTAGGCGGCAGATCGGGACAAGTGGCGCGGATGGTGACGGGGCCGGGTTGTTGTGAGGATTGGAGGAGCGCCAGGCAATGGCCGTGAAAAGTTTGGCGGGTGGGAGAATGGTCGGGGGTGTGGTCGGAGGGATCGCCGTTGCCGGTGCCGAGGAGATGGAGGGCGTCGGAGGCGGAGGAGAAGGTGATGGCGTTGTCGGCCATGGGGCAAATTCGGCCGTCGGCATCGACGACGGTGGCGGTTATCAGGGCGACGTCCTGGGCGTCGGCGTTGAGGGTGGAACGGTCTGCGGTCAACAGGATTTTGGCGGGGAGGCCGGCGGTTTCGATTTTGGTTTCGATTTCTTTGCCGTCTTTGTAGCCTTTGGCGGAGATTTGGCCGGGATTCCATTTCACGCGCCATGTGAAGACGGGGGGACCCACCCCTGAAGGGGTGGGCTTGGTTTTGGTTCCTTGGGATTTGTCGTTGACGAAGAGCTCTACTTTGTCGCAGTTGGTGTAGCAGCGGACTTCGACCATGGCGCCTTGTTCGGCTTCGGGGCGGGGGGGGTAGGCCCAGTTCCAGTGGGGGAAGAGGTGGAGGACGGGTTTGTTGGTCCAGGCGGATTGGTAGTAGTAGAAGTCGTCTTTGGGGAAGCCGGCGAGGTCCATGATGCCGAAATGGGAGTTGAGGTTGGGCCAGCCGAAGGGGGTGGGTTCGCCGCGGTAGTCGAAGCCGGTCCAGACGAAGGCGCCGGCCATGTAGAGGCGGGAGGCGGTGGGGAGCCAGGAGGATTCTGCGCCGTTGTTGTAGGAGGACATGTAGCCGCGGATGTTGTCTTGTTGATATTCGCCGCGGGTGGTGAGGATGCTGGCGGTTTCGGAGCCCATCATGGGTTGGGCGGGGTGGGATTTGTGGAAGGGGTCGTACTGTTCGTAGTTGTAGTTGAAGCCGACGACGTCGAGGATGTTGGAGATCCCTTCGCCGCCCCAGCCGGCGTTCATGGCGGCGGTGACGGGGCGGGTGCCGTCGTATTTGTTGAAGACGTCTTTGATGGCCTGGGCTTTGCGGCGACCTTCGGCGGAGCCTTGGAGACCTTCTTCGTTGCAGATGGACCAGAGGAAGACGGAGGGGTGGTTGCGGTCGCGCTGGACGAGGGTGGCGGCTTCGTCGAGGATTTGCGCGGATTCGCCGAGGTGGCGATTTTCGTCCATGACGAGCATGCCGATGCGGTCGCAGGCGTCGAGGAGTTCGTCGGCGTATTGGTGGTGGGAGCAGCGGTAGGCGTTGGCACCCATTTCCTTGAGCTTTTGGATTTTGAATTCGTGGATGCGGTCGGGGAGGGCGATGCCGATGCCGGCGAAATCCTGGTGGTTGCAGGTGCCTTGGATTTTGAGTGGGGAGCCGTTGAGGAAGAAGCCGTGGTCGGGGTCGAAGTGGAAGGTGCGGACGCCGAGGGGGGTCACCAAGCGGTCGAGTTCTTTGTCATTTTGGAGAATCGTGGTGACGACGTGGTAGAGGTATGGGTGGTCGGGGGACCAGAGGTGGGCGGAGGGGAGATCGAATTTTTGTGGGATGGTGGTGGACTGGTTGGGGGAGAGATCGGCGGGGGTGTCGGCGGTGGTGACGATCTGGTTGTTGGCGTCGAGGATGTCGGAATGGAGGGTGAGGTGAGAGGATTTTGGGGATTCGTTGGTGAGGGTGGTTTTCAAGGTGACTTTGGCGGGGGCGGATTGGAGGGGGGAGGCACTGGCAGGCAAGCTGCCAGTGGCACTTACCTCTGTACCATTGCTGATCGAGGGGATGGTGGTGGTGACGAAGGTGCCCCAGTGGGCGATGTGGGTGGGGGAGAGGGTGGTGAGCCAGGTGTGGCGGTAGATGCCGCCGCCTTCGTACCACCAGCCTTCGTGGCTGGTGGCGTCGACTCTTATGGCGAGGACGTTGTCCTGGTTGTATTTGATGGAGTCGGTGGCGTCGAAGTAGAAGCTGGTGTAGCCGGAGGGGTGGGCGCCGAGGAGTTGGCCGTTGAGGAAGACTTTGGAGTTGCGATAGATGCCGTCGAATTCGAGCCAGGTGCGCTGGCCTTTGGAGGAGGGGTCGGGGGTGAAGTGGCGGCGGTACCAGGCGACGGCGGGGGGGTGGAAGCCGAAGTTGGGGTCGCCGTTTTTGGGGGAGACGGGGAGTTCGAGGATGAAGTCGTGGGGGACGTCGACGGTGCGCCAGGCGTGGTCGTCGAAGTTATTGGCGGCGACGGTTTGGGTGGAGAGTTTGAGGGAGGCGCCTTTGATGCCGCCGATGCCGGCGGTGTTTTCGACGAGGACGGAGAGGGTGTTGGGGCCGGCGGGATTCCAGGCGGTGTTGAGGGGGAGGTCGAAGGATTCGGACCAACCTTCGTGGGAGCCGATCTTTTGGCCGTTGAGGAAGACGGTGGCGTTGTCGTCGACGGCGTCGAAGGAGACGAGAGGGGGGGGATTTGGGATTGCGGATTGCGGATTGCGGATTGTGGTGGAGAACCAGGCGAAGCCTACTCGGCCGTTGAAGACGTCTTGGCCGGGGGAGGCGTCTTTCCAAGTCGCGTCGGGGGTGGGGGGGGTGTTGGAGGGGGTGCCTTGGACGGGGGTGTATTTCAAGTCGGTGAGGGGGGTGGAGGATTCGCCGGGGAGGGAGGAGTCGGCGAGGTGGAATTTCCAGCCGTAGTCGAGGAGGCGGCGGTCGCGGGTCGCGGCGAGGGAGGGAAGAAGGAGGAAGAGAAGGATGAAGGATGAGGGATGAAGGATGAAAGAAAGAGATCGCATTGGGCCTCGTGGGAGTTGAAGAGATGGGGACAGTCGGTGTTACGCGCGGGGGTCGTGGTCGTTGTGGGGATCGTAGTCGGCTTCTTTGAGGTCGTTGAGGAGGTCGACGTAGTCGTGGTCGTCGAGTTCGAACCATTCGGGGATGGCCGAGGGGGAGCAGCCGCGGCGCTCGGCGAGGGCCTGGAGTATTTTTTGTTTGAGGTCGGGGTCGGTGATGTGGCGGATGCGGATCATGGAGGGGGAGTATAACGGGGAGAGTCAGTGGTCCGTAGTCCGTGGTCAGTGGCAAAGGCAAGAGGGCGGCCTATCGTTCCTGGTCATCTCGGTTCTCCCCTCTCGGGTTGTTTGGATCAGATTTTGGGGAAGCAGATTAACCACAGGGAGCACAGAGAGCACGGAGAAAAAGGAGGAGGAGAGTAATTCATTTGCGGGGCGGGTGAGGTGCGGGTGACGCAAATGAAAAATCCGAATTTCCCCCTGTTTTCTCGGTGGTCATTGTAGCGATTAAGCCGAATCGAAATTGCGTCCCCTTAGAATTTCCCCGAGTGATATTCCCTTATCCGTCTCCAGCCATGCCGGCGGTTTTCACATCGCGAGCGACACGTTTTCCCAGTTCTTCAAGCAACTCCGCGCGGAGTTTCTCCTCGGCGATGCGCAAGCGTTTTTTTGAGAACCGTTCTTCGGGTATTTGTGTTGATCCTTCCACGACGAATCCCGTTGGTTCATGCGTCAAACGCCAAATTACATTCTTCCCGCCAGTCCAGTGGCTGGAGACGTCCGCTACATTAAGTTCCTTCGTTGTGGGAGCGCGGTTCGCCATGACTGAATACTATTCTTTCTACCCATGTGGGAAAAAAATTGAGTTATCCGGCAGCGGCGCGGCCGTACATTGCCTTTCCAGTAAGAAAAAATGGGAAATCACTGAAATCGCCGATTTTCTAAATTTGATGCGCCTATTTTCCGCCCATCGCCGTTACGCCGGAAATTTCTCTGAATGATGCGGCAAACGGCGCGTCAGTTTCTCCTAAGCAGATGACAAACTGTGTGGACGGCACGCGAAGTAATTGCAACAAGACATCGAGGATTCCCCGCTCCGCCAGATAAGCCGGTTCAGTGATGATCCAAACGACCGGCGACATTTCTCGGGCCGCTTCACGGATAGCGACCGCGACCCACTCCATTGGCTTCGTTGCTTTGGAAAGCGTCGTCTGGCTGAACACGGGCAGCTGCGCCTGAAAATAGTTGGATTCCAGCGCATCGACGTTCAGAAGCTTTGCAACCGTGGCGCGACACGAACCACCGTAGCCGTCCAGTAGCCAACGTGGCGGAAGCGGATCGCGGCGTACGAGATGCAACAGCCTGTCATCTACGGCCGATTCGTCCTGCTCTAGCAGCGACAGAATAGGGGCTCGTGTTAAACCGCCCTGTAGCAATCGCTGCACGTTTTTCGCAACAATCGGATTCCTGGACTGATTTAATTGCTGCTGCAACGCTTCCCGTTGATCGCGGAGGGCGGCGGCACGCGCGTACTGCTTTGCCGCGACCTCGCGACAAAATTCCGCATTCAGATCGACGATCTGCTTAACCAAGCCGAGCAGGTCGAAGTTGGGCTCCGATGAGGGCATACGTATTATTCTCGAACTAAATCGTCAGATTGCAAAGAGGGCATGAGGAAGGGGCATTGCTGAAATCACTGATTTTGCTAAATTTCCATGCAAAAACTGATAATCAGTGATGTCACTCTTTACCCCCTGATCTTCTTAGGCTCTCTCCCGCTACTTCGCAAAAGGTTTGGCCGACTTTCCCGTCCGCTTCTGATATCTAATGAGCCAAATTCCCAGCCAGAGTCCAACAATTGCCGCCAGTGCACCGACGGCGGCCCAGAGATATTGGCCGTCCCATGCTTGAAAGATTGCCGCAAAAAGCCCGATGAAAATGAGGAGTTTTGCCACGGCACTGAACGCTTGAAGCTCACCTTTTGTCCAATCGCGCATGATTCTCCTGAGTGGATAATTACTATTCTTTCTACCGATGCGGGAAGAATGAAGGGATTTCGCGCGAGTGTAATGTATTGGACTGAAAGAATGTATCAAAGGTTTTTTGACCTTTTGACCGGCTTAGGGGTGAATGGCGGGGTTGTAAATATTGTTGAGAGGGGTGGTTAGGGGTAAGATGGAGGTTTTGTAACAGTTAGGATTTGGGGGCGTCGTTCAGATGGGAGGTATTCGTTGGGATATGCCGGGCAGGTGACGATCGAGCGGACGGCGGAAGAGCTGCTATTGGAGTTTGAGCGGACCGGGATGCCGGAGCCGTTTGAGGAGATTGTGCGCCGGTATTCGGGGATGGTTTATCATGTTTGTTTTCGGATCACCAAAGATCGGCATGATGCGGAGGATGCGGTGCAGGGGGTGTTTGCGGCGCTGGCGGTGGGGAGAAAGAAAGAGAGCGGGGATGTGCGGGCGATGGGGCCGTGGCTGAGGCAGGTGGCGCGAAGGACGTCTCTGGATATTCGGCGGGGGAAGAAGCGGCGGCAGCGGCGGGAGACGTTGTGTGCTTGTGATGGGTCGGCACCGACGGAGGAGTCGAAGCCGGCGAAGAGTGGGGGGATGGATGCGGAGGATTTGAAGGTACTGGTGAAGGAGGAGCTCGAGCGGATGCCGGTGAAATATCGGCTGCCGCTGGTGCTGCATTATTTTGGGGGGATGAGTCAGGAGGAGATGGCCAAGGAGCTGGGGTGTCGGCCGGGGACGCTGCGTGTGCGGCTGCATCGGGGGAGGCAGATGCTGGCGCAGCGGCTGGGGAAACGAGGGGCGGCGGGGGTGAGCGTGGTGGTGCTGGCGGTGGCAGTGACGCGGGCGGTGCAGTCGTCGATTACGCAGTCGCTGGCGCTGCACATGGCGTCGGGGTATACGGCAGCGGGAGTCATGCAGGCGTCGAGCGGGTCGATGCCGGTGACGGCGGTGGTGCAGGGGGTGGCGGTGTCGAAGGTTAAGGTGGCGTGCGCGGTGGTGTTGATCGGGGCGTGCGTAGTGCGCGCGGGGGCGGAGGTGTATCAGTACATCGTGCCGATGCAGATGCGGACGTGGAATCCAATGAATCGGCTGGTGCAGCCGCTGATGGATTCGTTTGAGCTGCCGTTTCGGGTGGATGCTACGCCGGTGAAGAAAACTGAAGGGAAGAAGACGGAAGTAGCGAACAGCGCGGGGTGGGCGGGTGTGAAAGCGGTAGAGCCGACGATCGCGCCGGTGATGAACCGGGTGGTGGGCGGAGAGGTGCTGCCGGTGCGGAGGAGTGTGGGGCCAGTGGCGTTAGTGCGCACTGAAGGATTTGTGCATGGCGGGGGTGGGACGGGAATGTTGGCGGAGCGTTTGCCGGGAGGCGTGCAGGGGAGTTGGAGTGCTCATACGGGGTCGAACGTGATGGGATGGACGGGCGGAGCAGGAGGGGTAGGAAGGACGAGCAGGGTTGGGACAGGGAATGTGGCGGCGACGCCTGTGGTGGCGAGTTCAGGGCCGCCGGTGGTGACACCTTCGCCGGTTGTGAATCCGCCGGTGGGAACGGCGGGGAATGTGCCGCCGGTGGTGACGACGCCGGGGACGACGCAGGTGGCAAATGGGACGACGGGGACAAGCGTGCCAGCCGGTTCGGGGCAGGGCAATGCGCCAGCGCCAGGGCCGATCGTGATTGATCCGGTGCCAGTGGTGGTGGCATCGGCATCGCCGAATGGTTGGACAACGACATTGAGTAATCAGACGACGGAAGTGTCGAATCCATCGACGGACTCTTACAGTACGATGCCTTCGGTCATGGCGGTGAATGATTCGGTACAAAGCATGGGGCCGCTGTTGATGTCAGTGGCGAATTTGACACCGTCGACACCGTCGAACCAGACGTATCATGTGACGCGGACGGGATTGAGCGGGAAGGGCGTGGTGACGGCCACTATTCTGGATAACAGTGGGATAGTGAAGGCACTGGCGGATACGACGTCTCCGGCGGTGTTGGATTTATCGAAGGTGGAGGAAGTGATCAATTCGGTGAACAATCCGCCGAATGGGGTGAATGGGTGGTTTGTGGGTCCTCATGCGAAATTGATGTTGCCGGCGGTGATGGTGGCAGCGGGGACGAATTCTTATTCGTGGGGGGAGAGCGCTGGAGATACGACGCCGGACCTGGTGAACAGCGTGCGGTTTACGCTGCACGATGTGGCGACGGCGGGAGAGGTGGAGATGGCGTTGTTGTCGCCGGACTGGCCGGGGGTGCCGGCGCTGCCGGGCGGGGATCGGGTGGTGGGGTTGTGGAGTTTTGATAGCAATGCGCTGGCGGCGGGGGGGATCGATCTGCTGGTGCGGTATGATGCGGCGGAGGCGATCGCGCTGGCGGGATCGGATTTGGATGTGCAGTTGCTGGATTATGATCAAGGGTGGAATCTGGTGGATGCGGGTGATTTAGATGTAACGGATCACACCATCGGAGGGCATGGGGGGGATTTGACGTATTTCGCGGTGACGGTGTCGATGCAGCGGGCGAGTCATTTGTCGCAGGCGTTTACAATTGTGACGCCGGAACCGGGGTGTTTTGCAGTGGGAATGGTGGGAATTGGCTTGCTCTTAACGCGGCGAAACAGGAAAATGTGAAACAATCCTGTGGCGGGGGACGACATATAGGAGGGGGATTTCTGGGTAAGTGAATTCAATGGAGTGGTTATGGCCGTCGCTTTGGAACAGAGGTCGAAGAGTGTGCTGCGCCAAGCGTGTTTGTTGGAGGAGCTTGAGGGGCGGCGGTTGTATTCGACGGGGATGTGGGAGATTCATGGAGATTTAAGGCCGAAGAATAAGTCGGATGTGATTGATGTGAGTTTGAGTCCGAATGATCCGACGATTGTGCAGGCGACGGTGAATGGGACAATGATCGGGACGCGATTGCTGGCAAATCTGGGGACGATCCGGGTATTGGCGGGGGCGGGGAATGATGTGGTGACGGTGAATCTGGGGGATCAGATGACGGCTGTGAAGGTCATTGTGCTGGGGGGGAGCGGGAGTGATTCGATCACGGTGACGGGGGCGGCGGCGCAGGAAATTGGTGGGCCGGGTGATGATACGCTGGTGGGTGGGGCGGGGAATGA
>DASRRR010000025.1:0-24683 GCA_035656825.1 Tepidisphaeraceae bacterium | reverse complement strand
TTGAGTGGATCGAATGCTGGTATAATCGCGAAAGACTTCACAGCAGTTTGGGATACAAGAGCCCCGAAGCGTTCGAGGCTCAATTCAATTAGAGGACGCGCCAACCGTTCGTTGGGAAGGCCAGAATAGATTCACAATTATCGCACTTCTCCTACATCCATTGCTAAAATGATCTCATCGAAGCCCGCTTCACCTCCAAGCTCAATCACTTGCAACGCGCACAGACCCACTACCACCAATGCGCCCTTTGCGAACACCGCTGCCACGCCAACCGTCTCGCCGGCCAAATTGGCCCTTGCAAAGCCGGACCCATTCCCCGCCTCTACCAGCATCGCCTCGAATATGGCGACGAACTCGAACTCGTCCCTTCCCATCTCTTCTATCTCTCGGGCTGCGATCTCCGCTGCGTGTTTTGCATCGCTGAACTCGACGCCTTCGACCCTTCCCGCGGCCAGGAACTCACACACGAACTCTTCCACCGGGCTGTTGCCTGGGGACGCTCCCAAGGCGCCCGCAACCTCCAATGGATCGGCGGCGAACCCACTATCCATCTCCCCGCTCTTCTCGAAATCATGTCCCAACACCCCGACCTTCCCCCCATCATCTGGAAATCCGACTTCCACGGCACTCCCGAAGCCTTCGACCTCCTTGATGGCATCGTCCATACCTACGTCGCCGACCTCAAATTTGGCAATGACGCCTGCGCCTCCCGCCTCGCCGGCATCCCCAATTACCTAGCCATCGTCACCCGTAACCTCCAACTCGCGTCCCGCCAAACCCGCCTGATCGTCCGCCACCTCCTTCTTCCCGGCCACACCGATTGCTGCCTTCGACCCATCCTCGACTTCATGCGCGAACACATGCCCGACACCCCCTTTAGCCTCCGCGACGGCTACCTCCCTCATTGGCGTGCCTCGCAATACGTCGAACTCACTCGTTCCTCGACTCGCGGCGAAATCCGCGCCGCCAAATCCCTCGCTCAGCAAGCTGGACTAAACCTCATCCAATGAAAATATCTCGCTGTAACAATTCTGCCCCTATTACTGAAATCACCATCCAGCCCGATGGCCGCATTTATGTTCAAGGCCTCTCCCGCGACCTTATCCAGATCCTCGCCACCCTCCAACCCGACGATCCGCACATCCAAAATCTCCTCCAACATCTCCAAAATCTTGAATCGCTTCCTCCTACTAACCCCCAATCCTAAAAACACTTACACCCTTTTTTCTTTTTCTCAAATTTTCTTGTTGGGTGTTGCCCCTCCGCTGTACATATATCCATGAATGATGCGGTCAACCCCGGATTGGGAGCTGTTGCGTGAGTATGCCGAACAAGGCTCAGAGCCTGCGTTCACCAAGCTGGTCAACACCCACGTCGACATAGTCTACTCCGCTGCTCTCCGCCAAGTCCGGCGGCGCGACCTCGCCGAAGAAGTTACTCAAGTCGTTTTCATTCTCCTGGCTCGCAAAGCTGGAGAAATGACCCCCGATACGATCCTCCCCGCCTGGCTGCACAAAACCACGCGGTTCACTGCCGCCAACGTCTTGAAAGTTGAAGCCCGCCGCAAAGCGCACGAACGAAAGGCCGCCCAGATGGCCATGGACTACCTCCGCGTCGATTCCAGTTGGGATCGCCTCGCTCCCAACCTTGATGAAGCCATCGCCAGGCTCAGCGAGCAAGATCGTGCCGCCATCCTCCTCCGCTTCTTTCAACATAAATCCCTCGCCGAAACCGGCCAGTCCCTCGGCATCTCCGAAGACGCCGCCGGGATGCGCATCTCCCGCGCCCTCAATAAACTCCGCTTCTTCTTCCAAGGTCGCGGCGTGGCCCTCCCGCCGGCGGCACTTGGCGGAATCATCTCCGTCAACTCCGTACACGCCGCCCCGCCCACGCTCGGCACGACCCTCGCCGCCAACGCCCTCGCGTCCCTCCACGGCGGCGTCGCCTCCGCCGCGTTCTCCGCCTACGCTTCCACCGCCAGTGCGGTTTCCCAAGGCCTCTTCCTCGCCAAAGCCAAAGCTATCGCCGTCGTCCTCTGCGCCGCCATCGGCATCGGCGGGGCGGGCTTCCTGCTCACCAACTACCTCCTCCTCCCGCTCTGGCAGCACGCCACCACTCCATCACCGCAACCCTCCTCAGATCACGCCGCTTCTACCACAACCTCGTTCAACCCCCTCCCCGACCGAATCCCGTTGCATCCCTTCACGGCCAGCAAAATCTAACTCGCTCACGACTCCGACTACACCATTGAATGCGCACCCTTGTTTCGACGGAGGTATCTGTGGAAATTCAACCCGTCATCACCCCCGCCACCCAGAACGGCCGTAAATCCGCGCCACCTCCCCCTCCCCCCGAGTCCTCCCCGGCTCCCGCCGGCCCCGCTCGCCACGACGGCACCGACGAACTTGAAGTCCTCATCCGCGCCCGCTATCCCATCATCTACGTCGTGAGCTGGGAAGAAGAACGCGTCGAAAAACAACTCGCCCGCATCGCCTCTCTGCGCAATAAAAAATTCTACGTCTGGACCTACACCCAAGGCATCGTCAAATATGGCTCCGACCCGCAAGCCACCCGCTCCGGCACTGGTTCCACCACCGACCCACTCGCTGCCCTCGATGCTGTTCTGGCCCATGTCGAACCGGCCATCTATCTCTTCAAGGACTTCCACCCATTCACCGAGGAAAACCGCGCCAACCTCGCCGTCATCCGCCGCCTTAAGGACGTCGCCTACCAGCTTCGCGACACGTACAAAACGCTCATCCTCGTCGCTCCGATGATGCGCATCGCTCCCGAGCTCGACAAGGACGTCACCGTCCTTGAGCTGAAACCCCCGGATGTCGACGACTTCAATTTCCTTCTCGACCGCATCATCGACGACCTCAAGGATTCCCCGCAGATCCGCATCAATCTCGACGGGGAATCCCGCGAAAAACTCGTCCAGGCCGCCCGTGGGCTGACCCTTAAGGAAGCAGAAAACGTCTTCGCCAAAACCATCGTCCTCGACGGCAAAATCGACGCAGATGACGTTTCCGTCGTCTTCAGCGAAAAACAGCAGATCATCAAAAAGTCGGGCCTCCTCGAATACTTCGCCTCCGATGAACAATTCAACAACGTCGCCGGCCTGGACAACCTCAAAGACTGGCTCGCCAAACGCGCCCAGGCGTTCACCGAACGCGCCACTCAGTTCGGCCTGCCTCCACCGCGCGGCGTCATGCTGCTCGGCGTCCAGGGATGCGGCAAGAGTCTCTGCGCCAAAGCCGTCTCCAGCCTCTGGAAACTCCCCCTCCTCCGCTTCGACGTCGGTCGTATGTTCGGCTCGCTGGTCGGTTCCTCCGAAGAAAACATCCGCCGCGCCATCCAGACCGCCGAATCCGTCGCCCCCGCCATTCTCTGGGTCGACGAAATCGACAAAGCCTTCGCCGGCGCTTCCAACTCCGGCGGATCCGACGGCGGGACCGCGGCCCGCGTCTTCGGCACGTTCCTCACCTGGCTCTCCGACAAAACTTCCCCCGTCTTCGTCATCGCCACCGCCAACGACCTCACCCAGCTCCCCCCCGAACTCCTCCGCAAAGGCCGCCTCGACGAAATCTTCTTCGTCGACCTCCCCAACGAAATCGAACGCACGGAAATCTTCCGCATCCACGTCAAAAAACGCCACCGCGACCCCTTGGCGTTCGACCTGGCCTTATTGGCGCGGCACAGCGACGGCTTCAGCGGCGCTGAAATCGAGCAAGCCATCATCTCCGGCCTGTTCGACGCCTTCTCCAACCACTCCGAACTCAACACCTCCTTCCTCCTGCAAAGCGTCACCGAAACGGTCCCCCTCTCCAAAACCATGAGCGAGGACCTCAACCGCCTCCGCACCTGGGCCCAAGGCCGCGCCCGCCCCGCCACCGGCGCCGCCCCCGCCGGCTCTGTCGAAATGCGCCGAAAAATCGAACTCTAAATTTCACGATTAAGGAGACCCCCATGGGTGCCATCGTCGTTATCACCCCCCTCATCATCGCCGGCTGGCCCGCCATCACCGCCGCTGTCACCGCCGCCGTCGGTTCGCTCGGCTTCACCCTCGCGCAGGGCGCAGCCGCCAACATCCAACGCGCTGACACCACCACCCGCTGCGAAGTCGACATCGAAGACAGCCAGATTCTCGAATCCTCGGCCGGCTCCGGCGAAGAACTCGTCGTCGTCAAAGATTCCATCCGCGCCGTCTTCTCGCGCGACGCACGCGGCGCACTCAAACTCTCCCTCGAAGGCAAAAACATATCCAAAGCCGAGCTCAAACAACTCGGCGACGAACTCGTCGGCCGGGTCACCCAGCAGTACGCCTACCACCGCATCATCACCGAACTCAAATCCCGCAACATGGCGATCGTCGAAGAACAAGTCCAAGCCGACCGCACCGTCAAAATCCAGGTCCGCAGTATCTAACCCAAGGAGTTTTCACCATGGCATCCCCCGCCCCAAAAAATTTCGAAATTTCCATCGACCCCTCCGGCAAAGTCTCCTTCCACTCCAAAGGCGCCAAGGGAAGCGCCTGCCACGACTGGGCCGACCTCATGGTCGAAATTCTCGGCCGACAGGAATCACGACTCCTCACCGGCGAATTCTACGAATCCGCCGAAGAGCACGCCAAACGTACCCTCGACAACAAGACCCGCCGCTGATCCTCACCCACGCTCATGCAATGCGCCAGTTGCCAATTCGAGAACATGCCCGGCTCCCAGCTTTGCGGCCGCTGCGGAACCTCCCTCTCCCTCTCATCCACCACCATCGACATCCATCCCCCGCGCGCCGGCCGGTGGACCAAACGCGTCCGCCGGCTCACCCCCAAAATCCCCGTCCGCTCACCTGCCACCGACGCCTTACGCAACTTTTCCGACCGTGCCACCTCCGCCCTTAATATCCGCCTGAGCGACTCCACCCCAGCGTTCCCCCTTCTCGCCCGCATCTTCATCCCGGGCTGGCCTCAACTCTTCGCCGGCAGCCGCATCCTCGGACGCTTCTTCCTCTTCACTTGGGTTTCACTCCTCTCACTCTGGCTCCTCTTCTTCTACGGCACGACCATCGGCTCCATGCTCCTTGGGCTTGCCTTCTCCACCCACTCCTCGTCTGTCGCCGACGCCACCAACCGCATCCTTGAACCTGTCTCCATGCGCCGACGCATGTTCTATTCGATCTGCACCTCGGCCCTTCTCTTCGGCCTGCTATATCTCCCCGCCAGCCGCATCCTGTTCCGCTACGCCGAACCGGTCGTCCTCCAATTGACCCTACCCCCCTTCCAACCCGGCGATGTCGTCCTCATCAACCACTCCGCCTTTGCACGGCAACTCCCCCAACCCGGCCAGGTCGTCCTCTTCACCCCCCCCGACTACCGCATCGGCGGCACCGGTCACAACTACACCCTCTACACCGGCCCACGCATCGACCGCATCCTTGCCGGTCCGCGCGACAAAGTCCGCTGGTCCCACCACACTCTCTTCCTCAATGGCGTCCCCACCCTCTTCACCCCCCTCAATCCCACCGTCCTCCCCCCCTCCTTCGAATGCACCGTCCCGGCAGGCGTCTACTTCATCGTCCCCAGCGCCACTCCCATCCTCGCGCGCAACACCGACTCCGCCACCCTCCTGGGCATGTCCTACATCGCCCTCGAAAACATCAACGGCACAGCCTATCTCCTCTCCCACCCACTCTATCGCTTAAAGGCCCTGCACTAACATGAGTACCGCCAAACGTTTCAATCGTCTCGAACTCGTCCAGCAGCTTGAACAACTGCCCACAATCTCGACGTCCAATTCCTCCCAGAGCCTCGAAGAACACGACGCCTCCTACTGGATGACCTCCGCCGACACCGACCGCCGCAACGGCCAATACGACAACGCCCTCCGCCATTACTCCCGCGCCCTCGAACTCGATCGCTCCCTCGTCCCCGGCTGGCTCGGGCAAATACAAATGCTCATCCTCCTCGAAGAATACCCCGAAGCAGAACTGTGGGCCCGCAAGGCCCTCGAACTCTTCCGCAACCACCCGGGCCTGCTTGCTGGTCGCTCCCAAGCCTTCTGCCGCACTGGCGACCTCCGACAAGCCCAGGCGCTCTGCGACGTCTCTATCTCCCAGCAAGGCCAAACCGCTTACTGCTGGGTCGCGCGCGGCGAAATCATGCTCGCCCGCCGCGACCCCGTCGAACAATACTGCTTCGACAAAGCCCTCCAGATCGACGCGGATTGGCTGCAAAACCTCGAAATCGCCGCCATTTATCTCCACTACTCCCTCCCCGCCAAAGCCCTCATCCACTGCCGCTCCGCCGTCGAAAAATCCCCTGCCCATCCCTATTGCTGGTACGTCCAAGGCAGCGTCGAACTCACTCTCTCCCTCACCCGCCCCGCTGAAAACAGCTTCCGCCGCTGTCTCGAACTCAAACCCAACCACGCCGATGCCCACCGCGCTCTGGGCAACCTCCACAAAGGTCGCGGCTTCTTCTCTCGTCTCCTCCGCCGACACACTTAAAGGAATACACCATGATCTGGACCCTGGACACCATTCTCAAAACCGCCCGCGAAAATAACGCCAGCGACGTCCATCTCGTTCGCAAACTCGCTCCCGCCTACCGCGTCAACGGCGACATCCGCCTCGCCAAAGGCGAACCCCTCGACCATGAGGCCCTCACCCGCCTCCTCAACGAACTCATCGAAGAACGCCACCGCAAAATCCTCGAAGAAAACTGGCAACTCTGCTTCTCCCGCCACTGGCCGAACGTCGGCCGCTTTCGCGCCTCCATCTACTTCCACGGCGGCACCCCGGAAATGTCCATCCGCGTCGCCGAAAACACCATCCGCGCCCGGGATTCACTCCACCTCCCGCCCGTCGTCGACGAACTCACCCGCAAACCCAATGGCCTCATCCTCGTCACCGGCCCCACCGGCACCGGCAAAACCACCACGCTCAACTACATGGTCAACCTCATCAACCGCGAACGCCGCGCCAAAATCATCACCATCGAAGACCCCGTCGAATTCGAACACGACAACATCAACTCCATCGTCGTCCAGCAGGAGGTCTACACCGACACCCCCTCCTTCCGACAGGCCCTCATCCACGTCCTGCGCCAGGACCCCGACGTCATCGCTGTCGGCGAAATGCGCGACGTCGACACCATCGCCACCGCCCTGACCGCCGCCGAGACCGGTCACCTCGTGCTCGCCACCCTCCACACCCCCGACGCCGCCCAGACCATCCAGCGCATCTTCAGCGTCTTCCCCTCCGACCAACAAAACAACGTCAAGTTCCAACTCTCCAACTCCCTCCAGGCGATCATCGCGCAAAATCTCCTCCCCCGCGCCGATGGCAAAGGCCTCGTCCTCGCCACCGAAATCTGCATCGCCACCCCCGCCATCCGCTCCCGCATCCGTGAGGGAGACACCCACATGCTCCTCAGCGAAATTCAGACCGGCAAAAAGCACCAGATGCAAACGATGGACAGTTGCCTTCTCGAACTCTACCAAAAAGGCGAAATCACCTACGACACCGCCCTCACCAGCGCCCGCGATCCTAACCTCATCAAACACAAAACCGCCTGACGCCGATCCCACCGTGGAATGATCGCGTTTTCGTGTTCATTGGTAATGATACGGATATCGGATGAACGCGAAGTTTGTGGCAAATACGCTACTGTGGTTCTTCGGCGCGCATGGAGTGCCCTGGCTCGTGCGATTGGATAATGGTTCATGGTTCATCGCCGAGTACCTGATGTGGGCACTGGCCAGTAGCGGCGTAGAGGCGCGGCATGTCGAGCCCGGAAGTCCGTAGCAGAACGGACAGTTGAGCGCTGAATCAGCAGCATTTCATGCGTTGCGCCACATACGCTGCACTATGTTGAACGTTGAAATAACGTCCAAAGTGCCGTTTTAATAACGTAACGAATGATAAAACGAGTCCCTCGCTATAACTTGAAATGAACCTCCGACTTTACGAACTGCTTAGATTGTTACAGCCCAGAATATGCCTTCTCCCGGCCCGGCGTTGCAAGCGTGCCGGCCTGCTTGAGTGGAGACGGGGATTTAAAGTATTCGCACTGCAAGAGTACCTTGGTAATCTCCAATTAGATGAACAAATTGCATGAGTCATTGATTAGCCGTGTTGACGTCCACTCGTATCGAATCCCGACCGACGCCCCCGAATCAGATGGTACGCTAACGTGGGATCATACGGATCTGATCGTAGCCCTTGTCGCAGCAGGTGAATTTACAGGCATTGGCTGGACTTATGCCTCGCAAGGATCGGCGACGATTGCCAGAAGCCTTTTAGCTTCAACAATCATCGGTCAACCGAGTCTTGCAGTCGAGGCAAACTGGCAAGCCATGGCCCGTTGCCTGCGAAATGCCGGGCGGCCGGGAGCAGGGTTGATGGCCATGGCTGCGATCGACGTTGCGCTATGGGATTTAAAGGCGAAATTACTCGGCATTTCTTTGGTCGATTTGTTTGGTTCGGTTCGGAACGCCGTACCAATCTATGGAAGCGGCGGATTCACGAGCTACAGCGAGCAACAACTCGCCGAGCAACTCGGCGGTTGGGTGCAAGCAGGTATTGGCCGGGTGAAAATGAAAGTGGGTCGAGATCCCAAGGCGGATCCGAATCGCGTGCGTTTCGTGCGAAAGTGCATTGGTGATCAGGCTGAATTGTTCGTCGATGCCAATGGCGGATATTCGCGCAAGCAATCGACCGCCATGGCCCGGCATTTTGCGGATGAATCAGGTGTCTCCTGGTTCGAGGAGCCCGTGTCGTCGGACGATCTGCAAGGATTACGGCTCATTCGCGATCGAGCGCCGGCAGGCATGGATATCGCCGCCGGGGAGTACGGGGATACTCTTGATTATTTTCGCCGCATGATCTCGGCCGGCGCGGTCGATTGCCTTCAGGCGGATGCGACACGTTGCGGCGGATATACCGGGTTTCTGAAGGTGGCGGCGTTGTGTGAAGCATTTCATATCCCGCTGTCCGCTCACTGCGCTCCTCAACTCCATGCGCATGTGGGCTGCGCAGTCGAGCCACTTAGGCATATCGAGTATTTTCACGACAACGTCCGAATCGATCATCTCCTTTTTGATGGTGTGCTCGAACCAAAGAATGGGACGTTGGAACCCGATCGCAGCGGACTTGGGCATGGACTGACGCTCAAAACGGCGGACGCAGCGCGATATCTTGTCTGATCCGCGTCACTGTTCTGTGTGGTGCGGCACGAACGTTTCAACCATTCCCTTAATCGCCTGCTTGATAATGCCCGGCTCGTTTGGATCGCCACGCAGAATCGTTTCGGTGAAATGCCTGGCTTGCTCGAGTGTGATGTGCGGCGGCAATGTCGGCGTGTCAGGGTCGGAGATGGCTTCAACAATCACCGGACGATCGCTGTTCAGTGCGCGATCCCAGGCGTCGGCGAGTTGCTCGGGCTTTTCGACACGGATGCCGCGCAGGCCGATCGAGTCGGCGAAGGCGGCATATGGGAAATCGGGCAGTTCCTGGCTGGCGAGAAAACGGATGTCGCCCATCATAATCCGCTGTTCCCATGTGACCATATTCAGGTCGCGATTGTTGAGCACGAGCGTGATCCAGCGTGGGTCGGACCATTCCTTCCAATATTTCGCGACTGTTATGCAGGCATTCAAGCCGTTCATCTGCATCGCGCCGTCACCAGTGACGGCGATGCAGCAGCGATCGGGGAAGCAGAATTTCGCGCCGACGGCGTAAGGCACGGCAGCGCCCATCGTGGCGAGATTCCCGCTGCCGCTGGCCATCATGCCGCGGCGGATTTTGAGGTCTCGCGCGTACCAATTGGCAGTCGTTCCACTGTCGGCGGAAATGATGCAATCGTCCGGCAGCTTGGGGCTGAGTTCCCAGAAGATGCGCTCAGGGTTGAGGAGATTGTTGTTGCCGCTGGTGTGGGCACGGCCTTCAACGACCTTCCACCAGTCTTTCACGCTTTCGATAATTTCCTTCTGCCAGGCGCGGTCAGTCTTGCGCTGGATCAGCGGGATGAGCGCTTTGAGCGTCTGCTTGGCGTCGCCTTTAAGATTTACGTCCATCGGATATCGCAGGCTAAGCAGTCGCCCGTCGATGTCGATCTGCACACCCTTCGCCTGGCCGACTTTGGGATAGAACTCGGCGTAGGGAAAACTGCTGCCGACGACGAGCAGCGCGTCGCAGCCGCGCATCATGTCCCAGGTCGGCTTGCTGCCGAGCAGGCCGATGTGGCCGGTGCAATACGGTACGGATTCAGCGACGACGGCTTTGCCGAGCCAACTCTTAGCGATACCCGCACCGAGGCGATCTGTGATTTCGAGGACTTCATCCTGAGCGTTCATCGCACCTTGACCGACTAGCACGGCGACCTTTTTGGCCTCGTTGAAAATCTTTGCGGCGGCATGAAGGTCGGTATCGGATGGAATCATGTACGGCACCGGGCAACCGATGCCGGTGAGCGCATGATCGTGCCGTTGCGGCGGCTCAGGGACGGCGGTTTCTTCCTGGATATCCTTGGGAAAGATGATGCAGGTCACGCACTTCTGATCGAGCGCGATGCGAAAGGCGCGATCCACACAATGCCGCACGGCGGCGGGACTGCTCACGGTGATGCAGTATTCGTTGGCGACATCTTTGAAAAGATTCTGGAGGTCCACCTCCTGCTGATACTGGCTGCCCAGCGCCGTTGTGGCCGATTGCCCGACAATGGCAACGACTGGCTGATGATCCATTTTCGCGTCATACAGTCCGTTGAGCAGATGAATGGCGCCCGGCCCGCTGGTAGCGATGCAGACGCCGACCGTGCCGGTGAATTTCGCGTGCGCGCAGGCCATGAACGCCGCTAGCTCTTCATGACGTGCCTGGATGAAGCGTGGCTTGTCGTCGTTCTTGCGCAGACCGGCCAGCAAGCCGTTAATGCCATCGCCCGGATATCCGTAAATCCGTTCGATTCCCCACTCCTGCATGCGCTGCATTACGTATTGGCCGACGGTAATAGACATCGTTTACTCCTTTGATTTTTGAGTGCCGGCATCGCTGCGATTCAGGTCGATCAGCGGCAGGCCGAATTGTTTTCTAAAGGTCTTACGTAAATGCGCCGGCGCTTCGGAGACGATGAGTTCCAGCGTTGGCCGGACGGTGCCGGTTTGTAGATGGCCGCCATGTGCGGTGCCGTCACGTTTGGCGACGCAGATGTGGGCATGGACCGATGGCATTCCATCCGATTCCGCGACATCGCCGATCAGGCTGAGCACCTCGATCTGCTCGGCTATCTTAATTGGCTCGTAATCCTGCTTTTCAAGGTTGAACCACGCCACGGTCACTTCAGAGAACGCGCCGATGCCGGTGATGTGCGCGGCGGACAGATGCTCGCTCTGGGCGAACCGTTTCAAACCCGCCATCACTTCGTCGTTTGGATCGAAAATAACGGCCCATTGGCGATTGCCTTTAATGTCGCTTAACAATTTCGATTTCATATGCGCTCCTTAAGGCCGGTGCGGATGAGCCATCAACCATGCCATGACCGACGGTTCCTGCAACGGATTGAGTCTGTAGTCGTTCACGCCCAATGACCTCCGCTGCGCGATCGCGATAGTCGGCTGCCAACAGCGAGTCCCAGTCCAGCCAGCGCGACAGTGGCTAAGGCCATGCGATTCTTTGTCAGCCAGAGTTGCGGACTTCGACGGTGTGCGAGATCGTCAAACGGGCCATGCGATCCGCGCGGAGCCGGTGCGGGCTGCCAGAAATTATCCGGTTGATTGGAATCGGCCGGTTCAGGAAGCAGTGATCCATTCCAAGCAACCCGGGCCAGATAATGATCGAGCATACCCGGCGCGATCTTTTCGCCGACGATGGCTTCGACGGTTGTGTAGCCAACAGTGATTTCGCGCCGATCATGTTCGGCTGCGAAGAGTATTCCATCGGCAGCGACTTCGGGCTGATAGATCGTGCCGGCAGGCCGCGCCTTGCGGCCCATCTTATTTTTTGTCCAGACGAACTGCGTCGTGTTCAGCGCCGGCATGTTTACGATCGAGAGCTTTACGCTGCACTTCTGGTGAATCAGCTCGCTGTGAAGCGATTCGGTGAACCCTTGGATGGCATGCTTGCTCGCGCAATACGCGCTTTGCAGCGGGATCGATCGAAACGCCAGTGCCGAGCCGACCTGAATAATCTTTCCCGCATCGCGCGGCTGCATGCGCTTGAGTGCGCAGTGCGTGCCGTGCATCACACCGAGAAAAGTGACGTTCACAATGTGCCGAAACTCCTCCGGTGTCATCTTCATGAACGGGCTGTACATGGACAGCATCGCGTTGTTGATCCAGAGATCGATCGGGCCGAATTTCTGTTCAGTGATAGAAGCAGCCGCTTCGACCTGCTCGAATTGGCTGACATCGGTCGGAATGGCGATCGCCCGGCCGCCGCGTTCTTCGACTTCATTCTTCGTCGCTTCCAGACGATCTTTCCCGCGCGCCAGCAGCGCGATCTTCGCTCCGCGCTTGGCGAACAGGCGCGCCGTAGCACGTCCGACGCCGCCGGATGCGCCAGTAATTGCCACAACCGTTTCGGGTCCGATGCGTCTCATCGCCGGCCCTCGCGGTAATGGTCAAACAGCCGGTTTCGCCGCGTGTAACCGAATGCCAATAGAGCGACGGCCGCACCAATACCAATGACTGTCGCTGCACGGATCATCCCGGTGCGCTGCTCGCGCTTGCGCTTTTCAACCATTGCTGCTTCTGGGCGAACGGTGGTGTTGTTATCACGACGAATTGCCATCTGCACGACCTGCGCCATGTGCAGCGCGGCACGATCGGTCTGCTGCTGGATCTGTTCCTGGCAACTGAACCCGTCGGCGATGATTAAGTCATCATGCTTCGCCTGACGAACCTCCGGCAGCAGAACGCGTTCGCCGGCGGCGACGCCGACATCGTAGTGGCCGTTTTCCTTTTCGTAGCCAAACGCCCCGGCCATGCCGCAGCAGCCGGCGTCGGGATGTTTGTCTTCGATCCCCATGCGTTTGAAGATTTCCTTCTCCGCGAAAAGCTTGCCGTACTCTTTGTCGTTGAGGGTGTCGATCGCCTTTTGATGACAATGGCCATGCACTATCGCGCGCCGCTCCAGCCTAGGTGGATGAAAGTGCGGCGCTTTGGAACGCAGAAAATCACTGAGAGTAAACGTGAGATCGCCAAGACGTTTGGCGTCTTCATTTTTCGGCATTAAATTGGGAAGCTCATCTTTGAACGCCGCCCAGCAACTTGGCTCCAGTACGACCATAGGCATGCCGTCGCGGTAGTAAGGCCGGAGTTTTTCGAGCATATCCACCCACCACCGCTTGGCCATGTTGAGGAAGCCGTAGTCATAGAGAGGTCGGCCGCAGCAGACATCAGCCATCGGAACATGCACGCGAAACCCGGCTTCTTCCAGCACCTCTGTAGCGGCGATGGCGACATCGGGATGAAAGTGATTATTGAATGTATCGGCGAACAGAACGACCGGCGGGCCCTTCGGATGTTTTGGTTCATGCGATTTGAACCAATGCTTGAAAGATTGCGGTGCAAAAGCTGGAATTTTTCGTTTTGGATGAACGCCGGCGAGAAACTTGGCGAACGCGCTTATCCCCGGTAGCTGCGTAAACAGATTCGCCGCCGAAGGCGCCCATGAGGCGAGCGTCGCCCAGATGTGAATCCAACCGAACGCGTACGCATGCCTGGGCCGTAATCGACCTTCGTAGTAATGGCTCAGGAATTCCGATTTGTACGTCGCCATATCGACGTTGACCGGGCAATCGCCTTTGCATCCCTTGCAGGAAAGGCAAAGGTCGAGCGCATCCTTCACTTCGTCGCTCTTCCAGCCGTCTTCGATGACCTCGCCGTTCATCATCTCGAACAACATGCGCGCTCGGCCGCGGGTCGAATCCTTCTCCTCGCGCGTCACCATGTACGAAGGGCACATGGTCCCGCCTTTTTCACGCCGGCAAGCGCCGACACCGACGCATCGGAGCGCGGCGCGGGCAAAGCTATGTTGATCACCGACATAATTGAAGTGCGTCTGCGGCTGCGGCGGGTTGTAATCCGGACCAACACGAAGATTGTCCGTCATTCCGTACGGCGCACCCTCCAGGTTGATGACCTTTCCGGTATTCATGCGATTCGCCGGATCCCAGATGCGCTTGAACTCGATAAATGCCTGATACAGATCGGGCCCGAACATTTTGGGCAGGAATTCGCCTCGCGCTTGCCCATCTCCATGCTCCCCGGATGCGACACCGCCGAACTTCATCACCAGATCAACCGCTTCATCTGCAAATCTGCGATATTTCTCGATGCCGGGCTTGGTGTACAAATCGAACTGCACACGGCAGTGAATGCAACCCTGCCCCATGTGCCCATAAAGCGATGGCTTGTAGTCATACTTGTTAAACAGTGCTCTCAATTCGCGGAGATATTGCGGCACGGCTTCCACCGGGACAGCCGAATCTTCCCAGCCGGGCCAAGTATCGGGTTGCCCGGGCACCCAGGCGGTGCTGCCTAATCCGCCTTCACGGACATCCCAAATCATCTTCTCATGTTTCTCGTCGTCGTAGAGCTTCATGCCCACCGGCGCGTTCTTGCCGTGCCTTTTGACGTGATCCATCATTCGCCGGGCTTGCCCGTCGGTCTCGCTCTTTGACTCGCCGCCAAATTCCACGAGCAAATACGCCGGGCCTTCCGGCAAGATCGCCAGGCTCGCGCTTTCATCCCCTTTTTTCTTCACATACTCAAAAAGCAGTTCGTCGATTCCTTCGCAGGCAATCGGATTGAACTTAAGAACTTCCAGACCGCATTCTGCCGCAGTGTAAATATCTTTGAATCCCAGCATCACGACACTGCGAGCCTTCGGCGCGGGGACGAGATGAAGGGCCGCTTCAACGATCGTTACCAGCGTGGATTCAGAACCTACCAGCGCGCGGGCGACGTTAAAGCCGTTTTCCGGAAGAAGGTCATTCAGGTTGTAGCCCGAGACGCGGCGCTCCAGTTTTGGAAAACGTTCGCGAATGAGATTGCCATAGCGATCGACGAGCGATTTAAGCGACGAGTAGATTTGCCCGCGCCGGCCGCCTCCGCGAATGATCGCTTCTAACTCATTAGGTGCTGTTGGCCCGACGTGCATGCGCGTGCCGTCGTACAAAATCACATCGAGCGCATGCGTGTTATCGCTCATGCGCACGCCGAGTCCATGGTTTTTGCTTAGCAACGAGTGACTCCCGCAGGAATTATTTCCGAGCATTCCACCGATCGTGCAGCGGCTATGCGTGGCTGGATCGGGTCCGAAAAACAAGCCGGCTTGCTTCCTGGCGGTTTCACGAAACTGATCGAGTACGCAGCCGGGTTGGACATGGCCTATCCGGCTTTCCGCGTCAATGCGAAGTACCTGATGCATGTACTTCGAAAAATCCATCACCACCGCGACATTGCAGCATTGCCCGGCGAGACTTGTCCCGCCGCCGCGCGAGAGGATGGGCGCGCCGTGCTGCCGGGCAAGACGGATCGTCGTTTCCACATCCTGTACATGCCGAGGAATCACCACCCCGATCGGCGCTTGCCTATAGTTCGAACCATCGGTTGCGTACAGCGCGCGCGAGCCGTTGTCGAAGCGTACTTCGCCATCAATGGATCGTTTCAGCATCGCTTCCAACGAGATGCTGGCTTCTGAAGGAATCGCTGTTCGCCGATCATCGCTCGCTTCCCGCTTAAAGCGCGATGCCTCATTCCGTTGTCGAAGTACAGTCAGGCTTTTATTCATTTTCGGCTCCTGGCTCTTTTCTTGCGAACGTCTTGCCGCCGACTTGAGGTAATCTGCTCAGGCACAGCGGGTGGGTCGATTACTTCCAGCTCGAAGTCGCAACCTTCCCAATGATTCCCCGCCTCTGGCCAGCGGAATGTAAAACGCAGCATGCCGCCGACCTTCATTTTTGAAGTCGGCAAATCGACAAAATAGAAACCCAAACCGGTGTCTTTGGTTTCGATATCGTGAAATGTCTTCCAATCATCCGTGCTGAACCGGACCACCGCCGGAGCCATTACCTCAAGCCGGAGCTTGCGCCCGGTGAGCAAATGATCGGATTGATGATCGAAGCGCCACAACGATAGTTGTGATGGCGTTGAGCGTTTGATGTAACGCGCTAACGTATCGGCCGGCTGGTCGTACACTTTCTTGTCACGGATCGATCTCAGCAGCCGCACATATTCGGCGTGCGTCCACGCCAGCGGCATGGCCGAGCCACTCGGCCGGCCGCGAAACAGATCGTGCTCGGGAATATCTTCTTCATCCCAAACCTGTTCCGAAAGCAAGCCAATCTGGCTGGCAAAACCCTCCATTGTCGCCAGTAACCGGCGGGCACCGGCAAGGTTGCCGACCGCGATTTCATAATGCCCTCGCTCTCCGGTCAGCAGGGGCCACGGACGACCGATACCGCGCTTGTCGTCATGTCCTAGAAATGGCGATCCGTCTGTATATTCACCGTAATAATCGCCGTTATATCGCCGCCAGCAAGCGCCAGCAGGCAGTTCCACCCGCGTCATCATGTCAACGACTTTGATCGTATTGATAATGCGCGGATCGTCGGCTGACCTTAATCCAAATCGCACGAGGCATAACGCATCAGGGCTCACTACTTCCTCAACAGGCAAATCGTGGGCCTGCTTCATATGAGGCTTTTCGCCGCGGCGCTGAAGCGTGAACATGCCCGGCGACGGCGCAATGCGAACGTAATAGCCTTCGACTCCCGCCCGCTGAGCCAGTGGCGTATTGCGCACATATGTCCACGACTCGATTGAGTCGTTCCACAAATCTGCGGTCGTTCGAAAAAAATCAGCGAGTTTCGGTTCCTTAAATCGCTCCGCCAGCCGCGCCGCGAAAAGCAGCGCCGCAATCTCGGTTGCAAGCGTATAAGGCGAAAGACCCGGCGTGTTTTCCCAGCGGTCCTGGCCCGTCGATGGACCACTCAAAATGATGAATCCCGCCGCCCGGCGAACCATCGGCCAGAAGCTTTCGACCTCAGCATCGCCCAACGCGCCTTCTCGATGCGCGAGATTCACCAACAGGATCGGCAGCGCCGCTTCATCCAGTTGGACACCTGGCGAGAACGCACGCCCATCCAGCCGCATATTCTTTGGCCATCCCCCCTCGGGCTTCTGTGTAGCGCTGAGATAGTCGAGCGTGGCCTTTACCTCATTTACCGCGCCACCGGCAAGCAGTCCGATCGCCTCTTCGACAAGGTCGCGCGACCAGACAAGGTGATATCCATAATCGTCGTCGCCTTGTATTTCGCCCCAGGGAATGGAGAGACTTGCCACCCCAGCTCCGGCGACCTGATCCGATCGATGCGTTTGCAAAACCATCATGCTCTGGCGAAATAGATTGGAATCCTCAGGCAACCGATTCTTCGTTGGGCGCGGGCGAGAACGGTCTGGCCGATTGCGCTCCGCAATTGCTTTACGATCGGACCGGTAGCGTTTATCCAGCGGCTTGAGCTTCTTCTGCCAGACTTTCCATGGCCGTTCAAGCTCTTCATGCAGCGAATCAAACGAACTGTTTAACGAGAGAACCGCGCTCAAGCCCGCTGACTCTGGGGTGTTGCCAAACGCCAAGGTGATGACAAAGTCTCCACCGCATTGCGCCAGATCGATTTCCGCCGCCAGCGCGATATGCCCGTGCTCTGCTCGCTCTTGCGGGTGTACGAGTTGGCCGTTCGCCCGCAGATCGTGCCAGGCGTCAGACGGTCCCGCATAGGTCGCTGTTCGAGCCACCCATCCGGCCGAAGTTGCCAGCGCCAACGCAACTTCGCCACTTTGTGCGAACAGCATTTCGCTACCTCGGTAGCTGCCGATCCACCCACTGTTATCGCTGCCTTGGTCTTCCAAACGAGGTGCGAGTAAACAGAAAAGGCGCAAACCTTTGAGCGATCCGCGCAGCGCCTTCAGCTTTATATGTTGTAGAAGTACGTCGCGGTGTGGGTCGGCAATGACCTCCTTCGTCAGTCGATACCGTCCTTGGATGCACAAATTCTCGACGCGACACGATGGCACACCCGGGCCGAGCAACACAGCGCTTGAATGGCAATCCTTTTGTTCTTCAGAGAAGTAACCTTCCGGCCCGGTGAGAATAAACTCAAAGTCGCGGATAGCGGCCTGATCGGGGGCGGGAAAAAAGACTTCATTTACAATTCCCCGGCCAAGTGTGTAGGAAATTCGCGATAGCGGTGACAATGCGCGACCAACCGCACTCTTGGCCGCAGGCGACCAAGTTGCCTTTAAACCTGAATTTGCTTGATTGGCATTCGAGGATATCGGAGAGGAATTAAGCATTTGGCAGCTGAGAAACAATTTTCGCTCTTAACTCTAAAGCCGGACGAGCTGGCTGCCATCGCCAAAAATGTCTATCGAAACGTTTAGATTAGATTTTTCTCGCTTAAAGGCCGAGATATCCTTGAGCCCGGTGCATTCCCAGCACCGCAAATTTGCTCACATGACATAACGAAAGCACTGCCCCCATATCATCCACCAGGAACAACCGCATATTTGCAGACAGCGCACTTAAATTACAAACTGGTTACAGACTTCTTTTTGCCGTTCCCAGCGTTTGAAACACACTCTACTTTACGGTGGCGAAGTTGTGATGCAGAAGAATGGAGGAAACAATTGGAATCAAGCGCACATGCATTTTCGCGCCGCCGTTTCTTGACGAGTGCCGGCACGGCAGGCGTTGCCGCGGCAATCGGTGCGGGATGCGCAACCGAATTGCATCCGCCCTTGCCGAAACAATTGGATGCGGAAGAAGAGCCAAGTGCCGGCACTGTCGCGATAACGCTTCGCGTAAACGGTCAGGAGCACAAGCTAAAGGTTGATCCAAGAACGACGGTTCTAGATTGTCTGCGTGAGACGATCCACCTTACAGGAACAAAAAAAGGATGCGACCACGGGCAGTGCGGCGCTTGTACCGTCCACATCAACGGCCGACGCATCAATTCATGCCTGACGTTAGCCGTCGCGAGCGAGGACGATGAAATTACAACAATTGAAGGCATTGGTACGCCAGAACAGTTGCACCCGATGCAGGAAGGTGCTGGATTTCGTTACCTCGCGGGTGGAACGACACTGATTGACCTCATGAAATTGAACGTCGAAATGCCGACACAATTGCTCGACATCAATCGGCTTCCTCTCGACAAGATTGAGCGGAATTCTGATGGTAGTGTGAAGATTGGCGCTACCGTTCGAAACGCTGATCTTGCGAATCACCCAATCATCAATCGCGATTATCCGGTGCTTTCGCAGGCCTTGCTTTCGGGGGCTTCGGCGCAATTGCGCAATATGGCCACTACCGCCGGAAATCTGTTACAGCGCACTCGCTGCGTTTACTTCCGCGATCCGAACATGCCGTGCAACAAGAGAACTCCTGGAAGCGGATGTCCCGCGATCAAGGGTCAGAACCGTGCGCTGGCGATTCTTGGAACCAGCGAACATTGCATCGCAACCAATCCTTCGGACATGAATGTAGCGATGATTGCACTCGAAGCGGTTATTCACGTTCAAGGTATCAAAGGGCATCGGGACATTCCGATCGGTGACTTTCATCTATTGCCAGGTAACACGCCGCACCGTGAAACTGTTCTGGAACTGGGCGACCTGATCACACATGTGACCTTGCCCAAGCAATCACCTGGAAGCAAATCAGTCTACCTGAAGTTGCGCGATCGGGCATCTTACGAGTTTGCGCTTGCGTCCGCTGCTGTCGTTGTGAGTGTCGAAGACAGAACGTGCACACGCGCCCGGATCGCACTTGGCGGAGTGGGTACAAAACCATGGCGTTCGCCAAAAGCGGAAAATGCCTTAGTTGGGCAATCAGTGAATGGGGCAACCTTCAAAGCTGTGGCGGAGGCAGCTCTTGCAGGTGCCAAGCCGCAGAGTGAAAACGGATTCAAGATTGAATTAGCAAGGCGTTGTCTGATGCACGCGCTGAAACTTGCCACCTCTTAGTAAGACGCTTAATCAAAACGACGATCAGGAGATCATGATGTCGGCAACTCAAGAAACCTCCTCAATCATCGGCAAGGGTCGTTCGCGGATCGACGGGCCGCTGAAAGTCAGTGGAAAGGCGACGTACACTTCGGATCATAACTTTCCTGGGATGCTATATGCCTTTCCCGTCATTGCCACTATCAGCAGTGGCAAGTTGAACGCAATCGACTCCATCGCTGCCGAAAAAATGCCTGGCGTGCGCGCCGTCTATCAGCGAAGCAACATCGGCAAACTCTTCAAAGTTGCCTTGAACCACGATTTCTCAAGCTATACGACGATCCTTGACGAAAACCGTCCGCCGTTTCATGACGACACCATTCGCTATTACGGACAGTATATTGCGGTGGTCGTTGCAAACACATTTGAACAGGCGAGAGCTGCCGCCTCTAAAGTCCAAGCATACTTCACACCCGATCAACATGATGTAAGCCCTAAATTATTAGCGGATCGAAAGGGAGATAAGACAAAGGCACCGACAACCGCAGAGTCATCTAATGTTGAGAGCGAACGTGGCGACGCCGAACGCGCTTTCTCGACAGCGCAGGTGAAGATCGATGCTACTTATCATTTGCCTCCTGAAACGCATGTACCTATTGAGCTTCACGCGACGGTAGCCAAGATCATTGGAACCCTCGATGGTACTTATGATGTGCCGATGATCGGATGCTCTGGGAGTCTTGTGATTCCTCAAAGCCAAATAAAATACCAGGGTTATATCTTTGGGAGTGGCCTATGCGCCGCGGGACATGAATCAACCGCTGGATCATTCAGAATATTTCTCCTGTTAAATTCTGGAGGCGCATTACTCGTTGACCTTGACCCGGGAGGACCTGCAGATGTTGGTGGAGATCGACTGTTTGACGCGGCAATTCCTTCTTCTTCTGACTGCACTCGGGCCTTTTCCGTGAATAACCTTTTAACCTCCTCCACCGGTTGCGGAACCTTCGCGTTTACATCTTCTGTTGGCGCACAAAACGGCACAGCCACTATTACCCCAATATGAGCCATTCACTTCTGAGCATTTGCCTCCCCTGTCCTCATCGCCAGCGAACCTATGAGCCTCAATTGCATCCAAGGTCGATTCTGGATCGACGCCAAATTGCTGGCGGAGCTTGACGCCGCTGCTGAGGAGGGCATGTGCAGCCGTTCGACCTTGGCGTCGGAACTCATCCGCCAAGGGCTGAGCGGTCGCGGGGGACGGCCTGCCGGTGTCCCGGTAGACATGGCTGCCATCATCGGAGACGTACAGCGGGGATTAGTCCTATTCAGGAAAGAGATTGTCGAGGGCTGGCGGGCGGTGCGGGTGGCGGTGTCGCGGCGGCGCGGGTCCATCGACCAGGCGACGGCGAAATATCTCTCCCGCATCAATCGCCAGACGGGGAAACGAATCACCAGGGCGACCCTCTACGGATGGGACGCCCGCTACCGTGCGGCTGGGGTGCAAGGCCTCATCGACGGTCGCAATCGGTCACAAGTCAAACGTCGGTCACTTCTACGCATCGTTGAACGGCCATCAAAGACCGTTCGGAAGACATCCAAACCGGGCTGCATCCACGCCCGGCGTGCGTCCTAATAGGGCGCAAAAATTGCCGAGGTCGAAAGGCCCGGCTATCGGTCTAGGCTCGGGGTCCGTCTAAAGTACATGTCCAAAAATCCAAAGTGCGATGTCCAACTACAAGCGGCTTAGCGCGAAAGCATCTCAAAATAAGCGGAGAGGGGGGGATTCGAACCCCCGGTACAGGTTTACCCCGTACAACAGTTTAGCAAACTGTCGCCTTAAGCCGCTCGGCCACCTCTCCAGGTTCGCCCACAACCATAAAACCAACCCCCCCAAAAGGCAAGCCATCGCCACCTGCATACCCATATTGCTTTCCCAGCCCCGCACGCTCCAATATCCACCTCACAGTTCTCACCTCCAACCCACATCAGGAGACCACTTCATGGCTTCATTCAACGGACTCGGCCTCAACCTCGGCAACCTCTCCCGCATCTCCACCGCCCAATCCCGCTCCATCTCCCCCGAAAACTTCACCGGCGAAAAAGGCAAAGGCGGCATGGCCACCAAAGGCACCGGCGAAGGCCCCTCCCGCGACCTCGGCCAAGGTTGGAAAATCTCCCCCTCCATCCAGATCAAACCCGGCGAAACCCGCGAACTCGCCAACATCAAATCCTCCGGCGCCATCCAGCAAATCTGGATGACCCCCACTGGCCACTGGCGCCACTCCATCCTCCGCATCTACTGGGATGACCAATCCCAACCCTCCGTCGAATGCCCCGTCGGCGACTTCTTCGCCTGCGGCTGGCAACACTACGCCCAGGTCACGTCCCTCCCCGTCTGCGTCAACCCCGGCAGCGCCTTCAACTCCTACTGGGAAATGCCCTTCCGCCGCCGCTGCCGGATTACGCTTGAAAACATCTCCAAAGACCCCATGACCCTCTATTATCAAATCAACTACACCCTCACTGACGTCCCCGACGACTGCGCCTATTTCCACGCCCAGTTCCGCCGTTCTAATCCCCTTCCCTACAAACAAGTCCACACCCTCCTCGACGGCGTCCGCGGCCACGGCCAGTACGTCGGCACCTACCTCGCCTGGGGCGTCAACAACACCGGCTGGTGGGGCGAAGGCGAAATCAAATTCTATCTCGACGGCGACAAAGACTTCCCCACCATCTGCGGCACAGGCACCGAAGACTACTTCTGCGGCTCATACAACTTCGAAAACCACGCCACCCACCAATACCAGGAATTCACCACCCCCTACGCCGGCCTCCCCCAGGTCATCCGCCCCGACGGCCTCTACCAATCCCAAACCCGCTTCGGCCTCTACCGCTGGCACATCATGGACCCCATCCGCTTCGAATCCGACCTCAAAGTCACCATCCAAGCCCTAGGCTGGCGCGCAGGCGGCCGCTACCTCCCCCTCCAGGACGACATCTCCTCCACTTCCTTTTGGTATCAAACCCTCCCCACCCAACCCTTCCCCAAACTCCCCGACGCAGACGCCCTAGAAGTCATCTAAAAATACTCGAGCCAATTATTCCCTCACAGAATTCGCCGTCCATGAATCCAACGGTCTATATTGAAACGACCATTATCGGCCACTTGGTCTCCCGGTTGCCGAATGATCCTCGGGTTGTGGCGCAGATGTTGGCCACGCGCAATTGGTGGTCAGAATCGCGTCACCGTTTTCAATTAGCTACATCCTACGCTGTGTTGGATGAATTGGCCCAAAGTGATCCGCAGGCTGCCACGTAACGATTAGAGGCGACTGCAGAGATTCCGCTAATTCCAGCGCCGCCGGCATCCGCAGCCCTGGCCGCACTTTTGCTCAAGCATCACGCGCTTCCTAGCAAGGCTCGCATAGATGCACTGCATGTCGCAATCGCTGCTACCAACAACATTCAATACCTTTTGACATGGAATTGTAAGCATCTGGCTAATGCCACGCTTCGCGAAAAAATTGCCGCAACATGTCGTGAAATGGGATATAATCCACCGGTCATCTGTACGCCGGATGAGTTAAACGAGGTGTCCCATGATTGATGATCCCATCGTCGAAGAAGTTCATCGCATTCGCGAGCAGATCATGGCCCGTTATAACGGGGATTTGGATGCCTATGTCAAAGACCTCCAGCGCCGCACCGAAGAACGCGCTCAGGCAGGCCATAAAATGCTGTCAGTTCCATCTCGGCCTACGGCTGAGGAACAGCGTTCCAAAAAAGCTGGTTAAGACCGAATGCTGATTTGACCGCCCAAGTAATGTCGAATCAGTCCGGCAAATGCTCTGCCAAATACCTCATCCAGTTCCCCGACATAATCCCCGCCACCTCCCCATCCGACATCCCCATCGCCGATAGCGCATCCCCCACCTTATACAGCTCCGAGATACACCCCATCTCCTGCGGAATCTCATCCCGCCCCACGCCCCCATCCATATCCGTCCCCAGCGCCACATGCCGAGCATTCCCCGCCAATTCGCAGATATGCCGCACATGCGCCAGCAAATCCTCCATCGTGCATTTCCGCTTCTTATAATCCCCCGGCCGCATCAAAAACTGATCGTAAAAATTCATCCCAATCACCCCCTCGCGCTCCACCAGCGCCTTGATCATCTCATCCGACAACTGTCGATCCCCCGGCACAATCGCCCGGCAATTCGAATGCGACGCCATCACCGGCCCATCCGTCATCTCCAATAACTCCCAAAACGCCTCATCCGCCAAATGCGAAGCATCATGAATCATCTTGAGCCGATCCATCGCCCGCACGACCTCTTTCCCCTCCCCGCTAATCCCCCCCGGAAACCCCGTCCCCCCCGCCATCCGATTCTTCCTCCACGATAACCCCACGATCCGCACCCCCTGCTCATACAACCTCCCCACATCATCCGCCTCCCGAATCGCATCCGCCCCCTCCAACAGCAAAATATATTTCGTCTTCCCCCCCTCCAATTTCAACTCCCCCCTCTTCGTCACCTTCTCCAGCAATCCCTCCGCGGTCCACTGCTCATAACAAGCAATCTGCTCCTGCGCAATCTGCCAAGCCTCCTCCGCCGTCTGATACCCCGCCCTCCCATACCTCCAAGGCGGACAAAAAATCGTCGCGCAAATCAA
>DASRRR010000024.1:0-33570 GCA_035656825.1 Tepidisphaeraceae bacterium | reverse complement strand
TGCTGCCGGGCGGGGCGAGCCAACGGCTGCGGCAGATGGGCGTGCAGGCGGTGGGATTGGCGGCCATCGCGATGTGGGCGCTGATTGGGTCAGGGGTGGTTTATGCGGCGCTGCGAGCGGTGACAAAGTTGCGCGTGAGCGAAGCCGATGAGTATGAGGGGATGGATCTGGCCGAGCATGATCTGAATGGGTATCCGGATTTTCAGCAGACGATGATTAAGAGCTATCATTTGCGGGAGGCTTGAAGAGTATTTCGCATGAAGCACGTGATTCTTCTTTTTATCGTAGGCGTGTCGATTTGGGCGCTTCTTCCGCCGCGCGGGGGGTCTTCGGAAGTTATTTCGTCGTCGGTTGCGACTCGTGAGCAGGGGGGCGTGAAATATGTGATTCGTGTTGATCCGGGGCCGCTTTATTTGCCGGGGTTGGTGCCGGAGAATGCCAAGGCGCCCGTGCAAGGTTTTCGCGTGGTAGCGGATGCGTTTGAGAAGCTTTATCCGGATACGCGGATCGAGTTTCTCGGGTGCCCGGAGGGGACACGAGAATGGCTGGTGACGCAGTTATCCAGTGCGCAGGCACCGGACATTATTCAGGTCAATGCGCGGGATGCCTGGCAGGATGTGCGGAAGCATTGGTACATCCCGCTGGATGGCTATCTGGATGAGCCGAATCCGTTTGTGGCCAAAGGCGAGCCGGGGTCAATCCGCTGGTGGGATCAGTTTAAGTATCCCGTGCATACGCAGTCGACGCGCGCCCCGGATGGGCGGATTTATAATGTTTCATTGGATATGATTGAGACGGGGATTTATTACAATAAAACGATTTTTGCGCGTTATCACCTTTCGCCGCCGAAGGATTGGGTGGAATTTCTGGGCATCATGCGGATGCTGAAGGCGGCGGGGATTCCTTCGCCGATGCTGGTGGAAAAGCGCGATTTCACGGATTGGGGATGTGACATTATTTTTGATCAGATGTACGGCAATATGCGGCCGCTGATGGATCTGAATTATGACCCGCGGCGGGGGGAGGATCTGAATGGATATCTGGATTGGGATGAAGTGACGTTGTTGCACCGACATGGTTTTTTTACGCCACGCGATGATCGGTGGAGGGAGACGTTTCGCATTCTTCGGGAGTGGCGCGAATTTATGCCGCAGGACATGGCGGGGACGGATTTTTTCAAGGGGTTTGTGACGCAACAAGGGGCGATGTTGTGGGCGAGTTCGTTGACGCTACCGCGCCTGGTCAACGATCCGCATCTCGGGTTTGAGTGGGGGATGTTTTATCTGCCTTCGATTCCGAGCAGTTATTCGCGGTTTGCGGATGGGCATCCGATGTCGGCGGTGGGGGGGGCGGCGAATCAGTATCATGTTACGAATTCTTCGTTGTCAGATACGCCGGCGGAGATGCCTTTTGAGCAGCGGATGGAGAAGTCTGAGCGACTGAAACGCACCATCGCGTTTTTGCAGTTTATGTGCATGCCCAAGAACTGTAATACCGTGGTGAACGAGATCACGGCATTCATCCCAAATATCAAAGGAGTGGATTCACGCCCGGAACTGGCGCCATTTGATGAATTTCTGACGCGCCATTATTCCATGACTAAGTGGTTCTTCACATTTGATCTGCAATTTGACGAAGTTCTGGAACGCATGTTCGATCTTTATATGAATGATGGGATTTCGCTCGATTCTTTTCTGGATTGGATGCAGGACAATATCGATTCGGCCTCTGCTACGATGACTCGGCAGCATCACCCGGATTTTGCTCCGCTGGAAAAGACATGGGAGTCTCATGCAGGAATGCGGAAAAATTACACGGACCTTCCTGCGGAGGCTCGTTAAATGTCGCGATCCATTCCGCAGTCGGAAAGCCGAAATTATGTGCCGCTTTATCTGATCCTGTTTCCTACTTTTCTGCTGCTGGCCATTTTCTGTCTGATTCCGTTCATCTGGGCGTTTGTCACCAGTTTTTATGAATATGAGGTTGGCGCGCCGGCGCATTTCGTCGGTCTCTCCAATTACTCAACGTATCTTTTTCACGACCACACGCTAGGCGAATCGTTAGGGAATATGGCGTTTCTTACGCTGTTTGCGGTGGTAGTGACGGTGATCGTTCCGCTCACGATCGCCAAGCTGATTTTTTCGCTTTCTTCGCCTCGGGCTAGTTATGTTTATCGGATTTTGTTCCTGATCCCGATCCTTGTGCCGAGCGTGGCGGTGCAGCTTATCTGGAAAGACTTTATCTATTCCGGCACAGGGCTGCTTAATCAGTTCCTGAATATTCTACATCTGTCCAATCTCACGCGCGGATGGCTTTCCAGTCCGCATACGGTGCTGACTTCGATCGCGTTTATTGGTTTTCCGTTCGCGAATGGCATTCAAATTCTGATCTATTACGCGGGGTTGACGAGTATTTCCGATTCCGTGCATGAGGCGGCGTTTTTGGATGGTGCGACGGGGGTGAGGAAATTCCTTACGATCGATGTCCCGCTGGTGCTCTCGCAGATCAAGCTGTTAGTAATTCTCACTCTGATTGGCGGAATTCAGTCGTTTGAATCGCTGTTTATTTTGACGCGCGGCGGGCCGGGGTTTAAATCCACGGTGCCGGGGCTGTGGATGTATTTCAATGCTTTTTCGTTTCAGAAAATGGGGTATGCGTGCTCGATCGGGGTGTTGCTCTTTCTTCTGATTCTCGTGCTGACAGTGATTAATCTGAAATTTTTCCGTTCTTCGGAAGATGTTACGGCCGCCAGCATTTAATTATTCAAAATGAAATCCAAACGACAGGATATCTTTCTTCACGCGGTGCTGATCCTATTTGCGGGGGTCACTCTTCTGCCGTTTGTGCTTGTGCTGAATAATTCGCTGCGCGGCAATTACGAGATTTACCACCACTTTTTCGCTCTGCCACACAATCTTATTGAAATTCCCCGCACGGCTTATCTCCGGCTGACCGGGCAGCCAAGCAGTAGCACCATTTCGTCGTTGCTGATGGAGACCACGAAGGGGTATCGCTATGCGTGGTCGATTTTTCGACCGTTTATGCTGAATGCGTTGATTACTTCGGGAGCGTCGGCGCTGGGGGTTATCCTGTTTGGCTCGCTATCGGCGTATGTGTTTTCACGCTACCGGTTTCCCGGGCACCGCGTTCTTTTTCTGGTCGTTTTGTCTTTTATGATGATCCCGGGTGTTTTGACTTTGGTGCCTTCGTTTTTGTTAGTTAAGAGATTGCATCTGATCAATTCTTATTGGGCACTAATTCTTCCGTATGTCGCTGGGGGGCAGATTCTGGCTATTTTCCTGTTCAAATCTTTCTTTGATGCGCTGCCGCAGGAGCTTTTTGAATCGGCGCGATTGGATGGCGCGAATCATTTGCAGCAGTATTGGCATCTGGTGCTGCCTCTTTCGAAGCAGATCATCGCGGTAGTGGCGATTGTGAATGTGCTGGGAACGTGGAACAATTTTCTTTGGCCGCAGGTGGTGAATCCGGATACGACTTATGCGGTGGTTTCGACGGGGTTGTTTTTGATGTCGGAGACACAGGCCAATTCGGATCGCTCGGTGATGTTTGCGGCGTATGTGATTAGTGCGCTGCCGCTATTGATTCTGTTTGTTTATGCGACGAAGCCGTTTATGCAAGGGATTACTTCCGGGGCGTTCAAGGCTTAAAAAAATTATGCAAAATAATAAATCCCCTCGGCGGCACTTTTTGTTCTCTTCTATCGCAGCCGCTGTGACGGGGCTGGTGGCGCGTGCGACCCGGGCGGCTTCAACTACAGAGCCGATGACAACGCATATGCGTCAAGGGAATCCGCCAACGCCGCCGCTGGATACGATGCTGCTATTTGAACGGGGGGATGAGTCGAATGGCAATCCGATTACGCATGAGGTGCTTTCTCTGATACATCAGGAGAAGGGGAAGAATTCTTATCCTTGGACAATTTTTTCGTCTTTGGAAACGCATCATGAAATTGGGGATGGATGTGTGCATTGCGCGCGGCTGCACAAGTTTGGGCCGGGGTGGGCTGTGGGACTGCATTCAGAGGTGTATACGCATGCGCGAGGAGTGGCGCTGGGGGCAAACATTGAGATGACCAATGATTATGTGGGTTCGGATGAACAGACGGTGATTGGGCTAAATATCCAGGCCGTCGCCGGTCCGACGCCGATGCAGCATGGGATTCAGATTCATGATTCGGGTGCCAAGGGAGCGCATTTTCAGACGGCGATTCATCTGAAAGGCATGTCGACGACGGGAATAGATCTCTCGGGGAAATTTGGCACGGGCATTCATCTGCACAACAATCCACTGAAGCTTTCAGAGGGAACGCCTATTCAGCTTGATGACGCCGGCAAGATTCAAATCCGGTATAAAAACGGGAAAATTGAATTTTTGAATGACGGCAAAATATTCTTCCATCTGGATACTTCCGCTGCGGATCACACCGCATAAACACCCCTTGGCGCTTGCCTCTTTGTCAAAGATTCCAACAATCTCATCATGCTCAAACAGATTTTGCTGCTTGCCTGTGTTCTTTTGATCGTCGGGTGCGCGCATTCCAACGAGCCTGATTTCAGTGTTCCTCAATCGTTCAGTTCTCCCGATCATCATCTTTCCGTGACGGTCGCGACGGCGCCTTCGCTGACGTATTCTCTTTCGCTGGATAATCAACCGCTTCTTGCACGTTCTGCGCTGGGATTGCAGTTTCAAGATGATGTTACATTGGGCGCGGATTCGCAGCTTATCAATGCTGAGCTTACTACGAGCGACTCAACATGGACCACTTCGCTGTATAAGCGTGAGTCTGTGCGCGATCATTACAACCAGTTGGTGCTCACATTGCTGCCCAAGTCTGCGCCCTATGCCACATATCAGATCGCTTTTCGACTTTATGATGATGGGCTGGCGTTTCGTTACTTACTTCCGCGGAATTTGGCGCTAAACAATGATTCTTTGGCGCTGACCAAGGAGCTGACTTCGTTCACTTTTCCAGTGGATGCTGACTGTTATGCAGGCTCGCAGGCTGGCGGGTATGCCGGTCCGCAGGAATGGGAATTTCCGCGGACCCGTCTTGCGAAACTTCCCAAAGATCACCCGGTCGGTCTTCCGCTGCTGGTTCACACGTCAGCGGCGTATGTGGCGATTACAGAGGCGGATTTGCTGGATTATCCCGGGCTTTGGCTAATGCCTGTTTCTGATTTAAGCCTTCAGGCATCGCCGGCGCCATTGCTGAATTCTTCGGATCATGCGCTGGGGCATCTTGAGATGCCGCATGCGACTCCGTGGCGGGTGGTGATGGTCGGCAAGAAACCGGGAGAACTGATAGAATCGGATTTGGTGATGAATCTGGCGACGCCATCGCAAATTGACTCTTCGTGGGTCAAGCCGGGGATTACTGCGTGGGATCATTGGTGGTCGGGCGGGACGATTATGAACACCGCCACGCTTAAATCTTATATTCAGCTGGCTGCGGACATGGGGTGGCCTTATCAGCTGATTGACTGGCAGTGGTATGGCGCGCCCAACACGCCGAATTCGGATATCACGCACATTTGCCCGGAAGTTGATTTGCCTTACCTTCTGAACTTCGCCAAAGAGAAGAAGGTGCGATTGCTACTTTGGCTGCATTCCAATGACGTCGCGCGGAACGATGCGTATAAGACGGCGTTTGCGCTGTATGAAAAATGGGGCATAGCGGGAGTCAAGATTGATTTCATGGATCGTGATGATCAGGAGATGGTGAACTGGTACGAAAAAATCACCAAGGCGGCTGCGGAACATCATCTTCTGGTGGACTTTCATGGCGCGTATAAGCCTACCGGGCTGAATCGGACGTATCCGAATCAGATCACGCGCGAAGGGATACTTGGCAACGAATACAACCATGTATCCAAAAGCGTAACGCCGGAGCATAAACTTACGCTTCCGTTTACGCGTCTATTGCTTGGCCCGGCGGACTTTACGCCGGGGGGATTTCTCAATCGACAGCCTGGCGAGTTTAAAGTCGGCGACAAAGCGACGGAAGTTCAAGGAACGCGTGCGGCAGAGCTCGCGCTTTTTGTTTTATATGACTCTCCGCTGACTTGTGCATGCGATTTGCCGGAACATTATCTCAATCAACCCGGGGCGGATTTTCTTAAGATCGTTCCGACGGTGTGGAAGGACTTACACGTCTTGCAGGCCAGTGTGGGCGAATATCTGGTCGAAGCCCGGCAAGCGCATGAAGGCGATTTCTATCTTGCTGCCGCCACCAATTCGCAGCCGCGTACGCTTACCATTCCGCTGACGTTTCTCGGCAAAGGGAGTTATACGATGACGCTGTGGCAGGATGCGCCTGACGCTGATAAAGATGCGACTCATCTGATCAAGTCCAGCCGGTCGGTCGCCAGCAAGGACAATTTGATCATCCCTCTTGCCGCTGCTGGCGGCGCTGTTGCCCGATTTCATCAGCAATAGAGTTGACGCATTGATCCCTGTAGCCGCATTTATGCCGGTGTTAGCGTCCCCACTTGTTTCATCCACTCATCTTTGGTTCCTATTTTTCCGCAAACCACCCAGAGGATCAGGCCTCCGACGACAAAAAAGACGCTGAGGACCATGCTGAAACTCCAGCCGTAGTTTCCGATCCACGTCACCGGCGGTTCGGCGCGGATCATTTCGGTTAGGAACCGGATGGGTCCCATCATCAGCATCATCAATGCGAAACCGCGGCCCGGGGCGTGGGGAATGGTGAAATAGGCTACGCAGACGGCGGCCACCAGGAGGGCGTCGATGGTGCTGTATAGCTGGGCGGGATGGAGGCGTTTGGAGTGCTGTTGCTTGGCGACCTGCCATAGGCCAGCGCGTTGGGCTTGTTCGGGGGTCATGAGGCGGGCGTTGCCGGCGTCGGTCATGAGTTCTAATTGTTCGGGGGGTTTGACTTCGCCGTGATCGACTTCGTCCTGATAGGCGTTTGAATAGTAGGGGAATGAGACAGCCCAGGGGGTATTGCATTCGGCGCCGTAGCAGCAGCCATTTAGAAAGCATCCGACGCGACCGAGACCCAGGCCGACCATGAGGGCGGGGGCGAGCACGTCCATGCCGACGCGGATGGGGGCTTTTTTCCATAATCCGTAGGCGAGGGCGCAGAAGAAACCGAGGATCAGGCCGCCGTAGAAGGTCAGGCCGCCGGAGCGGATGTTGATGGCGTTCCAGGCGTTTTGCCAGAAGGACAAATCGGCGCGGGAGTAGTCGGGCCAGTTTTCGATGACGTGAGAGATTCGGGCGCCGATGACGCCTGTGACTAAAGCGATCAGGCCGGCGTTGACGAAGAGTTCCTGATTCAGGCGGGCGTGCCGGGCAAGGAATTTTGCGAGTTCGGTGGCGAGCAGGAAGCCAATCACAAGCATCAGGCCATAGCCGTAGATGGGGATTCCCAGCCAGGGGATGCGAAAAATCTCTTGGAGCATGAATCAATCCTTTTAGTCAGGCTGGACAATCATATTATCGATCAGCCGGGTGGGTCCAACCCGCGCGGCGATGAGCAACGCGGTTTCTCCATTAACCATATCTACGGGGCGCAGGGTTGTTGCATCGACGGCGGCGACGTAGTCGATGAGGAGGTGTTGTTCGAGGAGGATTTTTTGCATGGTGGTCATCAGGCGGTTGGTCTGACGGATGCCGGATTTTACCTCATCGCCGGCGGTTTGCAGGGCGCGGCTGATGGAGAGCCCGCGCTGGCGATCTTCTGGCGATAAGTAGGCGTTTCGGCTGCTCATCGCCATGCCGTCGGTATCGCGCAGAGTGCGACAGCCGATGATCTCGATGGGGAAATCGAGGCCGCGGACCATCGCTTCGATGACTTTTAATTGTTGAAAATCTTTGCGGCCGAAGCAGGCGAATTGCGGCTGGACGATATTGAATAGCTTGGCGACGACCTGGCAGACGCCTTTGAAATGTCCGGGGCGGTGTTTGCCATCAAGGACGGTCGACATTTGCGGGACATCCACCAGCATATCGGGGGCGCTAGCGGGGTACATTTCGTCGGGAGAAGGGTTGAAGACGAGATCGACGCCGGCTCGTTCGCATTTTTCCAGATCGGCTTCGATGGGGCGGGGATATTTATTGAAATCCTCCTTCGGGCCGAACTGGGTGGGATTGACGAAGATGCTGACAACGACGCGCGGCGCTTGTCGCTTGGCCTCTTCGATCAAGGAGACATGGCCGGCGTGGAGGGCGCCCATTGTTGGCACAAGCGCAGTGGTGCCGAGAGTGCTCCGTTCACGGCGACAGTCGGCAATGGTACGGACAACCTTCATGCCGGCAGAGCATATCCACGGGTTATGAAAACGGTAGGGGGGTGAAATTATGCTCACGGTTGTTGACAGGAGTTTCGTATAATCGTGTCAACCATGACGCAAACTGCTGATCTGATGTTTCGCTGTGAAGTGTGTGGACGGCGTCATGTTTGGGCGCCTGATCGGGCCGGGCAGACGTTTGTGTGTCAGTGCGGGGAAGGGGTGACGGTTCCAGCGGAGGCGGAGAGCGAGTTGTATGACATGGCGCCGATGCCGGTGGTGCCGGTGCAGCCGGCGATAAATCGGCAGACCATTGAGGAATTCGAATCGTCGTCCGTGCTTTCGTATCAACGACCCGGTGCTCGTGATGCGGCGCTGGAGGAGCAATATTCGGCGGCCAATCCGATGATCGTTTCGGTGTGGCGGGATATGGTCTTGCCGATTTCGCTGATTGCGGTGGGGACGGTTACGGAATTTGTCTGGCACTCACATATCACGGGTTCAATGGCGACCGCGGTGCGAGACGTGGGGGTGGGATTTGTGATGAACGTGGTGGTGATGCTGATCGGGGTGATCACGGCGGCGAATGTTCTGGACGTGAGTTTTGGGCCAGTGCCGACGGCCATTCTTAAGCTGGGGGCGATTGCGATCGGGCCGGGAGGATTTGCGGTGCTGATTGGAGCGGCGATCGGTGGTGGAATCCCAGGTTTCCTACTGGGGATGGCGTTTTCGTTCGGGCTGTATTTTGGGCTTTTCTGGTATCTGTTCGATCTGGAAGCGGAAGACGTCTGGCAGACGGTCCTGATTATTTATGGAATCCGTTTTGCTTCGGGGCTGATCTGGATGTTTGTCTGATTAGACCTGCATGATTTCGTGGCGCTTGTGCTCGAGCATCTCTTCGACTTTTGTTTCGTATTGCTTGGTGAGAGTCTGGACCTGTTCTTTGCCGCGCTCGGCTTCGTCTTCGGTCATGCCGCCGCCTTTTTGTTCGGTTTCGACGAGCTTGTTCGAATCGCGGCGGGCGTTGCGGATGCGCACTTTGGCGTCTTCGCCGAAACCTTTGAGCTGGCCGACGAGTTGCAGGCGGCGTTCCTGCGACATGGCGGGCAACGTCAGACGCAGTTGCCGGCCATCGCTGGAAGGGGACAAGCCGATCTTGGATTCGCTGATGGCTTTTTCGATGGCTTTGAGATCGCCCGGAGTGAAAGGTTTGATGAGGATTTGCGCCGGTTCGGGGACGCTGATGACAGCAATGGCGCGGAGATCGGTGGGCGTGCCGTAGTAGTCAACCTTGATGTTTTCGACGAGGGCGGGGTTGGCGCGACCGGTACGGACGCCGCGCATTTCGTGCTTGAGATGCTCGACGGCTTTTTCCATCTGCTCTTCGCAGTCCATGAGAATATCGTCAACGGGCATGGCAGGTTGTCTCCTATGGCTCGATCTTGGTGCCGACGTCTTCCCCGAGCATGACGCGGGCGATGTTGCCGGACTGTTTCATGTTAAAGACCACCAGCGGGATTTTGCGCTCCATGCAGAGCGTGATGGCGGTCAGGTCCATCACGCGAAGCTGTTGCTGGTGGACCTGTTCGAAGGTGATTTTGCGAAAGAGTTTTGCGTCGGGATTTTTCTTGGGGTCGGCGGAATAGATGCCGTCGACTTTGGTGGCCTTGAGCAGGACGTCGGCCTGGATTTCGGTGGCGCGGAGCGCGGCACAGGTGTCGGTGGTGAAGAACGGGTTGCCGGTCCCGGCGGCGAGGATGATGGCGCGGCCTTTTTCCAGGTGCCGCACGGCGCGGCGGCGGATGAAGGGTTCGCAGACACTATGAATGCTGATGGCCGACATCACGCGCGTGGGCTGGCCGAGGGATTCCATGGTTTCTTGCAATGCCAGGGAATTAATGACCGTGGCGAGCATGCCCATGTAGTCGGCGGTGGCGCGTTCGATATGTCCTTCGGCGGAGAATGTAGCGCCGCGGATGAAATTGCCGCCGCCGACGACGATCGCGAGCTGTACGCCGAGTTTGGCGACGTCGACGCACTGCTTGGCGATGTTTTCCAATTCATCGGCGGCGATGCCAAAACCGCCCTCGCCGCTGAGACCTTCGCCACTGATTTTCAGGAGGGCCCGTTTATAGACCGGCTTTCGTGCATCCGACATGCGAGGCAGTATAGCGATTCAATCGCGAGGCGGAAGATATGGCTGCTTTGCACGTGCGCTGCTGGCCGATACAACAACAGCATTATGTCGATTGTCCTGATTGGATATCGCGGTTCCGGGAAGACCACGGTTGGCCGGCGGCTGGCCGACCAGATGTGGTTGCCGTTTCTGGATTCCGATGAATTGATCGTGAAGCGGGCGGGGAAATCGATCAAGGATATTTTCGCAGAGGGGGGGGAAGCGGAATTTCGCGACATCGAATCGGCCGTGGTGCAGGACGTGTGCGCGATGAATGATCATGTCATCTCGCTGGGCGGCGGCGCAATATTGCGCGAGGAGAATCGGCAGGCGATTCGATCCAACAACAATCGCGTCGTATATCTCCGCTGTGAGGCAGAGGTTTTGTATCAGCGAATCAATGCCGATCCGACGACGACGGCAAGCCGGCCGAACCTGACGGCGGCAGGGGGGGTGGATGAGGTCAAGCAGTTGTTGGTGATTCGTGAGCCGTTGTATCGTCAGGCAATGACGGCAGAGTTGGATGTGACCAATCTATCGGCCCAAGAGGCAGTCCAGCGCGTGGTGCGATTGATATGACCAACGAAATGTTTGCCCAACATATCGCGTATCTGATCTTTTTCTTTGCGCTGGGCGCGAGTGTGGGGTCGTTTTTGAATGTGGTGGTGTGGCGGCTGCCGCGCGGGGAGTCGTTGAGCAAGCCGCCGTCGCATTGTCCGAAATGCAATACGCCTTTGGCGTGGTATGACAATATTCCGGTTTTTGGGTGGCTGGCGCTGCGGGGAAAATGCCGATATTGCCGTGAGCCGATCTCGGCGCGATATCCGATTGTGGAAGCAGCGGGGGGGGTGCTCTTTGCGCTGTATTACTTTCTGTTTTTCATTGAGCAGATCGGGCCTTGTTCATCGCGGCCGCTGATGCTGGCGTGGGATTGGCCGATTTTTGGATTATATTTATTTACGCTGGCGGCGCTGCTGGCGGCGAGTTTGATTGATGCGGAATTATTCATTATTCCGCCGGAAATTCCGTGGTGGGTGGGCGTGATGGGGGTGATTGTCCACACGATCGTTGATCGGCCGGGGTTACCGGGGGGGCTGAATCTTTCGGCGTCGGCGGCCGCATTGTCGCTTGGAGCAACAGTCGGGCTCGGGGTTTCGATCGGGCTTTGGTACTTCGGGATCATTCCGACGAGTTTTCCACAGGGAGAGCCGCTGCTGGATGTGGATCGGGAGATGATGTTGAAGGAGATGGAGCAGGCCAAGCGCGAGGGGAAAGTGCTGGAATATCCGGTCCCGCCGGCTTATACGGCGGGGGCGATTCGGATGGAGATGATGAAGGAAGTGATGTTTCTACTTCCGCCATCTTTGCTGGGATTGGGCACGCTCGCAGCGGCGACATATGTGCCGGCGATGCATGACATTTGGATTAGCGCCTGCTCGCATCACTGGCTCACCGGTTTCCTGGGGTCCTGTCTTGGCGGGCTCATTGGGGCATTTGTTGTTTGGATCACGCGGATACTGGGAACGCTGGGATTTGGCCGGGTTGCGATGGGGCTGGGGGATGTTCATCTGATGCTGGGCGTGGGCGCAGTGATTGGCGCGGGGGCGGCTACGGTGGCGTTTTTTCTGGCACCGTTTTTTGGATTGTTGATTGCAGTTTATTTCATGATTACAAAGACGCGGCGCGAGCTGCCGTATGGGCCTTATCTTTCATTGGCGACGGCGTTTGTCATGCTGATGTATTGCCCGATTGCCGCGTATCTCACGCCGGGCATGCAGGGGCTAAGCGCGATGCTGGGCAATCTGTTTACGCCATGAGGATCAGTTTCCCGTGGTCGAAATGAATTCCAGCAGGTCGGCGACGTTTTGCTGGTTCAAGCCTGCCTCTAACCCATCGGGCATGAGGGATCGATGGTCGCTGGTCATGCGTTTGATTTTTGAGCGTGGGAGGACGACTTCTTTTGCGTACGCCATGCGGATGGTGATGCTGGTGGTGGTGTCGCTGGCAATGATGCCGACGAGAGTTTCGCCATCGGTGGTTTCGACGACGTAGGCGACATAGCTCGGTGCGACTTCACGGCTGGGGTCGAGGATGCTGACGAGCAATTTTTCCTTGCCGGAGTTTTTGACGCTGACCAGATCCGGGCCGACGGCGTTGCCTTCGCCTTCCAAGCGATGGCAGGAGATGCAGCGCTGCTCATAGATCAGTTTTCCCTTGGCGCGGTCGCCGGTCAGGCTGAGGGCGGGCTGGAATTGTTCGACCACCGCTTCGCGCTTGGCGGCGGGAGTGACCAGAAGGCTGCGCGCCAGAGTTTGAACGGCGGGGTCCTGATAAGACTGCAAAAAGGCGACCTGCTGGGCGCTGATTTGGGAGGCAGGAATTTGATTGGCTTTGATCGCGTTGAGAAGCGCCATGGCGCGGGCGGGGCGTTTGACCAGAATGCCGACGGCGTCATTGCGCTCACGGCCGGATAATTTATCCCAGCGCGCGATCATTGCATCGGCGACGGCAGGGGAGTCGAAATGGTCCAGTGCGGACAAGGCCGCGGCTGAGAGGGTTTCTTTTTGGTGGGTGCCGATTAAGCCGAGCAGAGGAGTTTGGACCGCGTCGAATTCGCCATAGGCAAGCAGGCCGATGGCAGCGGCCCGATTTTCGGTGGATTGGCTGTTATCGGTGGCGATGCCTTTGGCGGTGTCGATCACGCCGGCCAGGCGCGTGCGCATCGCATCGGTTGCATTGATGTTTGCTGCGCCGTCCAGCAGGCCACGCGCGACGAGAATCGTGGCGTTATTTCCTTTGCCGGTACTGATCAATTGAATGGCAGCAGTGATTTCGGCGTCGCGGTTGGCGCTACCGATGATTTTGGCAAGGTCGGTGAAAAGCAGCGACCCCGCCGGGTCGGCGGCGACAGCCGAGTCGGACCATAATTGGCTCAATACCTCGCCGGCACCTTCGGACAACGAACTGAGAACCGCGGCGCGCACCCATTGGCTGTTCAAGTCACGCTTGGCGATGGCGGCGAGCAGAGGCACTCGGCCTTCGTGCTGAATTTCTCCAAGTGTAAACGCCACCTGATAACGGACTCGATCCGCTGGATCATTCGCCAGCTTAACCAGATTGGACCACAGGCCGTCGGATACGACGTGATCCTTTATTTGATGCTCGATCAGTTTGACTGCGTGTTCGCGCACAAATGGATTCGCGTCGGCAAGAGCGGACTTGAGCGTCGATTCGTCAATGGCATCAAAGCCGTCGAGCACTTCCAATGCGTTGAGTCGACCGAGCGGCTGAGTCGATTGAGTGATCATTTGCTTCAGCAAAGGGATGGCAGCGGCATCCTGTTTTTCGAAAAGGAGCCGGGCGGCGGTTTCGTGATGCCAGGCATTGGGATGTTCTAGGAGTTTGACCAAATCCGCCGTCGAGGCAGCGCTGAGCATCGGCGGCTTGGTGCTTTTGAATCCATCGGGAGCGAGGCGATATATGCGTCCGCGATCGTTGCCGCTGTTCAGATCGAGAAACTGTTTAATCTGTGGCGGAATCGACCAGGGATGTTCGATGACTTCGCGATACATGTCGGAGACATAGAAAGTGCCGTCGGGGGCGTTGGCGAAATCGACGGGCCTAAACCAGGTGTCGGTAGATGCGCAAAATTCGCGAGTCTTTTCATCGGCGAGGCGTTCGCCGATCATGCCGACGCCATCGGGGCGCAGGCGCTTGTGATGCACGAGGTTTCCGCCAGCATCGCCGACGAAGGCGTCGCCATAATAATCTTTGGGAAAAGCGTCCCCTTTATAGATAGTAGAACCGGTTGCACCAGTGAAATAGCCAGCGGAGCGTCCGCCCCCTTCGATCGGCCCACCGACCAGGCCGCCGACACGCCAGCGTGTGCGGATGACGCGCCAGGGCTCTTCCGGGCTGATGCGAAAGACTTCAGCGGCGGGGCCGTCGGCAGCGATGCTGACGCGCGGGTCAGGCATCGTGTAATAGGGATTGCGCGAAGCATATTTCCCGTCATACATGAACATTTCCAGGTGGCTGCTGTTGGTGCAGGTGAAGAGCCTACCCCAGGGATCGAAGCTCAGGCCATATTGCCCGCCGCCGGCTTCGGTGGTCATTGACCAGTCGCGCGGATCGATGACGAATCCCTTGCCGCGCACATCGAGTGCCGGCCGATCAGGATGTTCCGCCTGCGTCACCATGCCGCCATCTTCTCCGCTACAACCATGAATCCGATTGTCCGGCCCCCAGATAAAATTATTAAATAACCCCTGCACATTGAGCTTCGTCTGAGTGTTTCCAAAGCCGGTGAAGAGGATTTTGGTTTCATCGGCGACGCCGTCGCCGTTGGTGTCTTTGGCGAAGATCACATCCGGGCAGGCGCCGATGAGCACCCCGCCATTGACGCAAGTGATGGCGGTCGCCCAGGCGAGATGGTCGAGGAAGACGGTTTTTTTGTCATAGACGCCGTCGCCATCGGTGTCTTCGAGGCGAACGATCCGGCTTAATTTTTCGGCGCGGCGTTCGGAATAATCGGTCATCTCAATGACATACATGCGCCCGTCTTCGTCAAACGCCATCGCGATCGGATCTTTCACCAGCGGTTCGGCAGCGGCCAGCTCTGCATGAAACCCCGGGCGAACGCTTAACGTCCTGACCGCATCCGCAGGCTCGGTTGCCTTGATACGCGGGAGGTCTTTCGCCGTTACCGTCGGTACAGCGGCCCAAACTTTTACACCAATCACGCCCGCCACTGCTGCCGTACACGCCAGAAGAATAATTCGATTCATAGTGTAGAAACCCCGTTTATTTGGTTGGATGGACGACTAGCCTATCTTCAGGCCGGCGTTATAACTACTCTCATGTATGCCTCGTGTTTAGAAAAGGATCGCCGCCGATGATGAACGAGCGAATCAGCCGTCGAACCTTCCTCGCCGCCAGCGCCGCCGCGACGGTGGCCGTCGGGCTAACCCGAGTTACTTCCGCTGTCGAACCCGCCGCCACGCAACCGGTCGAACCCATTATCGACATCCACCAGCATACGAATTACTGGGGCCGTTCCGACGCTGCTTTATTGCATCATCAGAAGGTCATGGGCGTTACCCACACGATTCTCCTTCCTTCCGGCACGCCGACCAATTCCCCTTCTACCCATCTCGGCCAATCCAATGGCCTTCAGGCCGGCGCAGGCCCTGTATCAACCTGTATCAATCTCGCCCGCTCTCACCCCGGCACGTATTTCTTCGCCTCCAACGAAGTCCCGGATCTGCCTGGCGCCATCTCCACCATCGAAAAATATCTTAAGCAAGGCGCCGTCGCCATCGGCGAGCAAAAATTCAACCTCCCCTGCGATTCCAAAGAAATGCAAGCCGTCTACGAACTCGCCGGAGAGTACGACGTCCCGATCACGCTCCACTTCCAGTACGAATGGTACAACACCGGCTTCGATAAATTCGAAGCCATGCTCAAAAAATTCCCCAAGGTCAATTTCGTCGGACACGCCCAGATGTTCTGGGCCAACATCGACGCCAAGTGCGACCAGAAAACCGGCTACCCCCACGGCAAAGTCACTCCCGGCGGTCTGACCGACCGCTATCTCTCCGACTACCCCAACATGCACGCCGACATGTCCGCCGGCTCCGGTCTCAACGCCCTGATCCGCGATGAAGACTACGCCCGCGCCTTCATCGCCCGCCACAAGGACCGCATGATCTACGGCTCCGACTGCCCCGACCCCGCCGGCCATGGCCCGACCTGCACCGGCTCGCAAATGATCTCCGCCATCCGCCGCCTCTCCCCCAATCCCTCCACCATCCGCCAACTCCTCTTTGAAAACGCCCGCTCTCTCTACAAACTCCCGATCCCCATCTGAACCAAAGACCTCACATGTCCAACACCTGGCTCAAAATCAAAGTCTGGACCAAGCTCACCATCTTCTTCCTCGTCCTGATCTACCTCCTGATCTTCGTCTCCAAAAACTCCAGCCAGCACGTCGAATTCTGGTACTGGTACAACGGCATCTGGCCCACCTCGCTCCTCTACTTCACTTTCTTCACCTTCCTGGCCGGCATCGTCGTCACCCTGCTCGCCCGTACCATCTACAAAACCGTCGGCCAATTCCGCGAATTGCGCCATCGCTCCGACCAAGACCGCCGCGACCGTGAATTGCGCGAGTTGCAGGCCAAAACCACCGCACTCGAAACCCGCGCCGCCGATGTTCCTTCCAAGACTCCCGACGCCCCTTGACCACGTTTCGGGTTCCCATAACATGTTTTTCAGGAGCAACACCATTATGCGAATGACTTGGTTTGGCATGACTGCCGTCCTGTTGGGAATGACCTTCCTTTCCGTCGGCTGTCAAAACTCGATGAAGAAGGAAAATGACGCGCTCTGGCAGCAAAACCGTGAGCTGCAAGCCCGCCTGGCGGATTCAGAATCCAAGCTCCGCACCGCCCCCGATCCCGCTGAGCTGCAATCCATGCGCGACGAGATCGCCAAACGCGACGCCGAGATCGCCGACCTCAAAACCAACCTGCAAAAGCAGACCCCCGGCCAGCCCAACAACCCCGGCCTCGAAGGCATCGACGCCCGCTACGACGCCGCCGCCGGCACCATCACCGTCCTCATCCCCGGCTCCGTCCTCTTCGACTCCGGCCGCGCCATCGTCAAAACCAGCGCCAAATCCACCCTCGACAAAATCGCCGCCGCCATCAAGAAGTCCTACCCCAGCAAACGCATCTACGTCGACGGCCATACCGACACCGACCCGATCCATCGCACCAAGCAAACCTACGATGACAACTTCGACCTCGCTTATGCCCGCGCCCACAGCGTCGCCAGCTATCTCGAAACCAAGGGTATCAGCGACAAACAACTCGTCATCCGCTCCTACGGCGCCAATAACGCCAAGGGATCCAAGGACGCTTCCCGCCGCGTGGAAATCGTCGTCAAAGTGAAATAGACTTAACCACGCAGCAATATAAATTTCCGTGCCACTGGCAGCTTGCTGCCAGTGTCTCGTTTTTACAGAGACCCAATGTCCTCTATCGCGATCATCGACTACGGCATGGCCAACCTCCGTTCCGTGCAAAAAGCCTTCGAGCAGGTCCACCACCCCGCCGATATCCTCTCCACCCCCGATAAAATCGCGAATTATGATCGTATTGTCCTCCCCGGCGTCGGCGCCTTCAAAGACGCCGTCGCGACGCTGCACGCTCGCGGCTTTGCCGATCCAATCAAATCTCACATCGCTAAAGGTCGCCCCTTCCTAGGCATTTGCCTCGGCCTGCAAATGCTCTTCGACATCGGCTACGAAGATGGCGAACACGCCGGCCTCGGCGTCCTTCGCGGCCAGTGCGTCCGTTTCGACGTCGACACGACCTTGAATCTTAAAGTCCCCCACATGGGCTGGAACCAGCTTAGTTTCAAAACCCCCTCGCCTCTCTTCGACGACCTGGCTGACGGGTCCAACGTCTACTTCGTTCACGGCTACCACGTCACTCCTGCCGACCCGTCCATCATCGCGGCGACCACTGATTATGGCCGGCCGTTTGTCTCCTCCATCCGTCAAGGCAACATCTTCGCCACTCAATTCCACCCCGAAAAATCCCAAAAAGTCGGCCTGCAGATCCTCCACAACTTCGCCACCAAGACAGCATGAATCCCATTCAGAATTACTTCGCCAACATCTTTGACACCTGCCGCACCATCGCCGTGGGCATGAAGATCACGCTGAAATACTGCTTCCAACCGACCGTCACCGTCAACTACCCCGAGCAAAAACTCCCCTTCGCCCCGCGCTACCGAGGCATCCACGAATTTGAAGCCAACAAATGCATCGCCTGCGATCTCTGCGCCAAGGCCTGCCCGGTCGACTGCATTTATATCGACAAATCAGGCCCACGCCGCATCTCCAAGGACAAAGGCATCGTCGACCCCGCCGACGCAAAGAACGGCCAGCTCATTCGCTTCGCCATCGATTATTCCAAATGCCTCTTCTGTGCCCTCTGCACCGAACCCTGCCCCACCGACTGCATCCACATGGGCAAGCTCCACGACCTCTCCGGCTACTCCCGTGCCGACGTTGTCGTCGAATTCGCCGAACTGGATAAACGCAATCTCCGCACGCCTCTCCCGCTTTGGATGGATCGAAACAAAGACACAATCCCTTGGGTCAAGGATGAATATGACCGCGTGATGGCCGGCAAACTCGCCACCAACGCCGCCGATATCCCCAAAATTTAAGCAAAGGAAAATGCAAATGGCCGACGAAACTCTTCTCCTGACCGCCAAAGAAATCCGCGGCAAAACCCTCCGTCTCCTCGAAGGCGTCACCGACGAGCAATCTCTCTGGACTCCGCCGGGACTGCAAAATCACATCCTCTGGCACGCCGGTCACACCCTCACCGTCGTCGAGCACCTCACCTTCAGCCCCTCGCCTCTGCCCACTCAGCCCACCGGCTATCCGCAGGACTGGTTCGCATTATTCAACTGGCAGAGCAAACCTACGGCAGAGACCAAGTATCCGTCTCTGTCCGATGTTGTCGCGCAGCTGCGCGTCCAACTTGAACGTGTTCTGGCTCACATCAACACTCTTGATGGCGCCGCCCTTTCCCGCAACATCGGCAGCGATGAAAAGCCGAAAAATCTCCGCTACACGATCTTTCATGGCTTCCACGATGAAGCCGGCCACCAGGGTGAAATCCATCTGCTCAAAAAGCTGATCGCCAAAGCGGAACGTTAAAACTGTTGGTCGAACATCTGCCACAGCGCATCTTGCTGCGCATTATACGTCGCCACCGGCGGGAGCGACGGTTCCGGTAGCGTATTCAGCAACGCCATAATATCGCTGCCGGTCACCCAGCGCGCCGATCCATCCCCATACAATACGTTCACTCCATTGCGGTGCCGCGTGCGCACGCGCGTACCGGCGGAGGTTAAATCCGCGAAAATCGCGAGATTCTTAAATCGCGTGAGCTTTGGCATTGCGAAACCCGCCGGGACATTTGTTAAATCATCGGGGATCTGCATTTCCGGCCTCGCCCCATAACCTGCCTGCACATTTTGTGTCGGCCAAGCGCCAGTCAGGGCATCCGGCCAAGGGTTATCCGACGTGTCCAACATAAACTTTGGATTTGATTCCGATGGACAGAACAACACCGCCGGACTACTGAACAATTTGGCTCCGTAGAGTAATCCGAACAATACATACTGTCCGCTCGGCGGAGCGGTCGCGCTGAACACCATGCTGTTGTACTGCTTCGACGCGGTCCGATATCCCAGTGGCACCTGGTCGTGATTTGTCATCGCATAAAAAAGAAAAGCCTGATCGACCTGGCGCAGATTCGACAGACAATTCGCCCGCTTGGCGGCTTCACTCGCTTTTCCCAGCGCCGGCAAAAGGATCGCGATCAGCAGCGCGATGATCCCGATGACCACCAGCAACTCTACTAATGTAAATCCGGCATGAGATTGACCAACACTTCGCTGCACGATCTCTGATTATAGGGCCTGACGGCGGGAATTTGCGCTATCTCTGACGTTTATGCAGTCCCGAACATATACCCGGACGCAAAATCCGCGTCATTCACACCAAATTTTCTTCAACGCAATTAAGTGAGGTATGGGGCGGTCCGATCTGAGAGATGTAACGCGCGTCGATCGGTTGCCAGAAACACCGCGACTCGGCGCCACGGTTGTGCTGCCTGACAAAGCAGCCGACGCGGGCGACCAGCGTTATCTCGTGATGTGTCTGGAATGTTTCCAGGCCCACCTCATCGGCACGGTGCCGACGCGAGAAAATTGTGGCGCCCGTTTTGGGAGAAGAACATGAAAGCGGTCAAGAATCTGCTCGGCAAGTTGGTCAAGGACGAACAAGGTGGCGAAGTGTTGGAATACGCCCTCATCCTCGGGCTCATCGTCGTCGCCACCGTCACCGTTATCACCACCGTCGGCACCAAGGTGCTGGCCAAGTGGAACTCAGTCAACAGCGCGCTCTAAACCACGCGCACCGAAGAAAGGCTTGCAGGCATGATGCGAATCCGCGTCGTCCGCGCAGGCCTTTCATCGCTGTCTTCCGAACGGAGAAATGCAATGTTGGTCAAGACGCTTCGTAAACTCGTCCTCGACGAGCAAGGCGGCGAAGTCCTGGAATACGCTCTGATCCTAGGCCTCATCGTCGTCGCCACGGTCACCGTCATCACCACTGTCGGTACCAAAGTCCTTGCCAAGTGGCAGGGCGTCGATTCGGCGCTCTAATTCACGCTTCATTTTGTGAGAACACTGTCATGGGCGTTGCGGATCTGCTGTTGTATGCCCCGTTGCTTGTCGCGCTATTCTGGGCGGCCGTAGAGGACATATCCTTCCGGCGAATCCGCAACGCCCTGACTTTTTCCCTCGCCGCTACCGGCCTGGCGCAAAGTTTCCTCACTCTTCACACCGTCACCCCCTGGGATTCTCTCGAAGGTCTCGGCGTTGGATTCGCTCTCATGATTCTCCCTTTCGCCGTCGGCGCTCTCGGCGGCGGTGACATCAAACTCGTTGCTGCCGTTGGTGCCTGGCTCGGACCCCTCGGCACTCTCAATGTCTTCATGGCCGCCGCCATCGTTGGCCTGATTGTCGTCCTCGTTCAATCCGCCTGCGCCGGCAAACTCTCCGCCCTCTTCTGGAACAGCTACTTGCTTGCCATCAACCTCGTTCACATCAGTGAGTTGGGCGTTGACCACGTCGCCGAAACTGGCTCCACTACAACCATCGATAAACCCCTCCCTTACGCCGTACCGGTCTTCCTCGCTACCATCGCAGTCCTCCTCGGCATCGGTCTCCAACCGGGAGCCCTATGATCCGGTCATCCTTCTTCCGCAGCCGTCGCGGCAACGCCATCCTCGAAGCCGCGATGGTCCTCCCCATCCTCACCAGCATCGCTTTCGGCACCATCGAATACGGCGATTTCTTCTTCGTCAAACACACCCTAGAAGGCGCTGCCCGCGAAGGGGTCCGTGCCGCCATCGTCTCCACCGCCGTCAACGCCGACGTCAACACCGCCGTCGCCAACGTCATGACCGCCGCCGGCTTCTCCAGCGGTCAATACTCCATCACCCTCAGCCCCACCAACGTCTCCGGCGTCGCCGCCGGCTCCAACATCACCATCACCGTCTCCTGCACCTGGAGCGCCGTCGGCATCCGCCCGATGTCCCTCATCTCCGCCTCCAAACAAGTCACTGGCACCGCCGTCATGCGCCGCGAATCCTGATCCCCCGCTACCTTAAATTATAAGACGGCTTTACTCCCCGCATCGACCACCCACCCCATCGCTCCCGCTTCCGTCGCGCAATCACCCCCGCACCCACAAATCTCCGCCGCACCCGTGGCATCATCCGACGCACCATCCCCCAAACACTCGGCATCGGTTCACGAACCGGCAACGATCGGACCAAAAACATCGTAGACAACGGATTGAAATCGTACATCACAGCTTATGCTTTCCGGGGCAGTTCTAGTTGGATCTCCATTTTGCATTAACAAACCCTGTGCCTTCCCCTCAAAACGCCTTCTAACGCCAAAATCAGGCATGAGCATGCCCAGCCCCACAGCACGCTCATCCCCATTGCTCGCGAATTGAGCGAATCTATTTCGTCCCCAGTAGCCGCGCCGCCTCCTGACAATCCTTATCCCCTCGCCCGCTTAAATTCACCACAATAATCTTATTTTTAGGCAGCTTTGGCGCTAAACGCGCCGCCTCCGCCAGCGCATGGGATGATTCCAGCGCCGGAATAATCCCCTCCGTCTGGCAAAGTAACTGAAACGCATCCAGCGCCTGCTGATCCGTAATGCAGCTATATTCCACCCGCCCCGTATCCTTCCAATACGCATGTTCCGGCCCAACCCCCGGGTAATCCAATCCCGCCGAACATGAATGCACATCCGCCGTCTGCCCATCGTCCGTCTGCAAGACATACGACAAACACCCATGCAATACCCCCGGCTTCCCCTGGCACAACGTCGCCGCATGTTGCCCCAGCGCCGACGACCTTCCTCCCGCCTCCACCCCGATCAATTTCACATCGCTATCTTCCACCAGTGGATAAAAAATCCCCGCCGCATTCGATCCCCCCCCGCAACACGCAATCACATAATCCGGCAGCCGCTGAAACATCTCCACTGCCTGATATTTCAACTCATCCCCGATCACCCGCTGAAAATCCCGAACCATCATCGGAAACGGATGCGGCCCAGCCACCGTCCCAATGATGTAATGCGTATAAGGCACACTCGCCATCCAATCTCGCAGCGCCTCATTCAGCGCATCCTTCAGCGTCTTCTGCCCCGACTGCACTTCAATCACATTCGCCCCCATGAGCTTCATCCGAAACACATTCAGATTCTGTCGGCGAATATCCTCCGCCCCCATATACACATCACACTTGAGCCCAAACAACGCCGCCACCGTCGCCGTCGCTACCCCATGCATCCCCGCCCCCGTCTCCGCGATCACTCGCTTCTTCCCCGTCCGCAAAGTCAGCAGCGCCTGCCCGATCGTATTATTAATCTTGTGCGCCCCCGTGTGATTCAGATCTTCCCGCTTCAAATAAATCTGCGCTCCGCCGAGCCGCTCCGTCAGATGCTTGGCGAAATACAACGGGCTAGGCCGATTCGCAAACGTCTTCAAATAATGCTGAAACTCTTTCTGAAACGCCGGATCGGCTTTCGCCTTCAAATATTCCGCCTCCAACTGCTGCAGCGCCCCCATCAGCGTCTCCGGCACAAACGTCCCGCCATACTCCCCAAAATGCCCCTGCGAATCCGGAACCTCAGACAACCGCGGTTGAGTAGTCATAGTGCTCATAACACCCAAATAGTAGGGCAGGGGGGTCTCACTTGCCAGAACCACTCTTAACCCGCCTTGCGCGTTGTCTCTTTACCTAAAATCGCCACCAATCCCATTTCAAATAGCGCCGCCCGGCTAATCCCCGCCTTGCGTGCCGCCTGATCCGCCTTCGCTAACAGCGATTGTTCGACCGTGAGGGAGATCACTTTTGCTCCTTTCCCCCGCGCCGGACGTCCCGGCCCGCGCTTGGCACGCTGCCATTGCGCCCGCTCCCCCGCCGTCAGCGATCGTGTCTCCGAAGCCGCAATAGGCCGATCCAGCGCATCCGCGACTTCGTCCAATTCTCGCGCAGTCATCTTGCCATAACGCCCCGGCAATTTTGGATTGAGCGGCTTTTTATTCATTTTCGACTCCTTCGATAATTGCGTTTCTTTCGTGGCGTCAGCGGCATCGCATGGATGATGAAAATCGCATCATCCTCATCAATCAAATAAATCACCTGAAGATATCGACCGACATCCGTCTGGCCGCAAACCAGTGTTTTCTCATCCTCTATTTTCCGCGGGTAGGGCCGGCGTGCGCGACGAACCACAAATTCCACCTCGCTCGGATCCACGCCATGCTTCAGGCATTTCTGGATGTTCCAATCAATCCAGCGAAATTCCATTCTCAAAATCATAGCAAATTGCAGGGATGATCGTCAAATTAATTATTTATGTAATTAATCATGATGCCTGCCTACTGACTGGCAAAATGGATGTGATATAATCCCGCTCATGAAGTTCACCAAAATGCACGGCCTCGGCAACGACTACATCTACGTCAACGGCTTCAAAGAAACCGTCGAAAATCCCGAAGCCCTCTCCCGCGTCATCTCCGACCGCCACTTCGGCATCGGTTCCGACGGCCTGATCGTCCTGCTCCCCTCCGACAAAGCCGACTGTCGCATGCGCATGTTCAACATCGACGGCTCCGAAGGTGAAATGTGCGGCAACGGCATCCGCTGCCTCGCCAAATTCGCCTACGACCACGGCACCGTCAAAAGAAACCCCATGCGCATCGAAACCGGCCGCGGCGTCCGCACGCTCGATCTCAAACTCAACTCCTCCGACAAAGTCGAACTCATCACCGTCAAAATGGGCGAGCCTTCCCTCGAACTCGAACAAATCCCCGTCGATCCTTCGATGGTCACGAAAACCGCTAAGGCTCACGTCTACCAACTCTCCGCCGTTCCCGGCGAAAAACCCGTCGAAGCCGTCTTCGTCAACATCGGCAACCCCCACGCCATCATCTACACCGACAACGTCGATGCCATCCCCCTTGAGCGCGTCGGCCCACTGATGGAAAATCACCCCGCCTTCCCCCGCCGCGCCAACGTCCATTGGGTCCAAGTGATCTCTCCCACCGAAATCAAAATGCGCACCTGGGAACGCGGCAGCGGCATCACCCTCGCCTGCGGCACCGGCGCCTCCTCCGTCTGCGTCGCCGGCTTCGCCACCGGTCGCACCGGCCGCAAAATCCTCGCCCACCTCCCCGGCGGCGACCTCCGCCTCGAATGGCGCGAATCCGACAACAACGTCTACATGACCGGTCCTGCCACCGAAGTCTTCAGTGGAGAATGGAATCAGTCGTAGCCGCCCTTACAATAAGTACCGCGACTGATTCACTGCCCATTGCACCACCCGATCATAGGTCGGGCGCTTCCGCCATTCCTTCAACGTAATCCGATCCGCATACAGCGTGTCGTTGTAAAACAACTCCGACATCTGCTTCCCAAATTCCTCCGACCGCAGCAGTGCCGATATCTCACAATTATATTCAATCGAGCGAAAATCCAGATTCGTCGATCCGATCTGACTGATCCGCTGATCGACACACAACGTCTTGGCGTGCAGGATCGCCCCGCAGCGCTCATACACTTCCACCCCCGCCACCAAAAGTTTCTCATAAAACGACCGCGCCGCCGTCAGCAGCAGCTTCACATCACATTCCCCCGGCACCATGATCTGCACCCGCACTCCCCGCCGCGCCGCCGCACACAAATCATCAATCATCTCCTCCGGCGGCGCAAAATACGCCATCGTCAACTGTATCGACTCCCGCGCCTCCCGAAACAATTTCCTCAAAAACGGCGACAACGGACTCGCCACCGTCGGCACTGCCGCCAATAGCGCCAAATCCCCCATCGCAAAATCCAAATTATAAATATACTCCGCCTTACGAATCCTCCCCCCCGTCGAAATATAATTCCACATCCGCGAAAACGGCCGAATAAAAACCCGCGCCGAAGGCCCCACAATCCCAATCGCATTATCCCGCCAAGGCGAACATTTCTTCTCCCCCATCGACGCCACCCACGACCCCGCATACTCCGCCCCCACGTTCAATCCCCCGATCCCCGCGATGTCATAATCCACCACCAATAATTTCCGATGATCCCGATTCCAAGGCCGCCACGAATACCGATTCTCCAGCGGATTAATCGGATGAAACGCCCGAATCTTCACCCCATGCTTCTGCATGTTCAAAAACATCCTCCGCCCGCTCAGCAGCGATCCCACCGAGTCATAAATCAAATAAACCGCGACACCTTCCGACGCCTTTTTTGCTAATAATTCCGCAAACGCATTTCCCGTCCCATCATCGGCAAAGATATACGATTCCAGACAAATCCGATGCTTCGCCCCCTTGATCGCATCAAACGCCGCGTGCAGCGCCTCCCCATCCTTATACAACTGCACCCGTGTCCCATCCGACAACCGCACCGGCGGCGGCACAATCCACCCGTCATCATCCGACCCCGGCTCAATATTAATCCCCGCCGCCGTCCCCGCCTTATTTCCCGCATTCATCCGCCGTCGCGCCGACGCATGTTGCGGATTCAACAACTTCCAAGCCATCTCCCTCGGCATCTCTCCATGATACGCCATATCCCCGCCCCGCCGAAACTACAGTAAACATCAAATCCCAAGCTGAGCCGGGCTGTCCTCAGCCCGTCTTCTCTTCTCTCCCCTCGCGCGTATATTCAATTCCATAAACATTATTACCAAGGACACCCATGCCCCTCGATCGTGACAAAGTAATGGCCGCCCTCCGCTCCATCCGCGACCCCGAAGCCGGAAAAGACATCATCTCCGCCGGCCGCGTCAAAGACGTCCGCCTCGACGGCGACATCGTCTGGATCGCCGTCGAAGCCATCCCCGGCACCGAAGCCGGCGCCCAGCGCGCCCTCGAAGGCCTCTTAAAAGACATCGGTGCCTCCGAAGTCGAAGTCCAGGTCATCACCGTCCCCGCCAAACCCGCGCCCACCGGCCCTCTCCCCCAGGTCCGCAACGTCATCGCCGTCGGTGCCGGCAAGGGAGGCGTCGGTAAATCCACCATCGCCGTCAACCTCGCCGTCGGTCTCCAGCGCCTCGGCCACGCCGTTGGTTTCATGGACGGCGACATCTACGGCCCCTCCGCCCCCACACTCCTCCACCTCAAAGGCATCGCCCCCAACGTCCGCGGCTCCAAAATCCTCCCCCACTACGTCCACGGCATCCACGCAGTCACTATCGGCTCCCTCGTCGAACAAGACAAACCCCTCATCTGGCGCGGCCCCATGGCGCACGGCGCGTTCAAACAACTCCTCACCGACAACACCGACTGGCCCGACCTCGATTACCTCATCGTCGACCTCCCCCCCGGCACCGGCGATGTCGCGCTCACCCTCTGCCAAACCCTCCAGCTCACCGGTGCCGTCGTCGTCGTCACCCCCCAGCAAGTCGCCGTTGACGACGCCATCCGCGCCGTCCGCATGTTCCAACAACTCGGCACCCCCGTCCTAGGCATCGTCGAAAATATGACCGGCGACCTCTTCGGCTCCGGCGGCGGCGAACGCATGGCCCAATCCCTCAACCTCCCCCTCCTAGGCTCCATCCCCGCCACCCGCGAACTCCGCGAACACTCCGACGCCGGCACCCCCACCCGCAACTTCGAATCCAACCCCTCCCTCCGCCAATCCCTCGAATCCCTCACCCAATCCCTCATCCGCGCCGTCGACACCCGCAACGCCACCAAGAATGGCCCCGAACTCACCATCACCTAAAGTAAACCGTTTAGCCGCGGCCCTCTGGGCCGCGCGTCCTCCCATGAAAGCCAAAGACCTCCTCAAACTCGGATTCAAACCAGGCCCCACCATCGGCGTCGCCCTCAAAGTCGTCCCCCCCGCCATCACCGCCCTAAGCAAAGAAACCGTCCTGAATGACCTCCGCGCCCTCCTCACCGAACCCAGCGCCTACAAAGACCACCCCCACTACGCCCTCCTCGCCAAAGCCCTCCTCGACGAATCCGCCTCCCGCTCCACCTATGTCGAACGCGCCACCCCCGCTCCCTACCAAATCTGGGGTGCCAACCTCGAACCCACCGCCATCGACCAAATGAAAAACGCCGCCCGGCTCCCCATCGCCGTCGCCGGCGCTCTCATGCCCGACGCCCACGTCGGTTACGGCCTCCCCATCGGCGGCGTCCTCGCCACCGACAACGCCGTCATCCCCTACGCCGTCGGCGTCGACATCGCCTGCCGCATGCGCCTCTCCATCTTCCCCATCCCCTCCACGGACATCAATCGCCTCCACTCCTCCCTCGAACGTATCCTCCAACACGAAACCGTCTTCGGCACCGGTGCCGAACAAAAAAAACCAATCGACCACGAAGTCCTCAACGAAGACTGGTCCCTCCTCCCCATCACCAAACGCCTCCACCCCAAAGCCCGCGCCCAAATCGGCACCTCCGGCTCCGGCAACCACTTCGTAGAATGGGGCACCCTCACCCTCCCCGATTCTTCTCTATCCTCTATCCTCCATCCTCTATCCTCGTCTTCCCCCCTCCCCCCCGGAACCTACCTCGCCCTCCTCTCCCACAGTGGAAGCCGGGGCACCGGCGCCACCATCGCCGACTTCTACTCCCGCCTCGCCATGGACCAACACCCCGAACTCCCCCCCGAACTCCGCCGCCTCGCCTGGCTTTCCCTCGACAGTGACGCCGGCCAGGAATACTGGCACGCCATGAACCTCATGGGCCGCTACGCCCACGCCAACCACGAAATCATCCACCACAAAATCCAAAAAGCCCTAGGCGAAAAACCCATCGCCACCATCGAAAACCACCACAACTTCGCCTGGAAAGAACACCACCTCGGCCGCGACCTCATCGTCCACCGCAAAGGTGCCACCCCCGCCGGGCCTGGCGTCCTCGGCGTCATCCCCGGCTCCATGGCCACCCCCGGCTTCGTCGTCCGCGGCAAAGGCTCCGCACCATCCCTCCACTCCGCCTCCCACGGCGCAGGCCGCACTATGTCCCGCACCGCCGCCAAAGAAAAATTCCGCTGGGCACACATCCGCCCCCTCCTCGAATCCGCCGGCGTCACCCTCCTCTCCGCCGGCATCGACGAAGTCCCCCTCGCCTACAAAGACATCCACTCCGTCATGGCCTCCCAATCCGACCTCGTAGAAACCCTCGCCCGCTTCGACCCCAAAATCGTAAAAATGGCCGACGCCGGCGAAAAACCGGAGGATTAATACCTCTGTTCCTGCTATACTCATCTCAGGAGTAGCACCATGCCCCTTGTGATTTCTGATGACGATCTTCATGCCGTCAAACTGACCCCCGATGAAGCGCGCATCGAAATCGCCTGTCGCCTTTTCGACGCCGGAAAGCTCGCTCTCTGGCCCGCCGCCCAATTCGCTCACCTCTCCCGTTCTGAAATGGAAGATGAGCTGCACTCGCGCAAAATCCCGATTTATCGCTATACCCTCGAAGATTTTCACGAAGACCTAACCACCATCAACCATCTCAAAAATCTTCGTGAGTCCGGGAAATCATAAGCGTGGCCATTGTTATCAGTGATACCTCTCCCATTCGTGCGTTAGCCCACCTGGGGCTGCTCGACATGCTCGGAGTGCTCTATGGGACGGTGATCGTTCCTCCTGATGTCGCTGATGAATTGCGTCGCCCTGGCAAGCGATTCCCCGCTCTTGATATCGGCCAATATCCTTTTTTCCTCATCCGATCTCCATCTGACCTATCCGCCGTTGCCCCTTTCTCGACCGGCCTGCATGCGGGTGAACTCGCCGCTCTCGCGTTGGCTCTCGAACTCAACGCCGACACCCTTCTGATTGATGAACGGCTTGGGCGCGATGTCGCCCGGCACCTTGGAATCCACATTGTTGGCGTTCTTGGCGTGCTCCTTCAAGCTAAACAGATCGGCCAATTGCATGCTATCCGTCCCCTTATGGATCGCCTGATGGACGAACTTGATTTTCGTGTTTCGGAAACACTTCGTGCTCATATCCTTTCGCTTGCCAGCGAAGAATGAAAGGCTGCCGCTCGTCGGTCCTTCTCCCCCTCAAACTCCCGCCGACACCACCGACCCCGCCCCCCCAACCACCTCCACGCTCTCCTCAAACCGCCTCCGATACTTCACATGCCTCCTCCGCGTCCACTCCACAAGCGGCCACCACACCGCATGCGTCAAATCATGCTTAATGAGCAAATGCCACAACCGATTCGACCGCTTATACAAATATGACATCGCCAAATAAGGCATCACCGCCCGCCAATCTTCCGGCCTCCTCCTCCAAATCGACCCACCCGAAAACAACCGCCGATAACACCACGCATACCCCTCCGCCAATTCCGCTTCGCTCATCAACTTCGGCCGAAACACCACATGCGCCGTGTCATACAACGACCAATCCTTATGCAGCAGCCTCCCCTCCCCCTCCATCTGTCGAAACAACGGCGTCCCCGGATACGGCGTCAAAATATGAAACGTCGCACACTCCAGCCGATTCTCCTCAATCCACTCCGCCGTCCTCTTAAAAACATCCGGCCCATCATGATCAAACCCCAACACAAAACTCCCGTTCACCTGTATCCCATACTCATGCAATAGCCGCACCCGCCGCGCATACTCCTCCGTCCGCGGCGTCTTCTTCCGCGCATCCGACAAATTCCGATCTGACAACGATTCCAGCCCCACAAATACCCCCGTACACCCCGCCAGCGCCATCTCCCGCACCAATGACGGATCATCCGTCACATCAATCGTCACCGCCGCACTCCAGATCTTCTTCAGCGGCCTTAACCCCCGACACAACTCCTTCAAATAATCCCGCCGCGACCCCAGATTATTATCGATAAACACCGCATAAGGCTGCCGATCCGCCTTCCACTCCTCCACCACCTGCTCCACATCCCGCACCTTATAAGGCATGTGCAACCCATCCGTCGCCAAATAACAAAACCCGCACCGGTTATGGCACCCGCGCGTCGCAATCAAACTGCTCGTCGTCAAAAAAGATCGTCTCGGCAGCAACCCCCGCGCCGGTGCCGGATCCTCCCGATAAGGCCGCTCATACCCCGCCCGATACACTCCCTTCAACTCTCCCCGCTCCACATCCCGCAACACCTCCGGCCAAATCTGCACCCCATCTCCAACAGCTATTGCATCAGCATGCTCCGCACACTCCTCCGCACACGACTGCACATGCAATCCCCCGAGCACAACCTTCGCCCCCCGCTCCCGATACCATCGCGCCAGCTCATACGCCCGCCGCGCAAACGTCAAATGCACCGAAATCCCCACCACCTGCGGAAACGGCTCGCATGGCGGCGGCCCTTTCAACAAATTCTCATCCCAATACCCCACCCGCCAATTCGCAGGCGTCGCCCCCGCCACACTCGTCAGCGCCAAACTCGGCGTCAACACATGCTTACCAAAACTCGCATGCGCATCCTTCGCATAAAACGGATTAATCAGCAGCGCATACCCTGGCGTTACTTCCTTCGGCCAAAACGCCTCAGACAACACCGGCGCCTCACGCAATTCGCGCGGAATCCACAAGCCCATAAAATTATCCTCCATCCAACTTCCCACGCACCCAGAACTAACCTCTTAAACGCACATCCCATCCCAAAGTTGCACGTCTATTTTCATAATCTATCTCCCGGATAGCCGCGTAAACCACCCATCTTAAAAATCCCTTCCGAGAAAAATTATTTTCCATCTTTCCCCCAGCATTTTCGTAAATCCAAAATTTTAGTTGCGCCTTTATCCTCCTCTTCGCGCAAACACGCCCCTATATAGGAGGCCTTGTATGCGCACCATCGTTTCTTCTTTGTACCTTTTGCTCCTTTGCGATCTTCGCGAAGTCTTCCTTCGTGTCTCCCTTCGTGCCATCGTGTCATCGTGGTTGCATTCCCCCAAAACCAAACGAACCCAACTTCCTCATTTCCCGCCCAAAAACGCATATCTTCTCCCAACTCCCCACCGCGCATACCATCATATAAAAGGAACCCCATGAACCGCCTCTCCAAACAAACCTCCCCCTACCTCCTCCAGCACCAACACAACCCCGTCGACTGGTACCCCTGGGGCCCCGAAGCCTTCTCCCTCGCCCGCACCGAAAACAAACCCATCTTCCTCTCCGTCGGCTACTCCACCTGCTACTGGTGCCACGTCATGGAACGCCAGTGCTTCGAAAACCCCGCCATCGCCAAACTGATGAACGATCTTTTCATCAACATCAAAGTCGACCGCGAAGAGCGCCCCGACGTCGACCAGCTCTACATGACCGCCGTCCAGGTCCTCACCCATCACGGCGGCTGGCCTATGTCCGTCTTCCTCACCCCCGACCTCCGCCCCTTCTACGCCGGCACCTACTTTCCCCCCACCGACACCCAAGGCCGCCCCGGCTTCCCCACCGTCCTCAAATCCCTCTCCGACGCCTTCCTCAATCGCAAAGAAGACGTCGAATCCTCCGCCAACGAAATCCTCCACATCCTCCAGCAACTCGCCGAACCGCGCAGCGCCGACCACCCCATCACCATCGACCAGAAATTAATCGAATCCCTCCTCGCCCGCTCCATCTCCGACTACGACCCCACCAACGGCGGCTTCGGCCGCTCCCCCAAATTCCCCCGCCAAACCCTCCTCGAACTCCTCCTCACCTACACCTCCCTCCACACCAAAGCCCACGGACCGCTGTCCGTGGGTTCTTCCCCCCGCGACCTCCACCCTCGCATCACCAAAATGCTCACCCACACCTTCACCGCCATGGCCGCCGGCGGCATCCGCGACCACCTCGGTGGCGGCTTCCACCGCTACTCCACCGACGCCCACTGGCTCGTCCCCCACTTCGAGATCATGCTCTACGATAACGCCATGCTCTCCTGGTGCTACACCGAATTGTACCGCCAGACCAACGACGAGCACTACGCCTCCATCGCCCGAGGCATCTTCGACTTCATCCTCCGCGAAATGACCTCCCCCGCCGGCACCTTCTACACCGCCTTCGACGCCGAAGTCGACTCCCAGGAAGGCCTCAACTACCTCTGGACCAAAGACGAAATCGAAGACCTCCTAGGCGAATCCGACGCCTCCCTCTTCAACCGCATCTACGGCGTCGACGAAGGCCCCAACTTCTCCGACCCCCACCACGGCACAGGTCAACCCGGCAAAAACATCCTCTTCCTCCCCGAATCCCTCTCCGCCGCCGCGAATCGCCTCAACCTCACCGAATCCGAACTCGAATCCAAACTCCAACCCATGCGCGCCAAACTCCTCGCCGCCCGCGCCCAGCGCAAACAACCCCTGCTCGACACCAAAATCCTCCCCAGTTGGAACGCCCTGATGATCCGCGCCCTAGCCCACGGCGGCTCTATCCTCTCTGAACCCCGCTACACCACCGCCGCCACCCGCGCCGCCGATGTCTTCTTAAAAGCCAACTCCTTCTCATTCCTGGACGACTACGCCTTCCTCACCCTAGCCTTCACCCAACTTTGGCAATCCACCAAAGACGCCAAATGGCGTGACCACGCCACCCAATTCCAATCGCTCCTGACCACCCATTTCGCCGACCCCCTCCACGGCGGCTTCTACTTCACCCCCGCCACCGCCGACGACCTGATCGTCCGCCAAAAAACCGCCACCGACTCTCCCCTCCCCAGCGGCAACGCCGCCGCCGCCCTCGCCATGCTCTCCCTAAACAACCCCACTGGCGTCACCCGCATCCTGCAAACCTTCGCCGCTCAACTAGAACAACAAGCCGAGAGCATGAGCGCCCTCCTCCAAGCCGCCCTCCTCCACCTCACGCTCGCCGGCCCTGTTACCTTCCATCCCTCCTCCACCCCCACACATCCGCCAACCGAAATCGTCCAAGTCACTCCTGAGTGGACCACCCCCCGCCACCTCTCTCTGCACCTGACCATCTCCCCCGACTACCACATCAACGCCCACCAAACCTCCCCCGACC
>DASRRR010000023.1:0-19300 GCA_035656825.1 Tepidisphaeraceae bacterium | reverse complement strand
AAAATTAATCGTCCCCCCCGACCGGTTCACCGTCCCAATCCCCGCCGGCGTAAATACCCCTCCATAATTCAGCGTCCCCCCCGTCATGCTGATCGTCCCCGAATTCGTCCATGCATTAGCCCCGCTGCCCAAGCTCAACGTCGAAGCATTCTCACTCAATGTCGCCCCCGACGCATTCGTCACCGTATTGGTGAGCGAAACCGTCGCTCCATTGATCGCCTGGATAGTCCCCTGATTCACCAGCGGCCCGCTGATCGTGATCGTCCCCCCTGACGTATCCGCCGTGATCGTCCCCTGATTCAAAATCGTCCCGGTCGGATTGTTGTCCGAATAAATACCCGCATTCTTCCCATGAATCAGCACCGTCGATGCAATCGTCAGTATTCCACTCGCACCCATCACATACGACCCATTATCAATTCCATTGGCCACATAATTCCCAAACACCACCACCGCATTTCCCCCGAGCGTCCCCGCCGAATTGGTCGCATCGCCAAACGTGATCACCCCATAATTATTATTCGCGCTCGACCCCAGCAGCAGATTCCCATTCAGCGTCAGCCCTCCATACACCCGCACCCGCGCATTGCTCTGCTCCGTCAAATCCATATCCCCGTTCACCGTCACCCCACCGCTCAAAGTATTGTTCGCATTATTAAATATCAGCAACGCCCCCCCCGTTTCCGATATCGTCCCACCATTAATGATCGCCCCGGCATCGAACCAGGATCCCGTCGCACTGGTCAGTGCCAACGTCGCCCCGGTATTGGTAATCGTCCCGATCAGGCTCACTGAACCCGCAGTCCCCACGATCGTCCCCATGTTTGCGGTCGTCACCGTCCCACCCAAATTCACCGTGCTCCCGCTCCCGGCCGTGATCGTCCCCGTATTCGTCCACGTCCCGGTCAGCGCCAGCGTCCCCCCATTCGCCGCCGACAATGCATTCGTATTCAAAAAATTCGCGCTGATCGTAACGGTCCCTCCAGACACGCTCGCTGCAATGACACCGTTATTCACAATCGCCGCCGCTGCCGTATCCGAATAAATCCCCCCACTCTTCCCATGCAAGGTGATGGTCGGCGCAATCGTCAATGTCCCATTCGTCCCGCCAACGCCGCTCCCGTTATCGATCCCGTTCGCTACGTAATTCCCAAATACCACCGTCGCAGTCCCCCCGAATGTCCCCGCCGAATTGGTCGCATCGCCAAACGTAATCACCCCATAATTATTATTCGCGCTCGCCCCCAGCAGCAGATTCCCATTCAGCGTCAGCCCTCCATACACCCGCACCCGCGCATTGCTCTGCTGCGTCAAATCCATATCCCCGTTCACTGTCACCCCACCGCTCAAAGTATTGTTCGCATTATTAAATATCAGCAGCGCCCCCCCCGTTTCCGATATCGTCCCACCATTAATGATCGCCCCGGCATCGAACCAGGACCCCGTCGCACTGGTCAGTGCCAACGTCGCCCCGGTATTGGTAATCGTCCCGATCAGGCTCACTGAACCCGCCGTCCCCACGATCGTCCCCATGTTCGCGGTCGTCACCGTCCCATTCAGATTAACCGTGCTCCCGCTTCCGGCCGTGATCGTCCCTGTATTCGTCCACGTCCCCGTCAGCGCCAGCGTATCTCCACTCGCTGCCGACAATGCATTCGTATTCAGAAAGTTCGCGCTAATCGTCAACGTCCCGCCCGACGTATCCGCCGCAATCACTCCCTTGTTCACAATCGCCGCCCCGACTGTATCCGAATAAATCCCCCCGCTCTTCCCATGCACGGTAATCGTCGGCGCAATGGTCAACGTCCCGCTGGTTCCACCCACTCCGCTCCCGTTATCAATCCCATTGGCCACATAATTCCCAAACACCACTGTTGCAGTCCCCCCGAATGTCCCCGCCGAATTGGTCGCATCGCCAAACGTAATCACCCCATAATTATTATTCGCGCTCGACCCCAGCAGCAGATTCCCATTCAGCGTAATCCCTCCGTACACCCGCACCCGCGCATTGCTCTGTTGCGTCAGATCCATATCCCCGTTCACCGTCACCCCTCCGCTCAACACATTGCTGTAATTGTTAAATACCAGCAACGCCCCCCCCGCTTCCGATATCGTTCCGCCATTAATCGTCGCCCCCTCATCGAACCAAGTCCCCGTCGCGCTGGTCATCGCCAACGTCGCCCCGGTGTTCGTGATCGTCCCCATCAGGTTCACCGCCCCGGCGGTCCCCACGATTGTCCCCATATTCGCTGTTGTCACTGTCCCAATCAAATTGACCGTACTCCCGCTCCCGGCGGTGATCGTCCCCGTATTCGTCCACGTCCCGGTCAGCGCCAACGTATCTCCATTCGCTGCCGACAATGCATTCGTATTCAAAAAGTTCGCGCTGATCGTCAACGTCCCGCCCGACGTATCCGCCGCAATGACACCCTTATTCACAATCGCCGCCGCGGCCGTATCCGAATAAATCCCCCCACTCTTCCCATGCAAGGTGATGGTCGGCGCAATCGTCAGCGTCCCACTCGTCCCCCCGACTCCGCTTCCGTTATCAATCCCATTGGCCACATAATTCCCAAACACAACCGTCGCAGTCCCTCCCAGCGTCCCGGCTGCATTCGTCGAATCCCCGAACGTAATCACCCCATAATTATTATTCGCGCTCGACCCCAGCAGCAGATTCCCATTCAGCGTAATGCCCCCATACACCCGCACCCGCGCATTGCTCTGCTGCGTCAGATCCAAATCCCCATTCACCGTCACCCCCCCGCTCAATACATTGCTCGCGTTATCAAACACCATCACCGCCCCCCCGCTCATCGTGATCGTCCCCCCGGCAATTGTTCCTCCATTCATCGTCACATTCGCCGTCGCCGACAGCGTCCCACCCAACGTCAGTGTCCCCCCATTCATCTGAATCGCCCGGCTCGTCGTCACCGAATGCACCGCCTCCGTCCCATTAAACAAAATCGTCGGCCCAGACGTGTTGATCACCACATCATCCCCCGCCACCGGCTTCACATCCCCAACCCAGTTCGCCGCCGTGCTCCAATCCGTCCCCGTCCCACTCACTCCCCCATCCCACACCACCGTCGACAACAACGACCGCCGCTCCAACCCCTCAAACACCCCCCGACCGGCAACAACAGACTTCAACCCCACGCCACGCCGACGGCTCTTTTTACTACGCATATATTTTCTCCCAATCACCCAAGCAACCTATTTTTACAGCAATGAACAATCATCACCGCAAAAATCAACTCTTAGCTTACCCAACCAGCCCCATCCCTCCAACACAAACTACATTCCTCTATGGGAATGCCTCCCAATTCGCGAAAAAATATCGCTTAACCCATTTTATAAAATGGCTTATGATCAATTCGCGCTGGCAATGCGATTGGTCGGCTTCCCCCCGCTCACCTCCGCCACGAGCTGCCCCGTCGCCCGCACCAAGTCCAGATAAAACACTGTCCGATCAAACGAAGTCCCCGCCAATTGCAATTGCGCATTCAACAGTTGATCCAACGACGTCAGCACATCCAGATTGATCGCCAGCCCATTCTGAAACGCCCCGAGCGACTGATTATAAGAATCCGTCGCCGCCTGCTCCTCATCCTGCAATTCCGCGAGCCTGCGTCCCGCCGTGCGATAATTCTCATACGCCACCTGCACATCCTGCAGCGCCTGCCGCCGCACCGCCGACTCTTCCAGCGCCGCCTGGCGCAATTGCGACCAGGCCGTCCGCACATCCGCCTCGATGCGCCCCGCCGAGAAGATCGGTATATTTGCCGACAAAATCGCGTTCCACTTGCTCGCGTCGGCAAAATACTCCCGATACAAAAACCCCTCCACATCCACCTCCACCGACGGCCAGTACTGGCTCACCGCCACCTTCACCCCCTGCCGCGCCGCCTCCAACGATGCCTTCGCCGCCTTCAGATCCTGCCGATTCGCAAGCGCCCGCTTCTCCCACGCCGTCTCCTCCCCCACATCCGCCGGCAGCGCAAACGTATCCGCCAGCCGATTCGTCACATGCGCCGTCCCAATAAGCCCCGCCAGCACCGACCTCCCATTGCGAACATCGCTCTCCGTCTGCACCAGCGTCACGCGCGTCGCATCCATCTCCGCCCGTGTCTGCGACACCGCCAGCTTCGTCGCCAGCCCATTCTTAAACTGCTGCGTTACATCCGCCAGCCGCGCCGTCTGCAAATCCAACGAGTGTTGCAATACCCCCACCGACCGTTCCGACCGCAGAATCTGGTAGTACGTCTGCGCCACGTTCAACAAAATCGTCGCTTGCAAATCCAGCAGCAATTCCCGCCGCTGCGCAATGATCGCCTCCGCCGCCCTCAAATTATAAACATCCCCAAACCCGCGAAACACATTGATCGACCCCACCAACGGCGCTTCAAACCGCTGCTCCGTATCCCCCGTCACCCGAAACGCACCCGCCGTCGGCGTCCCGATGCTCTTGGCAATCGGACCCACCGGCTTATCCGCCAGCGTATAGTTCGGCTGCAAACTCACCGTCGGCAGAAAATTCGACACCGCCCGATTCTTTTCAATCAACGCCTGAACATAATCCTCCCCGCTCAATCCCAGATTCTCATTCGACTGATTCGCCAGCGCCATCGCTTCATTCAGTGTCAACGCCTCATCCTGCGCCGGCTCATTCTTCAATTTCTCCAGCCGATTGTCATCCAGCACCTTCCGATACAGCCCCACCTCCTTCTTCTGATCCACCTTGCAGCCGCTCACCACCAGCGCAGCCGCCAGCAACACCACCACACTCCCTCGACGAGTCTTTCTTCCTGAAAACGTCACGGCTGATTACCTCGCTGATGCCTGCTGGGGCTGTTTCGGCGCATCCTTCTGTGACGCGGTCGTCACATCCACCTCCACACCATCCGCCAATTTTTCCCCGGGATTCGTCACCACCTGCTCATCCCCTTTCAATCCATTCACAATTTCCATTTCCGTCCCGAAATCCCTACCCACATCCACCTTGTCCACGCGCGCCTTCCCCTGGTCCACCACCCACACCTTCGTCCCCCCCGAATCGAACACCACCGCACTCGTCGGCACTACCATCGGCGGCTTCTCCTGATTCGCCGTGATATGCGCCTCCCCATACATTCCCGCATACAACAACCCCTCCTTGTTCGGCACATCCACCTCATACCGCAGCGTCCGCGATGTCGGATCCAGCGCCCCCGCTGTCCGCGTCACCACTCCAGTAAACTTCCGATCCGGATAATTCCGCACCGAAATCGCCACTTCATCCCCCACCCGCACCGATTGCACATAAGGCTGCGGCACATTCGTATATACCCGAAAAACATGCGTATCCGCAATCTTGAACATCGGCGTCGGATTCGTCGCCGACATCAGCGCCCCAACATCAAAATTCCGCGCCGTCACCACCCCGTCAAACGGCGCATAAATCTTCTCAAACCCCTGAAGCGCCGTCAGTCGCTGCACGTTCGCCTCAGCCACCTTCACATTCGCCTGATCCGCCGCCAGGTCCGACTTGGCCTGCGTAAACGCCGACCGCTTCTCATCCAGTTGCTGCTGCGTCACGCCCCCCGTCTTTGAAAAACCTTCATACCGCGTCAACGTCGTCTGCGCCAGGTCCAGATCATTCTGCCCTTTGACCAGATTCGCCTGCGCCTGCGCTACCGACGCCTTTGCCTGCACCAGTTGCGCATCCACGTCCGGCGACTCAATCTCCGCCAGCAATTCCCCTTTCTTCACCGGATCACCGATATCCACCGTGAACTGCTTCAAATATCCATTCGCCTGCGGCAAGACCGCCGTCTCCTGATTCGCCGATATCGACGCCGGCAGCACAATATCCAGCGCATTGGCCGCACGCTTCGGTTGCATCACCTCCACGTTCGGCTTGCTCTCCGTCGCCGACGCGCTCTCCTTATCCGTCTCCTCGATCCGATGATGCCGCGGTATCCATCCCACAAAAAATAACCCCACCATCGCCGCAATCACGATCAGCCCCACCAGCATCACCGACCATGTTCCAATCTTCGGCAAATCCGTCGGCACGTCCGCGTGCGCATGCACATGCCCGCCATGCGGATGCGCCTTCTGACCATCCGCAAACGCCTCCGTCCCGCGCTCAGAATCCCCATGCCCATTGCTCCCCGGCCCGTTCAACAGCGCATGCTCCGCCGGCGGCGGTGTCACCAGTGTCCCATGTCCCGCGTTTTGATCTTTTGACGTTTCCATTACCTCAACTCCTCTTCTACCTGCATCTGCGGACCCTTCTTCCGAAGCGCGCTATACACCACCGGCACAAAGAACAGCGTTGTAAACGTCGCCACCGCCAACCCCCCGATCACTGCCCGACCCAGCGGCGCATTCTGCTCCCCTCCCTCACCCAATCCCAACGACATCGGCAGCATCCCAATAATCATCGCCAGCGCCGTCATGATCACCGGCCTCAGTCGCGTCAACCCCGCCGCCAGCGCCGCATCATGCGCGTTCAATCCAATCTCTCTCTGATCATTCGCAAATGTGATCATCAAAATCGAATTCGCCGTCGCCACCCCGATGCTCATGATCGCTCCCATCAGCGCCGGCACGCTGATCGTCGTCCCCGTCGCAAACAACATCCACAATATCCCCGCCAAAGCCCCCGGTAGCGCCATCAGAATAATCAGCGGGTCCATCCACGACTGAAAATTAATCACCATCAGCAAGTAAACCAGCAACACCGCAAATACCAGCCCCACCGCCAGCCCGCGGAACGACGCCTGCATGCTCTCAATCTGCCCGCGCAACACAATATTCGACCCGCGCGGAAGCTCCTTGCGATACTTGCTCACCACCTGCTCCACCCCCGCCGCCACCGTCGCCAGATCGCTTCCCTGCGTCCCCATGAGCACGTCAAACGTCGGCGAAATATTGTAATGCGTCACATTCGTCGGCGTCATCCCCATCTTCACGCTCGCCAGGTTCCCCAGCAACTGCGTATCGCTCGCATCCGCCTCTCCAGACGCCGGCACGATCGGGGTGTTCTCCAGCGAATTCGTCGACTGCTCCCGATACTGCGGTGTCTGCACCAGAATGTTGTAATTCACCGCGTTCTTCTCATTTAACCAGAAATTCGGCGACGCCTGCGCTGTCCCCGACAACGACACCAGCAAATTGTTCGCCACATCCTTCTGCGTCAAACCCAATTCGCTCGCCTTCGTCCGGTCTACATCCACCTGCAATCCCGGCCTGTTCGGCACCTGCTGCAACCGCACATCTGCCGCCCCATGCACCTTCCGCAAATCCCCTATCATCGCCATCGCCAGCTTCTCATCCTCCTCATAATTCGTCGCCGGCCCCGCCACCTGCACGTCGATCGACGCCGGCAATCCAAAATTTAGCACCTGCGTCGCTATATCCGCCGGCGCAAACCAGCACACCAACTGCGGAAACTTATTCCCCAATACCCCCCGCAGCTTCCGCGCATACCCCTCCGTCGGATTATGATTCTCATTCAGCGAAACCATGATCTCCCCCTCCGACGGCGCCATCATCGATCCGTCGCTCAGCGACAAATTGATCGTGCTATTCGGAATCCCGATATTGTCCAGGATCGTCGCGATCTCCTCCTTCGGAATCTGCCGGCGGATTTCATCTTCCACTTCCGCGAAATACTTCTCCGTCTCCTCAATCCGCATCCCCGCCGGCGCACGAACATGCAGACGCAACTGCCCCGCGTCCACCGCCGGGAAAAAATCCTCCCCAATCAGCGGCCTGGCATTCTTCGCCCCGATCATCGTCGGATCAATCACCAGCGCACACGACACCCCCACCAATATCCCAAACGCAATCGCCACCACCGCCCGATGTTCCAACGACCAGACCAGAAATCCTCCATACACCCGCCGCATCTTCTCAAACTGCGTATTAAACGCATCATGCGTCCGCCACACCAGGTCCAACTTCGCGATAATAAACAGCAGCCCGATCAAAATAATCCCCACCAGCAGACCCGCCGCATACAAACCCACATGCACCGACCCCACCGGCATGTTCCAATGCGGACTGTCCGGCAAAAAGAAATACGCCGCCACATCCCCGATCGCCAGAATCAACACCCCCGCCAACAACATAATCACACGCCCCCCCCATCCCCCCTTCTGATTCTTCGCCGCCTGCGCATGCGGGTCGTTCGGATCGACCTCCCCCCCATACCGCTCCACCTCCGACGCCAGCAGATAATGCACCATCGTCGGTACCAGCGTCCGGCTCAGCAGATAGCTGGTCATCATGGCAAACACCACCGCCATCGCCAGCGGTGTAAACAAATACTTCGCCGCCCCGCTGATAAACACCACCGGCACAAACACAATGCAAATGCACAGCGTCGACACAAACGCCGGCACGGCAATCTGCGACGCCCCATCCAATATCGCCTTCACCAGCCGCTTCCGCTCGTGCAAATTCCGGTGAATGTTCTCAATCTCCACCGTCGCGTCATCGACCAATATCCCCACCGCCAGCGCCATCCCCCCCAGCGTCATTACATTCAGTGTCTCCCCCAGCATCCACAGCACAATAATCGACACCAGAATCGATAGCGGTATCGAAATCACCACGATCAGCGTGCTTCGCCACGACCCTAAAAACAGCAATATCATCAGCCCCGTCAACCCCGCCGCGATCAAAGCCTCCTTCACCACCCCTTCCACCGACGCGCGCACAAAGATCGACTGATCAAACAACGGCTTGACCGTCAGATCCTTGTCCTCCTTCGGCAATTGCGTCAGCGCCGCCGGCAACGCCGCCTTCACCCCATCCACCACCTGCAACGTCGACGCCTTCCCATTCTTCAAGATCGACAACAGCACCCCCGGCTTCCCATCCGCATGAACCTTGTTCGTCTGCACCTGAAACCCGTCCCGCACATGCGCCACATCCCGCACATAGACCGTCACACCCTTCACGGTCTTGATCGGCAGATCGTTCAGTGCATCCACCATCGCCGGGCTGCTGTTCAATCGCACGTCATACTCGCGCTTCCCGATCTTCACCGTCCCCGCCGGCAGGATCACCGCCTGGGCATTGACCGCATTGGTCACGTCCGACGGCGATATCCCATACGCAAACAACTTCTCCGGCTCAATATCGATCATCACCGCCCGGATCTTCCCCCCATACGGATACGGTATCTCCACCCCCGGTATCACGATCAAACTCTTTCGCACCGTGTTAAACGACAAATCAAACAACTGCTGCTCCGGCAGCGTCGGACTCCCCACCGACAATTGCAGCACCGGCACGTCCGACGCGCTGTACTGAATAATCAGCGGCGGCTGCATTCCCGGCGGCATCATCCGCGTCGCCGTCTGCGCGATCGCCGTCACCTGCGCCGTCGCCTCCTCGATCTTCGCGCTCTTCTGAAAATAGATCTTGATGATCCCCCGCCCGTTCAACGACTGGCTTTCCGTATGCTCAATATTGTCCACCGTCGTCGTCAATATCCGTTCAAACTGCCCCACCACCCGCTTTTCGATCTCATCCGCCGGCATCCCGTCATAATTGAACGCCACCGAGATCACCGGTATGTCAATCACCGGAAAAATATCCGTAGGCATGCTCAAAATCGCCAGCACCCCCAGGATAAACACCAGGAACGCCGCCACCACGAATGTATAAGGACGCCTCAGCGCCAGTCGAACTATCCACATATTATTTCACCTCGCCCGCGCCTCGTCCCTCACTAGACGTCTGACATTCCCCCTCCACCAACCGCAATTTCGGCGCAAAAATATCATGCAGGCACCCCATCGCCCGCGACAACGTCTTCAGCTCTGCCGCATCTAACACCGATAACTCCTGCGCCAACTTCTCCCGCGAAGTCGCATGAACCGCCTCTAGCGTCGACGCCCCCCGTGGCGTCAGCGACAACTCAATCTGCCGCCGATCTGTCGCACTCTCATGCCTCTTCACATACCCCTTCGCCACCAACCCCGACACAATCCGCGACGCCGTCGGCAAACTCGTGTCAATCACGTCCGCCACGGCCGACAAATTCACCGTCGGCGCCGACCCCAATAACGCCAGCGTCCGAAACTGCGGCACCGACAAACTCTTGTTCCGCCTCTTACACCTCATATGCCGGCGCAAAAACCGCATCACCGGCGGCAATGCATCAAGCAATTCCTGCGCACACTCTTCTGGAGCACCGGATTCTGTTGTCCCGGACAATAGTTGCATAAGCTAACTATATCCGCGACACTCTCTCCTGGCAAGTGCATTCTTTCCCGGGTCGCTCTGAAACATTTTCCCCGCGAAATGATTATACTTGTATCCCCCCTCGTCGGAAGAAACCTCAGCCGATGTGGTACAACCCAAACGGGACCATTTTGTAAACAACTCTCCCGTTGCAAAAAGAGATTCACTCGAATGAAGAAATTGATTCTGGTCATCCTTATCGTCGCCGTCGCCACCGGCCTATACGCGTGGTACGCCAAAGACCGCTCCGCCGCCGCCACCTCCCAGCCCACCCCCACCGCCACCGTCGAGCGCGGCAACATCTTCCAGGCCGTCGCCGCCACCGGCCGCGTCGTCTCCAACCTCGACGTCGACATCAAATGCCAAGCCTCCGGCCGCGTCACCCAACTCCCCTTCGACATCTCCCAATCCGTCAAAAAAGATCAGCTCCTCGCCCAACTCGATCCCATTGACGAAAAACACATCTACGACGAAGCCAAAGTCACCCTCGATTCCGCCAAAGCCAAATACGAACAGGCCAAGCAGAATCTCGACGTCGCCAAGCAAAACATTGTCACCTCCCAGCTGCGCGCTGACGCCGACCTTGCTTCCGCCAAATCCAAAGCCTCCGACGCCCGCGCCAAAGCCAAACGCCGCAAAGAACTCCTCGATCAAAAACTAACCAGCCAGGAAGACTTCGATACCGCTGAAACCACCGCCGAACAAGCAGAAGCAGATGTCAAAACCGCCGAAGCGGAGCAGGAAGACATCAAGGCCCAACAAATCGGTCTCGACGTCAAGCAGCAAGACATCGCCGTCGCCGACGCCCAGGTCCAGGCCGACCAGATCGCTCTCGACAACGCCAAGCAGCAAATGGACTACACCACAGTTAACGCCCCCATGGACGGCGTCGTCTCCGCACTCGATGTCCAGATCGGCTCCATCATCGCTTCCGGCACCGGCGGCTTCTCCGGCGGCACCACGCTCATGACCCTCTCCGACCTCTCCCACATCTTCATCCTCGCCAACGTCGACGAATCCGACATCGGCCAGGTCCACCTCGACAGCTCCTGCCTCATCACCGCCGACGCCTTCCCCGGCAAACATTTCCACGGCAAAGTCGTCCGCATCGCCACCAAGGGAGTCAACACCTCCAACGTCGTCACCTTCGAAGTCAAAATCGAAATCACCGGCGAAAATCGCACCCTCCTCAAACCCGAAATGACCACCAACCTCCAGATTATCAGCGCCCAGAAAGACGACGTCCTCATCGTCCCCACCCAGGCCGTCACCCGCAAAGACCGCCACACCACCATCGCCACCGTCATGCTCCCCGGCGGCAAACAAGAAGACCGCACCGTCGAAATCGGCCTCTCCGATGGTGAAAATTACGAAATCGTCTCCGGCCTCAACGAAGGCGACACCGTCCTTGTCCACAAAGACGAAACCAACTCCAAATGGAACGGTGGTCGTGGCCCCAGCGTCGGCATGATGGGCATGGGCGGCAGCAGCCACCACGGGGGTAGCCATTGATCGAAGCTAAAGACCTCGTCAAAACCTACGTCCTCGGTGGACAAACCGTACACGCCCTCGACCATGTCTCCGTTCACGTCGACCCCGGTGAAATGATCGCCATCCGCGGTCCCTCCGGTTCCGGCAAGTCCACCCTCATGAATATCCTCGGCTGTCTCGATCGCCCCGACGGTGGCTCCTACATCCTCGGCAATGAAGACACCCGACTCATCCCCCAAAACCGTCTCGCCGCCCTCCGCAATACTCACATCGGCTTCGTCTTCCAGACCTTCAACCTCCTGCCTCGCATGTCCGCCCTCGAAAACGTCGAGCTCCCCATGCACTACGCCGGCCGCCGCGAAGCCAAAAAGAACGCTCTCGAAGCCCTTCGCCTCGTCGGCCTCTCCGACCGCACCCACCACGAACCCAACCAGCTCTCCGGCGGCCAGCGCCAGCGCGTCGCCATCGCCCGCGCCCTCGTCAACAACCCCACCATCCTCCTGGCCGACGAACCCACCGGCGCCCTCGACTCCCGCACCGGCGAAGAAATCCTCTCCCTCTTCAAAGAACTCAACTCCCAGGGACGCACCGTCATCATCGTCACCCACGACTCCAACGTCGCCAAGCACTGCCAACGCGAAATCTTCCTCATGGACGGCAAAATCGCCGCTCCCCCCACTCCCGCCAATTCTCCCTCTTTACTACTGACCACGGACCACTGACCACGGACTCCCCATGTTCTTCACAATGATCATCAAGGTGGCCCTCAAAGCCATGCTCGCCAACAAGCTCCGCTCCACCCTCGCCATGCTCGGCATCATCATCGGCGTCGGCGCCGTCATCGCCATGCTCGCCATCGGCTCGGGTGCCCAAAAAGCCATCATGGATCGCTTCACCGCCTTCGGCACCAACCTCCTCACCGTCCGCCCGGGTCAAAAAGGCACCGGCGGCGTCATGTCCGGCACCCAGCAAAACCTCACCGTCGAAGACGGCATCGCGCTCACCGAAGTCCCCGGCGTCTCCGCGGTCGCACCCTCCGTCTCCGGCCGCGTCCAGGTCAAATACCTCTCCAAAAACGCCCGCACCGACTGCACCGGCACCACCGTCACCTACTTCCCCATCCGCAACTACGAAATCGAATCCGGCAAACCCTTTAACGACCTCGATTGCGACGCCATGGCCCGCGTCTGCGTCATCGGCCCCGTCACCGCCACCAACCTCTTCGGCGCCGAAGACCCCGTCGATAAAACCATCAAGCTCAATGGCATCAACTTCCGCGTCGTCGGCGTCCTCAAAGCCAAAGGCGACCAAGGCTATTACAACCCCGACGACCAGGCCATCGTCCCTTACACCACCGCAATGAAAGAGCTCTTCGGCCTCACCTACGTCCGCGACATCACCTGCCGCGTCGCCGACGACTCCGACATCGACAAAACCCAGGAAGCCATCTTCGCCGTCATGCGCAAGCGCCACCGCGTCCAGCCCGGCCAGCCCGATGACGTCGAAATCCGCAATCAGGCCGAATTCCTCACCGCCGCCACCCAGGCCACCGACACCTTCACCTATCTCCTCGGCTCCGTTGCCGCCATCTCCCTGCTCGTCGGCGGCATCGGTATCATGAATATCATGCTCGTCTCCGTCACCGAACGCACTCGCGAAATCGGCATCCGCAAAGCCATCGGCGCCAAAGACCGTGACATCCTCCGGCAATTCCTCATCGAAGCCATCCTCATGTCCGGCATCGGTGGCGTCGTCGGCGTCGCACTCGGCATCGGTATCGCCAAACTCGTCCCCATCCTCACCCACGGCAGTTTCCAAACCCTCATCCAGATCCCAGGCATCGTCATCGCTATCGGCTTCTCCGCCGCCGTCGGAATCTTCTTCGGCTACTACCCCGCCGTCCGCGCCGCCAGACTAGACCCCATCGAAGCCCTCAGGTACGAATAAACAATCGTCATTCAATCGAACTCCGAATTGTGAAGCGAAATACATCCATGAACCAGACCTCCTCGACCCACGTCACGCGGGCGTCTCGCTCGCGTGTTCTCTACACCTCCGCCTCCTGCATTCTCTCCTCCATCTTCATATTCGCCGGCTGCAAGGTCGACCAATCCGCCGAAGTCGCCATCTACCGCAAGGTCCTCCACGCCTCCACCAGCACCGCCCCCGCTCGTCCCCTCCCCGCCACCCAGCCCCTCTCCCTCCGCCGCGCCCTCGTCCTCGCCAACAACCACAACGAATCCCTCTCCATCCAAGGCGAAACCTATCTCCAGGCCCTCATCGCCCAGCGCCGCCTCGTCGAATCCTTCTTCACCCCCACCGTCTCCGGCAATGTCGGCACAGGTCTCTCCGGCAACGGTCATAAATCCAACACCTTCTCCTTCAACAACCGCACCGACAACAACCTCCAGGCCTCACTCACCGAACAAGTCAACCTCTTCAACGGCTTCCAAGACGTCAACGCCATCGACCGCAACAAATATCTCGCCGACCAAAACCGCTGGGAACTTCTCGACCTGCAAAACTCCATCCTCCTCGACGTCGCCAACCAATATTACGCCGTCCTGATCTCCGAAGCCTCCGTCGACGTCCTCCGCGACACCGTCTCCCTCGACGATTATCAAATCCATCTCCTCAAATCCCAATACCAGGTCGGCACCGCCAAACCCCTCGATATCTCCCAATCCGAAGCCGTCGCCGCCAACACCCGCGTCCAGCTCAACCGCGCCATCAACGACGTCCAGAACGGCCGCGCCGCCCTCGCCACCTTCATCGCCGTCCCCGACGTCAAAGGCCCTCTCTCCGACGACCTTCCCGAACCCGCCGAATCCTACGACCTCGACGCCCTTACCCGCGACGCCCTCGACACCCGCCAGGATCTCCAGGCCGCCAGTTCCGCCATCGACGCCGCTTACAAAAACGTAAAAATCGCCGTCGGCGAATACTGGCCCACCATCGGCATCAGCCTTACTGAAAACGTCTACCGCGACCCCGCCTCCTTCGGCAACTGGGCCGCCAGCCTCCCCATCTCCATCCCCATCTTCACCGCAGGTGCCATCCACCAGGACGTCCGCCTCGCCTGGTCCCAATTCCGCCAGTCCGCTCTCTCCCGCTCCCAAACCCAGCGCCAAGTCATCCAGGATGTCCGCACCGCCTACTACAACATTACTTCCAGCGCTATCCGCCTCCGCGACATTCAATACGAAGTCACCGCCGCCAAAAACGCCTATGATCTTTCCGTCACCAGCTACCGCGTAGGCAACGCCACCAACCTTGACGTCCTCACCGCCCAGAATCAACTCTTGACCGCCCGCCTCGACCAGGTCACCGAGCAACTCAACCACAAACTCTACTACCTCCAACTCCTCCGCTCCCAGGGCCGCCTCACCATCCCCGCCATCCCCGCCACCCAGCCCAATCGCCTCCCCGCCACCCACCCCACCTCCTTCCCCACCGCTCACTAAGAATCTGATCAAAACCCCATCTTATACTTGTGCCACTGGCAGCTTGCTGCCAGTGCTCCCTTTTCCCCGCGCACTTACTGCGTCGCCTTCACCACACAAGGTATCTCCGTATCAAACCCACCCGGTGCCACATAATTCAAATCTCCCCCCTCGCTTCTCCACGCCCGGTACAACACCATCGTCGCCAGCACTCCCAGCCCCGAACACCCCGCCATCCACATCCACAAATACCTGTCCCCCATCACATCCATCACCCGCCCGCACACCCACGACAACACCATCACCCCCGACTCCACCACCATCATCGTCGCCGCGCAAAACTGCCCATACCGCGCCCGCGGCAGCAGCACCGGCCCCAGACTCACCAGCGACCCCTGATATAGCGCAATCGCCGCAAACGCCACCACCACCCACACCCCAAACCACATCGGCCCCGTCGTAAAGAAAAACCCCAGCACCCCCGCCACCATCATCGCCGCAAACCCCGCCACCCCCACCCGCACCGGATGAAACCGATCCACGATCGGCCCGGCCAGCATGAAAATCACCACCTGCGCCCCCTGCGCCCACACCATCTTCTTCCCAAATTCCTTCGCCGTCATCCCCACCCCCTTCTCCGCATACACAATCAGCAGCGCGTTAAACGGCATCCACACCCACCGAAAACACGAATACACCGCATAAAACTTCCAATAATACAAATTCCCATAACACTCCTTCACCCACACCCACACCGTCTTCCCCACATCCCCCTGCTTCTCGGGTGGCGGCGGATACTCCCCCTCCTTCACAATCATCGACATCAGCAAAAACGCAAACAAGTAGAGCAATCCGCACCCCAGATACACCGCCTGCGGATACGTATCCGCATACCCCACCACCCACTGGTTAAACGCCATCCCCCCCAGCGCCGCCACCACCCGGAAATAACTCGTGAACCTCCCCATCACTTCTTTCGGAATCACATCCGCCCAGATGTAATAATACACACACTGCGGAAACTCATCGAAAAATTTATACAACACCAGCGCCACCGCGATCATCCCAATCCCCATCTGCGCCGCCGGCGGCAGTCCCCCCGTCCCCCGCAGCACAAACACAAACCCATGCCGCATCCCCTCCGCCGCCCCCGGCCAACGATGCAAAATATATCCCCCCACATTCGTCGCAAACCCCACCATAATCACAAAAAACGCCAGCGCCGGCGTCGGCCATAACATAAACGGAATCCGCCTCCCCCGAGGCCCACGATGCCGATCACTCCATGTACTAATCACCGGGTTCATCACCCAGTTCATCGCGCTGAAAATACTCACCGTCAGCACCGCAATCAGCGCATTGCTCGCCCCCAGCTTCCCCAGTTGCAACGGCACCAGCCGCGGAATCACCTGCTCCATCACATTCAAACAAAAATCCCCCCACAACAACCAAAAGAAAACATTAACCAACTGCCCCTGCGTATACGTCAGCGTCCCCACCCTCCACCGCCTCCCCGCTGGCTTCTCCTCCAATTTTATATCCGCCACACAGCCACCTCCCCAACTACTACATCAATATAAACGCCTTGTTAACATATAATTATACTTTTATCATTATAATTCATTCAATCACTGAATTTATCTTGAACCCATCCAATGATCTCGCTAAACTCATCCCGCGCGTGAAGCATACCCCTTCCATCTCCCGCCTGCACGCCACATTCATGCTCTTGCTCTCCGCCACCCCCGCCTTCTCCGCCGGCACCGAAATCTTCCACGACGACTTCAACTCCTTCTCCACTTCCAACTGGTCCGTCGCCTCCTGGACCACCCCCCACGACCGCACCCAATGGGGCCCAACCCCCCTCACTCCCACCATCTCCTCCGGCGCAGCCACCCTCAAACTCAACACCTACAACCCCGCCTCCCCCGGCACCTATCTCCAAGGCACCGAAATCGTCTCCAAAACTCTCTACTCACTCAACACCGGCCTCGAATTCGAAGCCCGCGTCCGCACCAACACCTCCACCCCAGGCATCATCACCGCCTTCTATCTCTACGGTGCCCACGGCACAGACCTCTCCGACGAAACCGACTTCGAATTCGCCACCAACGACAACGCCAACACCTCCCCCGACTCCGCCTACCTCACCAACTGGAACGATTGGTCCAGTTCTTCCGACCCCAACAACACCGCCGTCCATTCCTCCACCCACCCCGCCGTCCCCGGCCTGGACGTCACCACCTACAACACCTTCATGATCCGCTGGCTCCCAGACCGCACCGAGTGGTACATCAACAACACCCTCGTCCGCACCACCACCCAGGCCGTCCCCAACGACCCCATGAACCTCATCTTCAACATCTGGGCCCCCGACTCCTCCTGGTCCAGCGCCTACTCCTCCTCCCTCCAGCCCACCGCCACAGCCTCCGCCAACGTCACGAGCACCATGGACATCGACTACGCCCTTGTCCGCCAAATCCCCGCCAACACCTGGACCCGCGCCACCAGCGGCACATGGTCCACCTCCTCCAACTGGAACTCCCCCGCCCCCACCGGCGCCGGCTCCTCCGTCAACTTCCTCAACATCCCCAACTCCCCCACCACCATCACCCTCGACTCCCCCAAAACCGTAGGCTCCCTCACCTTCGACTCCCTCAACTCCTACACCCTCACCGGCTCCTCCCTCACCCTCGCCACCTCCACTGGCTCCTCCTCCCTCACCGTCAACTCCGGCTCACACACCATCCAATCCCCAATCTCCCTCTCTTCCAACACCACCCTCAACATCGCCGCGAGCTCCTCCCTCACCCTCACCTCCCCAATCACCGGCAACGTCACCCTCACCAAATCCACCGGCACCGGCACTCTCTCCCTCCCCTCCTTCTCCCTCACCTCCCTCACCATCTCCGCCGGCACCATCCAACTTACCCCCAATTCCCCCACCACCTCCAAACTTTCCACCCTCATCGCCTCCACCGGCCTACTCGACCTCACCAACAACACCCTCGCCATCGACTACACCGGCGCCTCCCCCGCCTCCACCATCCGCATCCGACTCGCCCAAGCCCGCACCTCCGCCGGCAACTGGCTCGGCACCGCCGGCATCACCTCCTCCACCGCCGCCCACGACCCCAATCAAATCACCGCCATCGGCTACATCGAATCCTCCCAACTCCCTCCCCAATCCGCCTCCCTCCTCAACAACGGCACCACCCCCGACTCCACCACCCTCTTCCTCAAATACACCTACTACGGCGACGCCAACCTCGACGGCACCATCAACGCCGACGACTACGCCCTCCTCGACCGCGGCTTCCGCCAACACCTCACCGGCTGGTCCAACGGCGACTTCAACTACGACAACACCATCGACTCCAACGACTACCTCCTCCTCGACCGCGCCTTCGCCCTACAATCCGGATCCCTCTCCCCCTCTTTCCTCTCCGAACGCGAATCCGAATTCGGCGCCCCCTACGTCCAGGAACTCCTAACCTCCCTCCCCGAACCCTCCCCCCTGCTGACGACTATCTTCTCTCTCCTGACTTTCTTCTCGTTGAACGTTCGACGTTCAACCTTGGACGTTCAACGTTCTCTTAACTAACCCATGAAAAAAATCCCCCTCATCCTCACCGCTCTCCTCTCCTCCCCCGCCCTCAGCGCCCTCCCTCCCTACGCCACCTGGTATCGCCCCTCCACGAACACCGCCTACCTCTACCTCCAAAACCCCACCGACCAACCTCTCACCCTCACCAAACTCTCCATCAACCAAAAAGAAGAATCCCCCACCCCCTGGCCTCTCGACCCCAACCGCCAAGCCGACTGGTTCGACATGACCCCCCCCACTCTCCCCCCGCATCAAGTCGCCCAAATCCGCGTCCACCTCCGCCACCCCGCCACCACTCCGATCGAACTCACCGCCACCACCCCCGCCGGCGACTGCACCGCCATCATCCCCCCGGTCGCCCCCACCCTCACCTTCTCCGACATCACCTTCTCCCCCACCACCATCTCCCTCTTCACCACAAACGCTACCTCCCCCATCACCCAAGTCCTGGTAGACGGCTCCGACCAAACCCAAAACTGCGACCTCACCGCCGCCACCCCCCACCAAGGCGTCG
>DASRRR010000022.1:0-42860 GCA_035656825.1 Tepidisphaeraceae bacterium | reverse complement strand
CTCAGAGCCGGCCAGTCTTCCAACCACGATTGGCCTACTTGAGAATTTCGTACCCATTCGCAGCAGTGGGAACCTCGTGGATTGTGCCGTAGCCGCAACGGAGTTTTCGGCCGTGAGCCCAAACTTTATCACGTATTCCATCGATAATCCCATACCAGTCGAACCAGCGATCGGAATGGCTGTGATGAAAAACGGCCGCATGACCCAATCAACGACTGGGATGATTACCTGCATTGGCATTACAATTTCAGTCGGCTACCGACCGTTTCCTGCAGGTGCCGAAATGCGCGATCAGATCGCAATCAGCGGCGTCGGCGGCCCGTTCAGTCTTCCGGGCGATTCCGGCGCTCTCGTGGTGACCTTGGCCACCCATCAGCCGGTCGCATTGCTTTTCAGCGGCGGTATGGACAATTCTCTCAGCTATGCCAACCGAATGGCTAATGTCATGTCGGCCTTAAACATCGCGCGAATTGTTGGATCGGCCGAAGCTATTGCGCAGATTTCAGGTACAAATGCACCGATCGCCTCCGCCACAAATGTCTCTGCAAGCGCCACCGTCGAGCACTAGCTTTGCCAACTTCCCAGCGACAAATCTCAATGGCGCTCAGCAGTGGCCTGACGTTTGCCGTTATCACGTCCCGTAATTCAGAGTGCGAAGAGAAGAGACGAGATTAGAGTTTTCTCACATGGATTACGGAGAGGAGCTGCGGCAGTCGGCCAGTGACCATGCACGTTGGAATTTATCCTAGAGTCAAATGCCAACCCAGAGGCTAATAGGGCACATTTTCATATGGCTATGCTGAGAATATCCACCCACCTGCCAACCACGATCAACGCTGCCACGGTATCCGCCCCTAATATAGTCGCCATTGGCGTTGTAGAGCATGGCCCCATCGTTGATGGATGTGAGCTCATTCTGTTGGTTGTAGGTCCGGTCGTTGAGCACGCCATCGTTGGTGACGCTGCTTACCATGCGCTGGATCACAGCTTACAATTGAGCGACGTTCGCCGGATTGATAACGTGGTCGACAAACCCAGAGTCGCGGCTCTCCCGCCGGTGAACGATAATCATTAACTTTTTAATAGTTATTGCTCAAGCGATGAGAATGTCCGTCCATTATGCCTTGAACTCTTAATCAGCGGGTTTCAGGTTCAAGTCCTGAATGGCGCATGCGGAGAGAATGCATTAGCCTCATCCAGAAATGGATGGGGCTTTTTGCTTGGTGGGATTAGCGGGCTTTGGCGCGTTTGGGAGCGACGGCGGTTTTGCGGCTGCTTGGTGCGGCGGCAGCGGCGGCGGGCTTGCGGGCGCGGCTCTTGCGCTTGCCGCGAGAGTCGACGTCGTCGAGCAAAGGGTCGTTTTGGTCGGTCGCCAGAGGCATGGGTACGACGCTGACGTTGATGGTGCGCGGGTTTTCTTTCTGGTCTTTAAAGAATGCGGTGACGTTTTGGCCGCTGACGCTGAGAACTTTGCCCAGGCCGAGCTTTTTGTTCATGACCAACTGTCCGACTTTGTACCGCATTCGCGCACCAGCTTTCTATTGCCGAAATGGAAATCGCCCCCTCTGGAGGGAGTTTACCATAAATGAGCGAAATGTGGGGGTTGGCGGGAAGAATACGGGCCGAGGACGGCCCGACTCAACTTTGAATTTGAATATGTAGTCAGGAGACAGAAACTTGCTGGCCGGTTTCGCGGCTTTTATTGACGGCCTCGATGGTCTTGATGATCTCCATCGTTTCGGCGGGTTGGATGTCGGTTTTGCGAAGGGGGAGGGTGGCTATCAGTTTGTCGAGCAGGCAGGCGTAATAGGAGCGTTTGCCGCCGGTGATGTCGACGTATTGGGGGCCTTTTTCGCGGTGGATGACGGCGCCGAATTTGGAGTGGCCTTTGTGGATGCCGTGAATGGAGGCGAGCCGGCCGTCTGAGTAGACGAAGGAGGCGAGGTCTCCTTGTTCGTTGTGGATGGAGCGGACTTGTTTGCAGCCGTTGCCCATGACGTGCTGCATGACCTCTACGCAGTGGATGCCGTACCAGAAGAAGCCGGGCTGCGTGGCTTGATCGGCGATCGGGCCGAAGACATCGACGCCGAGGATGGCGCCGTTGGTAGTGTCGGCGATGGCTTTGGTGAGATTTTCGGCGTAGCGAAGGGCGGAGCAGGACATGACGGGGGTGTTTTCGCGGGCGGCCAGATCGAAGATCGCCTGGGCGTCGGTGCTGGTGACGGCGAGGGGTTTGTCGATGAAGGTCGGGCGGTGGAAGCCGACGGTCTCTTCGAATTGCTTGCGGTGGACGCGGCCGTCGCAGGAGCCGAGGATGAGAATATCGACCACGCCAGCGACGGCTGCGGGGGAGTCGAGCATCTGGACGCCGAAGTCTTCTTCAAGGGTTTTGCGATATCCGGGTACGCGGCTGATGCTGAGTTCGAAGTCGGGTGATCCGCCGGGAAAGGCGGCGGTGACATGGCCGCCGCCGACGTGATCGGGGTCGTCCATTTTGTTGAAACATTTGGTGAACGCGACGGAATGGGAGGTGTCGAGTCCGACGAGACCGATTCTTAACGCAGCCTGGGCCATAGTTTCTCCAAAAAAATCATGCAGTGAATCGAGATGATGAATTGCGGATCATTTCCATGACGCGGATTCCATCGCGTACGCTTTCGGGGGTGACGAAGATTTTATCCGTGCCGCGGAGAACGCCGTGAACATTATCGTAGAGACTGACTTCGGCGTAGTCGGCGGCGGAGACCATTTTTTCCTGCCAGGGGAGTATATCGTCATTGCCGTAGCGGCGATCGGGGGCGGCGCCTTCGATTGGCTGGATGGGGGGTGCCTGGCGGGGGTCGAAATAGCGGAGGGTGGTTGTTTTGCCGTCGCTGACAGCAGTGCCGGTGGTGCCGCAGAGGGTCCATTTGGGGAGGTTCGCGGGGAGATTTTCTGCCATGGTGATTTCGATATCGGCGGTGGCGCGGGCGTCAGTGCGAAGGAGGGCTTTGACGTGGTCTTCGACGTCGCCGGCGGAGGCGATTTGCTGGAGATCGCCCATGACTTCGGTGACGCGGCCGGGGAGGAGCTGGAGGGTGAAGTCGATATAGTGAGCGCCGGTGTTGTTGAGCAGACCGCCGCCGAATTTGGAGAGGGTTTGCCAGTCGTTGCGGCGGGTGAAACTGGTGGTGTTGTGGCGTACGTGGAAGATGCGGCCGAGCACGCCTGAGGCGAGGATTGCTTTCAAATGGAGGAGTTCCGGGCGATAGCGATAAGACTGGTTAATGAACAGGTGCCGCTGGGACTGGTGGGCGGCTTCGATCATGCGGTCCGATTCGGCGACGGACATTGCCATGGGTTTTTCCACAACGACGTGCTTGCCGGCGCTGAGACAGGCGATGGCTTCGTCGGCGTGATGGCGAGAGGGAGTGGCCAGCACGACAACGTCGATGCCGGGCATGGTCAGGATATGATCCAGGGAAGAGGCGGGTTGGCAGGAAAATTCGCGTACGGCTTGATCGACGCGGGATGGCTCGGGGTCGACAACGCCGACAATGCGCATGTCAGGGCGGGATCGCAACATGGCGACGTGAATATCCCAGCCGGCGCGGCCGAGACCGACGATGGCATAGCGGATCAAATCGCCCACGGCAGATCAATTCCTCTTTGAAAGGTACACATGCGGGATAACCGTATCACGTCATTCGGGACATTCCACCCCTCGCCATCTTGATGGGAGTCCAATATGATCGGAATCTCCTATCCGTTTGTTTGATATAAGGACTCAGCTTCATGAAACGAATTGCGATTAGCCTGTTGGCGTTGATGACATCGATGGCGTGTTCTCATGCGTCTGACCCGGGAAGCCGATCGGCGCTGACTTCGCCGGAGGTCATCAAGCCATTGATGCTCAAGACGTTCAAATATCAGGTTGCCGAGCAGGCGAAGAAGAAAGCGGACGGAGGTTGGATCCGTGCCGCGTTTTATACGGGTGTGATTGCGGCGTATCGCGCGACGGATGATCCGGTTTATTTCAATCAGGCAATGGATTGGGCGGAAAACCAGGGGCACTGGGGCCCGTCCAAAGGGGACTGGCGATTTGCGGACAATTATTGCAATGCGCAGGTCTACTGCGAATTGTATGAGATGAAGCAGGATCCGAAGATGATCGCGGCGTCGCGGGCGAATTTTGATCGGATTGTGGCGCATCCGAAGCCGGGCCGGGTGGATTGGTGGTGGTGCGATTCGCTGTATATGGGGCCGCCGGCGTTTGTGCGGATGTCGGCAGTGACGGGGGATCGCAAGTACGTCGACTACATGGACGGGATGTATTGGGATTCGGTCGATTTTCTGTACAACCCGCAATATCAGCTCTTTTTCCGCGACAAGAATTATTTCAGCGGGAAGACAGCGAACGGGCAGCCGATTTTTTGGTCACGCGGGAATGGCTGGGTTCACGCCGGCTTAGCGCGGATTCTGCAATATCTCCCGGCGAATTATCCGACTCGGCCTAAATATGTGGAGCTGTTCAAAGACATGTCGGACAAACTAATCGCGCTGCAGGGCGCGGATGGGTTATGGCGATCGTCTCTGCTGGATGCGGAAGAATTTCCCATGCCGGAAACGTCGGGGAGCGCGTTTTTCACCTTTGGGCTGGCGTGGGGGATCAATCATCATTTGCTGGATCGGGATATCTATCTGCCGCATGTGCTGCGCGGATATGCGGGATTGTGTGCGATGGTGGATGGTGAGGGGAAACTGACGCATGTGCAGAAGGTCGCGGGAGCGCCGGGGAAGGTGAATCCACAGGATACGCATGAATACGCCGTCGGGGCGTTTTTGCAGGCGTCGGCAGAGATGTTGAAGTTGAAGCCGACCGCCAAGGAGGAGGCAGACGCGATGCAAGGCTATACTCCGCCCGCTCGGCCGACGACCCGACCGACGGCGACCGCGGCAAAGGATTAACGCCATGCTTTTTCGCTCGTGTATCCTGGTCTGTTTTCTGGCGGTTTCATTATCACAGGGGGCGCTGCCAAAACATCCAAGGCTGTCGCTGCCGGATAGTGATATGCCGGCGGTGAAAGATCGGCTGGCGAAAGAGGATTGGGCAAAGGCGTATCTGAAGGAATTGCAGACGAAATACGATCCGACGCTGGATCAACCAATTCACTTACCGGATCGTGGCGGGCAGTGGTTTCATTATTACGCCTGTCCGATTCATGGCGTGCGCTTGCGAACGGAATCTCCGACGCGGCATGTGTGCCCGATCGACGGGCAGGTCTTTACGGGGTATCCGTATGACGATTGCGTGATCACGATGGTGCATCTGCAGCTTGCGGAGGCAGTGCGTGATCTGGGATATCTTTATCACATCACGGGGGAGCGCAAATATGGCGAGCGGGCGCGGGATATCGCACTGGCGTATGCGGATAAATATCTTTCGTATGCGTATCACGACATTCATAATGAGCCGAAGGTGCCCGGCGGGCGTGTGACGCCGCAGACGCTGGATGAGGCGATCTGGCTGATTCATTTGGCCGAAGGGGTGGATCAGATTTGGCCGATTCTGACTCCGCCGCAGATTCAGTCGTTGAAGACGAAATTGTTTTATCCATGTGTGCGCGGGGTGATTTTGCCGCAACATATGGGGATTCATAATATTCAGTGCTGGAAAGACTCCGCTGTCGGGCTGACGGGGCTTTTGTTTGATGATTCCGAGCTATTAAAGGATGCGGTCAATTCGACGGAGCATGGTCTTCGCGCGCAAATTCATCTGGGGGTCACCGCCGACGGGCAATGGGACGAAGGTTCGTGGGCGTATCACTTCTACGCGCTGGACGCGATGTTGCCGCTGACGGAGGCGCTGCGAATCTGCGGCACTGACCTTTACACCGATGATCTGCATCGGATGTTCACGGCTCCGATTCTCATGGCAATGCCGGACGGAAGACTTCCGGCGTTTAACGATTCTGACACCACCACTGCCGATGGCGATCCGGCGTATGAGATCGGGTTGGCGCGGTTTCATGACGCGCTGCTGGCTAAGCCAATCATCACCGCCAATCCTACGACGCATGCGCCGCCATCGCGGCAAAATCTCCCGGCACTCTTAACGGGAGTGTCGCCGCTGCCTGATCCGCCGCAGGAGCGATTTGCTTCGGAGAATTATCCTGCCAGCGGATATGCGATTCTCCGGTCGGGTAATACGTGGATGTGTTTGAAATACGGCCCGCATGGCGGCGGTCATGGGCATTACGACAAGCTCTCTTTTGTGCTCTATGCGGATGGAAAAATCCTGGCGAATGATCCGGGCAATTCGCCATATGGATTGCCGCTTCATAATGGGTGGCATAAGACCACTTTGGCCCATAATACGATTTCCATCGATCAGGAAAATCAGCGGGAATCCACCGGTTCGTGTCCTGCTTTTATCATGGGGAAAGATTTTTCCGCCTGCCTACTCGACGGTGGAACGGTTTATCCCAATGCCAAAATCAAACGTGCGGCTTTCTTGCTGAATGATTCGGCGGCGGTTTTTATTGATCAGGTGACGACGCTGGATCATCAGCCACATGTGATTGATCTCGCGTATCATCCTGATGGCAAGTGGGGCAATCCTGCCGACAATCAATCCTGGGTTTCAGTCAGTGCGCCGGCGACACAACCAGCGCAATCAGCGGCGTATACCTATCTGCGTGACTTAACCACGCTCAAAATGACGCAAAGTTTGACGCTGCCGATTAATTCTCCGATTGGTACGACGTTTATCACGCTGGCTCAACCGGAGTCGGCAACGACGTATTTCCGAGGCACGGGCGTTGGGAAAAATATTACGGATCGGGTGCCGATTCTGATCGCTCGACGCAGTGGCGAGTCGGCGACTTTCATGTGGGCCGTCACAACACATGCTGGCATGAAGCCGCCGATATTGGTGCCGCAATCAACGACCTCAATGCAGGTCATTTTTAACGGGAAGACATGGCAATTGCGCGCCGATGCGGATGGAGCAGATCCGAAGATCGAGGTTCATCAAGTCGCTAATCCTTGACGCGATAAACGTCAGTCCCGCAGGAGAGGAATAATTCGCCGGCATGATTGACGGCGACGGTCTCCACCTTTGCCGGAGCGGTCACGATTTTTGTCGCGTGGCCGGTGGAGAGATCGAGCGCGACCAGATCGGCGCCGCTGCCGTAATAAATAACTCCATCTCGCACGCCCGGCAGCATACGCGACTGGGCGGGGGGCACTTCGAGCTTCATAAGATTCTTGGATGATGGCTCATAGGCATACCATTGACCTGCCGCCGCGAAGGCGACTTTCCCGGTCTTCTGATCAAAAACCAGGTGATCGATGGTTTTCACGCCATCAAATTTCTGTTGGAAGAGGATATTCTTGGTCTGCGGATCAATGACGCCGAATTGTGCTGCGCCGGCCTGTGCGGGAAGGCCATTGCCGTCCATGGTGGTAGCAACATAAATGGCATTTGCACCGAAAGCGACGCCGGAAACGCCTTGCTTGCCGAGCGGGTTTTCGATCAGATCGGTTTTTCCGCTGGCGGGGTCGGTGATCGAGACGGCGCCGCCATATTTTCCATATTCAGTAAGCCAGGCGGAATAGAGTTTGCCGTCTTCACCGGCGCATATCCCGCCGATGGGGCGGATGTAGCCGCGACTGGTCAGGTGTGCGATTGTGCGCGGGTTGACGTTGTCTGCCTGGTTCCATGGCTGATTGGGATTGAACTGGATGATGTCTCCGCCGGCATACGCGACGAAGTACGCGTTGTCGCCAATGAACGCAGCGTCATACACTTCGCCGCCTGAATTACAGACTTGGCTGGTGTTGGTGGTCTTGCCGTTTTTGGTGTCCATGTAAAAAACGGTCTGGCCAAAAGTGGGACCGCCCCAGAGTCGGCCGTGATCATCGGCGCGAAGGAAATGAGTTGCGCGCGGACCTTTCTCAATCGGAATGGGCTGGATGACTGCGTGCTGGCTGCCGGGCATCAGCGTAACGTAGTCCTGTCCTCGGATACCCAGGAGAGCCCCGGATTCGGTGACGCCCAGGACTCGACCGCTGGCGAACCCCTTGTCGCTCAGCAACTCCAGCGCTTTATCGCCGGCGTTGAATCGGTAGATGGAATCGCCTTGTTTGATGAGGAGCGTTTTTTCAGTGGAGGCGTAGGTGTCGACAGTCCAGGGACTGTCGCCGGTGGGAGAAGGGAATGGCAGCGGGTCGACTTTCTGGAAATCAGGGCCTTGGAAGGCAAGCGGTTGCGGGGATGACTTTCCATCCCATGTTCCGCCGCCAATGAAATAACCATTCCATGAAACGCCGATCTGAATACCGGCCAGGGATTTGGGCACCGGGGAAAATGCCTTGGTTTTCGGGTCGTACAACATCGTGATGATTTTCTGGGTCGCCCACTGGCAGAGAATGCGTCCATCGGGCGTTGCAGAAGTTTCACGCAGATACAAATCAGGGGCTGCTTTCGCTGGCCGGGGGATGTCTTCGACTTGGAAGGTTTTGAGATCGAGCGCGGCGAGATGGCCATCGGGATAGGTGCCGCCATAGACCCGGCCGTCTGATCCGAGCGACGCGGTCCAGATGTATTGTTGGTTGCCGGCACGAGCGGATTTGCCCCAGGCCATTTTACCCAGGTCAAAAGACATAAATGAGCCGTCGTAGAATGTCCCGGCGATAAGTTGATTACTGTCGGGAATTTTAATCAGCGCCCATGCGCCGGCTCCGGCTGGCGCGCGATAGAGAGATCCGTGATTGCTCGCGAAGTCGACCATCAATAGCTCGGCTCCCGAGTTCTCGTTCATGTTCATCATCGCGAGCCACTCATGACCCGATGGATCTTTGACCACCCGCCCAGATAGGATGTTAAATGCCCGGCAGGGCTGACCCAGCTTTTCCAGCGATGCGGCCATCGTCGTAGCCGCCACGGAACAGACCGCGATGCCTAAAGCCAGTCGTTTCAACATTCCATGATCCTTTGAGATTTAATGTTTCAATGCGCCGGTCAACATTGCATAGGCACGACGCCTGACTTCATCCGGGAAAGAATGCGGCCCGTCAAATAATTCCGCATGCAAGTCATTCGGCGCACCATAAAGAGTATAGATGCGCCGAACTTCTTCCAAAGCGCTGCGCAGGGGCGCCGTGTTCGGAAATATCTGATCATGTAAGCCCCCGGCGATCATTAACGGCCGGGGCGCAACCAATGCGATCCATTGGTGAAATTCGATCGGGGTGTCTTCCATCCGGCCTTCATAATGCCCAAGACGCGGCATCAGCGCCGTCATACGCCACCAGCGCTGCGGCGTGGGATCGGCGCGCAGAAGTGATACGCCACAACTAACCACACCGGCTTTGATGCGCGGGTCCTGAATCATCGCGAAGAGGGTGCCATATGCTCCGTGCGAATGTCCGATGCAGCCGATCCGATCGCCGTCGACGAAATCGAGACTCTGCAAAACATCGACCGCCCGGCTGGTGTCAAACGCCATCTTGCCCATGACGCTCCCCTGCGGATTGGCTGCGAAGAATTCATCGCCGCTGTGATATTTTGCCCCCCCCTGCTCGGCCAAGCGCTCGCCGAATGCAATCGCATCGGGCGCAAAAACAACAAATCCCTGAGACGCCAGTTCAACCCCGTACAAAAGGTATTCGCCACCGGGCCGAAGCTCCAGGCCCACGGCTTCGTCCTTCCCCGCCGGGGTGGTTTGATGCAGAGCAATCACCGCCGGTTTTTTCTGATCATTATTTTCTTTCGGCACCAATAACCAGGCATATCCCCATTCATCCGGCGTCAGCAGATAACGCAATCGCTGAAGAGTGTATTTGTCCGTGGAAAATCTGGCTCCCAGATATTCGACCGTGACTTTCGCCGGCGGTTTGTCAGCCAGAGTTCCGAGAATCTGATCGGAAATCCCGCGCCAATACTCTGCCTCGCGCTTCCAACCTGCCAATGTTTCGGTATCGCTGATGAGTGGAACCAGCGCCTTGCTGCCGGACTGTTGCGAGCGGATTGGCTCCCAGGGATGGGCGGATTTCCACTTGTCGAAATCCCATCCGCCGCCCGGCCAGTACCAGAGGAATGACATCAAAAACCGTCCTTTACTTGCTGATGGCTTTGCGTGATTTGCTCTTGGTTCGTTTTGCCACGCTCAACCGAATCACAGGTCCTTTGCCGATCCAAATCATCGGCGAGGCACCCGCTTTGACTTTTCCAGTAGCCACTGTCACGTGCCCCTTGAATGGAAGTTCGATCTGCACACCGACGGATTCGGGAGCCAATATTTCCAGCTCCATACTGTCTTTCTTATTTTTCCAGGTGCATTGCACAACCCCGCGCGGCGTGGGCACGCGCCCTTGTGCCCATTCTAAATCGCCCGGATGCGGCGCAATCAGGACCTTTTCATATCCTGGTGTCAGCGGCTGAACTCCCAGCACATTCTGCGTCAGAAACGCGACTGGCGCCGCAGACCAGCCGTGACAATGGCTGCGCGTCAAGCGCGGCTCATCCGGGTGATACATCTCCCAGAATGACGTCGCCCCCGCTGCGACCTGCTCGCCCCAATACGTTCGAATCGTCTGGATCAGAGCGTCATATTCCTCTTCACGAACCAATGCTTCCAGCAGGAAAAACATGAAGAATGGGCTTCCCGCTTCTACAAATCCTGCTGGCGCTTTGTGAACGATTTTTCGACAGCGTTCCGCTCGTTTGCCCGTGGCGACGCCGGAAATATAAGCCGCCGTCTGTGTCTGCTGTGAGAAAACGGGCGATGGCGTTCCGCCTTCGCGGATGCAATCAAAATACGCCTGCTTTTTGTCCGACCAGAGGTGTTTATTGACGGCCTTTGTCAGATCCTCTGCAAACTGGGTCCACGATTTGGCGAGCTTGGTATTGCCTAATCGACGCGCGAGATCGGCACATTGGTGCAAACCCTGAACAGCGGCACACTGCACATGCGTTACTACGCCGCGCGCGGGCGTGTCCATCGGGGCCCAGTCGAACAAGTTCCACGCGATCATCTCAAACAGGCCATCGCCGTTGATATGATCGCGCATGCCTTTGACGTTGCGCTCGACATATCCCAGTAGTTCTTGTCCAAACGCCTCATCGCCGGTGAGCATGAAATGTTCATGACACCAGCGCATCCAAAGCGAGCACCAGGTCGTCAGAATATTCTGCCACCCGCTGGGCACCTGGCTTTCGACAATCGGCGACCGATCCAGCGATCGGCCGGTCAGGCGCAGCGACCGTTGGCTGAGACGTGGATCGCCATTGGCGACAAGATCGACGAGCGCTTCATTGCGCGCGTCGCCAACCCAGAGCGTCTGTTCGTAACTCGGGCAATCGGTATAGGTGTCTTCGGAGCAGCATCGGACACTGTAAACGCCGACTTCCCAGATCTGATTGAGCATCGCATCCGAGCAGGCGAATTCGCCGGCGCGGGTGAGTGGATAGGTGGACATGATCACGCGGACGAAGCGCACACGGATCGGCCGAGAGAAATTGCGGAACGACATCCACGAATAACGAAATCCGCGACGAATAAATGTCCGATACCGTTGCGCCCCCTCACGGCAGGTGTAGCGAAAGCTATTATTCATGCTCTCGGCGAGATTGATTCGGCCGTCGCGCTGGATGAATTCAAAGTTATGCACATCTACCATCGCGCCGGCCGGCGCGTCGATTTCGAATTCCTGAAATCCCACCACTTCTTTCCCGAAATCCAGGAGAATCCGCATATCCGCATGGTCGGCCGGATAAATGATCGTCCAATCGTCGTTGTCTTCCATCAGCGCATCGCGATGGTCAACCCGAGCCGGCACATCTTTAACAACGCGCTCGGACGTGCCTAAAGCGTAAACATCATTGGTCGCCACCAAATCTTTCTTCATCACCCGGCAGAACGGAGCGGCATATTCCTCTACCCGCAAATGTCCCCGTTCCCACGCAGCGGCGAATCGCTCCGCCGTCGCATCGGGATGAATTTCCAGCGGATCGACCAGAATCGTGTCGAACATGTGTCGCAGCGACGCTCCGGCGAACGGGCCATACGCGATCCAGGCCGTCTCAGTCTTCTCATCGCGTCGTGCGGCAAATTTCAGCGGCTTCTCGGATCGAATGTTGATGACCCCCCACCACAAATGCTCCATCTCCGGCAGCTTCGCCATCAGCACATTCCAGCCCGCCTTTAACTTCGCGCGCTCCACCCCCGTCATCGTGTTTACCGGCGAATGATCCGCAAAGAGCAATTCCTTCCCATTCAATTTCCACTTCGTCGCCGGCCGATCGTGCGGCGGATGCAGTTCAACCTCCTGATCCACGTCGCTGAAAATATGAGTCAGCAGCAGCATGCGCCCGCGCACGTGATTGGCGCTTTTATCGATATGGTTAATCATATCGCGCGGATAGAGCGTGAATTGATACGCCGCTGTGCGCACAGCTTCTACATTGCGAACTCGTGCGGGCTGGGTATTTTCGCGCGTGAGGGCTGGGATCTCACCCAGCTCAAACTGCTGATGCGTTCCCTCACCGGCTCGATGCGTGATGGCTGCCTGGGCCCAGTTCCGATCGTCATACCCAACGTCCCCCCAGATTTCGATCAACCCAGGCTGCTGCCGGGCGTCAAATTGTTCTTCCCACCCTTGCTGACAGCTCACCCGGGGCACCGGCCAGGCAAATCCGTCATGAATCCTTGCCCGCCAGTCGCGATCGGTCACAAGCCGATGTGACCCCCCTGCTGCTCCCACCCAATCCAACTGCGCCAGCAACCCCGCCTCGGCATGGATGTATTGAAACGTACTGAGTCCATAATGCGTCACCAGCACGGCGATCACATTGCGCCCCGCGCGCAGCAGATGCCGAACATCATATTCATCCACCCCCCAGATATGCGGCCACGACCGCACCGGCCCATGCCCGACCCAGACGCCGTTAACATAGACCTCATAGCGCGCATCAGCGGTGATGCGCAAACGCCCCGCCGCCACGGCTCCCGGCTCAATATCAAACTCGCGCCGAAACGCGATATAGGCGTTATATTCGCGCGATCCGCCTTCAACCCAGATCCACGATGCATTGGCGTCAAAATTCAAGTGTCCCTCCCTGGAATCCCAGACGGTTTGCAGGTCCATTTGCAGCGATCATAGTGGAAAATGTGGAAATGCAAAAACCCCTGTTAGACAGGGGTTTTCGAGTGAACCAAAGTGGAGGCGGAGGGAGTTGAACCCTCGTCCCGAGATCACTTCAATGACGGCCTCTACATGTTTATCCGGTGTTTTATTGTCGTCCGCCGTGTCGAACACCGACACCCTCTACGGCGGATCAGACGTATATTTCTCGCGATGCAGCCTACGTCGGAACTGCAAAGCCTTCCCGCTGTTTGCGGCTAGCGAATCACGGGCCTACCCGCTATGCCGAGGTTGCCTTTAATTAGGCAGCCATACGAACCGGGGTGGCCGCGAAGCCGACCCGGCCTGCAACATCGTTGTTAGCAGTTAATGTTTTGCACAGATGTTTTACCAGGCCAACCGTGCGTCCTGGACATGCCACCGCCACTGTTGCCATCCGGTCGATACCAGTCGCCCCCTTAGAGTGTTCTAAGAAGTCGTGGGCCTCAGTGGTTCACTTGTCAAAGAATGCGTACCTGCTCGGTACACTTGTATTATAGGCTGATTAGCGCGTAACGGCAACCGGGCCGGCGAGATGGATGGAGCCGGTGGGTTGAGAGGAACCGCCAATCGGTTCGTCGGTGATGGCAGCGAGAGCGACGGGACCCTGGGGAACTTGCCCCGAATAGATGGCGGAGCCGGCGGCATCGACGGTGAACGTGCCGGCGGGGAGTTTACGCTGATCAGGAGTGATCGCCCAGAGTTCATAAACCCGGCCAGGCGCAGGGGGTTTGAGATCGAACACATAAACCCGCCACTGATTGGCCGCTGGATTGTAGAGGATATGTCCATGCGGCCCGGTAGGCTCTTGACCCGCAAGTTCCACCAGATGAAGCTGATCCGAGCTTAGTAAATGATTCAAATCCGCAATGTGCGAGTTGCGGTCCGCTAGCGCCAGTTCGAGTTGGTGGGCTCGGTCGCTGCTTTGCGAGACAAGCAGAAATGCCACGCCCAGACCGATGAGAAGACCGATAGAAGCCGCAATGGCGTAGCGCAATGGAGACGCACGTCGCACTGGAGGAGCAGCGAGAGGCGGAACGGATTTAATTCGAGAAAGTAAATGATCGAAGGTCGCCGGGTTGGGCGTAATGGGTTCCAGTCCATCGGGAAGATGAGCCAGAACAACCTGCGTTTCCGCCAGCGCCGCCTGACAGGCAGGACATCCGCCCGCCAGATGGGCACGCACGGCAGCCGACTCCGCTGCATCCAGCGCGCCGGTGAGATAGCCAGGCAGAAGTTGTCGAACTTCATCACACGTCACCGGCCCACTCCATCCGTTACTGCCGAAAGAGAATCACGCAAACGATCAATTGCCTGTCGAATATACGTCTTAACTGTGCCCAGGGGTTTATTCAATTTAGCGGCAATCTGGGCATGCGACAGCCCATCATAAAACGCCGCCTCCAGCGCCTCTCGCTGATCGGCGGAGAGCGCCCCGAGCGCCTGGCGGATTAAACTCGCCTGCTCATTGCCGTCGACATACGCCTGCGGGGTTTGCGCTGGCGATGCGACCTTGGCGGCAGTATCGATCGATCGCGCGGAAGAGTCGCCGCCACGGCTACGCAGGCGATCAATCGCCCGGCTGCGCGTCAGCAAAATCAGAAACGTCCGCGGGCTGCCGCGCTGCTCATCATAAGCCGACGCACGCCGCCAGAACTCCAGAAAAACATCCTGCAGCAACTCTTCGGCCTCCTGGCGATCAAAGAGAATGCGATTCGCCAGCGCGAGGACCAGCGACGCATAGCGGTCATAAAAAATGCGCAGAGCCGCCGTATCGCCACCCGCCATGGAGGCGGCAAGTTGGAGATCGTCGGGTTGGTTGCTGTCGCTGCGCGATGAGATCAAAGCATTATTCCTCAAGGCACGATACGGGCAGCAATGACTATTGTGAAGAGGTTTTATTTCAGGATAAATAAGAAATCGCCCGCCACCACCCCGCGCCCCTCTGCGCGGAGTGGATGGACGGGGCAAGGGACTCATGGCATCAGAACCGTGTCGATCCAGTGGATCACGCCATTGCTGCACATCACATCGGTCTTAACCACCTTGGCGTTGTTGATCATGACGGTGCCGTCTTTCTTGACCTTGACCTTCAGATTCTTCCCGTCATCCAAAGTGGACAGCTTCATTGTCTTCACATCCGCAGCCATGATGGCGTCCCCTTTATGGACGTGATAAAGAAGAATCATCTTTAGCTTCTCCTTATTCTCCGGCTTGAGAAGGTCATCCAGCGTCTCTTTCGGCAACTTGGCAAACGCCTCATTCGTCGGCGCGAAGACTGTGAAAGGCCCTTCGCCCTTGAGCGCATCCACCAGATCCGCCGCCTTGATCGCCGTGACGAGCGTTGTCACCTGCTCCATCCCCGGGCCGGTGGCGGTATCGATGATGTCCTTCTTGGCCTGATCATTATCCGCCGCCACGGCGACGGAATTGTGCGAGAGCGGAAGAATGCTCACCATGCCAACACCCAGCACAGCAGCAAACAACGGTGCTACGAACGCTTTGCGAAACATAAACATCTCCTTCGTATGCGAATTGAAGGGACGCTGATCAATTCAGCATGAATGCCTTCATTTCGTAACGGGATACGAAGGAATCGGGCGTGTGGATGTTGCCGAAGGAGAAATAATCAGAACGGCAGAGGCTGATTCAGTAGGTGATAGCGGAGTAAGGTCAGCGCCATCTTGGCCGCCCGGTCGCGAACCATCTGGCGGTCCCCCGGGAAAAGAAAAGTGCGTGCAGACACAGTTGAGCGGGAATACCGCTCGGCCCGCGATGTGTCCGACGCCATATGTGCCAAAGCAATGCAAACTGTTCCCACCGGCTTCAACTCCGATCCTCCGCCCGGTCCGGCAATCCCGGAGATCGCCAGTGCGAAATCCGCTTTGGCCAGCCGGCGCGCATTGGTCGCCATCGCCGTCACGACCGGCTCTGATACTGCGCCATTGACGTTAATAATATTCTCCGACACGCCCAGACGATCATGTTTTGCTTCGTTGGAGTAAGTGATCCACCCTTGCTTAAAAAACGAAGACGAGCCAGGAACATCCGTCAGCAATTTGGAGAGCAATCCGCCTGTACAGGACTCCGCAGTCGTCACCGAACGATTTCCCATTAATCGCGAGGTCGCCAGCGGGAGAGATTCGTCCTCTGCGCCAAAGATCAGCGCATTCAGAGCCGTTCGGCAACCCGCTTCCGTCGACTCCAACTCACGCTGCGCTTCTTCGCTGGTTGGAAAGCGGGAATTCAATCGCAGCGACACATACCCGTTGGCGACCGTCGTCCCCACCGATGGATTGCGTTTGCGATCCATGAGCGGCCCGAGCAGCTCTGCCACCGCGGACTCGCCCATGCCGAATGTATGCAGGGTTTTCGACAGGATCACCGCTCCGCTGCTTCCCGTTCGCAAAGCCGGCAGAACATCGTCGCGAAACATCGGCTTCATCTCGCCTGGCACGCCAGGCATGACATAAATATGGCATCGCGGATGAGGAAATTCCGCATGTATCCCCGGGGCTGTCCCGTTCGGATTGGCGATCGCGTTCGACCCGCGCGGAAGCATCGCCTGAATCTTGTTCGACGGCGGCATGGCACGCTTGATCTTCGTGAAAAATCCTTCCAGTGTCTCCAATGCCGATGCATTGAGTTCAAGAGGAACTCCAAGCGCCTCCGCCAGCGCCTGCCGGGTCAGATCATCCGGCGTCGGTCCCAAACCACCGCTGATGAGCAACACATCGCAGCGCGCCGCCGACTCCTTGATGACTCGCGTGATAGCCGACTGGTCGTCGGAAACCGTTACATGTGCCAGGCATGCCACGCCGATTGCCGCCAGTTGCTGCGCCAGCCACGCGGAGTTGGTGTCCACTGTTTGGCCAAGGATCAATTCATCGCCGATCGAAAGAATAATGCAATTCATGAGATGAAGAATTGTCCGGCAGCAGATGCAGAATGGGAAGAGCCGGAATTCATGGAGTTTTCAGAAAAACATGGAAAATGCACAGGCTTTCACATCCCACCGCATTTGTTCCGGCAATCGAGAGGTATGCTGTGGTTCTACGAAAATGTCCCAGTTGCAAGGATATGGTCGGAGCCGAATCCGAAGTCTGCCCGCGCTGCGGCGTTAATTTCCGCGCCGCCATCACACGCAGGATCACACTTTGGACAATCATCATTGTGATCGCCTTGGTGCTGGCTGTCGGGCGATTTGCACTGCATGTGATTTAATCTTTTTTACGACGGAATCGGCAATCGGGCATCCAGATCGGCGACAACCCCGGAGAGCCGGCGATGCTCCTCCGCCGGCAGGTCGTGCCTGCCAAAACGAACCGTATAAAAGCGGCGCGTCAAATCCTGTACGGCCTGATAAATCTCTGACGGAAGGAACGTCAGTGTCTCGGCAAACTCCATCGGCGTCAGATGTCTTGGGCGCGTAATCTTCCGGCGCTCCAATGCTGTCATCAGATCCGCATAAAACTTTAGCTGCCGGGCCAGACGCAGTTGTTCCGCTTCAGAAATCCCTTCTAATCCGATGCGCGCCGCCCGCCGGCGTAATCTCCATCTTTCAAACAGGAAATACCCGACCGCGCAAACCCCCGTGAGAATCGCCAGCACGACCAGTCCCGCCAGGATTTGCGTGCTGATTGAAAAAACCGTCCCCGCATCGGTAATCCACTGGCGAAACGCCGCAAAGCGTTCGGAGGTCTTCGCGGCCGTGTTGTTCATCCCCCCTTCGACATGCTCGATTAAATTCGTGCGCGTGTCGTTGTCATACGCCACCACATGCTCGGCCCATTTAAATTCCAGAAAGTTGAAGAAATGCCTGATCTGCGAAAACATCGTCGGCTTGGTCGTGATATGGGCATCCTCTGAACTGGTCGGATCAAACGTCTTCCACTCCCCATCAGGCATGCGCACTTCCACCCAGGCATGGGCATGCGACTGATTGACTTCGTAATAATGCCCGAGCGAATTGTAGTCGTCACACTTAAATCCCAGCACGACCCGCGCGTCCATCCCGAGCGATTGACACATCAGCGCCATCGCACCCGCGAAATATTCGCAGTGCCCGCGCTTCAAATCATACAGAAACGCCACCAGCGGGTCCTGCCCTTTGATGATATGGGCGGCATCGGTCAGATCGAGCGTATAAGTAAACGTCGACTGCAGATGATGTGCCATATTCGCGGCAATCTCCTCATCCAGCGCATTTGGCCGACGCGTGCGCGGCCGTAGTTCCGCCAAGGATTTCCCGCTCGTCGGATCCGTGCCACAGACCTCCGGTCGTAGTGCATACGCCAGTATTTTCGGATCAATCACCGAACGATGCTGCGATATATCACCCAACCCATCATCCGTTGCATCTGCATTTTCCGGCTGCGTTTCAACCGCGTGCTTAACCGCATCCATCAATCGTTGCAGATGTGCCCGATCATCCGGCACCGAGCGATCAAAACTTCCATCGGCAAGCACGCCATTGGAAACCACCACATAATCCAGCGCCTGAAACAACGGCTCGTGCGTCTGCAAAACCTGATCCGATGGCGAAAAATCAATGCTGATCTCGTGCGATGGCGTAATATTGATGGCCCCCGCGATCGCAAACAGCACTTTCGTTCCCGTCGGCTGCAGATGAATCGTCTGCTTCCAGATATCTGAGTTCCCCGGCGGCCCGCTCAACGGGAACGGTTGATGGCTCGGAAGAAGAACCGACCCGTTATCCGATCGCGGCGAGCGCGACCAGCGCCAAGCCCCGGACGGCGAATCCGGCGAAGCCCCCCCGTACACATCCAACGTGATCCCGCGAAGCAGCAGAAGGCTATTTCCGTCGACCTGTTTGCCGTTGTGCTCGACCGTTACCCGGGCAACTTCATCATTATTCTGAGTGATGCGCGCCACCTGCTCAAAACTGACCTGATCCGAAAACCCGGTCAGTGTTTGCGATGCCTTAAATTGCAGCGGACCTATGAGATTCCCGCCCGTCCCGCGTGGGAAAAAGAGAAACACCACAACCGCGCATGTGATCGCCACTCCCGAAACCAGCATCGTCAACCGCCGCATGGATCGCGTCAGATATCGCTGATCCTGATAAACGGTCGCCGCATTCAGCGGCTGGCGATCCAAACTCGCATCACGGACCTGCTCCGCCTCCACCTTAAGATGAAACAGCAGACAGCAATAGAGGGAAAGAAACAAATAGGCGATCAGCATCAGCCCGAAGATCAGGCTCGCCGTGCTAATGGCGGCCGCAACGACCAGAAGCAATGAAAGCACCAGAAGCTGGGCATAGTCTCGATTAGCGCGCTGCTCCCATATTTTCACAATCTGGAGAAGGACAAGAAACTCTCCAATCACCAGGATCGGAGCCGCCGGCGCTTCGGCGACTTTTTCCGCTACATATAATAGCGCAAGGACCGTCACCAGATTCGCCAGCCACCGCGGAAGCGGCGCAAAACGATTGGTGCGGATCAACCATGCATTCAGCACCAGCGCCCCGACGGACAGTAGCCATATCCCAGCCGATTCCGCGGCGACGGCAAACCCGGTGAAGCCCAAAAAGAGCAGCACATACAGCGTCGGACGAAATTGCTTAAGGTTATACATCGGAAAAAATCCGCCCTCAGGACGTTTCTATCTTAGGCTCCTGATCCGGAGGCATCACTGTCGCAAATTCAATCGATCCCGGAAAACGAAACCACGCATGCGTCAGGTCCGAGGTAGCCGACAGTGTCACCAGCCCCGATCGCGACTGATCCGGCCGCGTCGACGTCCCGCCCGTCTGCGGCGTCAATAAAATCGGCGTGATCGCTGGATCAAACTCCGGCTGCGCCGCCGCCAGCAACTCATCCGATGGATGCTCCACATTCAGCGGCAACTGCGCCAGAAACGCCAGGATATCCCGGCGTTGTCGTTTCCCCCGATTGGCCGGCAGATGATGAAACCCTTCCGTCGTATATGCATAAACCCCCACCAGAATATCTGATTCCAATGCCGAACTCGCCAGCGACGCCGCCATTGCGATGGCCCGCTCCACATTTCCATGCGCTGTCGGAGTTCGTTCATTCAAATACGTATCCACCAAGAGCAGCAGCCGCGGCGGCGCGACCTGCGTCATCTCTTTGGAAACAATCACCCCGGTCCGCGCCGATCGCCGCCAATAAATATTCCGCGTCGACTCCCCGCGGCGATATTCCTTTAATCCATAAAACTCATCATCCCCCCCGCGCCGCGGCCGCATGGACGGCCCCGTCTTCTCCGCCGACCGCGCCAGCGACAGCACATGCCGATCCACATGCGCCAGCGGCGGATACACCAGAAACGAATCAATCTGCCGCCCCGTCACCGCCCGCTTGATAAACCCGAACGGAAAACTCGTCGAAATCTGATATCGCTCCAATTGATGTAACCCGCGGCGCATCGGCACCACTTCGATCGGCACCACCGCATTCATCCCCGGCGCCGCATGCAGCATGTAAGCTGACGGCTGCCGCGTAAACGCATCCACTCCGTCCAATTCGGCCAAGCCCACCGACAAACTCGGCCAAAACCGCTTCAAATTCAAAAACTCATAAGTCAAAACCACCGGCTGCCCCACCGTAGCCGACTCCGGCAGAATCCGTCGCACCGCCAGCCGCCGCAATACCGCCTTGGAAATAATCCCCGACACCAGCAGCACCCCGATCATCAAACCAAAGACGCCAAACAACAGATTCGCCTGCGAATTAATCGCCGCCAGCCCCATGAACATCATCATCGAGCAGAACACCAGCCCCGTAATCGAAAAATCAATCGTCGGCTTCTTACGAACCGGAGTATGAGAGAAGGTTTCAGGCATCTTCTATCCTTCCCCTCTTCGCTCAACTCGGCGTCGGTATCTGCTCCATAATCGACTGCAATATCCGGCTCGTCGCGTTCGCATCGCCGTTGTGCAAATGCGCCTTGGAAATAATCCGATGCGCACAGACCGGTATCACCAGATGCTTCACATCATCCGGCGTGACAAAATCCCGCCCGTTCAACAGCGCCGAAGCCTGCGACGCCGCCGTCAGCGCCAACGACCCGCGTGGCGACAACCCCAGATGCAACTGCTCATGCACCCGCGTCGCTTCGGCAATATCCAAAATATAATCCACGATGCTCGCATCCATCTTTACGCCGGGCACCATGTCCTGCAGCTTAACAATATCCTCCGCATGCAAAACCGCCTGCAGCTTATCCAGCGCCCCGCGCGACGGCTGCGTCGTTAATATCCGCTGCTCCGCCGACCGATCCGGATACCCCACCGAAATCCGCAGCAGAAACCGATCGAGCTGATTCTCCGGCAGATAATACGTCCCCTCAAATTCAAACGGATTCTGCGTCGCCACCACCATGAACGGGCGCTTCAATGGAAACGTCTCGTTCTCCACCGAAACCGTCTCCTCGCTCATCGCCTCCAGCAGCGCCGACTGCGTCCGCGGCGTCGTCCGATTGATCTCATCCGCCAGCACAATATTCGCAAAGACCGGCCCGGGCTTAAACTCGAACGACTGCGTCGTGTTATTAAATACCGACACCCCCAGCACATCCGACGGCAGCAAATCCGGCGTCAACTGTATGCGCGAAAATTTGCAATCCACCGACTTCGCCAGCGCCCGTGCGAGAACCGTTTTCCCCACCCCCGGCACGTCTTCAATCAACACATGCCCGCGCGCAAGCAGCCCAATGAGAAGAAGGTTTACGGCATGTGGATGCCCGAGGAAAACGTTCTGGATATTATCGCGAAGCGAATCAAGTTGGCCGTTGAGCACGAGTGCGATCCCTGCAGGAAAAAGGTCGGGGGTGCCAGCAAGTCCCGCTTATTCTATGCCCACGCGACCATGATGTACAACTTCTGAGAATCCGCTATACGATCAGCATTACAGGAGAATGAGTTCCATGAAATATCGACCTTTTGGACGCCTCGATTGGCGGATTTCCGAGATCGGTTTCGGCGCCTGGGCCATCGGCGGAAGCTGGGGACCCCAGGACGAAGCCGAATCCATCAAAGCCCTTCATCGCGCCCTGGATCTGGGCGTCAACTTCATCGACACCGCCCAAGGTTACGGCGACGGGCGCAGCGAACGCATCATCGGCAACGTCCTCAATGACCGGCCCCAATCCAAGGTCTACGTCGCCACCAAAATCCCCCCGGTCTCCCCCGGCGCGTGGCCCCCTTCCCCCGACAATCGCATCGAAGAACGCTATCCCGAAAAATACCTGCGCGAGCGCATCGAGCGCAGCCTGCGCGATCTCCAGACCGACTGCATCGATCTCCTGCAACTCCACACCTGGACCCGCGCCTGGAACCGCCATCCCGCGGCGCTGGAAGTCTTACAAAAAATCAAAGCCGAAGGAAAAATCCAAGCCATCGGCATCTCCACCCCCGAGCACGACCAAAACTCCCTCATCGACCTGATGCGCCGAGGCCTGCTCGACTCTGTCCAAGTCATCTACAACATCTTCGAACAGGAACCCCGCGCCGAATTCCTCCCCGCCGCCGAAGAGAATAAAGTAGCCGTCATCGTGCGCGTCGCGTTCGACGAAAGCGCCCTCACCGGCAAACTCACCGAGCAAACCAAGTTCGCCGAAGGCGATTTCCGCAACAACTATTTCGCCGGCGACCGCCTCATACGCACTGTCCAGCGCGTCAGCAAAATCGCCGAGACGATCAAGAACCAGGAACCCAACCTCGCAACCGCTGCGCTAAAATTCGCTTTAAAACCCACCGCCGTCTCCACCGTCATCCCCGGTATCCGCAACGTCCACCAGGCCGAGATGAATTGCGCGGTCAGCGACCTCTCCCCACTCAGCGACGACTTGGAACTGCAACTTCGCGAACACCGCTGGAACCGCGCCTTCTGGTACGGCGGAAAATAAGATAATCGTAAAGGTTCAAGTGGAGTCGGGCCGTCCTCGGCCCGCATTTTTCCATAGACTTGACAACTACCGAAAATAGACCCCTCTCATAAAAAGAACGCCCCATCGATGGCGGCCCGAGAGGCTCGCCATCGATGGGGCATGCGCGTTACCAAATCACAGCGAATTACCGCTTGCGACGGTCGCGACGGGCTTTGCGCTTTTTGCTACCGATCTTTCGGCGGCGGCGAGGTTTAGCCATTGTCAGTCTCCTTTCATTTTCCATTCACATTCAAGTTTTGGGTCGGTAGAGTACAGCCAGATGCCGAAAGAGTCCACAACCCCCTATTGGGCCAAAGACTGGGAACGCCTCCAGCGGCGCCCCTGGCCGCGCCGTCCATGGCCAAAAACACAACTGCCTCCAGGGACATTAAAGATCCGTTTATTTATCGGGATCGCGCTGATCGTAAATTGGATCATTTTGAGCGTCATTATCGCATTAAAGGCCAAGCATCACTAAGATCACCCTAAATGTTTGGATCCCACCTCTCCATCGCCGGCGGCATGCACCTGGCCATTCTCAAAGCCCAGGAACTGGGCATGGACACCGTCCAGGTCTTCACCAAAAACCAGCAGCAATGGAAATCCAAACCATTGGAAACCAGCGCCATTGCCGAATGGAAAAACCATCTCGGCAACGCCAAATTCAAACAAACCGTCAGCCACGACAGCTATCTCATCAACCTCGCCTCCCCCGACGACAAACTCTGGCAGGCCAGCATCGCGCTCTTCATCGAAGAACTCACCCGCTGTGACCAGCTCGGAATCCCCTGGCTGGTCGCCCATCCCGGCGCCCACGTCGGCTCTGGCGAAGAAAAAGGACTCACGCGCATCGCCTCCGCACTGGACCGCATTCATAAAGACCTTCCCGACTCCACCACCATCACCTGTCTCGAAATCACCGCCGGCCAAGGCACCTGCCTTGGCTGCAAGCTCGAGCACCTCGCCGAGATCATCGACCAATCCAAGCACCCCGAACGCCTGGCCGTCTGTCTCGACACCGCCCACCTCTTCGCCGCCGGCTACGACTTTCGCGGCAAAAAGTACGCCGCCCTCGTCAAAGACATCGAAAAAACCGTAGGCCTCGACCGCATCAAAGTCCTGCACCTCAACGATTCCAAAAAAGAACTAGGCAGCCGCGTCGACCGTCACGACCACATCGGCCGCGGACACATCGGCCTCGAAGGTTTCGAAGGCTGGATGAAAGACAAACGCTGGCACAAAGTCCCGAAAATCCTCGAAACCCCCAAAGACGGCACCGACGAAAAAGGCCGCGACTGGGACCTCGCCAACCTCGAAGCACTGCGGAGCCTGATGGGCTGAGTTCAACAAAAAAGCCCCCGGGACTTTCCCAGGGGCTCGGAGGGTCCGCAAACCATCGGCCAGGCCCTCACGAATAATTGCACTTAACGAACTCGGCGACGCTTCAACATTGGAAGAGCAGCCAGCAGCAGGCCAATCGTCCCGGGTTCGGGAATGCTGGCGACCAGCGAGCTGACATAATCCGAACCAAATTCCGCTTCCCGCCCCGCCAGAAAATCCGGCGATAATCCCCCACTGAGAATCCCATACGTTCGATCCATGATCGCATAGTCCGCGGAATTGATAATGCCATCATAGTTGACATCCCCCTGCGCCCAGACGGCCGTACCCGTCGGAATGCCGCGCGGATCAGCCGTAACGGCGATGCCGTACAGCGCAAACGAGCGGTCGATCAAAGCATAATCATCCGCGTTGACCTTGCCGTCGAAATTCAGGTCTCCAAGATACGTAACCGCGACAAGCAGCGCCGTCGCGTCGACCTGCTGGCCGAACCAGGTAGCGGTGTTGGGATCAGAAAGGCCGAGCAGCGTGGCAGCTTCCCAATAACCCAGGCCTTTGATTTTCTGAGAATCATTGATCGCCAGCGAAGAGGTCAGCCCATTGCCCGTCCAGGCGCCGGCGGCATACGCGCCATTGATGGTCCCGCGTACGTTGGAGCTGGCCGAACCAAGTGCGCCGGTATAGTCGTCGATGAATTTGTTGTCATTGATATCAATGCTGCCGCGCTGAAGAGCGATCGGCCCGACAACGAGCAGTCCCGCCGTAGACATGGTTCCCGAGCCGGGGACGAGATTGATCTTTCCACCCAGGACGATCAAGCCCCCGTTGCGCCCGCCGCGCAGATTGACCGTACCATTTCCGCTCATGGTGAACTGATAAGATGTATCAGGAAGCGGCTGAGTAAACGTCAGCGACGATCCGGCCTGCGCAACGTAGAACATGAGATTTTTATTGACAGTGACCGGAGCGGAAATCGTCTGAGCGCCCTGCTTGACGTTGATAGTCCCCATCACGCCACCAGTGGTGCCGAGGGAGTCCATGATGAGCGGCCCCGGACCCGCAATGGTCATGCCGGCGTTATCAAGATCGATTTCCTGGACCGTAACCCCAGAAGATGGAATCGTCACCGTCGCCCCGGCAGCAGACGCGCTGAACGTCGCGAACGAAGTACTGGAATTGGGAACGCCATTGACCCACTTGGTTCCATCGGTCCACGAACCGGCGGCGGCCGTCCAGGCCGGTTTGGGCGCCGATGCGGGAAGCTGTTCAACAGTCAGATTGTCATAGATGACGAAATTAGCATCGACATTGGAGATCGGCCCAGAATTTTCCAATGCCGCGATGCCGGAGTTCAGATCGGCATATCCAAGCGCGACATCCCCCGACGTGCTGGTCAGGTCCGTGCGCGACGCAATGAGCTGCATTCCCCCACCAAGGTGTGCATCAAGAGAATATGAGACCACCCCGTCGATATAGCTGGCTTGAAGCGTGACCCAATGCTTGCCGATCGCGCCATCGGTTTCATAGCTGGGATAAGTGAAGATGCTTTCATAATAGGGTCCCTGAGCGTCGGCACCTGAATACGTCGTACTGACCGGCTGCACGTAACCAGCACTCGGATCGGACGCACCCAGGCGAGAGTTCTGGCTATACAGTCGGTAGTCGATGCCGCTTCCCCGCTCGCCGTCGATCGCAATGGCTTGGCCCGCCTGCTGAACAGCAGGATCCTTGACCACCGGACCGGCCAGTCCATTGCCCGTGCCGGACTGATTAACACCCGCGATCATATATTCCGTCGAACCGCCTCCCCCTTCCGTGGTGCCGTTGTAGTTCATCCAGACATCCACGGTGAGTTGATAATTCCCGGTTGGAAGAACGCCACCGGTGAATTGTGTGACTTTCGGCAAGAGGTTGATGATCGCCGTGCCTGTCCCACCGACCGAGGTATTATTCGCATCCAGCCGCAAACCAATGCTCGTGCCGTCGGTCGTGTGCGGCGCGATTGGAATCGGATCGTAGACCGTGTCGATCTCGTCGTCCGAGATATGACGATAGGTATACGCGGAATAGTTAAACGCAGGCGTGATCGTCACATCATTGGTCCCGACGCCGGCGACGACCGCCGTCGTGCTGACGGAGTTATCGAAGGAATAGACGTCATATCGGCTGGTCGAATCGGTATTGAAATCATCCGAGAAGAGGGTTTGCGCGTGAAGAACTGACGGGCCGGAAGCCAAGCCCAGCGCAGCGGCAAGAAGAACAGCGTGACGATTGCGAAGACGATAGGCGTGCATATTTTCCTCCCTCCCGGAATGCGGGAGTTGGTTGAGACTGTAGGAAGCGAGTTGTTCAGGAAGCGTTAGTACGTATCGAGAGCGCCCCACAGGCCGCGGAAGGGGATAACCGCCTTGCCCGTGGGGGTGATGTCAAATAGGAGAAGATTTTTATTACCAGGCTGAAAGGAGGTGGAATCGACCGGGTCCTGTGTGTTGGCGGTGACCGAAATCTGGTCGAAGTCTGATCCGGGATAGAGGAATTGCTCCTTTGGAACCCATTTGACCCCGCCATTGCCGTAAAGGACGTTGACACCAGACTTATGGCGTGTAACGAGACTGTATTTATTGACAAGAATTTCCGTCACGACTGCCAGATTCTTCTGCTTGGACCACTTGGGCATGACAGCAGGCTTGGAATTGCTGTCGTAAAAATTGGGAGAAGCCGGCAGCGCAACCGTATCCCAGCCAACAACCGGCCGCGTGCCATATCCAAACCGGGTTTCCCACCCGCTGGCTGCATTGAAAGGCCACGGATTCGGCAGGATTTCCACCCCCTGATATACAAATTGCTCAAATTTTTCCGCCGGGCAGAAGAACGCTTTCCCGTCGGAAATCAGCCTGGCGTCGACCAGCCACCCCATCAGCGTCGTCCGCGCGATCCCATTGCGATTCAGAAACGCCAGGTAGTTCCAATTCTTCTGAATCAGATTGCTGTTGACGATGTAGCCGAGCGGCGCGTAGTCCTTGTAATTGTTGGCGTACATCTGATAGACAAGCCCGAACTGCCGCAGATTGCTGGCGCACGCGACGCGCAGCGACGCCTCCCGGGCGCGATTGAGAGTCGGAACCAATATGCCGATTAATAGAGCAATTATACCAATTACAACCAATAATTCGACCAAAGTGAAACCACGCTTGCGCATCAAGTGCTCCTTGAGAGCGACACAAAGAAATGTGAGGAAAAACGCACGCGCCATATCCGGCGTGCGAGAAGGATCTGCTCAACAAATCGAGCGACGCAGGATGGGAATCGCTCAAATCATTACATGGGCGCGGTTGGTCGCTGCGGCCATCTAATTATGAAAGCAATATAACAAGCCGACTCGATAACGCAATATTATATTATTCAATTTTCAATGATTTTACTGAGGAAATCATTAAAAATCGTTCTTTTGGACCGCGAGAAATAGCGCCTGTGTTCCATCACGTCCATGTCCGGTTTGTTGGAGTTTTTCAAAGAGAGATTGAACGATCGGAGAGGCCGGAAGAGACAGTTTTATGTCGCGCATCGCATCCGCAACCAGGCCAAGGTCTTTGACTTGCAGATCGATCATAAACCCCGGCGCAAAATCACCAGCGACCATGCGTGGCCCGAGATGATTAAGCTGCCACGAAGACCCCGCCCCCGACCCGATCGCCAGAATCGTTTTCGCAGGATCGAGCCCCGATTGAATGGCAAACGTCAGCGCTTCACAAGTCGCAAGGTTGGTAAGCGACACTAGGATCTGGTTGGTCAGCTTCGTCAGTTGCCCGCTTCCGCTCGGGCCGGTGTAAGTAATCGTCTTTCCCATCACCTGCAAAAGCGGCAGTGCCAATTCAAACGCGCGCGGATCCCCGCCCATCATGATCGACAGCGTAGCGTTCCGTGCCCCAACATCCCCCCCAGACACCGGCGCATCAAGCAGATGCACTCCCACGCTCGCTAGCGTTCCCGCCATCCGCCGCGTCGCCGCCGGCGAAATAGTCGAGTGATCCACGATAATCTGCCCGCCGCGAATACCAGCCAAAAGACCCGCTACCACCTTCTCCACATCCGGGGTATCCGGCAAACAGAGAAAAATAAAATCCGCCCCCTTCACCGCCTCCCCCGGCGAATCCGCCCACACCGCTCCCTGATCCAGAATCGACTGCGCCTTCGCTTTCGTGCGCGTATGCACCGTCAACCGATGCCCCGCCGCCAGCAGATGCCCCGCCATCGGCAGCCCCATGATCCCTAACCCAATAAACGCAACACGCTGGTTTGTCGACATCGTCACTCCGAAATACCCAAACTTTCAATCCGTGCCAATTGAATAATCCGATCTAATTTAAACGTCCGCTGCGCATCGCGCAACTGACAGTGCGCCACCAGGATCAACTCTCCATTTCGCCTCTTAACATGCAGCGGCCGAATCACCCGCTTCGTCCGCTGCTCATTCGCGTCCAAATATTCCATCTCCACCGGCTTATTCCCCTCCAGCGCCTCCTCGAGCTCCAAAGGCATCAAACTCTCCCGCGAATTCGCTGGCAATAATCCCATCGCCCCCCCCTGCTCGCGCATCGCATCGCACAAACACATCTCCCACCCCCCCACCGCCTCCAGCAATCTCTCAAACACATGAATCGTCGTATACACATCCGCCAGCGCCCGATGCGCTACCGGCGGCTCATATCCAAAATTCCGCGCCAGCCTTTGCAACCCATTCCCCCCGCGCCCAAATCGCCGCCGCGCGATCCCCACCGTATCCAGCACATGCCGATCACCTCCCAACGCCTCCACGATGCTCTTCCCCGTGCGCCGAAATTCCCCATGCAAAAACGACAAATCAAATCGTACATTATGCCCCACCACAATCGCCCCATCGAGTATCTCCAAAATACCCGGCACCTCCGCGCCAAAAACCGGCTTGCCCGCCACCATCTCATTGGTAATCCCCGTAATCGCCGTAATCCCCGCAGTCACGCGCCGCTGCGGATCAAACAATTGCGCATATTCCCGAACCTTCTTCCCCCCTTCCACCCGGCAGATCGCCAGCTCAATCACCCGGTCCCCATATTCCGCCGACGCCCCCGTCGTCTCCACATCCAGAAACACGACGGGAATTTCAACTAATTTTTGCAGCAGGGATATCGCCACGGACGCACTCCAAATCCAATGTTCGGGAAATGGTACGCCGCCCATTCGCAAAAGGCTCGCGCGATTTATTTTCCCCGAAAAAACAGCAATAGCGCCGTCAGACTCAGTCCGTCCACCAGCTCATTTCGCGTCATCATTCCTTCGATCTCATCCCGGCGAAAAAAACCGATCGAATGAATCTCTTTGCGATCAAACTCACCAACCTGCTTGAGCCCCCTCCCGACGAACAAATTAAACGTCTGACTCGACGACCCATGACTCGGATGATACCGATACAACGGCTCAATCCGCTGCGCCTCCCACCCCGTCTCCTCGCGCATCTCCCGTCCCGCCGCCGCCGCACAATCCTCCCCCTCATTCACTCCCCCCGCTGGTATCTCCCACGACAGCACCCCCGTCGTATACCGATATTGCCGCACCATCAGCACGCGCCCCGCTTCATCCACCGGCACAATCCCCGCCGCCGGCCGCCACGGCTTCACCACATAGTAATCCAGCTCATACCCCTGCGGATGCAGAACCCGATCCTTGTCAATCGAATAGTACGGATTTTCAAACACGCGCGAGCCGCTCAGACGCTTCCACACATAGGAATCGTCGCTCACTTCTTGCTCTCCTCGCGCTTGCGGTCCTCCTCCTCCAGCCGATCGTCCATCTGATCCTTGATCGGCACCAGCACCTGCACAATCTCATTCAGCACCGAAATCTGCGAATTCAGCGCATCCACCCGCACGATCTTCTCCGGCGAATAAAAATCCAGCACCGGCCGGGTCTCCTTCTCATACACCTCCAGCCGATGACGAATGACATTCTCATTCGCATCATCAATCCGGTTCTCTTTCAGCGCCCTCCGCCGCAGCCGCTCCGTCATCTTATTCAAATCGGCGCAGCGCAGATAAATGATCTTCAGCACCTCAATTTCGCGCTGCAGCAGCTCCGCCTGCCTGGTATTCCGCGGAATCCCATCCAGCACCAGTACCTCCGTCTCCGGATGGAACTGATTGATCATCGCCAACCCCGCCATATGCTGCTTCCACAGCCGGATCGTCACATCATCCGGCACAAGCATCCCCTTGTTGGTGTATTCCCAGACCACACGCCCCATCTCGCTGCGCAGGTCGATCGAACGAAAGATATCTCCCGTCGACGAATGGAAAAAACCAGGGATCGCCCCGAGGATTTTCCCCTGAGTGCCCTTACCGCTTCCGGGCGCGCCGAACAAAAGGACGCTCTTATATTTTTGTGAAGTGGCCATAAGTAATTTTTAAGCTTCGTCCTGTTCCTTGAGTTTGGCGAGCACGCTCAAATCTTCCAGCGTCGTCGTATCCCCCTTCACTTCCCCCCCCGCCGCCAGTTCTTTCAGTAATCGCCGCATGATCTTCCCCGACCGCGTCTTCGGCAGCGCCTCGGTAAACCGGATCTGATCCGGCGTCGCCAGCGCCCCAATCTGCTTCCGCACGGCCTGAATCAATTCCTTCTTAATCTCTTCCGAAGCCTTAAACCCCGTCCGCAATGTCACAAACGCCGCGATCCCCTGCCCCTTCATCTCATGAGGCATTCCCACCACCGCCGCTTCGGCAACCGCCGGATGCGACACAATCGCCGACTCCACTTCCGCCGTCCCGAGCCGATGACCCGACACATTCAGCACATCATCAATACGCCCCATGATCCAGAAATACCCATCCTGATCCCGGCGCGCTCCATCCCCCGTGAAATAAAACCCCGGCACATCCGACCAATACTGCTTCTTATACCGCTCCGCATCATTCAATATCCCTCGCAACATCGACGGCCAAGGCTTTCGTATCACCAACAACCCCCCTTGGTTCGGTCCGAGTTCCTTCCCATCCTTATCCACAATCGCCGCATCCACCCCAAAGAACGGCAGCGTCGCCGTCCCCGGCTTCGTCGGTGTCACGCCCGGCAGCGGCGTGATCATGATCGCCCCGGTCTCCGTCTGCCACCACGTATCCACAATCGGACATTTCTCATGCCCGATCACTGTGTTGTACCAAATCCACGCCTCCGGATTGATCGGCTCACCCACCGTCCCAAGCAACCTTAGCGACGATAAATCATGCTTATCCACCAGCTCGCGCCCCGCGCGCATAAACGCCCGGATCGCCGTCGGCGCCGTATAGAACAGCGTCACCTTATGCCGCTCGATCATCGCCCAGAACCGCGAAAAATCCGGATAATTCGGCGCCCCCTCATACATCACCGTCGTCGCCCCATTGCACAGCGGCCCATACACCACATACGAATGCCCCGTGATCCAACCCACATCCGCCGTACACCAGTAAATGTCATTCTCTTTCAAATCAAACGTATATTTCGTCGTGATATACGTTCCCACCATATACCCCGCCGTCGTGTGGATAATCCCCTTCGGCTTCCCCGTCGACCCCGACGTATACAACACAAACAGCAGATCCTCCGCATCCATCTGCTCCGGCGCACACTCAGTCGACTGCCCCGCGATCACATCCGACCACGCCACATCGCGCCCCGCCTCCATATGCACCTGCTCACCCGTCCGCTTCAGCACAATCACCTTCTTCACATTCGGCAACTGCTTCAGCGCCTCATCCACATTCTTCTTCAGCGGCACCACCTGCCCGCGCCGATGCCCACCATCCGCCGTGATAATGTAAGGAGACCCCGCATCATTCACCCGATCCACAATCGCCTGCGAAGAGAACCCCCCGAAGATCACCGAATGCGGCGCACCAATCCGCGCGCACGCCAGCATCGCCACCGCCGCCTCGGCCACCATCGGCATATAAATCGTGACCCGATCCCCCTTCTTAATCCCCAATTTCTTCAACCCATTTGCGAGCCGGCAAACCTCATCCTTCAATTCCTTATATGAAATTGTCCGAACATCCGGCTTCCCATCCTTCAGCAGCTCCGCCTCAAATAAAATCGCCGTCTTATTCCCCCGCCCCAATTCAATCTGCCGATCCAGGCAGTTGTAAGACACATTGGTCTTTGCCCCCACAAACCATTTCGCATCCGGCTCATTCCATTCCAGAACCTTCCCCCACTTCTTAAACCACCCCAGCTCATCCGCAATCTTCCCCCAAAACGTCTCCGGCGAATCGATCGACTCCCGATACAACCGATCATATTCCGCCCGATTCTTCACATGCGCCAACGACGCAAACTCCGCTTTCGGCGGAAATAAACGATTCTCCTGGAGCGTCGATTCAATGGACTGTGTGCCGGACATGCGGTGATACCTCCACAAGCATAGGGAAAAAACGGTTGGCGCGCGGCCCAGATGATACCCGACCACTCATCCTTGCCAAGCCGAATATAGGACCAGCGCCTCCCCACCCCCGCCCCAGCCACAAACCACCGTTAAATTGGAGAAACATGCGGAAGTATAGCGGCATCCCGCCCCCCGCGAATCCACAACCTCAACCGATCTAGATACAAATACACCACCGGCGTCGTATAGAGCGTCAACACCTGACTAAAGATCAACCCCCCCACAATCGCTATCCCCAGCGGCCTGCGCAACTCCGACCCCACCCCACCCCCCACCGCCAGCGGCAACGCCCCCAGTAGCGCCGCCATCGTCGTCATAATGATCGGCCTGAACCGCAAACTGCACGCCTTAAAAATCGCCTCCTTCGGCGTCAACCCATGCGCCCGCTCCGTCTCCAGCGCAAAATCCACCATCAATATCGCGTTCTTCTTCACAATCCCGATCAGCAAAATAATCCCGATCATTGCGATCAAGGTCAACTCAGTGTGGCACAATATCAATGCGACCAGCGCGCCGACCCCTGCTGATGGCAACGTGGATAAGATTGTAATCGGATGAACCCAGCTCTCGTAGAGTATTCCTAATACGATATAGACCGCGATGAGTGCCGCAATAACCAAAAATATATTGTTTTTCTCCGCCTCCTGATACGCCTGCGCCGTCCCCGTAAACGTCCCATGAATCGTCGCCGGCAAACCCATCTCTCGCTCCGCTCCATCAATCTCCTCAATCGCCTGGCTCAGCGAAACCCCCGGCCGCAAATTAAACGACAACGTAATCGCCGGAAACTGCCCCTGGTGATTCACCTGCAACGACGACGTCGCCGTTCCGTAACTCGCAAACGCATTCAACGGCACCAGCTTCCCACTGCTCGACCTCACATAAATATGCTTCAGCCCCTCCGGCGTCTGCCAAAACTGCGGCTGCGCTTCCATCACCACATGATACTGATTGAGCTGCGTATACATCGTTGAAACCTGCCGCTGCCCAAATGCATCATATAATGTCGCGTCAATCGCCGAAGGCGTCACCCCCAACCGCGCCGCCGCATCCCGATCAATATGCACATCCGACGACAACCCCCGATTCTGCTGATCCGAATTCGCATCCGTAATTCCCGGCAACGTCTTGAGCTTCTGCAACAGCGCCGGTGCCCACACCGTCAGCTCCGTATAATCGTCCCCTTGCAAACTGAACTGATATTGCGCCTGGCTGCTGTGCCCTCCCACGCGCACATCCTGATTCGCCTGAAACGTCAGCGTCGCGCCGGCCACCCGGCTGGCCTTCTTCCTTAGCCGCGCGATCACCTCGTCCGCACTGAGCTTCCTCTCCTCCAAAGGCGTCAGCGTCACAAACATCCGCGCGCTGCTGTTTCCTCCACTCCCACCCGCAAACGCCACCACATTCGACACCGCCGGATCTTCGCCTACCACCTGTGAAAATTCCCGCAACTTCGAATCAATCGACTGAAATGACGCCGCCTGATCCGTCTGGATTGATCCTGACAATCGTCCCGTATCCTGCTGCGGAAACAATCCCTTGGGCACAATCAAATAAAGCGCTACCGTCACCGCAATCGTCACCAGCGTCACCGCCAGTGTGATCGCCGAATGCCGCAACACAATTTTCAGCGACCATTCATACATCCCCACCAGCCCCTCAAACATCCGCTCGCTCACCCGATACAACCACGACTGCTCCGACGCCGGCTTATGCCGCAGCAGCCGCGCGCACATCATCGGCGTCGTCGTCAGCGACACCAGCATCGACACTCCGATCGCCGCCGTCAGGCAAACCGCAAACTCCCGGAATAACCTCCCCACGATCCCCCCCATCAGCAATATCGGTATGAACACCGCCACCAGCGACACGCTCATCGACACCACCGTAAAACTGATCTCCCGCGCCCCGCGAAACGCCGCATCCATCGGCTTCATCCCCTCCTCCAGGTGCCGTGTGATATTCTCAATCACCACGATCGCATCGTCCACCACAAACCCCGTCGCCACCGCCAGCGCCATCAGCGATAAATTATCCAGCGAATAATCGCATAGATACATAATCCCAAACGTCCCCACCAGCGAAATCGGCACCGCCACACTTGGTATAAGCGTCGCACGGATATTCCGCAAAAACACAAACACCACCAATATCACCAGCCCGATCGACAGAAGCAGCGTCCACTGCACATCATGAATCGACGCCCGGATCGTCGTCGTCCTATCCATCACAATCGACAATCGCATCGCCGGCGGAATCTCCGCCTGCAATACCGGCATCAAATCCCGAATCCGATCCACCGTCTCTATAATATTCGCCCCCGGCTGCCGGCTGATGATCAGCAGCACCGCGTTCTTCCCATCCGTTATCCCCGCCGTCCGAATATTCTCCACTGAGTCCGTCACCGTCCCAATCGCATCCAGCCGCACCGGCGCCCCATTCCGATACGCCACAATCAGCGGCTTATACTCCGACGCCTTGAACAACTGATCCGTCGTCTCCAGCGACAACGTCTGCCGTTTCCCCGCAATCTCCCCCTTCGGCTCATTCGTGTTCGCCGACTCCAGCGCCGTGCGCACATCCTCCAGGCTCATCCCAAAGTTATTGATCAGCGCCGGATTCACATCCACCCGCACCGCCGGCAGCGCCCCCCCTCCCACAAATACCTGTCCCACCCCATCCACCTGCGATAACTTTTGCTCCAGGATCGACGACGCCGCGTCGTACATCTTCCCCTTGTCATATGTGTCCGACGACACCGCCAGAATCATGATCGGCGGGTCCGCCGGGTTCACCTTCTGATACCGCGGATTGCTCGGCAGATTCGCCGGCAGATTCCCCCGCGCCGCATTAATCGCCGCCAGCACATCCCGCCCCGCCGCATCGATATTCCGATTCAAATCGAACTGCAACGTAATCGACGTGTTCCCCAGCGAACTACTCGACGTCATCTCCGTCACCCCCGCGATCCGCCCAAACTGCCGCTCCAGCGGCGTTGCCACCGCCGACGCCATCGTCTCCGGACTCGCCCCCGGCAATCCCGCCGATACCTGTATCGTCGGAAAATCCACCTGCGGCAGCGGCGACACCGGCAGAAAAAAATACGCAATCCCACCCGCCAGCGCCACCGCAATCGTCAACAACGTCGTCGCCACCGGCCTGCGAATAAACGGCGCCGATATGCTCACGCCACGTCTCCCACCAGAACTTCAGGCTCATCCAAACGCGCCGGCACCGGACTTCGCCGAAACCGCGCCGCTAAGCTCTCAAACGCCAGATAAATCACCGGCGTCGTATACAACGTCATCACCTGGCTGAAGATCAATCCCCCGATAATCGTAATTCCCAGCGGCCTCCTCAACTCCGACCCCGTCCCCGTCCCTAGCGCCAGCGGAACCCCCGCCAACAACGCCGCAAACGTCGTCATCATGATCGGCCTGAATCTCAACAAGCACGCCTGAAATATCGCCTCCTCCGCAGTTTTCCCCTCCCGCTGCGCCTCAATCGCAAAGTCGATCATCATGATCGCATTCTTCTTCACGATCCCGATCAGCAGAATAATCCCGATCAACGCAATCACATCCAATTCTGCCCCGCAAATCAACAGAGCCAAAATCGCCCCCACCCCCGCCGACGGCAGCGTCGATAAAATCGTGATCGGATGAATGTAACTCTCATACAAAACCCCCAGCACGATATATACCGTCAGCAGCGCCGCCAGAATCAAAATCGGCTCATTCGCCAGCGACGCCAGAAACGCCCGCGCTGTCCCCTCAAACTCCGCCTGAATGCTCGCCGGCATCCCGAGTTCCTTCTTCGCACGATCAATCCCCTTCACCGCCTCCCCCAGCGACGCCCCCGGCGCCAGATTAAACGACACTGTCACCACAGGAAACTGCCCCTGCCGATTGATCGCCAGCGGCGCGGTCGTTTCCTCTATCTTCGCAAACGCATCCAGCGGCACCCGCCCCCCCGACGCCGACCTCAAATAAATCGACTTCAAATCCTCCGGCCGATCCCGAAACTCCGGCTTCACCTCCAGCACCACATGATACTGATTCAACTGCGTAAATATCGTCGACACCTGCCGCTGCCCATACGCATCATACAACGCATCATCAATCATCTGCGGCGTAATCCCCAGCCGCGACGCCGTATCCCGATCAATCGTCAACCGCAATTGCTTCCCGTTATTCTGCGAATCACTCGCCACGTCCCGCAGCTCCGGCACCTGCTTCAACTTGTCAATAAACCGCGGCACCCACACCGCCAGCTCCGCCGCATCCGGACTCTCCAGCGAATACTGATACTGCGTCCGGCTGATCCGATCCTCCACCGTCAAATCCTGCACCGGCTGCATAAACAACGTGATCCCCGCCACCCGCTCAATCTCCGGCTGCAACCGCCGGATCACCGCCGACGCTGATACATGATCCCGCATCTCAATCGGCTTCAAATTAATCTGGATCCTCCCCGAATTCAGCGTCGTATTCTGTCCATCCACCCCGATAAACGACGATAAACTCTCCACGGCCGGATCATGCAATATCACCCCCGCCAGCGCCTCCTGCCGATCCGCCATCCCCGCAAATGAAACATCCTGCGCCGCCTCCGACACCCCCAGAATCACCCCCGTATCCTGCACCGGAAAAAATCCCTTCGGCGCAATCACATACAACAAAATCGTCACCCCCAGCGTCGCCACCGCCACCAGCAGCGTCGTATATCGATGCCGCAAAACGATCTGCAGCGTCTTTCCATACGTTGCGATGATCCAGTTAAACACCCGTTCCGACCACTTATACAACGCCCCCTGATCCTCCTCCGGCGTATGCTTCAACAGCTTCGCACACATCATCGGCGTCAGCGTCAACGACACCACCGCCGAGATCAAAATCGTCACGCTCAACGTAATCGCGAACTCCCGAAACAACCTCCCGACAATATCCCCCATGAACAACAGCGGGATCAGCACCGCAATCAGCGAAATACTCAGCGAAACAATCGTAAATCCAATCTGCTCCGCCCCCTTCAGCGCCGCCGCCAAGGGTGATTCCCCCGCTTCGACATACCGCACGATGTTCTCGATCATCACAATCGCGTCATCGACCACAAACCCCGTCGATATCGTCAGCGCCATCAGCGTCAGATTGTTCAGGCTGTACCCCAGCAGGTACATCACCGCAAACGTCCCCACCAGCGACAATGGCACCGCAATACTCGGGATAAACGTCGCCCGAATATTTCTCAAAAACACAAAAATTACCATCACCACCAGCGCCACCGTCAGCATCAGCTCAAATTGCACATCCTCCACGCTCGCCCGGATCGTGTTCGTCCGGTCCGTCAATATCGATACATCCACCGCATCCGGCAGCGACGTCCGCAACTGCGGCAGCAGCGCCTTCACCCGATCCACCACCTCAATAATATTCGCCCCCGGCTGCCTCTGAATATTCACCAGCACTGCCGGCGTCTCATCCCGCCACGCCGCCAGCTTCTGATTCTCCGTATCGTCCACCACATCCGCCACATCCGTCAGCTTGATCGGTGCCCCATTCCGATACGCAATGATCAGCGGCTTATAATCCGCGCTCGACAACAACTGATCATTCGCCGTGATCGTGTACGCCTGCTGCTTCCCGTCAAAACTCCCTTTCGCCTGGTCCACATTCGCCGTCGACACAAACGTCCGCACGTCGTCCAGAGTCAACCCCAGCGACGCCATCTTCGTCGGATTCGCCTGCACCCGCACCGCCGGCTTCTGCCCACCGCTGATGCTCACCAGCCCCACCCCCGTCAACTGCGAAATCTTCTGCGCCAGCCGCGTATCCGCCAGATCCTCCACCTTCGATAATTGCAACGTCTTCGACGTCAGCGCCAGCGTCAAAATCGGCGCATCCGCTGGATTCGTCTTGCTGTAAATCGGCGGGTTCGGCAAATCCTTCGGCAGATAGCTCCCCGCCGAATTAATCGCCGCCTGCACCTCCTGCGTCGCAATATCAATGTCCAAATCCAACGCAAATTGCAGTGTAATCACCGAGCTTCCCGCCGAACTCGTTGACGTCATCTGATTCAGCCCCGGCACCTGCCCAAACTGCCGCTCCAGCGGTGCCGTCACGCTCGACGCCATCACTTCCGGCCCAGCCCCCGGATAAAACGTCAATACCTGGATCGTCGGATAATCCACCTGCGGCAATGCCGACACCGGCAACCACCGAAACGCCACAATCCCCACGAGCAGCAGCCCCACCATCAGCAGCGTCGTCGCAACCGGCCTCAAAATGAACGGGCGTGATGGATTCACTCTGCTGCTTCCCTCGTTGCCGCCCTTCGATTTCCCGCTCCCTTGCCACCACCGGTCCTGCTCCCCCGCGTCGTCGGCTGTGTCGTCGAGGCATTCCCCTCCATCCGCAGCGTCACCTTCGCACCCGGCACCAACTTATCCACGCCATCAATCACCACGATCTCCCCCGCCTTTAATCCCTCCGTCACCACCGTCTGGTCCCCCTCCACCGGCCCGACCTTGATGTTCCGCAGCTCCACCGTGTCATCCCCCTTCACCACATACACAAAATTATCATTCGGCGGCGGCCCGATCTGCCGTGCCACCGTCGGTATAATCACCACACCCCGCAGGCTCTCCACCAGCAGATGCGCCCGCACAAACTCATTCGGAAATAACGCCCCATCCTTATTGTCAAACTGCGCCTTCAACCGCACCGTCCCCGTCGTCGGGTCCACCTGATTATCCAGCGCCGTTAGCACCCCTGTCGCCAGCTTTTGCGAATCGTCTTCGTCATAACAATCCACCACCAGCTTCTTCCCACCCCCCACCGCCCCCATCGCCCGCGCCACCCGTCCGATCTCATTCTGAATGATGTTGAACACCACCGAAATCGGCTGCACCCGCGTAATCCCTACAATCCCCCCCTCGTCGCTTGCATGGACAATATTCCCCTGATCCACAGTTCTGAGCCCCACCTGCCCGGTAATCGGTGCCGTGATCCTGCAATACGTCAATTGCAACTTCGCGCTGTTAATCAGCGCATCATCCGTCTTAATCACCGCCTGGTCCTGCAACACCACCGCCGCCTGCGTATCGATCTGCTGCTTGGTCACCGTCTCCGGCGCATCCTTGAACCGCTTCAAATCCGCCTGCGCGTTCGCCAGCGACGCCTGATCGTGCGCCATCTGCGCCTGCGCCTGCTCCAACTGCACCTGGAACGGCCGCGGATCAATCTCCGCCAGCAACCCCCCCTCCTGAATCAACTGCCCCTCCGTAAAATCAATCTTCATCAGTTGCCCATCCACCCGTGATCGCACGGTCACCGTCTCCAGCGGCGTCACCGTCCCGATCTCCTCCAGATACAAATTCAAATCCCCCTTCACCGCCTTATCCACCGCCACCGACGTGCTCCGCGACGTCGGCCGCGTCGTCGCCCCCTTCGCCTTCTGATACTCCCAAGCCCAATATCCAAAATACGCAATCGCCCCCGCCGCCCCCAAAAACAGCAGCCACACCCACCACGCGCACCCCCCACCACCCGAAACCTGCGGCCGCACCGGCGGCTCCAGATTCCGCACCGGTGCCGCATGAATATCCCCGGAAGCAAGTGCTTTAGTCGATGTATCAGGATTCATGTTCCTACTTGTCAGACCAATCAGTACACCAGATGTGAGTAAATATTCCCATCAATCACTTTTGTTTCACTAGCGCATAATAAACATGCTCCCGCATTCCTCAATCCCCGTCCAGTGCAAAATATCGTTGACCCAGCCCTCATGATGTTATAATACTTAGATTGTGAAACGATTTCCAAGGGCAACCATTTCCCATCCATCGCCCCAAATATGTGCCGATGAACTCCTTGATGTCGTCCCCGCCATCATGCGCGAAATCCGCACCCGCATGCGCCAGCATTCTGCGGCACTCCCATCCGTCGTCCACTTCCGCACCCTCGCCTACGTCAACCGCCACCCCGACGCCGACGTCTCCAGCCTCGCCGCACATATCGGCCTCTCACTTCCCTCCGCCTCCAAGCTCGTGCAAACCCTCCTCGACCGCGGCTACCTCCGTCGCCAGCCCGACCGCATCGACCGCCGCCGCTCCCTCCTCACCCCCACCCCCAAAGGCCGCCGCGTCGTCGACACCGCCCGCCGCGCCACCCGCGACTACCTCGCCACTCTCCTCCAAGACTTACCCCCCGCGCAGCGCGCCACCATCATCCGCTCCATGCAGACCCTGCGCCCCATCTTCCGCGCCGAACCCCCTACTTCTGCCTCCAAACCGGATCATGCGCCGCGTCGCTCGAAGACTCGAACCACCGCGACATAATTGTCTTCTGCTGCGTATAAAACTGGATCGATTCCGTCCCTTGGATGTGCAGATCCCCAAAGAACGAATTATTCCACCCCGTAAACGGAAACCACGCCATCGGCGCCGGCACACCAATATTGATCCCGATCATCCCCGCATTGAAATACCGCTTAAACTGCCGCGCCGCCCACCCGCTCCGCGTAAAGATCGACGCCCCATTCCCATATGGAGACTTCCTCCCGATCTCCAGCGCCTCATCCAAATGCGTCGCCCGCACCACCGATAACACCGGCCCAAATATCTCCTCCGTCGCCACCCGCATCGTCGGCGTCACATGATCAATCACGCTCGGCTTCAAAAAGAATCCCTTCCCCGGCGCATCCTTCCTCCCATCCAGCGCAATCGTCGCCCCCTCGTTCTTCCCGATCTCCAGATAACTCGCCACCCGATCCCGATGCTGCGCCGAAATCAGCGGCCCCATATCCGCGTCCCCACCATTATCCGTCGGCCCAACTTTCATCTTCCCCGCCTTCTCCACCAACTTCCCCGTCAACTCATCCCCAATCCCCCCCACCGCCAGCGCCACCGACCCCGCCATGCAGCGTTCCCCCGCGCACCCAAACGCCGACGCCTGCAGCGCCGACACCGCCTGATCAATATCCGCATCCGGCATAATAATCAGATGATTCTTCGCCCCCCCCGCCGCCTGCACGCGCTTCCCATTCTTCGTCCCCATCTCATACACATATTTCGCAATCGTCGTAGACCCCACAAACGAAATCGCCTTCACCAGCGGATGCGTCAGCAGCACATCCACGCATTCCTTATCCCCATGCACAATATTAAACACCCCATCCGGCACCCCCGCCTCGATCAGCAATTCCCCCAGCAGATTCACCGACATCGGCACCTTCTCGCTCGGCTTCAACACAAACGTGTTCCCACACGCAATCGCAATCGGAAACATCCACATCGGCACCATCGCCGGAAAATTAAACGGCGTAATCCCCACGCACACCCCCACCGGCAGCCGAATCGTCTCCCCATCCACCCCCCGCGCCAAATCCGGCAGCGTCTGCCCCATCAGCATAATCGGCGCCCCGCACGCAAACTCCACCACCTCAATCCCCCGCTGCACGCTCGCTCGCGCCTCCACCGCCGTCTTCCCATGCTCCTTCGAAACCAACTGCGCAATCTTCTCAAAATTCTTCGTCAACAACTCCCGATACCGAAACAACAGCTGCGCCCGCTGCACCGCCGGCGTTTCCGACCAACCCGCCAGCGCCGCATGCGCCGTCTCAATCACCCCCGCCGTCTCCGCCGCCGTGCACAACGGCACCCGCGCAATCACATCCCCCGTCGACGGATTGAACACCTCCCCAAACCGCGTCGTCTTGCTCGCTTCCCATTTCCCGCCGCGCAACACTTTCAATTCCGTCGCTGCCATATTTTTTACTCCAGTTAAAAATCGGATCGTGAACATAACACCCCCGCCACCCCTCATCCAATAAAAATCCATTGAACCGTGGATTAGGGAAGTCCCCAGACATCATACCCCCCCTCGGGGGATGAATGAAGGATCGAATCGTGGAGTTCATCGAGATAAGTCACACTCAGCAGCGGCAGCATCGGGTCGGCCTTGGGTAACTTTCCCTTGACCAGTTCCCA
>DASRRR010000021.1:0-9374 GCA_035656825.1 Tepidisphaeraceae bacterium | reverse complement strand
TGGGGGATGGGGAGAGGATGGAGATGTTGGAGGGGGGAGCGCTGGGGAATACGCGGTATTTGGATGTGGAGCTGGAGACGTTGCGGCGGGGGGTGGGGAGGCCGGGGGGGGAGGGGACGCAGGTGATTGTGAGCAGTCATGATTTTGTGGGGAGGCCGGAGAGGCTGCATAACATTGTGCTGGAGATGAATGGGGGGGCAGGGGATGTGAATAAGATTGTTTGGACGGCTCGGACGATACGGGATAATTTGGAGGCGTTTGAGATCTTGCAGTCGAGGCAGAAGCCGACGATTGCGATTTGTATGGGGGAGGCGGGGTTGATCTCGCGCGTGCTGGCGAAGAAGTTTGGGGGGTTGTTGTCGTTTGCTTCGCTGAAGGAGGGGAAGGGGACGGCGGCGGGGCAGGTTTCTCTGGCGGATATGAAGCGACTATATCGTTGGGATGCGATGGGTCCGGCGACAAAGGTGTATGGAGTGGTGGGCTCGCCGGTGGGGCATTCGATGTCGCCGGCAATTCACAATGCTTGTTTTGAGCAGGTGGGGTGGGATGGCGTGTATCTGCCGCTGCTGGTGGAGGGGTCTTATGAGTCGTTCAAAGCGTTTATGGAGACGTTTTTGAATTTTGAGGGGATGAATTTGAGCGGGTTGTCGGTGACGATTCCTCATAAGGAGAATGCGCTGCGGTATCTGGTAGAGAAGGGGGCGGTCGTGGAGGAGTTAGCCGTTCGGATTGGGGCGGTGAATACGATTGTAGTAGAGGAATCGGGGAAGAAGTTGCGAGGGATGAATACGGATTATGGGGCGATATTGGATTCGATTACTTCGAAGATGGGTGTAACCCGCGACGGATTAAAAGGAATTAGAGTTGGAGTATTGGGAGCGGGAGGCACGGGCAGGACGGCGGTGGCGGGGCTCGCGGCGTGTGGGGCGACTGTTGTTGTTTATAATCGGACGAGGGAGAAGGCGGAGGCGCTGGCGACAGAGTTTAATGGGAAGAGTGGCAAAGTAGTGGCCGCGCCATTGGAGAAGGTGTGTGATTCCTGTTGCCAGGTTTGGGTGAATACGACTTCGGTTGGGATGTATCCGAAGGTGGACGAGTCGCCGATGGTGGGAAAAATGCCAAAGATGGATGGGGAGACGGTGGTGTTGGATACAGTTTATAACCCGATGCGGACGCGGTTTTTGCAGGAAGCGGAGGCGGCGGGAGCGCGGACAATTGGAGGGATTGAGATGTTTGTGCGCCAAGCAGCGGCGCAATTTGAGGTTTGGACTGGGGTTACGGCACCGCGGGATCTGATGCGCCAAGTCGTGGAAGGGCGATTGGGCGCGAAATCCGGATAAATTGGTGTTCTGGATTATCCGATATATTAGGGGAGATACATGCGTGCTGATTCTATCTATTGATCAGGCAAAGGCCGGGATGACACTCGCCGCGCCGGTTCCGCATCCGGATCATCCGGAGCAGGACCTGCTGAAGCGGGGGTATGCGCTGGAAGAGCCGGTGATCAAAAGGCTCAGGGATCACGGCATTGATATCATCTATGTGGACTATCCGGGGCTGGAGGAGCTCGATAAGTATTTGATCGCGCAATTGAGTCCGGCGCGGCAGGCGATTTATGGGCTGATCAAGAAGGGGGTGAAGGATAGTCAGTCGCGGGCGCGGCCGGCAATACCGTTTGATGCGTATGCGAATGCCTCGCGGGATTTGATTAAGCTGCTCTTGGAGCAAGGGCCGCACGGGTTGTATATGGAGCAGGTGGCCCGGATGGGGGAGGATGCGGTGGGTCATGCGACGGCGGTGGCGCATTTGGCGCTAATGATGGGATTGAAGCTGGAGAATTATTTGATTCAGCAGCGGAAGAGACTTCCGCCGGGACATGCGAAGGATGTGGTGAATTTAGGATTGGCCGGGATGCTGCACGATACGGGGAAGCTGGAGTTGCCGGAGAATTTGCGGAAGTACACGGAAGTGAATCCGCCGGAAGATGAGAAGGAGAGGAGAGAGTGGGAGACGCATTGCCGGCTGGCGTATGACATGGTGCATAAGAGCATTGAACCGTCGGCGGCGTGCGCGATTTTGCATCATCATCAGCATTATGATGGGACGGGTTTTCCAGGATATAAGCACACCGATGGAACGGTGACGAAATTTGATGCGCATCGGATTCACGTTTTTGCACGCATCCTGCATGTGGCGGATTTGTATGATCGGTTAACGGCCAAGCCGGATAAACGCAGACGGACGAATCTGGAGATTCACTTTTTGATGCGGTCGCAACATGCAGCAGGATTGGATCCGGTGGTGCTGCAATGTTTGCAGCAAGTATGCCCGCCATTCCCGCCGGGGAGTGCGGTAGGGTTGTCGGATGGGTCGGAGGCGATCGTGGTTCAGGTGGATCAGGCAGATCCGTATCGGCCGATCGTGAGGAGGAAGTTGCCGGAGGAGAAGATGGAGGAGACGGCGTTGGTGCTGCGCGCGGAAGGAGCGCCGGGTGTGGTGAGCGTGGGAGGGGTGCAGGTGGAGAAGTTGATGCCTATGGCGGCGTGAGGGTCGCGGCAAATAAGTCGGTTCAAAATCGATTTGTGCCACTGGCAGCTCGTCTGCCAGTGCGTGTTTTGAGAGAAGAAGACACTGGCAGACAAGCTACCAGTGGCACGAGATGCAATCAGGCGGATTCTTCGAGGCTGGAGACGGTTTGGCGGCCGGCGAAGCCGGTGTGGAGTTCGTGCCAGTATTGGATTTCCGTTTCACCTAATTTCCAGCAGAGGTAGACGTCGCGGCCTTGGTGGCGGCCGATGAAGTCGACCAGGCCGGTCTGGAAGTCCTTGAGTTCGCAGCCGACGTCGGCCAGTTCGTCGACGTATTCCTGGAGATGCCGGTTTTCCGATTCGAGGCGATCCTGGAGCGGTTTCTGCTCGCGGGCGACTTTGGTGGTTTCGAGCTTTTCGTGGAGTTCAGTGACGGATTGATGGGTATGGACGATATCGGAGACGATGCGGCTGACGAGGGCGAGGGATTTATTGGCCTGGGCGAGGGTGAATCGCCGTTTGGGGCGGGAAGGGGAGACCGGACGGGGGGAAGCGGACTGGGAACCAGCCATGATGGGCCGCCTTTCGAGTTGCCAGGGATCCGCGCGGGGGAGCCGAGGCGTAAAAATCATCCGGGTGGATTATGACTCGCATAACCGGGCAGTCAAATGGCCGGCTGAAATTACTATCGGCAAATGGGATGCGTGGGCAATATAAGTGGATAGAGGCTATAATCCCGCACCCTTTGAAGGAGCGTCGGTATGGTCAAGGCAGGAGATCGGGCACCGGATTTTGAATTGGATGGGGGAATCGAGGGGGAGCGGATCGGGCTGAAGGCGTTTGCCGGGAAGCCGGTGGTGCTGGTGTTTTATCCGGCGGATTGGAGCCCGGTCTGTGGAAGCCAGGTCACTTTGTATAACGAAGCGCTGGACATGTTTGACGAGTATGGGGCGCAGTTGGTGGGCATTTCGGTCGATGGGGCGTGGTGTCATGCGGCGTTTGCGAAGAATAAGAAATTGAAGTTCCCGCTGCTGGCGGATTTTGAGCCTAAGGGGGCGGTGGCGCGGAAGTATGGGGTCTATCGGGAGAAGGATGGCATTTGTGAGCGGGCGCTGTTTGTGATTGATGGCCAGGGTGTGGTGCGGTGGAGTTTTGTTTCGCCGATCGAGGTGAATCCGGGGGCCGAGGGGATACTGGCGGCGCTGGAAAGGATGAAGGCGGAAGGATGAAGGATGAAAAAAAGATCAAACTGGAACAGCATCAGCCGGGGCTGGTGATTGCGATTTCGGAGAAGGATCATGCACAGGGGCCGACCGACGCGCCCGTGACGCTGGTGGAGTATGGGGATTATGAATGTCCTTATTGCGGGCGGGCATATCCGATCGTGAAGAAGATTCAGCAGGAGATGGGAGACAAGCTGCGCTTTGTGTTTCGGAATTTTCCGCTGAATACGATTCATGAACATGCCTCACAGGCCGCGCAGGCGGCCGAGGCGGCGGGGGGACAGGGAAAGTTCTGGGAAATGCACGATATCTTGTATGAGCATCAGGATGAACTGGTTGATGCGGACCTGCGGCAGTATGCACTGCGCATCGGCGTGGAGATTTATCGGTTTGAAAAAGAAATGAGCGAGGCGGCGTATGCCAATCGCGTGCGCGATGATTTTCGCGGCGGGATTCGCAGCGGGGTGAATGGCACGCCTACGTTTTTTATCAATGGGGAGAGGTACGAGGGGAAGCTGGAGTATGGGGCGCTGGTTGAGGCGGTGAGGGCGGGAGTGTCGGTTCGCGAGGGTAAAAATCAAGAATGAGTTAGCCACCGATGGGGCACACGGATGAACACAGATAAGAGAGACCCCATCTCCTCGCCGCAGCTCATCTTATGCCACCGCCCCTTTTTATTTCCCCCACTTAAATGTAATCGGCGTCGCCACATCCGGATGCAAGCTCTTATGCACCGGACAAGTATACGCCGCCTGCTCCAATCGCTTCCGATCCTCCTCCCCCACTTCGCCCGGCACCGCGATCTCCACCGTCAACTTCCCAATCCTCCGCACCGGCTGCTGCACCATCTCCTTCTGCACCGTCACCGTCGTCCCCTTCAAATCAATCCCGTGCCGCTCCGACACGATCCCCATAATCGTCATCATGCACGCCCCCAGCGCGGTCCCCACCAGATCCGTCGGCGAAAACGACTCCCCCTTCCCATGGTTGTCCACCGGCGCATCGGTGATAACCTTATTTCCCGATGGCCCATGTGTCGCTTCACAACGCAGACCGCCCTGATACACAATTTTCATTTCAACCATAGCCCGTCATTTTCGCCACACGAAGGAAAAACTCAACATGTCCAATCCAATCCATCGCAAAGAACCAAAGATACAAAGAGCGCAAAGAAAGAATCAAAATGGATTTCTCTTTGTCCTCTTTGCGTCTTTGACTCTTTGCGTACTCTTCTCTGGCGCCAGCGCACAATCCACTCACCCCACCAGCGCACCGACCACCAAGCCCGACCCCGCCGCCGTCACCACCGACCACCAGATCACTATCGCCGGCAAACCCATCCACTACAAAGCCACCGCCGGCACGATCACTCTCAAATCCGACGACGGCAAACCCCGCGCGACCATGTTTTTCGTCTCCTACTCCAAATCCGACCCCACCCCCGACCCCTCCGCCCGTCCCATTACTTACATCTTCAATGGCGGCCCCGGCGCTGCCTCCGTCTGGCTCCACCTCGGCGCCGTAGGCCCCCGCCGCATCTCCCTCAACCCTGACGGCTCACCCCCCGCACCCCCCTACCATCTCGTCGACAACGACCAGACCTGGCTCGACCTCACCGACCTGGTCTTCATCGACCCCGTCGGCACCGGTTTCTCCCGCCCCGCCGAAGGCGTCAAAGCCGACCAATTCTTCGGTGTCGATCCCGACATCGCCACCGTCGCTGAATTCATCCGCCTCTACACCACCAAATACGAGCGCTGGTCCTCCCCCAAATTCCTCGCCGGCGAATCCTACGGCACCACCCGCGCCGCAGGCCTCTCCGAATACCTCCTCGACCACACCGGCATCGCTCTCAACGGCATCCTCTTCATCTCCACCGTCCTCGACTTCTCCACCCTCCACATCGACGACAACAATACCCTCCCCTACGCCCTCAACCTCCCCACCTACACCGCCGCCGCCTGGTATCACAAACGCCTCTCTGCCAACCTCCAATCCCATGACCTCCAGACCCTCGTCCGCGATGCACAGCACTGGTCACTCTCCGTCTATCTCCCCGCCCTCCTCCAAGGCGACAAACTTCCCAATGACACCCGCAAGCAGATCATCTCCCAACTCTCCCAATACACCTCTTTGTCTCCCGCACTGATCGAGCAGCAAAACTTCCGCATCGGCCCATCCTTCTTCGAAAAACACCTCCTCGCCGACCAGCGCCAAATCATCGGCCGCTTCGATTCCCGCCTCACCGGCTACTCCACCGACACCGAAGAACCCTGGCCCGAATACGACCCGAGCCTCAGCCTCTACTACCCACTCTACACCTCCACCTTCAACGACTACATCCGCCGCGAACTCAAATACGAATCCGACCTCACCTACGAAGTCCTCTCCCCGCGCGTCGGCCCCTGGAACTTCGGCCAAGAAGGCGGCGGCTACCTCAATGTCGCCACCCGCCTCCGCTCCGCCCTGGCCAAAAACCCGCACATGAAACTCCTCTTCGCCGCCGGCTTCTACGACCTGGCAACCCCATTCGCCACCGTCGACTACACCATTGACCATCTCAACCTCTCCCCCGAACTCCGCAAAAACATCACCCAAACCTACTACCCCGCCGGCCACATGCTCTACCATCCCCACGCTTCTCTTATTAAACTAAAATCCGACCTCGCCCCCTTCTTCCAATCCGCCACGACTCGTCCGGCCCAGGATTCTCAATAAAAGAAGGTTGTGATTGATGACGCCCGTTCGTCCACAATTCGACAAAATCACGCCGCCTGAGGTGTATCACAATCGGCGCGTCTTCCTCAAGACCGGGATCGTCGCCGCCACCGCCGTCGCCACCGGATTCATCTACCGCCAACTCAACGGCCTCCCGCCCCCGACCGTTGAAGAACCCGCCCTCGAAGGCTTCGCCACCACCGCCCCAACCACTGGCCCCGCATCCGCCGCCGTTGATCCCGCCATCGCCCGCGCCTTCCATGTAAACGAAGCCAAAACCCCCTATCAAAGCATCACGCACTACAACAATTTCTACGAGTTCTCCACCGACAAAGACGGCGTCGCCGGTGCTGTCGGCAATTTCTCCACCGCCGGCTGGAAAATCACTGTCGACGGCCTGGTCGACAAACCGACCGTCTTCGACCTCGACGACATCCGCAAAATCAGCCCCCCCGAAGAACGCGTCTACCGCATGCGCTGCGTCGAGGCCTGGTCCATGGTCATCCCCTGGGCCGGCTATTCGCTCTCCAAATTGCTCGACCGCGTCAAACCCAAAAGCAGCGCAAAATACGTCGCCTTTACGAGCCTTCTCGATCCCACTCGAATGCCCGGCCAAAACTCCGACATTCTCAAATGGCCCTACATTGAAGGCCTGCGCATGGATGAAGCCATGCACCCCCTCACCCTCTTAACCACCGGCCTCTACGGCAAGCAACTACCCGTGCAAGACGGCGCCCCCGTGCGGATCATCATCCCATGGAAATACGGCTTCAAAGGGATCAAATCGATCGTCAAGATTTCCTTAGTCGAGAACATGCCTGAGACCAGTTGGAACCGCTACGGACCCAGCGAATACGGCTTCTACGCCAATGTAAATCCGCAACACGACCACCCGCGCTGGAGCCAGGCCACCGAACAACGCATCGGCGAATCCGAACGCCGACCCACGTTGATGTTCAATGGCTACGCCGAACAAGTCGCGAGTTTGTATGCCGGCATGGACCTGGACAAATTTTATTGAGACGTGTGCCGATGACCACATCAAATCCATCTGCAACACGAAGAATCCAACCCCCTGCCCCAATCTTCACCGGCGACATGCCCTTCGCTCGGTTTGGTTTGATCGTCAACGCGACGGTCCCGTTGGCGCTGCTGCTATGGGATGCGCTGCACCATAATCTCGGGGCGGACCCGGTTAACTTTGCAATCCACACAACCGGCTTTATTGCTCTGACATTTTTGTTGCTGTCACTCCTGGTGACTCCGTTGCGATCCGTGACCGGGTTTTCCTGGCTCATTCAGTTTCGCCGATCCCTCGGCCTGTATGCGTTTTATTATGCAACTGCGCATCTGGCGATCTATTTCTGGTTTGACCGCGGTCACCGCATCGGCAGCACATTTTACGAAATCACCCATCGTCTTTATCTGATCATCGGAACGACTGCCCTACTCTTGATGGTGCCGTTGGCGGCGACATCCTTCAACAGGGCCGTGCGCGCACTGGGCGGTAAGAAATGGAAAGCCCTGCATCGCCTGGCGTATGTTTCAGCGATTCTCGGGTGCGTACATTATTACATGCAGGTCAAAGCGGATGTGCGCAAACCGCTGATCATGGGGGGAATTCTCGCGGTGCTGCTCGGATATCGCTTCGTGATGGCATTGAAACGCCGAACAGCAGCGCCGGCAGTGCAAGCAGTTGCAGGCAAGTCGAGGTTTTGGAAGGGAAATCTGCGCGTAGGAGCGATGTTCAAAGAGACGGACGGTGTCCGGACTTTCCGCTTGATGCCGGAGTCGGGTGGGGAAATTCCGTTTGCCTTCTCGGCTGGACAGTTCATCAATCTGTCACTGGTCATTGACGGAAAAAAGGTGGGGCGCTCATACACAATCGCTTCTCCGCCGACGCGCGGGGCGTATATCGAGTTGTCGATCAAGCGCGAAGAGAAGGGACACGTGTCGCGGTATCTGCATGAGATGCTCATGACCGGGCAGGCAATATCGGTATCGGGTCCGGCCGGACGATTTACGTTTGATGGCAAAGAGAAGCGGTTATTGCTGCTCGCCGGTGGGGTAGGAATCACGCCGGTCATGTCGATTTTGCGTGATCTGATGGATCGGGCCTGGGATGGAGAGATTGACCTGGTGTTTTCAGTAAGAACGCGGGAAGAGATTATTTTTGCAGATGAGCTGCGCTATCTGGCGGCACGTCATCCCAATGTGCATGTGCATATCACGGTAACACGCGAATCCGATACGAATTGGACCGGCACGCGCGGAAGAATAACCGCGGAGATGCTCAGAAAGTTTGTGCCGGATTTTACCAACCGGCTTGCGTTCATCTGTGGACCAACCGCAATGGCCGAAGCGGCGCGAGAGGAATTGGTTTCGGCGGGAGTTCCATCATCGCGAATTAAATTGGAATCATTTACGCCAGCGGCCGCGGTCGCGATGGATGACGGCGTGTCGCCGGAGGAGGAGATGCCCGCCGGAGATCTGCCGACGGTGACATTTGCACAATCGAGCCGCTCGGCCCCCCTGCCGGCCCGCAAGTCGATCTTGGAAGTCGCCGAATCGGTTGGAGTCGAGATTGATTCAGATTGCCGATCTGGAATTTGCGGCAGGTGCCGGACCAAATTGCTCTCCGGGCAAGTGAGTATGGCGGTGCAGGACGCGCTCAGCGATGCCGACATTGCTGAGGGATATGTTCTGGCGTGCCAGGCCCATGCCAAAGCACCGGTGACCGTGGAGGCTTGACAAAAAACCCACCGACCGCGGTCCTCACCCTTACCCACATCGGGCGAGGGTTTTTTAATGGCTGAGCTTGTGTTTCTTGGCCATGCGGATTGAACTGCCCTTTTTGCCCTTTACTGACATGGAGGTCAGTCATGCAGCATACGTCCGCTGGTCT
>DASRRR010000020.1:0-17998 GCA_035656825.1 Tepidisphaeraceae bacterium | reverse complement strand
CATCGCCGCCGGCCCCATGCCGCCGACAGGGGGAATTGAACGGGTTGAAGTTGAAATCGAAAAATCGGAACATATGCCTCAAAGGCCTGAAATCATTGCTTTCCTGCAACTCTGCTCAATCGTTAACCGGACAGTAGTGATTTTGGTGAAGAATTTGCCATGCGATTGAACTGCCGCATAGCGCCGTAAATTAATAATTCGGCACTCGATATGGCGAGTACAGCTTGCAACCGCAGAATTTTGATCAAGTAAATGAGCCAGCGGGGATTGAAACGCAATCACCCCCGATGAATTATTTGATCGAAACGCCGTTCGCCGCCTCGATGAAAAGTTCGTCTGGTGTCTCACTCTCTCCGCTTTTTGGTTTGAACCCATGTCATGGGGTCTGAGTTTATACTTGGGTCCTTATTGGGTGGGGCTTGGAATCGATTCTGCGCGGGGCATTGGCCTGTTTTTGAGTTTTCAAGGCCAGATCGATTTGAGTTCATGGATGACAAGGGATTGGATGTGGGCAGGTGCGCCTTGGGTGGTGAGGGAGAATTCTTTTTGATTGGCACCGGGGAGAAAGCAGCTTGTCAGGGAGATGCGGCCGTCGTTGGCGAAAGTTTCGATTGAGGTGCGGTCGACGAGGATTTGGAGTTTCAGGTGTCCATCCGTGATGGGTAGGGGCGCGGTGCCTAGGGCTGTCAGGGTTTTGGCTTTAGCGTTGTAGGTGATTTCTTGGCCGCAGATGATGAAGGTGATTTCGGCAGCTTGGCCGAGGTCGATGTCGGCGTGGATGTCGAAGAGGTCGCCGGTGAGGCTGGCGAGAGGGTTGTCGCCGGGTTTGAGTTCGAGGTTGCTCCAGTGATGTTGGCTGGTGTGAAGCTGGTTGAGCTCGCGGATGGGATTGCGAAAGAGTCGTGGGCCGTCGGGAGTGGTGTGCAGGCTCAATTCTGCGGGGAAGCTCATTTGCTGATTGAAGGGCATGTGCGGATATTTTCCGCCGGCCATCCAGGCGATCTGGATACGTCGGCCGTCGGCGGCGGGGATGTCGCTGTAGGTTTGCACGGCGTAGAAGTTTCGCCCGAAGTCTACTTGGCGCACTTCCTGCTCGGGTTTGAATGTCGATCCGTCGAAATTGCCGACGAGATATTTTCCGTTGGCGGCGGTGAAGATCCATTTCAGATTTGACGTGTCGCCGTCCAGCGGCAATGGGAAGAAATCGGGGCATTCCGTGCAGCCGGGCATTTGCAGGTCTTGAAGGTGGGTCCAATTTTTCAGGTCGGTTGAAGAAAAGAGGCAGAAGGTGTTGCCGACGTCTTTGTAGAGGGCCATGATCCAGTGGGAGGTGGGCGCGTGCCAGATGACATGGGGGTCGCGGTTTTGGTTGGCGATGTGGGCGAGGACGGGGTTGGCGGGGAACTTGGTCCAGGTGCGGCCGTGATCGTTGCTGTAGGCGAGGGCTTGGGCGAAGGGATCTTTGGCGGCGGTATAGATCGCAACCAGGGGCGGTTGCGCGCCGATACCGAAGCCGCTGGTGTTTTTCCAGTCGACTACTGCGGAGCCGGACCAGATCCAGCCGTCGTGCGGGTCGGGGCTGAGGGCGATTGGCAATTGCGTCCAATGGAGCAGGTCGGGGCTGACGGCGTGGCCCCAGGACATGACGGGTGTTTGCTGAAGGGAGTTCGGATTATGTTGAAAAAAAAGGTGGTATTCGCCGCTGAAAAAGACCAGGCCATTCGGATCGTTCATCCATCCTTTGGCGGGGCTGAAATGGAATTGTGGGCGTAGATGTTCGGAATAGAGCGCGGGGGGCGTGATGTCGTCAGGATTGGCGGGGGTGTCGCTTTGTACGATCTGATCCAGGTTGATGTGTCCCCAATCTCCCGTAGCGTTGTCGAGGATTTGAATGCGAGCGATCTTGCCGCGCAGAAGGCGCAGATCCCATGAGCGGGGGTCGAGATGTTCATCGTTGCTGCCTGTGGCGGTGCGAATGATTTGATCGTCGATCAGTAGGTTGACGCACGTCTGTGCCGGGTGGTTTCCACCGCCGATGAGGAAGTTCAGATAATCACGTTGGAGTGTGAAGAGGGGCGAGGTGAGCGTGCCGATGGATGGATCACCGGCAAGGTAGGTGTTGACGAATCCATGGCCGGAATATCCATCGACGTGTTGTTGGTTGGGGAGCGTGCTGTGTGCGGGGCCGCTTCCGAAGGCGGCGCCGGTGGTGGTCCAGCCGGGGGGGTAAGTATTGCCTTCGAAATCGGCGACGACCACGTCGGTTGTTCGATCGTTTGCTGATGCTGCGAAGGGTGCTGATGCGAGGGAGATTAGAACAAAGGCTGAAATTGCGATTCTTCTGGTCATTGGGGGATACATTTTGCCTTCGCTTTCGCGATGGAAGGATCGCTTAGGGGTTACTTCATCAGATCATCCAGGGTCGGTTGCATGGCGTCGGCCCAGATTTGGTAGCCGGCGGGGGTGGGGTGGAGGAAATCTTTCATGGTGGCGGGGGCGATGGTGCCGTCGGGTTGGAGGAATTTGGAATTGATGTCGAGGTAGTGGGTCTTTTGGCCGTCGTCGAGCTTGGAGAGCTGCTGATTGATTTGATCGATCTTTGTACGTACGGCAATGGTCTTCGGGTCGACAGGATTGTGGCCGCGAGGAAAGATGGCCAGGAGGAGCACTTTTGTTTCGGGTAGGGCCTGATGGATTTCGGCGACGATTTTTTGTCGGCGGCGGCGATTTGATCGGCGGTGTTGTTGGTGGAGACGTTATTGGTGCCGATCATCAGAACGACGACTTTGGGATGAATGCCGTCGAGTTCGTTGTGGTCGATGCGCCATAGGACGTGCTCTGTGCGGTCGCCGCTGATGCCGAAATTGGCGGGGTTGTATTTGGCGTAGTGTTCCTGCCAGATGTCTTTGGCGGCATTCCAGCGTTCGGTGATGGAATCGCCGAGGAAGAGAAGGTCGATGTTTCCTTCTTTGGCGCGTTTAAGGAAGGATTCGTGTAGTTTGAGGAAGCGGGGGCCGGTACGGCCGATTTTCGCGACGGGGATGCTTGGGGGTTCATCGGGGCTGGGGGCGGTTGGCTCGGAGGCGGGAGGAAGAGTCGCCGCGGCGAGGCAGAATACGGGGAAAGCCAGAAGGTTGAGGATCATGAGCCAAGAGATGGATTTAGACATAGTGGTGAGCCTTCGATTAAAAAATGAGAGTGATTAGATTTTGTTAGTTTCAAGATAGACAGGGATGACTTCATTGGCGAGTGCGACGGTTTTGCCGAGGGCTTGCCGGGCAAGCATGCGACCGATGTGCTGGCCGATCTGCTCCGGGGAGAGAGCTGGTTTAAGGTGTGGCCAGGCGGGGGGGTTGTCAGAGCCGCGGCGGTAGACGTCTGAGAGAGTGATGCCGACGTCTTTGCCGACGATCAGGCGGCGCGAAATCGCGGCGGCCTGGGCACCTTGGGCGAGCGGCTCGGATCTGCAGATGAATCCGAGGCGTGCGCCGGCGGATTGATCCAAAAGTTCCAGAACGGTGGCTTCGACGGCGCGTTCGTCGGCGGGCAGGCAACGGAGTGTGAGGCTGCTCAAATCGAGACCAGCGGAAGAGGCGGTTTGCTGGACAGAGTCGAGGAGATCGTGGTCGCCGTGGAACATGCGATCGCGCATGAGGACTACCAGCCGAGTGAAACCGCTGTTGAGCAGGTGCGCGGCCATGAGTTTACCGCCGGCGCGATGGTCGCGGTCAATGCGGGGCATATTGGGTACGGAAGGGTGCAGCGAGCCGTGAACTACTGTGGGGAGTCCGCTGTCGGCGATCAGACGCTGGGCCTGGAGGGAAGCGCGGATAAGGACGAATCCTTCGGTTTTTCCCGAGCGCATTGCCTCGGCGATCAGATCGTTGATATAGGCGGTTTCGTTGTCTGGTGGCAGGAAACTGAATTGCACCTGGGTGGCGCGCAGTTCTTCGTGCATGCCGACGATGATGCCGTCGGAGAGCAGGCCTTCGGTGCGAAGATAGTTTTCCTGTACGAGCAGATGCACGCGGCGGAGCGGAGATTTTGGAAGGGCCGCGGTTGGAATCGCGACGAAAGTTCCTTTGCGTTGTCGGCGTTCGATGACACGGCGTTTGACTAATACCTGCATGGCGCTGTTGGCGGCGGTGGTGCTGACGCCGAGCATTTCGGCGGTTTGGGTGGTTCCCTGGTAAGGATCGCCGGGTTTGAGTTTGCGCCGGCGGATGTCGGCAGCGATGCGATCGGCCAGTTCGATCACCCGTGGTATTTGCCGCTTCATTTGGCGGTCAGCGGGCTTGTCTGTCACACGTTTTGGCATAGAGGCTGGTCCAGTTTTATTGAGATCGTAGCGATCCCATCCAGACATTTGGGGAACGGATTCCGGGTTTGATTTCGCCGGAGGGAATCAAAAACTGCCCGTGCCAAAGGATGCATGGAGTAGTGATCGGAGCCGGGTGCGGCAGCGTTCCGGCGCGGGTATAGCGGTGTGAGAGGACATCGTATTGAACAATTTCTTTTGAGAAGCCGGGGTGGTTATCGAGCATCTGTCCTAGCTTGGCATTCAATTGTTCTCGAGCCGGGGGATCGATGGTTTTTGCGATCTGCCCGCGCAGGCGTTCGAGTTCAAGGAAGAGTATGCCGTCGTCTCCGCCTAGGAGCAGAAGGGTGTGAGGGCCTGAAGCGACGGCGGTGCTTCCCATGATACAGCGAGCTGGAGAGTTGTCCGGGGAAATCGGCGGGAGCGTTTCCCATTGATGGGTGGCAATATGGTAGCAGTAGGCATCGGTCAGAATTTGCGAGGCGCTGTTCGGCTGAACATTTCGGCCGCTGAAGAGATAGAACGCGGCGCTGTCACTTTGGCCAAGAGCGCAGCTTGCGGGAACGATTCGCGCCACACCTGGCCATGTAGTTAGCTGGTGCCAGGCGAATTGCGGTGTCCCTTCCTGGGAAAGATCCAGACTGAGAAAATGCGCGGTCGCATGTGGATCGGCGACAGTCTCCTGTCCGCCGGCGATGTAGACCACTGAGCCGATCTTGGCGCCGGTCATATATGCCAGCGGACAAGGCAGTGAAGGGAGTGATGCAATTTTAATTCCATGATCCGGAGTCCAGTTGACGCGATAGGTGTCGGGATAGCAGCGAGAGGCATCGCAGCCGCCGATGATCAGGACGCCACGGTCCGTTGTGATCGAGACGCCATAGGAGAGGGGATGGGGTAGCGAGCCTGCGTTTGCGATCCATTGATATTTGTTGTCTTGCGCGATTAATACATGGATCGCTGCGTAGCATGCTTTCTGTCCGCCGCGCCGAAGTGAGGTTTGAGGAAAGTTGGTGCCGCCGGCGACGATTATGGCGCTGCCGGTTTCTCCGGCGAATGCACCTGCGACACCCAGCGGCTCGGGCAGGTCGGACAATCGTTGCCAATTCGATCGTACGGCTTCTTCTTTAGGCGCAGGGGCTGCCGCAATACTGAGCTGGGCAACAGACATCAACACTGCCAGGCAATGGAGTAATGAAGAGTTGAATCTAGTGGGAGCCAATTTCTCGAATTATGTATATTGGTTTCCGGCAGAACAAGAAATATTTTTAGATAATTGGGAATTTATTTTGCAGATGGTTAAAATCAAGAAAAGAAAGGTGTTCTACATGGCCGATTTCAAGCTTGGCGGATTAATTGCTGCTCCTTACACACCCTTTGATTCATCCGGGGATCTCAATCTTTCTGTCGTGGAGCGACAGGCGGGATCGTTGGTGGAGAGCGGTGTCAAAGGTGCATTCATCTGCGGGACGACTGGAGAGGGATTATCTTTAACCACCGAAGAGCGCATGCAGGTGGCGCGCCGCTGGACGGAGGTTTGTCGGGGCTTGCCGCTCAAGGTCATTGTTCACGTTGGGCATAACAGTCAACGCGAGGCGATTGCGTTGGCTCGCAATGCAGGTGAAGTAGGTGCCAGCGCAATTGCGGCTCTCCCGCCATTCTTCTTCAAGCCTGGGAGTGTGGATCAATTGGTGGAATTCATGCGCCCGGTCGCTGCCGCCGGAGGGGGGTTGCCGTTTTATTATTACCAGATCCCTTCGATGACTGGCGTGTCGATTCCGGCGTTTGATTTTCTACAAGCCGCCGCTGAGCGAATTCCGCAGTTGCGCGGGGTGAAATTTACGCATGGCGACCTGATGGACTATCAGCGCTGTCTGCGAGTTGGTGATGGCCGATATGATGTTGCGTGGGGGGTCGATGAAATGCTTCTGGGGGCGCTGGCTGTGGGGGCGAAGTCGGCGGTTGGAAGCACTTACAATTATGCTGCCCCGCTTTATGTGCGGATGATGAATGCATTTCATAAGCAGGATTTGGAGACTGCCCGCAAGTGTGCGGGGCACAGTGTCGAGATGATCGCGGTTCTGCTTAAGCATGGCGTGCTGCGAACGGGAAAAGCAACTATGGCCATGCTTGGGATTGATTGCGGGCCTACGCGATCGCCTGTGTCTCCGCTGTCGGCAGAGGAAGTGGCGATTGTCCGCCAGTCATATGAACGAATTGGGTTCTTTGATTGGTCGACAAGTAGTGGCGCGTCCGCCGCGACTCCGGTTGTCTGAGCCATTTTGCAGAGGCGTGTGCAATGGCAGGGGAATCGATCAACACCAGTCCTTCTCGCCCGACTTCCTACGCGTGGCTGGTTGTGGCGCTGCTGTGGGTGGTCGCGCTGCTGAATTATCTCGATCGCCTGATGATTACGACGATGCGCGATCCGATTCGCGCGGAAATTCCCATGTCGGAGGCGCAGTTTGGGCTTTTGACGGCGGTGTTTCTCTGGACGTATGCGGCGACAAGTCCGCTTGGTGGATTTCTCGCGGATCGTGTTGGTCGCCGTGGGGTTATCTTCGCCAGCCTGATTTTCTGGTCTGTCGCTACTTGTGCAACCGGTATGGCGACTTCGCTTCACCAGTTGCTCTTGGCGCGGGCTCTCATGGGTGTAAGTGAAGCCTGCTATATCCCTGCGGCGCTGGCGTTGATCGCCGATTATCATCCTGGCAGCACGCGCTCGCTGGCGACGGGCCTGCACATGGCGGGGATTTATACGGGAGCTGCGCTGGGCGGCGTTGGGGGATATGTCGCCGAGAGTTTTGGCTGGCGATTTGGTTTCCGAATCTTTGGCGGGGTTGGTCTAGCCTATGGCTTGTTCCTTCTGTTTGTGCTGCACGATGCTCCGCGCACGGCGGATCGAGACAATCACACGAGCCGCTCTCGTACGGCTCTGTGGCCGGCGATTACGGGGTTGTTCTCGCGTGCTGGATTTTGGATTTTACTGGCGGTCAATCTTCTGGTCGGAATGGTGAACTGGGCTATTTATGGCTGGATGCCGACGTTTCTTAAGGGGCGATTTCACCTTGGGCTGGGGGCGGCGGGGTTGTCGGCCACGGCTTACATCCAAGTGGCGTCATTTGGCGGGGTGCTGGCTGCGGGGTATTTAGCGGACCGCTGGAGCCGGACCAATCGCCGGGCGCGGGCGATTACTCCGGCGATCGGATATGTCCTGGCGGGTCCGTGCCTGATTGCAGCGGCGTCGACGCACTTGTTTCCTTTGGCGATTGCCGGGTTGATTGTATTTGGGCTGGGGCGCGGGGCGTTCGATGCTAATCAGATGCCTTTGCTTCGAGAAATTGTCCCGGAGCGATATAGCGCGACGGGGTATGGATTTCTTAATCTGATCAGCACTGCGGTGGGTGGCGTTATGATTTACGTCGGCGGGGCGTTGTTGGATGCTCATGTGGAGTTAAATACGATCTTCCAATTTGCCGGGGTGGCACTCCTGCTGGCGGGGGTGTTTCTTTTTCTGGTGTTGCGACGGGGAGAGAGTTGATTTTAGAGGAGGGGGAAAAGCGGGCGATCGGATTCGAACCGACGACGTCCAGCTTGGGAAGCTGGCATTCTACCACTGAATTACGCCCGCAACGCCAACCCTTGACTGACAAGCACTTAGAATCGGCGGCTTTGAATTTCCGACAGACTTTCCGACAGCGGAAACTGTATGTCTTTCAAAGTGCCCTTATCATATCGAGCACTCAGACCAAAGGAAAGACCATGCCGCGTACAGGACGCAAGCAGAAGCCTTATGAAACTTCGTGGAAGGAAATCGTCCCCGGTCTTACCCGGTGCAAAGACGGACGTTGGCGCATCAGCCTGACCGAGCAGCGATTCACGGAATCGGACGAGCGCCGCGCGGTTGAAAAGGCCAAAAAGATGCTTGGAAAGCTACGGCCACAGGTGGTCACGATTTCTGCGAAGTCAGAGGAAGTGGTTGGACATGCCGAGACCTTCGACGATTTCGTGGCAAATCCGGCTCTCCACGAACTGCTTGATGAGCAACCCGAATTGGAAATCGATGGCGAACGGGACGATCCAGATCAGGCCATGCTCGCGGTGAAAGTTCCAGGCCGAATCCTGTGGCCGTGGCTGCGCGAGCAACTTTTGGAACAGCCGGACTGGATCGGCGAAAAGGTCGGCATCCGCGAGCTGGCGAGTTTGCGTCGCTTTGAAATTCCAAAGGCTGCAATTCGGGTGCAGCGCATCATTGATGAGTACAAGCGACACAGCATGGCCACGGCCAAGGCCAAGAATGAAGCCGTGAAGCCGTTTTTGCGGCTTGTTAACTTCACGGGGGGACGCACGTTGGAAGAGGCCACCAGCGAAGACAAACTCTTGGCGTTCCGGCAGCACATCCTTGACGACCCAAAGTTGACGAGCAGTGGCACAATCTCCGCCATCTTCAACCGCATTCGATCCGTCATTAAGCTGGCCGGCCGGGGCAAACTGGATGCCGTTCAGATTGATCAGGCGCTTTCTCGATGCAAAGCAAAGCTATACGCACCGCCAAACACTGTGATCGACGACCCACGTCCTATCAGCCGGCCGAACTTTCACACGCTCCTTCAGAGCGTCTCTATGACCGACGTGCCAAACGTTTGGCGTGCGTTGCTGCTCATGGGACTCAACGCCGCGTTGTACATGGAAGACCTCTGCGATTTGAGATGGGCATCCCTCGATCTCGAAAAGGGGACGTTTATTTCGCGACGCAAGAAGAGGGGACGTTGCCTTCGTGTGGCAACCCTCTGGCCCGAAACGATTGAAGCGCTCAATGCCCTGCCGAGGCGTGCGCAGAGTCCTTACGTCTTCACATCAACTCATGGAACGCGATACAACAAGAACACCAAGATCAACGATTTCAAAGATTTTCGAGAAAAGGCCGGCGTGCCTGACGTGAAATGGTCGCACATTCGTGACGGCGCCTACTCCAGTGCTTGCAATGCGCCGGGGGTGGATGAAAAATTCGCTCGGCTGCTCGACGGGCACAAGGCCCAAGGACTTCAGGACAAATACGTGCTCCGAAATCCTCAGATCGTCAAGCCTGCGTGCGACGCCGTGTACCGAGCGTACTTCAGTGCATAAACACTAGACCACTTATATCGGCGTCTCCCGAGTGAGGAATGAAGTTTAGTGCTTCGTACGCGGTCACGGCCCCAATCGCGCGGCCGATTGCGTTGTATAATTCATCAACTTCTCGTTTGTCCTCCCATCGCAATCATGTCTTAATCTTAGAGATCGTCATCTCAATGGGATTGAGTTCTGGTGAATAAGGCGGCAGATAAACTGTCCGGGACCCGGCACCGGCAATCAGTTCCTGTGCCCGCGCCGACTTGTGGCCCGACAGGCTATCAGGACGCCGGATCGTCGCCAAGTTCGAATACTCACCGCCCTAAGTGAATTTCCCGTGTGCCGGCGGAGTCTTCTTCCCGCTGTCGCGGCCGCGCTCCCGCGCCTGGTGGGCTGCCTGAATCAACGCATCCACCTTCCCTTCTTCCTCGGCCTCGTAAACCCGCTTGATGTACGACACCTGATCTTCGGATGCCGTCTCTAGGAATTGGAGCATCGCGGCGGACAAGCATAAACCGATCTGGCCGTAGGACAGCCGCGCAATCTTTCGGAACTCATCTGCAAGTTGGGTGTTGATGTACGCGTTTAGCTTTGTCTTCTCAGCCATGATCCAAATTAGACCAAATTCCACCGAAAGATCACGTCCAACCTCTTGCGAAGAAGCATTCTTGACTTTTCTTCTATTTGGTTCTATTATCTTCTAAGTGGCTTTTCGATTAACAGGCTTGCTCTTCTCACGTTTAACAAAATTCCCCTGTGCCACCCGTCTCGGACGCTGCACCGGTGAGGGCCAGTGCTGGCCACGATCAGATCGTGGGAGTGGCATTTTGATTTTTTTACACGGCATTGGCCGCATCACCATTACCCATTCGAAAGGACAAGTCATGAGTGAGATCAATTCAATGAGTCAGCAGGATTCAGAACACTCAATTGCTGCTGCTGACGACGATCAATGGAAAGACCCCGAGGTGGCGGAAGAATTCGCTGTCCACGATGATAACACCGCCAACTGGGTCATTCGAAAAATTGTCGAAGCCCGCGCCTATGCAGCGCGCTGCGGCGAATGGTGTCGTCGCGAGCAGCTTCGGGCACGCAAAACCGAGGAATTCTTTCTGCACCGGTATGGGGGCCAGTTAGCCGCATGGGCGCGTGAGCGAATTGCACAACAGGGAAGCCGGCGAAAGAGCCTCAGCCTTCCTGCCGGTACTGCCGGTTTCCGCGCTGAGCCCGCTCGTCTGGTTGTGGAGGATGAAAGCGCGGTCATCGGCTGGGCTAAATCGCATTGTCCCGACCTTGTCCGGATCAGTGAGGACCTGAGCAAATCCGCCCTGAATGACCACATCCGGAAAACGGGCGAATTGCCTGATCAAGGCGTTCGCTTGGAACCGGAACACGAACGCTTTTACGTGAAATAACCAGTTTAAAAACTAGCTTTTTTACCAAAAGGCAGGCATGCAATGGAAGAATCCGACGACTACGACCGACTCGTAACAAACGAAGTGACCGTACTGGACGTCTTATCTGGGCGTGCGGACACGCCCGGAACTGGAACTCCGATTTCGATTGTCAGTTTAGGCCGCTACGATGGCACCGTGGAACTGGTTTGTTTTCCGTTTAAGCAGACCGAGTTTCTGATTGAGAAACTTCTCTCCAGTCTTGCGGACTTTGGCGACCGCGAAGCAGGACAACTGCGAGAGCAGTTTCTTCAGACCCGATCGGCTGCTGATCACGACCACAGCACAGCACTTCCACCCGCGCCGCACGATGACGCAGATGTCGTGCCCGAGCAGTCGGAGGTTCGATCGCCACAACCGGCACGCTTTCGCAGCAAGCTGCGAACTACGGGCCTTCGTGTGTCGATGTGGCAGGATGGCGACTACCGATCTCATGGTGTACTGGGTGGCTACAGCCTTCCCGAGCCGAGACAGTATTTGCTGCTGTGCCGCTGTGCAGGGATACGCAAGGATATCATTGCGCTAGCCTGCCTCGATTTCAAAGGCGCGCTGACGGTTTGCGTCGCCGACGATCATCCGCTGGCCTTGCGAAAAAAACAGTCCAATTGGGAATGGTTTGGCCGCATTCCTGCCGGTAGAGAGTTTCGCGAAGGCAACGACGGCGTATACGGCCGAAAACTCACTCGCAGCGAATTAAAAGACCTGCTTGACGGCGAAGCACCATGACGAGCCGACCGACCTGATGCGGAACATAACCTCATCAGTTGTAACGTGATCTGATAAGTTGTGTGGAAAATAAAATGAAGGAAGCCCAATCCCCAAAGGCGAAAGTCCATTTTAAGCTCAGTTGTCGTCGGCAAACCGCCGCCGAGGAAGAGCAGTTTAACGCAGCCTTCGATTTCATGCTGGCCGAATGGGTCCGTGAGGAATTGGACGCTCCGAAGAGAGATTCATGTTCAATCACAAAATCAAAGGCGCCCGCTGTGTCGTCCTGAAGCGCTGCAGCAGCCCTCCGCAGGTCGAGACAAGCATTGCCAATCAGGGCAGGACCGTCGAATTCTGCGCTGCCGCAAATGACCTCAAAATTGTTTGGGAAAAGCCACTCGAAGGAGTCAGCGGATCGATTCCAGGCAATCGGCAGGACATTGACGAGATCATTGCTCGAAAACGGCGGCTGAATGATTTCACACTTCTGGTAATCCAAGACGTAACCCGCTTTACGCGAGCGGGTCTGGGACACGGTCAAAAGCTGCTCTACGAACTGCGGGCAGCGGGAATCACCGTCTATTTTGTCGCTGAGGATTTGCTCGTCGATAACACGATGGCGGAGATGTACGTCTCGTTCCTGTTAACCGCCGCAAATCAAACGGCCAAGAGCATTTCGTATGGTGTCGTCAACGGTTCGGCCAATGGATTTCTGCAAGACCGTTCGCCGCACTGCCGTATTCCTCCCCTTGGTTTGGACAGAATGTACTCGCTCGACGGGAAGGATCTGCACATCATCCGGAACCGGCCGGATGGAACGCAACTTATGCTGCACCCGACTACGGGTGATGTGATCCGGCAATTTGAACCCAATCAATCGAGGGGAGTGCCCTGTCATTATATTAAGCAAAAGGGCGAACGCATCCGGCTGATTCCGGGTGATCTCCAGGCTGTGGCGCTTGTACATCTGATCTTCCAACGCCATTACGGCAACGGCCTATCCTGCCATGCCATTGCCCGTGATTTGAATGACGCCGGCATCGCATCCGTGCAAGGCAGCGAATGGTATGTGACGACGATCCGAAAACTGCTCATCAATCCGATCTACGTGGGGCTAGCGATTCGTTGCAGGGTAAAGCGGGGCATCTATTATATGGGGTCGGCGAACGGGGCTATGCCGTCCGGTGTGACAATGGAAGAACTGGCCAACCATCCGAATGTCAAAACCAGGCGAAGACCCCGAACTGAATGGATGGAAAAATCGCAGCCGCATCTGAGCGAATTCCTTCCCGAGGGGATTCGGGAACTGGCTCGGGCGAAAATCCTTCGTCATCTGGATGAAATAGCCGACGGCAATGCGAAGAATCCGAATCGAGACCGGCACCTATCCAGCAGCTATTTTTTGAAGAAGCTGCTGCGGAGTAAGCAGGGTAACGAACTCATGACGGGTACAACCAAGGGGAAAAAGAATCGCCCGGTCCGCTATTACAACGTGTCCCGTGCGGGACAAACGCCCCGCACAAAAAATGTTCTCCTGAAATTGGTGCCGGCCGATCCGCTCGAAAAAGCAGTTGTGGGTGTGCTCAAGGCGGTTCTTCTCAATCGACCCCAGATGGATCGCAGCCTGAAGGAGTTAGTTGATAAAAACCAGCAATCACGATCAAAACAAACTGACGTAGAAAAGTTGGCGATAGAGATGAAGCAGAAAAAGAGGCAGCTTGTACTGCTGACGGATCAAATCAGCGGCATCGCTGATCAGGATGATCCTATCGAGCGGAAGATGCATGCCATCAAACAAAGCATTCGCCAAATCGACGCCCAACTTCGCGCGGCCGAAGCGCCGACGGCGAAGATGCAGATTGGCCACGACAAAGTCATGGACCATCTCGCCGAAAGATTGCAGAGATTCGGCAGGAACATCGAGCGGCTCAACACGCCACCGATTCGGCGCATGCTGGAACTGTTGCTGACCAAGTTGGAAGTCGATCTCGTGACAAAGGAAGTAGAGATCGAATTGGCGCTGCCGTCGTGGATGCCCGACGTTCTTTTTCGCAATCCCAAGGTGGGTCTGGATGAACTGATTAGATGTAGACCGATCATCGAAACCCACCCGCAAAACAGCGTAATTCTGGGGAAATTCAAGTGCAATCAAGACGGAAAGTCCAAATGTATCGACTGCCAGCGGCTGGCCGCATAGTGGTTAAATCATTTCCAAAGCCAGTCATACGATTGCTCTCGCCGCCACCGTGCCGCTTAACGGAGATTTCTCAGGAGATCAGTGCAAGTTTAGGGCCGACGTTTTATAAGGTTGTCGAAGGCCACCCGAGGATCAATGCCGCATCCCAGGCACCATTCGAGAAATTCGGCGATGTCCATCCGCCGGCTTCCTCGTTCACTCTGAGCTATCCAGGATTGACTCTTCTTAATTCGAGATGACAACTGCCGTTGCGTGAGTTGGGCCTGCATACGAAGTTCGATCAGGACGGGTGGCACCGATCGGTAAATGGTAGACGTGTTGGGCTTCGGCATTGTCTGCCGATAATCCGGCGCACTACTGTTGAGTCGGGTATTGACTCAGAATAGTATTGTCAGATGAGTAACGCTTTTCACAGCATCATGTCTGACCAAATTCATGCCCTAAAACGAGGTGGCACTTGATTAGAATGCGATGGCTTATGTGTTCACAAAGCAGGTTCGCGCTGGCCTTTATAGGCGGAGCATGGGGGCTGCTAATGGGAGTAAGGGCGGTCCAATCGGCTCCGTCTTCGACAACGCAAATATCGACAGCAACTACCCTGCCCATACCTTCGCTGAATGGACTTATCCAAAAGTCAGTCGAGGCAGGGCAAAGGGCCATGCGCATGCCGCGTCCCGAAAAAGCAACGAGTGTGCAATTGCGAGATTACGACGACGAGAAGCAGCGGAAAATTGATCAGTCTGCCCACGATGTCATTGGGGTGGTAGGAACACTTTCTTTCATCGTCGAGAATGTGCAGCGTAAAGGGAATAGTTATCTGGTGTCTGGGTCTATGAAGAATTCCACGGAAATTTATGTGACTGAGCGCGAACGAATTGAAATGGCAACTATCAATAAAAAGCGAGAGGCTGAGACGCCTCAAATTCATTCGAACAGTAAGGATAATCGTCATTCTATATCACATCCGAGAACTTCGGAATCTAACACGGAAGCCGAACGCCAAATGTTAGCACTGCGAGAGAGAATCAGCCTCGAAAAGCCGTCCTACAGCGTCGCCATCCAGACGGACGACCTGGCGACAGAAAAATGGCACAAGGGTGAGACTCGCGCCTTGCGATGTTCTATTATGAATTTAAAGCTCGAATACTATATTTTGGACCAGCATGACACCCCGCATTATCTCAAGGCCGTTGTCGATCTGAAAAAGGTCGACGGTGCTGCGCCGGAAGATCAGCCGATAGCCGATCTAGGAAAAATCATTGACGCAACTCCTCCAGGCATTATTTCACAGCCGCCGAGCGGTGCAATCGTGCAAACAACTTCTTCCGACAAATCGGAACTATCTCCTGAGCATGATCCGTTGCCAAATGTCGCACACACCCAATCAACACCATCGGGCCGAGAAATAACCATTCCCGCTACCGAAGGGCGCGGAAGCACAAAAGTGATTGTCGGCCCACTACGGAAAGGTCAGACCATCACCTTTAAATATCTTCGCGGCGCGTGGTCAGACTGGTCGCATAACCCGCTCGGAAGTCCGGACGACAATCCCTTAAAGCCCAACGTAGAGCATGTGAGCATCTGCGAGAATCACAATGGTCAACCGGTCAAAATCTTAGAAATACCTGGCGGAACGAAGGAGAACCCTTTTTCCTTTACTGCCGACCACGACACTGAGTCAATTGTATTAAACATGGACGATCCCAAGCCGGCGAATAATCGGGGTGAGGTCGTATATTGGGTGGATGTGCATTAGAACGATTCCAATGCGCCGCGTCCAAGCTCGGGATCAATTACCGCACATCGGACAGCACCATCGGCCTGCAAGCCGGTTTCAATATTTGCCGTAATCGTGCATCCGGCAAAAGATCAAAATCCCCAACCACATCAGCCGAGTCCCCGGTCAATTGTCTAACTAGAAACCGCTTGCCCGCAGGAATGACCAGTCGAGTACGCCACTCCGGCGAGGCGACCTGTTCGCGCGTCAGGAGAAGGTCGCCGACGAACTGGCATAGATCGGGGACTGAGATCTTGCCAGTTGCCAGAATCAGCATGGCGATCATGTCCCGCAGTAGTTCCTTTCGCCAGATGGAAGAATTGGTTATCGCCTTGAGATTCTCCTTTGCCGCCGTAGCGGGAACTGATCGATCCGAACTCCATGAAAAGAGAATCGAATTGTCGTCGATGAAATTGCGCATTTGCTTTTTACCGTAGCGGTCCCGCTGTTTGGCGTCGAACGTCGAAATCACCAGGTCGGCCAGACGGCGTTGGTCCCCCGGGTCCTTCCATTCCACTCTCATCATCGGCCTCCATGGGAAAGCCGGCATCATGCCACACCGCAGGGAGGAGCGCTACCGAACGAGCGCCGAACGGCGCGCGAGATTCAAATCTGATCCGTATTACTTCGGAAGAGTTGAGTAACGGTTTTCCCCATAAGCTATGGCCGACGACGAGGTCATATATCGCTCGTTCGCGAGTTCGACGACCCCGTACGAGCAAAACATAGCGAATAATTGACAAGGCTGCCACGAGCTGTAACCGGCGTTAAAAATCGTATCGTCGTCTCCTAAAACGGAAAGGGCCTGGCGCTCCCACACGCCCGGCCCATTCGCACCTCACTTTTAGGGCGAGGCGAAAGACGAAAATAACGAGAGCAAGGTAATTCTCCAAGTAAAATCGTTAGGTCGCGTAAAATTTTCGAGTCATCACTGCGGCCAATACTTTTCACGGTAAGCATTTTGGAGATTGTCGACCCTCACGGGGTAGATTATGGTGAAGGCAGGCTGACGAAAGTATGTTATGGGTAAGGAAGCGATGACCCTGTATGTTATCCTCACAGCGCAGAGCGGGGATACATCGCATGCAACGAATATATTTTCCACTCGTAAGTCTGCAATAGATTTTTATACTTCCGACCTCAAGAGGGACAAAGGATTTATTCGCGATTACCATTTGGATGCCGACCTGAGGGCCCGCGACACCGTTTATGTGGCCGAGAGATTTGATGCTAGCAGGGATATATACACCTTCCAAGGTATATATGCTGATGAGGTCAATGCCATTCGGTTCGCTGGTGAGGGCGGAAGGTGGTATGAATGTGTTATTGACGACACATCAGCTACCCGCGCCATATGAGAAGGGGGTTCTTTCATTGTAATTCGACAAGTAAAAAGTCGAAGGAATTAATCTGCCGGCTTGATGAGAGGAATGGCCACATCTTCTAAAAGCTCCTAACAAAATGGGTCAGACAGGCAGTTAAGACAAATCACCAGCGCGATGAACTTCGGGCCGTTGTCGCTGCGGATATATTCCGGGATCCCACGCAGCTCAAACAGGTACTTCAGCGTCGCAACCACCTCCGCCGCCGACAGGTTCCTCTCCACCTCGATCGCCAGGCACTCCCGCGTATACTCATCCACCACCGGCAACAGCTTCAGCCTCCTTCCCTCCGACGTCTGGTCCATCACAAAATCATAGCTCCAGACATGGTCCTTATGCCCGGCCTTGTGCCGAGTGCAGCTATTGGCGCTGTGGCCCAGACGCCGCCGCTTCCTCTGCTTTTTCGGCACTTTGAGCCCTTCCTGCTTCCACAGCCGATGCACACGCTTGAGGTTCACGGCCCGACCGGGCTCGCCGAAGTCCGTGAACTTCTCGGCCCGCAACAGCGCCCAGACCCGCCGGTAGCCATACCGCGGGCGCGAGGCCGATAGTTCCTTCATCCGCTTGACCAACCGCTTCTCCGATTCGTCCTCGGCCGGCTCATAACGCTGCGTGCTCCGCGGCTGATCCACCGCCTGGCAAGCCCGACGCTCCGACACCTCCAGTTCCTTCTGAAGATGCCCGACACAACGCCGTCGTCGCGTCGGGCTCAGTAGTTTCCCTTCAGCGCTTCTTTCAGGAGCTTCTTGTCCAGCTCCAGGTCCGCCACGATCTCTTTCAGACGCTGGTTTTCCTTCTCCAGTTCCTTGAGTCGCCGCACCTCGTCGATGCCGGTGCCGCTGCCGTACTGCTTCTTCCACCGGAAGTAGGTCTGTTGGCTCACTTCCAGCTTCTTGCAGACCTCTTCAATCGTCTTGCCGCCGGCCAGCTCCGTCTCGGCCTCACGCAACTTACGCACGACTTGTTCGGGCGTGTGTCTTTTTCTTCTCATCGAGAGTCTCCTTGCCCGGTTTCGGGCCGTTGACTCTCATAACACCTGGCTCAGGTTTGGGG
>DASRRR010000019.1:0-2955 GCA_035656825.1 Tepidisphaeraceae bacterium | reverse complement strand
GCGCGGGTGGAGGAGTTTTTGGAGTGGTTTCCGGGGGTGGGGAGGGAGCAGGTGATGGAGGTGCTGACGTGTGCGGAGAGAAGTTTGGTGGAAACGTAGGTTTTGAAGTGGAGGGGTGATGAGGATTTTGTTTGATCAGGGTACGCCGGCGCCTTTGCGGCGAGATTTGGTGGGGCTGCCCCCCTTTTTCATTCGAACATTCAACGTCGAACATCAAATCTTCAACGAGGATTACAGGCAAAAGGGGAGGAGGGAAGAGCATGGGGAAGTGTTGGAGTGTTGTTCGAGAATTTGGAGGGGGAGTTGATGCGAGGGCAGAGTCTTGGCAATATGGTGCAATTGTGGCTGGTGATTTAAATATTTCGGGTGCTGTGGACCGGGCGGTGGAGGGGGACGCCTCGGCGTTGGAAGAATTATTGCTCCATTTTCATGACCCGATGCTGGCAGAGATTCGAAGGCTCATGTGCGGGCAAGATGGGGCGGAGGACGTGCTCCAAGAGGTGATGATCGAGACGTTTAGGCGAATTCGAACGCTGGAGGCGCGCGGGGGCGAGGCGTTTGGAGCGTGGCTGAGAGCGATCGCCCGAACGCGGGTCATCAATCGCGCCAAGGCAGGTCGGCGGCTGAAACGGGGCGGGGGGATGGAGCGGGACGTGGCCGAGTCGGTATGGGAGAGAATCGTTGGATGGGAGACGGCGGCGAGCGTGACGGCGCGTAAGAAGGAAGCGATCGAGTTCATTGCACGCGAAGTCGGGAGGCTGGATGAGAATCGTCGGCAAGCGATCCGGATGAGGTACGGCCAAGGAATGAGCGTGGAGCAGATCGCCATAAAAATGGGGAAAAAACCGGGTGCGGTAAAGATGCTTATCAATCGGGCAATTAAGGAGTTGCGGGAGGCGATGGGGACGGGAGCAGGAGATTTTTCCAGAGGGGTGTGACGTTGGGGCATAAAAGGGTGTTGATCCTGACAGAGAGAGAGGACGTTATGGATCAGGATCGGACCAGGAAATTGGCGGCGATCGCGGACCTGGTGCAAGACGTGCGGTTGGCACGGGCAGCGGGTAAAGAGGCGGACGACGACGCGATTATGGCGGTCCACCCGGAGTTGATGCCGGAGTTGAGGGAGGAGTTGGAGAAGCTGCGGCGGGTGATGGGGGCGAGGAAAATGGCGGAGGCGGGGGTGATGATCGGTCCGGAGGGCGATGAGACGGCAGGGAATCTGGCGGAGGAGATGGCCCGGCCGGAGATTAAGGTTGCGGGATATTCTCTGCTCAAGGAAGTGAACCGGGGTGGACAGGCGGTGGTGTATCTGGCCGTGCAATTGAGTACCGGGAGGAAGGTGGCGCTCAAAGTCATGCGTGAGGGGCCGCTGGCTGATGAGAGGGCGCTGGCTCGGTTCAAGCGGGAGGTGCAGATTTTGGCGGCGCTGAATCATCCGCACATTGTCACGATCCTCGACACGGGCGTGACATTGGATGGGAGCCGGTATCTTGCGATGAATTATATCGCCGGCCATTCGCTCGACGAGTACATGAAGTATTGGCATAAGAAGGATCCGAACGATCCGGGCAAGCTGTTGCGGTTGTTTTTGAAGATTTGCGGCGCGATCAATACGACCCATCTGCGCGGGATCGTGCACCGGGATTTGAAACCGTCGAACATTCGGATCGACGAGCGTGGCGAGCCGCATATTCTCGATTTCGGCTTGGCGCGGACGGGGGTGGACAAGCTGATGGGCGCGGGCGATCGGCCGGTGAGCATTACGGGGGAATTTCTTGGCAGTCTGCCGTGGTCGAGTCCGGAGCAGGCGGAGGGTGATCCGGCGAAGATCGATCCGCGGACGGACGTGTATGCGCTGGGGGTGATTTTGTATCAGATGCTGACGGGGGGGAGATTTCCGTATCAGGTGGTGGGGAATATTCGGGATGTGCTGAACAACATCATCGCGACCGAACCGACGCCGCCGAGCCAGGCACTTAGGTCGGTTGAGATCAAGCATGCGGAGAGAAGCGATCATCGCAGCGGCAGACCTGTCGTAAACGAGGCGATCGAGCGGGTGGTGATGAAGGCATTGGCCAAGAATCGGGAGAAGCGATATCAGTCGGCCGGGGAGATGGGAAAGGACGTGGCGAACTACCTGGCGGGGAGCCCGATCGACGGCCGGTCGCAGGCGGACGGGAGAAGGCGGTTCACGGGGCGAGTTATTCTGCTGATCGCGGCGGTTTTGGCGGGCGGGATTTGTGCTGGGTATGCACTAAAGCGAGCCGCTCCGAGTTCAGATGACATTCAATCCGCGGCGATCCCGATGAAAAACCTGCCGGCAAGCACACAAGCCGCTCCTGCCATAGTCCAGCCATCGCGTGTTGTTGCGTTGTCGACGGAACATACTACTCTGGCTCAAACGCAGGCGACGGAACCAGCAAAAGTAGCGACGGAAGACATTCCCGGAACGGCACAGGAGTATCGTGGCCGGCACTATTTGCTGTTGGCAGGGCCGGTGAATTGGGAGGAGGCGGAGCGGCGTTGCCGGGAAATGGAAGGGCGTTTGGCTTGTCCGCTTACGCCGGAGGAACAGACTTTCCTGCAATCGCTTAAGGGCGCGGAGGTCACGGCATGGTTGGGAGGCAAGCGCAATGAACAGGGGACTTGGACTTGGAATGATGGAACGAATATAGAGCAGGCCGCGGATGGGAAGTTAAAGTCGGGGAATTATGATCGACTGTTTATGATGCGTGACGGTCGGCTTGCCGCGCGTCCGAACAGTGGCCAAATTGAAGGTGCCGCTGTGCCGATGGTCGAAGGGTTTATATGCCAGGGTGAATTCAAATTAGAAGCGCAACACAGGGCCGAGGACTTCGGCGGGGGTTTTGTACCTCAGACATTTTCTGGGTCGATTATTCAGCTTCGTTGCCACCCGGGCAACCTTCTGGACACTCACCGTTGAGAAGTCGGTGC
>DASRRR010000018.1:0-26785 GCA_035656825.1 Tepidisphaeraceae bacterium | reverse complement strand
GATGGGGGTGCGGGAGAGTTTTGATGTGCTGCCGTTGTTGTCGGTGGGGGCGGGGCAGGCCGTGCTGGACATGTTTGTGAATCTGTTCAAGGCATGCACGATCCTGGCGCTGCAATTGTCAGCGCCGATGCTGATTACGATGTTGATTGTCGATCTGACGCTGGGATTTATCGGGAAGACAATTCCGCAGATGAACCTGATGACGGCGGGGATGTCGGTGCGCGGCGTGGTCGGGTTGTTGGTGCTGATTTTTGGGATCGGGCTGACCAGTAGCGTGATTGGGGATTCGCTGCTGAAGGCGATGGATGAAGTTCGGGCGGCATATGTGAATATTGCGGGGGTGAGATAGTCATGGCGGAGCAGGCGGGCGATAAAACCGAAGCAGCAACGCCGCGACGGCGACAAGAGGCGCGCGAGCAGGGGAATATTGCCCGGAGTCAGGATCTGACGGCGTCGGTGCTGCTGATCGGGGCGATGATGCTGTTGCATTATACGGGGGGGACGCTGGTGGGTGCGCTGAGGGCCATACTATTAGAGTCTTTGTCGGCGGCGTCGCTCGGGAGTGTGACGCTGGTATCGCCGCTAGACGATGTGGTGAAAGTCGTGCTGGTGGCGGCAGCGGCGATGGCGCCGTTGTTCGGCGGGGTGGTGGTACTAGCGGTGGTGGTCAATATTGCCCAGGTGGGGTTTAATCTGAATCCGGCCCGGTTGGAGCCTAATCTGGGGGCGCTGAATCCGCTGAAGGGTGTGGGGAAGATGTTCGGGGGGGGAAATGCGGTGGCGCTTCTGATGGGGCTGATGAAACTGACGCTGGTGAGCCTGGTGGCGTATTCGGCGGTGCATGGGCGGCTGCATCAGATTATCGCGGCGCAGCAACTCTCTTATATGCAGATCTTCGGGCTGGGGATGGAGATTGTTTATGCGATCGCCATTCGGATCGGGGTGCTGCTGTTTGTGTTGGCGATTATTGATTATGTCTATCAGCGCATCCGGATTGAGCGCGATTTGCGGATGAGCAAACAGGAGATCAAAGAAGAGATGCGGCGGATGGACGGGGACCCGCTGATGAAGCAGCGGCGGCGGCAGATCGCCATGCAGATCGCACAGAATAAGCTGAAAAAAGAGGTCCCCAAAGCGGATGTGATCGTTACGAATCCGACGCACTTTGCGATTGCGCTGAAATATGATCCGGATACGATGGGTGCGCCGAAAGTAATCGCCAAGGGGGGGGATTTCATGGCGAAGCGGATTCGTGAAATCGCGATTGAGAACGGGATTCCGATTTTGGAACGGCCGCCGATGGCGCGGGCGCTGTTTAAATTGTGCAACGTGGGGCAGGAGATTCCGGAGCAGTTTTATTCGGCAGTGGCGGAAATTCTTGCGTACGTTTATGAACTGAGCGGCAAGATCAAGAGTAAGCAGAAAGTATAACTAGCCATTCATGACAGCAATCCCGTCTAATCCGATCCTGAGAAGCCTGCACGAAAACCGCGGGATGTTCTTTCCGATGGCGTTCATCAGCTTGCTGGTGGTCATCCTGGTGCCGCTGCCGACGCAGGTATTGGATTTGCTGCTGGTGCTGAATATTACGTTGTCGATCCTGGTGCTGGTGACGACGATTTATATTAAAAGCCCGCTGGAATTCGGGGTTTTTCCGTCGCTTTTGCTGGCTGTGACGCTGTTTCGGCTGGTGCTCAACGTGGCGACGACGCGGTTGATTTTGACGGCGGGGGATCGGGCGACGGATACGGCGAGCGCGGTGCATGCGGCGGGCGAAGTGGTCAATGCGTTCAGCTCGTTTGTGACGGGCAGCTCGATGGCGGTGGGGATCATCATCTTCCTGATTATCTTCATTATTCAGTTCGTTGTGATTACCAAGGGTTCGACACGCATCTCGGAAGTGGCGGCGCGGTTTACGTTGGACGCGATGCCTGGCAAACAGATGGCGATCGATGCGGATCTGAATGCGGGGAATATCAATGAAGCAGAGGCGCGGAAGCGGCGCGAAGACATTCATCGCGAGGCGGATTTCTATGGGGCGATGGACGGTGCATCGAAATTCGTGCGCGGGGATGCAATCGCGGCGATTATCATCACGTTCGTCAATGTGATCGGGGGGCTGTATGTGGGCATGGTGGATCATGGATGGGAGTTGTTCCCATGTATGAAGTTATATACGACGCTGACGATCGGGGATGGGCTGGTCAGTCAGATTCCGGCGTTTATTGTGTCGCTGGCGTCGGGTCTGATTGTGACGCGGTCGGCGAGTAAGACGAATCTGGGCGATGAGATCCTGACGCAGCTTTTTTCGAAGCCTAAGGCTCTGATTATCGCGGCGATCTTTTTGACGCTGATGAGCGTGTCGGGGCTGCCGGCGCTGCCGATGCTTGTGCTGGCGTCGTGTTGCGGGGGATTGGCGTATACGCTGACAAAGAATGAGAAGAAGGTCGCGGTCGCAGCGGCGAAGAAGCAGAAGGATACGGCTGTTAAGAAAGAGCCCGAGAAGGTAGAGAAGCTCCTGGATGTGGACACGATGGAGCTGGAGATCGGGTATGGTTTGGTGAGGCTGGTGGATGCGTCGAAGGGCGGGGATCTGCTGGATCGGATTTCGATGATTCGGCGGCAGATTGCGATTGATCTGGGGATTATCGTGCCGCCGGTGCGGATTCGGGACAACATGCAGTTGTCGGCGAATGATTACATCATCAAGATCAAAGGGCAGGGGGTGGCTAAGGGAGTTACCTATCCGGATCAATTTTTAGCAATGGATAATGGGGCGACGTCTGGGCCGATCCCGGGTGGAAGTGCGACGACGGAGCCAGCGTTTGGGTTGCCGGCATACTGGATTACGGAGAGTCAGCGGGCCCAGGCCGAACTTTTAAATTATACGGTCGTAGAAGCGACCAGTGTGCTCGCCACTCATCTGACGGAAGTGGTCAAGTCTCACGCACACGAACTTCTCAGCCGACAGGAAGTGAAGAATTTGCTGGAGAATCTCAAGCTGCGCGTGCCGGCGTTGCTTGAGGAAGTGATCCCGACGCTGATCAAACCAGGCGAGCTGCAGAAGGTATTGCAGAATCTGCTCCGCGAGCGGATACCGGTGCGGGATTTGGAGACGGTGGTCGAAACGCTGGGAGATTTTTCGTCGCGGACAAAAGATTTAGATGTTTTGACAGAATATGTACGGAATGCACTGGCAAGAACGATCTGTAAACATTACGTTGATGACAATGATCGGCTGTGGTGTCTGACCTTGGATCCGGCACTGGAAGATTTGATCAACGGGCATATCGAACGGAACGAACGAGGAACGACTAATACGATGCCGCCGCAGACTTCGCAGCAGGTGGTTCAGCAGATTGCCGCCAAGGCGACCGAGCTGACCCAGAGCGGGAGGTCGGCAGTGATATTGTGTTCGCCGCAGATTCGGTCGACGCTGAGAAGAATGATTGAAGGAACACTTCCGCATGTGGCGGTGCTGGGATATAACGAGATCGTGCCGCAGGTGCAGGTGGAAGCGGTTGCGTTAGTGGGCATGAATGGTTGAATGGTTGGAACGGGCAAGAATTGAGTTGTAACGCTTCGGGTTGTAACGGTGGTCGAATGGATTCGGTCGCCGCAAGGATGGAGAGAGGTTAGCGCCGGGGTTGCTATGAATCTGCAGACGTTCAAGGCCGCCACGATGGCCGAAGCCTTGTCGCAAGTGAAGAGTTCGATTGGGCACGATGCCCTGATTCTTCACACGCGGACATATCAAAAGCGGTATTGGCTGGGTCTTCGGCGAAAGGATATTGTCGAGATCACGGCGGGGAAGGGGTCGCAATTGCGGCCGAAGGCGCGCACGCAGCCGCAAAAAGCGGTGCAGGCGGCAGCGGGGAAAGCGGCGCCTCAGGTGGCGGCAGCGGCACCGGCGATGAGCCGGACGCAGGCATTATTGCAGACGCCGGCGGCGGGGAGCGCGGCGATTCTGGGATTGTCGCAGGAGATGGCGTCGCTGAAGACGATGGTGAAGGAACTCGTGTCGACGACGCGGCAGCAGAGTGCGCCGCAGGTTCCGGAGGAGCTGTTTGAGTATTATTTGCAGTTGATCGAGGGGCAGGTGGCGGAGGAGTTGGCGGGGGAGATTATAAAGACATTGCAGCGGCAGATCAGGCCGGAGTATTTGTCTCGGCCGGATTATATTCGGGAGAAGCTGGCGGAGCAGTTGGAGAAGTTGATGCCGTCGACGGGTCCGCTGGTGCGGACGAAGATGGGTGGGCCGCAGATTGTGGCGCTGATCGGGCCGACGGGGGTGGGGAAGACGACGACGATCGCCAAGCTGGCGGCGACGCTAAAGATCAATCAGAAGCAGCGGGTGGGTTTGATCACGATCGATACCTATCGCATCGCGGCGATTGAGCAGTTGAAGAAGTATGCGGATATTCTGGATGCTCCGCTTAAAGTAGTCAGCAACACCGATGACATGCGGGCGGCGATCGGATCGATGCAGGATTGCGATTTTATCCTGATCGACACGGCGGGACGGAGCCCGAAGGATACGCTGAAGTTAAATGAGCTCAAGACGTTTCTGGCGGCGGCGAATCCGGATGAGGTGCATCTGGTGTTGTCGACGACTGCCAGCCAGGCGTGTGTAGAACTGGCGATTGAGCGTTTTAGCAATGTACGGGTGGACAAGATTATTTTTACCAAATTGGATGAGGCGGCACACGTTGGGGTCGTGCTGAACGTTATCAAAAAGGTGAACAAGTCCCTGTCGTACATCACGACCGGCCAGGATGTGCCCAATGATATTGAAGTAGGGCGCGGCAGGCGGCTAGCGCAATTGATTCTGCGCAAGTCTGATGACCCCCAATCCGAAATTCGAAATTCAAAATCTGAAATGGTTGGAGTTTCTCGATGACGGCGATGATCGATCAGGCCTCGCAACTTCGTTCGCTGGTGCGCCAGCGGACTCGCGCTCCGCATCCCGCGATGGTGGCGGCTTCTAATGCGCCCAGCGCTAGTGTGATTGCCATCACCAGCGGGAAGGGGGGCGTAGGGAAGAGTAATGTGGCGGTGAACCTGGCGATCCGGCTGTCGGCGGCGGGGAAACGGGTGATCCTGCTTGATGCCGACCTGGGGCTCGCAAATGCGGATGTGCTGTGCAATGTGACGCTGCCGTGGAATTTATTCCATGTGATTAACCGGCAGCGGGAATTAAAAGATGTGCTTTATGACGCGCCGGGTGGGTTTCGGCTGATCGGGGGGGCTTCCGGGCTGGCGAAAATGGCGGATTTGTCGGAGCTTGATCGGCAGCGGCTGATCGATTCGCTGGCGGACCTCGAGCGGCAGGCGGATGTGATTTTGATTGATACGGGGGCGGGAATCAGCACGAATGTGTTGTCGTTTGCGCGGGCGGTGGATCATGTGCTGGTGGTGACGACGCCGGAACCGACGGCGATCACCGATGCGTATGCGGTGGTGAAGGTTTTGGGGCGCGACGGGCGGGATCGGCGGGTGAGTTTGCTGGTGAATCAGGCGACCAGTGCCGCGGAGGCGCGGGCGGTTTACGAAAGAATTGCGAAAGTTGCCAAACAGTTTCTCGGGATCAGCGTAATGGATGCTGGATATTTGCCGGCGGATGAGCAGGTGCAGTTGGCGGTAAGGCGGCGCAGGCCGTTCATATTGAGTGCGCCGAATTGTCCGGCGAGCTTGGCGGTGAATCAGTTGGCGATGAGGTTGGAGCGTGGCGTTTCGGCGCGGGATGCCGGGAGCGGTGGATTTTTTAGCAGGATGAATCGGTGGTTTAAGAAGTAAAGACGGGCCGGGGACGGCCCGGCTCTCCTTCGAAGGTTAGCGTGGTGAGAAGCAGGAAGGTCCGATATGCCGAGGAGGATTGCGGGTTGTCTGGCGCTGCTGGCCTTTGCGACGAGTCTGGTCGCGGGGATAAGCGCGGGCAATTCGTTCACTACTTCGGTAAGCCGGGCGCTACTGGCGATGGTGGTTACGTTTGTTATCGGACTGATTTTAGGCGTGATGGGGCAGCGGATGCTCGATGAGAATCTGAAGCCCCGGGAAGAAAAACTCAAGGAATTTCAAACTACTTCGGCCACGGACGGCCGATAAAGGAAAGTGGCGTATTCGATTTTGCGGCTTCGGCCGTGTGAATCGCATCACCTCCGACCAGTAGTTCGAACAAAAAGTCAGGGAGGACCCATATGCCCGCGACAGCGAAACGGGACATCAAGGAAGTCTGGATCGAATACAAGCAGACGCGCACGGAAGCGCTGCGGAACGTGCTGATGGAGAATTATCTTCATCTGGTGCGGTACAACGCGGAGCGCATCCACGTCAAATTGCCGGACGAAGTGGAGCTGGACGATCTGATGTCGTCGGGCATCTTCGGGCTGATGGACGCGATCGAGGCGTTTGATCTGGAGCGGGGGGTTAAATTTGAAACGTACTGCGCGCCGCGTATTCGCGGGGCGATTCTGGATGAGCTGCGGTCGATGGACTGGGTGCCGCGCCTGGTGCGCTCGCGGGCGCACAAGATGGACAATGCGACCAAGCAGCTCGAGGTTGAGCTGGGGCGCTCGCCGACGAATGACGAGATTGCCAAGCGGCTGCAGGTGTCGATGTCGGAATTTGAGAAGATGGCGAAGGATTCCAGCGCCGTCGGCGTCGTGAGCTTAAGCCGGAAGTGGTATGAGACGGATTCCAATAAGGATGTCCGCGAGATTGACGTACTGGAAGACAAGCGCGGGGCGGATCCGGTGCGGGAAATCCAGCGGAAGGATCTGAAAGAGCTCATCACCAAAGGACTTTCCCGCGCAGAGCGGCTCATCATCATCCTCTACTATTTTGAAGAGATGACGATGAAGGAGATCGGCGCGACGCTGGATCTGAGCGAGTCGCGCGTGAGCCAGATGCATTCGTCGATTTTGGCGCGGTTGAAGGCGCAGATGGCGGATCGGAAGAAAGAATTCAACGAAACCGCGGTGGCTTAAGCTCGATCAGGACCAGATTTTGACTTCAGATTCGAGAAGGATCTGGTTTTTGTCGTAGACTTTTTCCTTGATGATTTTGATCAGGTGAAGGATATCGGAGGCGCGGCAGCCGGGGTGGGCGACGAGGAAGTTGGCGTGAACGCTGGAGACTTCTGCGCCGCCGACGCTGAAGCCTTTGAGACCGGCCTGATCGATGAGAGCGCCGGCGGAGAGGCCGCGGGGGTTTTTGAAGATGCAGCCGGCGGATTTGGCATTGAGGGGCTGGCTGTTGCGCTTATACATCCAGATTTCTTTCATGTGTTTGGCGAGGGTGTCGGGGTCTTCTTCTTCGAGGTCGAGGGTTGCGCCGAGGATGAAGGGCGCGGAGATATTGGTGGAGCGGTAGTCGAAGACGAGGTCGTCTTTGGAGCGTTCGTAGATTTCGCCGTCGGCGGTCATGACGCGGACGCGGGAGACGGTTGCGCCGAGGTCGCCGAACTTGCCGCCGGCGTTCATGCGGACGCCGCCGCCGATGGTGCCGGGGATACCGGCGAGGACTTCCAGGCCCGCGAGACCTGCGCGGACGGTTTTGATGATGAGTTTCTGCATGTCGACGCCGGCACCGGCTTCGACCTGGGTTTTGGTGATGGTGGATTGGGTGAAGAAGTCCTGGTCGAGGCGGATGACGGCACCTGGGACGCCTTCGTCGGAGACCAGGAGGTTGGCGCCGAGGCCGAGGACGTGGACGGGGAGATTGTTTTCGAGACAGCGCTGGGAAGCGAGTTGCAGGTCTTCGAGGGAGCGGGGTTGGATAAACCAGCGGGCGGGGCCGCCGATCTTGTACCAGGTGTGGGGAGCGAGGGGGTAGTTCTCCGTGATGGGAGAGTCGATGCCTTCGAAGGGGTTGGTGCGGGGGATGCGCATCATTGTTGTCATGGGTTTATATCGGATGGGGGAATGGTGGCAAGAGTCGGAAGAGAAAACGCGCGTCCCAAAGGAACGCGGCTAAACAAGGAGACTAGGTGACGAGGTCGCGGGCGACTTCCCAGATGGTGCCGGCGCCCAGGGTGACGATGAGGTCGCCGGGTTTAAGTTCACGTTTGAGGGTGGCGAGGATTTCGGTGAAATCGGGGAGGTGGCGGGCGTGTTTTTGGTTGGCGGTGATGGCGGCGACTAGGTCGGTGGCGTGGATGGCTTGTTTATCGGCTTCGGAGTCGCGGACGAAATAGATGTCCGGGATGAGGATCTCGTCGGCGTCTTTGAAGGCGGTGCCGAAGTCGTTTAAGAGCAGGCGGGTGCGGCTGGCTTGATGGGGTTGGAAGACGCAGAAGAGGCGGGCGGGGTTGTAGCGTTCGCGGAGGGCGCGGAGGGTGGCGAGAATTTCGGTGGGGTGGTGGCCGTAGTCGTCGAGGACGGTGGCGCCGTTGCAGGTGCCGATGTAGGTCATGCGGCGGTCGACGCCGGTGAAGGAACCGACGGCGGTGGCGGCGGCCTGGGGGTCTTGACCGGCGGCGACGCAGGCGGCGACGGCCATGGTGGCGTTGATGAGGTTGTGCCGGCCGGGGACGGAGAGTTCGATGGAGGCGGCGTGCTCGGAGTTGTAATAGATGTCGCCGGTATGGCAGCCGTTCTTGATGCCGGTGATGCGGGTGAACCAGGTGATGTTTCGCGAAGAGGCGAGCTCGTGGGAGGAGGTGTCGGCCAGGGCACAGAGTTCGATTTCGACGGGGAGGCCAGAGATGGCTTTAAGGGCGTTGGCGTCGTCGGCGAGGGTGATGATTCGGCCGGTGGGGGGGAGGAGGGAGGCGAAATGGCGGAAACTGGCGATGATGTCGTCGAGGTCTTTGTAGCAGTCGAGGTGGTCGGCTTCGACGTTGGTGATGATGGCGACGGTGGGCTGGAGGTTATGGAAGGAGCGGTCGAATTCGCAGGCTTCGGCGACGAAGGGGCGACCCATGCCGGAGCGGGAGCCGCCGCCGAGCTGGGGGACCGTGCCGCCGATCACGAAGGAGGGGTCGGCGTTGAGGGTCAGGAGTGCGTAAGAGATCATGGCGGTGGTGGTGGACTTGCCGTGGGTGCCGGCGACGGCAATGCCGAGACGTTCGGCCATGATCTGGCCGAGGAGCTGGGCGTATTTGATGGTGGGGATGCCGAGGCGGAGGGCGGTTTGGAATTCCGGGTTGGAATCGGGGACGGCGGCGGTGCGGACGACGAGGTCGATGTCTTTGGAGAGGAGCTGGCCGATTTGATCGCGGGAGATGCGGACGCCGCGTTTGGCCAGGTCGAGGGACGGGGCGTTGGGCTTGGGTTCGGAGCCGGTGAGGATCGCGCCGTGGTCGAGGAGCATGCGGGCAAGACCGGACATGCCGGACCCGCCGATGCCGATGAAATGGATATGTTTGCCGGTGAAGCGGCTGGAAGAGGCGGCGGGGCGCGACTCTTGGGAAGACTGAGTGGTGGGGAAGTCCACGACGGGGCGCATGTTACACCTCGGGGGGGAAGAAGCAATGAAGGGCCTGGGGCGGGAGCCGGCGCGGCCGATGCGCTGGCTGACAGTGAGTTTATCGGCAGGGCAGGGGGTTGAGCGTGATAGAACGGTGGTTGTTTGGAAATTCAGGCGGTAAACTTTGAGGATGGACGAGAAGATTGATCAGCAAGCGGGGGAGAAACGTCAGCGGTTGGATCGGTTGGACGGGTGCATGATGTGGGGATTTGGCGTTCCGGTGGTGGCATTAGTGGTCGCGGGGATGATCGCGGTGGTCTGGGCGTGGGGGATGGAAGGGCCGGTGGCGGATTGGATGAAGTGGGTGGCGAGCGTGGGGATCGTGACGGTGGTCGGTGTGGTGACATGGCGGGTGATAAGGACGAAGCGCGGATGATGGGTGGTTAATCGCGCGGGGACATGAAATGGGCCATGAGTTCGGCGCGGGTGGAGACTTTCAGGCCGCGATAGACGGCTTTGACGTGGACGTGGACAGTGTGGGGGGAGAGGTTCATGTCGGCGGCGATCTGTTTTTCGCTGCGGCCGGCGAGAAGGCAGCCCAGGCATTCCTGTTGGCGCGGGGTGAGAGTGTGGGCTGTAATGCTTGCGGGAGGGGTCGATGGAGATGGTGAGCGGTCATAGGGCCATTCGGCTTCGGAGTGGAAGAGGTGGACGATCTGGCATTCGCGCGAGCCGAAGGCGCGGGAGGAGATGTTGTTGCGGCGGTGGGCCAGGCAGAGCACTGCGACAAGGGGAGTGGGGGAGGTTAGTTTTAATACGGAATAGATGGCGTTGCCGAAATCGGCGGGAAGGGGGCTCGGGAGGATGTGCAATTCGTGGAGAGTGTGGGTGAGCATCTGGGCTTTGCGGCGCGGACTGTTGAGCATCGTGAGCAAGCGCTGGAGGGAGGGATCGTTGACATGGCGGCGGCCGGGCTGGTGAGAGATGAGCCGGCGCGGATGGTGGGGTCCGATCGCGACCTGCAAAGAGTGACGGAGGCGATAAGGGGGTTGTGAGGAGGCTTCGATGATGGCGAATTCGCCGGCGTCGGCGCCGATGAGGTTGCAGAGACCTTCGAGAAGCCAGCGTTGGCGTATGTCGGTGCCGGGGGGGAGCGTGTGAAATTGATTGACGAGTTTGAGGAGACGGCGGATTTCGTCATCGAGAAGATTTTTACGCTGGTTGTCCATGAGAGTCACCTTGGAAATATGTGTGACTCTTTATTCGACAATTCGGCGTCGGCGTCAAAATCACCTAATCAGGGTATGGGTTGACGATGCGGGTCAATCGGTGGAGACAAAGCGGGCGAGAAGTTCGCCACGGCTGTTGACGTCATAGTGGCGGTAGAGGCGTTTGACGTAGACGTGAACGGTGTGCTGGCTGATGCCGAGCTTATTGGCGATTTGTTTTTCACTGTCGCCGATGAGAAGGTGGCGGAGGGTTTCGCGGATGCGCGGGGCCATCGTGGAAGAGAGTTCGTTTGCGGCATTTGCAGCAGGGGGGGCGTGCTTTTCTGGTTCGTTTGGGACGGGAAGGGCCATTTTGCACCAGGCGGCGACGAGTTCGCGGCGCATGGCTTTGTTGACGTCGCCGCCGTCCAGGCCGCGCAGGACGGCGGCGACGTCACCGAGTTTTGGCCTCTGCTCGCTTCGATTCATCGGCGTTGGTCCCCGGAAGAGGGATTACCTGTTTAGGGTACTGTACACTTGGACGAATCATTTTGATGAAAATAATCTAGCATTCGATGCGATAACGGCACTTTCGTCTTTCGCCGCGCAGGTAGAGCGGGTGGCCTGGCGGGACATCGACGACGTCGGCGAGTTTGCCGCCGAGCCTTTCGCAGGTTCGGCGGGAGGCGTGGTTTTCGGGGTTGGTAGTAATCCATAATGGGTGGATTCCGTGATGCCTGACGAGAGCCAGGAGCAGGCGACAGGCGCGTTCGGCGTAATGTCTGCCGCGGCTTGGGGGGTAGACGTGGTAGCCGATATGGCCATAAAAGCGTTCGATTTCTTCGTTGTGACCGATGCGTAGGCCGATTCCACCTGCGATGCCTATTCGGATGGGGTGGCCGAATAATCCGCGGCGCGGCACTACACCGGGGCCGGTGATTTTCATCCAGAAATGGTATGCCGGGACGAGTCCGCGCGAGGGTTCTGCGGGTTGATGTCCGCCGGGCCAGGAGTCGACCATATTTTCGAGCTGGTGACGGGTGACATTGGCATCGCCTGGCGCTTCACGGCGCGTCAGCGGGTGGCTGGCAGCGCGGAGGACGTGATCAATCCAGCGCGCATGCAGCGGGACAAGCTCCAACTCTCCGTCCTGGAGCAGTCCCGGATCGACAAACTGGAACGTCTCAACCGTCACGACCCTCTATCATAGGAGCCTGCGCCGAATTTCCATCGCAGAAAAAATGAAGCCGGGCGGCCTTGATCGGCCGCCCGGCTGCGAAATCTCTTGTTTAGCGCACCGATCTCCAGAATCACATGAAGGGATTCTTTCCGAAGAGCGTCTCGGAGCGCATCCAAACCACCAGCAGGCCTACCACTACGACCAGCGTGGCGACGCCAAGCAGGACGGTGTAAATGTTGTTCTGCGGGCGAAGTACGATCGTGTCACCAGTTGCGGCGCGGGTCATGATTGACTCCTTGTGCGGATGCGTCTTATTTACCAATTACAACTGCGTCTTGGCGTCGTTGCCTTGCTTGACCTGATCGACGTGGGGGCCTTTGAGCGGGCCGGCGGCTTCGTTCTGTTCGACGCTGTCGACGGTCAGGATACCGAGGAAGGTGCCGCTCTGACGGTCGATGATGTTAAACTGCATGCCCTTCTGGACGTTGGCAGCGGCACCGACGGAGATCGTGGCGTAAGGCATTCCGTTGACAGGGGCCACGTCGCGAATGATGGCGTTGATGGCAGGGGCGCCACCTTTCAGGCCGGCGGAGGTGTCACCCGGCTTGAGGCCGAGATCTTTCAACTGGGCGGTTGCCCGTGCGGAGGCATTCTGCGCCTCGGTCAACTGCTCGGCGAGATAACGACGTTCACGTTCGGTGACTTCGAGCTGATTGGTCTTGTCGGACAAGGCCGAGTTCAACTCAGTCGACTGACGGAGCAGGCGATCGTTTTCCGTGCGGAGGATCGTCGAGGATTGATCGAGCTGGACCTTCTGGGCTTCGCTGGCGCGGAGGGCTTCGGTCAGGCGGTTGACGTCGAGCGATTGCAGCGCGAGTTGGCGGGTGGCCTCGGCGACCTGGGCGCTCTTGTCGGCGAGCTGCTGCTGCGCCTGGAGCATGGTCTGGTTCATCGCGGCCAGACGCTCAGTGGCGGCGCGGGCGTTGCCTTCAGCCTGGTTGCGCTGGGCGTTGACTTCGTTCATCTGTTGTTCCGCCTCGCGCTTGGCGGCGGAGAGCTCATCCTGGCGCGTGGTTGCCGTCGCCCGGTAGTCTTCCACCCGGTTGACGAATACCACGACCGATGCTGTCATCAGAAGAGACAGCACGACCAGCAGCACGACGAACAGTTTGGTAAGGGGACTCAAGGATTGCTCCTTAATTGAGGGTGACCGGCCAAGGTGTCAAGACAAGATAAATGCCGATTTAATGTAGCCAGCGGACTGGGCGTGTCAAGTTTAAGTGTTTATCCCCACACGCGCAGCGCACGCCGGAGTCTAGCGCCCGTCTTGTAGTTGCAGGAGTGCTGTCGATGCGGCCACGCGGATATCAATTACGGGGTCTTGCATTAATTTGGCTAATACCGCCTGGGCATCCGACCGTCCGATGGCTCCCAAGGCAAAGGCAGCCAAGACGCGCTGGCTAGGGTCAGTGGACATGGTGGCATCCAGCGCCAGTGAATAGCCGGCATCTGAACCGAGCATTCCTGCCGCCCGGGCGGCGATCAGGTCAATTTGATTGAATGGAGACGATAGCCCGGGCCGGACATACGGCAATACCGATGGATCGCGCGGCTCGGCCAGAGCCAGGTAGGCGATTGCCTGGTCATCGACATAATGGCTATAGGTCGCAGCGATGAGGGCTTCGCGGGCGTCTTTGCTGCCAAGCCGCCACATGGCTTCCTGGGCCTGCAATCGGACGGAGGCGTCTTTGTCGAACTGCATCTCTCGGAGGATGTTCATCGCGCTGGGTTCGCCAAGCATGCCCAGGACCATAGCGGTGTCTCCGCGGATAGCGATGTCAGGATTTCGCGCGAATTTTTCCAAGTCATGTGAAAATCGCTTGTCACGCAGGCGGTGCAGGGCGAATCGGGACGCGACTTGGACGGAGGGATCGGGGTCTTGCAATAGTTTGAGCAGCGGGCGATGTGCCGACTCCAGTTTCAATTCACCGGCAGCCAGGCAGGCGGAAAATCGGACCACTGCTTCGGGATCATTTAACGCCCAGATGACGGCCTCGGCGCCATCGCTTCCGCCGCCGGTGTCGCGGATGGCTTCAATGGCATGGGCACGGATAAGCGGATCTTTCAATCGTGCGTCAGTGAGGATTTCCTTACGGGCACGGGCTTTCAGTTCCGGGTCGATGGTTTCGGGTTTAGCCGCGGGGGGGGCGGGAACTTTGCGAACGTCGCCGGTAAACCGCTCATTTGTGACGGAGGTCGGGGGATTTTCAACGCATCCCACTATTGAGATCCCGAGTAAACCGACCACGCACGCCTGCAGAAGAGAAAGAGGTTTCATAGTATTGCCAACCGTTTTAGCCGCCCGGCCGCTGCAAGCCAAGCCTGAATCAACTGGGAACTCGTGTTGGGGTAACGTATACTTTGTCTCAGTCCATGGAACCCATTCGACCAGAGCTTATTCCCAACCCGGCCGTGCGGCGACTGAGCCTGTACTTGCGACAGCTTGAGGCGTTCAAAAAAAAAGATCGTCGGACGATTTCATCAAAGCAATTGGGCGAATCCCTTGGCTTGACTGATGCGCAGGTTCGGAAGGATCTGGCGTACTTCGGCCAATTTGGGCATCCTGGGATCGGCTATCGCGTTGATGACCTGATCGACCAGGTTAAGCATATTCTGGGCACGGATCGCGCGTGGAATGTTCTGCTCATCGGCGCGGGAAATCTGGGCCGAGCGCTGATCTCTTATCATGGATTTCAGGCTAAAGGGTTTAATCTCGTCGCTGTCTTTGACAATGACCCGGGCAAGGTTGGGAAGAAGCAGGGGGATCACACCATCCGTCCGATTTCGGAATTGGCTTCGGTGATCCAGAAACAGCAGGTTCGCCTGGCGCTTCTGGCCGTGCCGGGTGAGGCGGCTCAGGAATTGGTGGACAAGCTGGTCGCCGCCGGCATCCGGGGTTTGCTCAATTTCGCGCCGGTGAACGTGACGGTTCCCCCGCATGTCGCGATCAATTCGGTGGACTTGGCCGTGCAGCTTGAGCAATTGTCATTTCAAGCGAATTTTCAACTGCACGGTGATACGCCGGCAAGCTAAGCGGGCATTAGGCTTCGAATTTGACGATCTTGATGCCCAACCCGCGCTCTTGCACATAATCGCCGAGCAATGCGGCATAACTGGCCTTAACGATTCCGCGCTCGCCCATTCCCAGCAAGCTGCGGACGCGCAGCACATCCGCCTCGGCGGGCCCTTCAATTTCAATGAATGTTCCCAGATAAGGGACTTCATCCAATTCCACTTTGCATCGATCCAAAGCCCAGGTCTCCCGGCGCTTTTCAAAACTCAGCACTACTCCAAATCCGAGTTTCTCAAATAGCTCAATGGCGCTCTCCCATTCGCCGACCGGGACTTCGACCTCGTGGCGGCTTTTGAGCATGCCGCGCTGGCGCGGTCCTTTGTGGGTGATCATGATAAGTATCTCCCCGGTTTCATCGTTGCGCGATTTGCGCAGCCGTAAACCTTCATCAGACGCCAGAAGGGAGCGATCATCCTTGTCGAAGAAGGTATTGTCTTCCAGCACTTTTTTAAGCCGTTTGCCGCCGACTTCGCGCAATTTTTCGCGCACCGGCTCGAGGTTTTCGACCTTCATCTTCGCTTCAATCTCAACGGCCATGGTTCTCCAGGTTGCTGTGCTTAGCCGATCACAAAGCTGACAAGTTTTTTGGCGACATAGATACGTTTTTTCACGTCTTTTCCATCGAGCCAGGCGCGGACGCCGGATTCGTTGGCGGCGGCGTCGAGAATCTGTGATTCGCTGGCGTCGGCGGGGACGGTGATTTTTCCGCGCAGCTTGCCATTGACCTGTACAGGTAATTCAATCGTCGATTCCACCAGCTTTGCCGCATCAAAAGTCGGCCAAGGGCGACGAGCCAGCGATTTGGTATGACCTAATTTCTCCCAGATCTCCTCGGCGACGTGCGGGGCGAACGGCGCGAGCATGAGCGCGAAATTCTCCGCCAGTTCGCGCGGCATCGGATCGAGCCGGCCCATTTCGTTGTTCAATTTGATCAGTTCTGCAATTCCGGTATTGAATCGCAGGCCTTCGATATCTTCGCTGACTTTTTTGATCGTCCGGTGCATCTGGCGATCGAGTTCCGCCGGCAGGGGGGTGTCGCCGATTTTGACGACTTTGGCGGCTTCTTCGTCGCCGATCAGGTTGCGCCAGACGGAATTCAAAAATCGCAGCATGCCGACGATATCGCGTGTGGACCAGGGTTTTTGCGCCTCGAGAGGTCCCATGTACATCTCGTACAGCCGAAAAGCGTCGGCGCCGTAATCCCGAACGATATTGTCGGGATTAACCACATTCCCCCGGCTCTTACTCATCTTGAATGAACGGGCATCGACACGCACCGATGGATTGGCGCGCAGCACATATCCATCGCCACTCTTTTCGACGAGCACTTCCGGCACGGGTTTAGCGAAAATTTTTGTGCCTGTTTCCCGATGATAGCCGACGAGTTTTAATCCCTCCGTCGTCGCCTCTTCGCCGATGTCGCGGATGTCTGCGGCGCTGACTGCTTTTCCATCGCTGCTTTCGAAGAAGTGAAATTCTGTTTCGCCGAGGATCAATCCTTGGTTGACGAGGCGTGCGAACGGCTCGGGTGTCGATACATGACCGAGGTCAAACAGCACCTTATGCCAGAATCGTGAATAGAGCAGATGCAGGACTGCGTGCTCGACGCCGCCGACGTACAGGTCGACGGGCATCCAGTATTTTTCCTTGGCAGGATCGACGAACTGCTTGTCGTTCTTCGGGTCGATATAGCGCAAGTAATACCAGCAAGATCCGGCCCACTGGGGCATCGTATTCGTCTCGCGCATGAAGCCGGCCGAGACGTTGACCCAATCCTTAACCTTCGACAACGGCGGTTCCGGCGTTCCGGTCGGTTTGAAATCTTCCATCTCCGGAAGGCGGATGGGCAGTTCGCTCTCTGCCACGGCGGATGCATTGCCTTGGGCATCCAGCAGAATCGGGAATGGTTCACCCCAATAGCGCTGCCGCGAAAACAACCAATCGCGCAGCTTATATTTCAGTGAACGATGGCCCGTCCCATCGTTTTCCAACTGGGATATGATCCGGTCCTTTGCCTCGGTGGTCGTCAATCCATCCAACGGCCCGGAATTGATGGCGATTCCCTCTTCCTCGAATGCCTTTCCATCAGCGGTTTTTCCGCTGGCGGAGCGAACCACGGGCTTGATCGGCAGGTTGAATTTTTTGGCAAAATCCCAGTCGCGCTGATCGTGCCCGGGGACGGCCATGATCGCGCCGGTGCCGTAGCCCATCAGCACATAATCCGCGATATAGACCGGGATTTTTTCGCCATTCACCGGGTTAATCGCGTTGGCGCCGGTGAAGATGCCGGTCTTGTCCTTGGTCTCGGCCATGCGGTCGCGATCGCTCTTCGATCGCACCATCGTGCGGTATGCTTCGATGCTCTCGCGATGCTGCGGCGAGGTGATCCGATCCACCAGCGGATGTTCCGGCGCCAGCACCATATAAGTTGCGCCGTACAAAGTATCCGGGCGTGTTGTAAAGACGGTTACTTCGAGTTCATCGTCTCCTTCCTCGGCTTGTGCGAGTGTGGAGGCGTCGATGGCAAAATCGACTTCGGCGCCAATGCTCTTGCCGATCCAGTTGCGCTGCATTTCCTTGAGCGATTCGGGCCAGGCGAGCAGATCGAGGTCTTTCACCAGGCGATCCGCGTATGCGGTGATGCGCAGCATCCATTGGCGCAAGGGCCGGCGTTCCACTGGGAACCCGCCGACTTCGCTGCGGCCGTCGATGACTTCTTCATTGGCGAGCACGGTGCCGAGTGCCGGGCACCAATTCACCGGCACTTCGTCCATGAACGCCAGGCGCTGCCCGTCAATCACGTCGCGCTGTTCCTCTGGCGAGAGGGTTCGCCAGTGCCTTTCAATCACCAAATCCCCGCTGATTGCCTGCAACCCTTCCTGCACCGGATTGATCTTGACCGAGCCATCCGGCGCGATCACCAGATTGTCATTCATCAATTCATGGGTCAGATGGGCAATCGGCATCGCCCGGTTCTGAATCGGGTCGAAATAGCTGTTGAACAACTGGACGAAAATCCACTGCGTCCATTTGTAATACCCGGGATCGGTCGTATCGACTTCGCGGTCCCAGTCGTAGGACAATCCCAGCATCTGAATCTGCTTGCGGAAATTCTCGATATTCTTTTCGGTGGTCCTGCGCGGGTGGGTATTGGTCTTGATGGCGTATTGCTCCGCCGGCAGACCGAAGGCGTCCCAACCCATCGGGTGAAGCACATTCACGCCCTTCATGCGCAGATAGCGGGAGAAGATATCGGTGGCTGTGTATCCTTCAGGATGACCGACATGCAGCCCGGAGCCGCTGGGGTACGGGAACATGTCCAATACATATGCTTTGGGCATTCCGCCTGCTTCGGATGGGTCAATGGCGGCAAATGTCTTGTTCTGCAGCCAGTAACGCTGCCATTTTTTCTCAATCGCGGTGAAGTTGTAGGGCATACCTATGGATCATAAGTCTTTAGCAGTCCGTTGTCAGTGGTCAGTTTTCTGCCGGACCCAACAACCGATAACCTGTTGAAGCTGAAATTCATTACACCTGACCGCCAAGCTGATCCGATAAGTTCAAAGTAAGCCCAAAGTACGGGAGGCAAAAGACGATGTCCCTCACTTACAGCCCGAAACAATCTGATCGCCGGCAGGGATTGCGTATTCCGCAGAATCGGCCGGTCAAACTGTTCCATCCGCTGGCGAATCGCTACATCGCGGCGCAAACGCTTGATTTATCACCGACCGGATTGCGCTTGTCGCTGCCGACGTCGACGCCGGTCGCGACTGGCGCGCTTCTGCAAATTCATGTCGCCAATACCGTCTCGTCCCCTCTGGCGTCGAAACGATCAATGATCCCCGCTCGGGTGGTTTGGCTGGATCGGACGGCGGATGCGCTGCAGATCGGCTTGCAATATGTCTCGGCCACCAGCACCGCCATTTCTGCCGCCTAAAACATATTCTTGTTCTTTTGCCGGTTGGACCGGAAGATTAATCGCTTCTGGCGCAACTGCGTAGCACAAAGACCATGGACCCGACGACCCGCCCTTATGCCCGCCGCATCCTGTTATTGCATCTTGTGTTGCTGCTGGCGGTCGTTGCGCTGGTTGGGTTCGCCGCCGATGAAGTGTACAACCGCGCCCGCGATCAACTGATCGCCCAGGCGAGATCGCGGCAGGAATTGCTTGCCAAACAGACCGCCAGCGCCATCGACTCGTATTACAGTTCGATCACTGCGGACCTGAATTTCCTTCGGCGATCCGAAGACACGCCTGGCGCACCCGAAACCAGCATGCGCTCCTCGTCCCCGCCGCCGCCGCCCCGACTCCTTCGCCCGCTGTGGAACCAGCTTGAAGGGCGTGTCTCCCATATCCTCTACGTTCACCGGCAAACGCTGGCGATCATGCACGCCTACCCGGAGAACACCAATCGTGATGAAGCCCGCGTTGCGCTCCAGCCCTTTGCCTCCTGGCTGCGCGATCTCGACAAGCCCGGGGTCAGCCCTTACCGCCCGACCCGCTACGGCGGAGCCAATCTCATCGCCGTCCCGCTCAATAACGAATATGCCCTGGCAGCGATCGTCCCGGTCTCAAACGTCGAAGATCAATTCTTCCGCGTCGTGCGTGATCGTTCCATCCTCGCCACGCTGCTGGATGAGAATGGCGTCGTCATGGTCACTTCCGACCTGTCCAATCCGTCGTTCGCGCCGGCGACGATGCCTGCCTATCAAACCAGCGCCACGCGGCCGGGACACCGGATGTTGGCGCGTATGCGCATGTCCGAATTAATCGCGGGCACCCGGGAATACGGCAACGCGGGCCCGCTGCCTTTCAACAATTCCTCCAAGCATCACTCTGAAGCCGTTAAGTCTGAACCGCGGCTGACCACCGTCGAACCGCTGCATGTCGATGACCGCACTTTTTACGTCATCATCAATTCACCGATCTCCGATATCACCGCTGCTGCAACGACCCTCTTCATCCGCGCGTTTATCGGCGGAATTTTCGTTATTCTCTCCGTCACGGCGATCCTCCTCTCCACCGCTATTCGTCTGATCCGTGCGCGCCAACGATTGGAATCTCTTCAGCACGAAATGCTCACGCGTGAGTTGAATCAGGCGCGCGCCATCCAGCTTCACTGGCTTCCGACGGAAGATCAGTGCCCATCGAATCTCCAGATCGCCGCCGTCAATCACACCGCCAATCACATCTCCGGCGATTTCTACGACTGGTTCACCCTTCCGGATGGCCGCGCCGTCGTCAGCATCGGCGACGTCACGGGCCACGGCATGTCCGCCGCCTTTCTCATGGCGACCACCCAGCTTCTGGTCCGTAACACGCTCCCCCTTACCGCCGACCCCGCCGCGTGCCTGCAATCGGTGAACAAACAACTCTGCGCCCAATCGTTTCATGGCCAATTCGTCACCATCCTTCTGCTTATCCTTGATCCTCGCACCTCGACATTGTCGTGCGCCACCGCCGGCCACATGCCTCCGCTCCTCCGCAACACCAACGGCTTCGCTCCTCTCGAACTGGAGCCTCAACTCCCCCTCGGTATCGACCCGGACACCACCTACAAGACCGAATCCTTATCTTTTCCTGGCGGCTCGACGCTGCTTCTCTATACCGACGGCATTCCCGACGCCGCCGCCGCCGATGGCTCCCGTTTCACTCTGCAACGAATGATTTCCACGCTCAATGCCACCGATCCCGAACAGTCACCCCGTGTTCTGGTTGACGAGATCCTTTCCGCCGTCACGACTTTCCGAGGCGCTCAACCATTGACCGATGACCTCACGCTTGTCGCCTTAACCTTCGCTCCCGCCTTCATTAATGCTTCCCCGCGGTTCAAACCCGCCTCTTTAACTGCCCCTTGACACTCTTTGGGCACCCGTTACATTACTCCGCTCCCTGTTTTTCGGGGCCGTAGTGAAATGGGATCACACCACCATGGCATGGTGGGATTCCGGGTTCAAATCCCGGCGGCTCCACTTAAGTAGTTAAAATCTGCGTATACGGCATGCCCGCCCACATCGAGTGCATTATCAATAGAGCATGGAATTTTGCGATATTTCAATCGCTCTAAGTATCATTTTCCGAAAATAACAACTTATATTTGGCAGGAAGTGGGAGTTGAATTCTGCTTTTCAGCGTGTGCGCCGCCCGATTATGTAGTAGTTCAGGATGGCAAATAGTGCCATGGGGTTATTCGGCACGATGCGGGGTTCATGGCTCGTCCTTTTCCAGCGTTGTGTGAACAAGGCAGGTAGGACGTCAAGAGGCATGTGGTGCAACGAGTTCTGTTCCCTCTTCCGGGGTAATTGAACGCCCGACAGCGGGATAGGCGGAAACTCTGTTCAAAATCACAAAGTCCGATCGCTGATGCCGGGCGATCAAACTTGAAACAATGCCAGCAGATCGGAGTTGATCAGTTCCGCATGGGAATTCACAGCAAAATCAGCCCAACGGTGGTGGTGCATCCCGAAGGCTGGCACGGCTATGGCGGCTTGGTGGACGTGGGCTACGCCAAACAATTGCAGATTGCACATGGCAAAAACCAGTTCGCGCAAGACCTTTCAGGTCTTTGTGCATGAAATGCATCAATTTCCTTGAAATTCGATGGCAACTTCTATGCGATTTAATCCGATCATTTCTTGCACCTGGACTTGAGATATGGGTAGACTCATCAGCGAACGCGACCGCTGAAACCATGGAAGATCTGGACGACGATTATTTGATCCGCCTTGCCGTGGCCGGCGATGGTGCTGCATTAGCAACACTCCTGCACGAGGCACAGCCGTTACTACTCCGTCGTGCTCAAAAGAAGCTATCCCCAGATCTCCAGCGCCTCACCATGCCAGAGGATATTGTGCAGGAGACCTGTCTGGAGGCTACGCGTTTAATTCGCGGCTTCCAAACCAGCAGCAAGCGAAATTTGTATGCCTGGCTTCTTCGGATATTGCATCTGCGTATTCAGACGGTTGCCCAAAAACATCGGACGCGCGTCAGACTGGGGGCAGCGGCCGGATTTCATGACGATCCATCTATCGTCGGAGCAATCGAAGAACTGGCTATCTATCGCAGGACCCCAAGTAAATCGGCGGCAGCGCACGAATTCATGGCGGCAGTCGAACAGTCTCTTGCAAAGCTGCCGGAACAATACAGGCGGGTTGTGACCCTTCGCCACCTTGATGGGCTAAGCGTAGAGGAGACGGCCGAACGGATGGGCAAAGACCATGCGGCGGTTTCAGTACTGACAACGCGCGCCCTTCACGCCCTGCGAGAACGGTTAAAGTCCGCATCTCGATTCACCTGATCAATGAAACAGTCGCGAGATAATAGCTCTAAATTGAAAGAGCAGACCGACGGCGCTCGGGAGAAACTCGTACGCGCCGCTATATACGAATTGCTCTCGCGGCGACAGAAAGGCGAAGATGTTGATCTGGAACAATTCCAGTCAGATCGTGCCGAACTAATGCCTGAATTGTCCAAAGCAATTGCGAGCGCTCTGCGAACCTACCGTCATGTGCTGGATGCTAAACGCGCCTGGGACGATGCTTCCACCAATACACCTGTTACTCAATCTGAATCCCGCTCACTACCTGCAATTCAGGGCTATCTCATCCGGCGGGAGCTTGGCAGCGGAGGGCAAGGCACAGTATTCGAAGCGGTTCATGAGCCAACCGGCCGTATTGTTGCGGTAAAAATTCTTACGGGTATTTCCAAGAATGCTGTCGCCCGTTTCGACCGCGAGGCGCGTACGTTAGCGATTTTATCCCATCCCGGTCTGCTTGCGATTTTGGATCGTGGCGTGACACGGGAAGGCACTTATTACTTAACCGTCGAATATGTCGAGGGCGTTGATTTAGACGAATGGATCAACAGACTGACGCGGGGGAAAGCCAGCGAGCGTACGCTAGTCACATTATTTTTGAAGGTGGCTTCTGCTTTAGGTGCTGCGCATTCACAAGGCATCGTGCATCGAGACCTCAAACCCTCGAATATACGCGTCGATGGATTAGGAAATCCGCGTATTATTGATTTCGGCATGGCGCGTCTGGTTGAGCAAGATGAAGAGGACCGCCGACTCACTGCAACGCGAGATGTAGTTGGATCTGTTAATTGGCTAAGTCCAGAACAGGTCTCCGGAAATGTTCACAAGGTCGGGCCGACGAGTGATGTGCATGCAATTGGCGTCATGATGTACCACGCATTCACCAGCACGTTTCCGTTTGCTGCCGATGGATCGATCATTAAAATACTGCGGGAAATTTGCGAAAAGCGACCAAATAATCCTAGTAGCATTCCGGGCCCATTCGGCAAATGCAGCCCGATCCTTGCAACGGTTTTGATGAAGTGCTTAAACAAGGAGCCGAGCTCGCGTTACCCCGACGCATCCGCACTTGCCTCGGAACTAGAGGCATATCTCGCAGGCAAACTTCATCTCTCACCAAAGAACCAACAACGAAATTGGACCATTGGTGTGACGATTGGTTCGCTTGTTTTGTATTTTACCTGGTTTTATATCCGTCATTCCGCAATTGAGCCTATTCAGGTTATTCAACTGCCTACGTTTACTAATTCGGTCGGGATGACATTTGTTCAGGCCCCGTCCGGCGCATTCAAAATGGGCAGCCCATACTTTGAAGCTGGTCATCGTGATGATGAGCAGCCACATGTTGTTAACATCACACATCCATTTTGGATTGGGCAAACGGAAGTGACGCAAGCAGAATATCGCCAGGTGACAGGATCGTTGCCAGCGGGAGTGCAGGCAACGCCAGGGGATTTTCCCGTCGATCATGTTTCATTAAAAGACGCAGAAGCATTTTGCTTGCGGCTGCACGATCTTGATGGTCGCGATTATCGCCTGCCGACGGAGGCCGAATGGGAATATGCCTGTCGTGCCGGAACATCTGGAGCATTTTCCACCTCGCCAACATTATTGCCTCAGGTTGCGTGGTTTGCAGGCAATAGCGGCGGAGCGCTTCACGCAGTAGGAAAGCGGCAGCCAAATTCGTGGGGCTTGTACGATATGCACGGCAACGTCGCGGAATTGACGGCCGATCTGTACATTCCATATCTCGGCACATCTCCTCAAAGTGATCCGGTTCACACCATTGGCGAAACTTCGTTCGTTGTGCGTGGAGGTAGCGCTAAAGATTTTTCTGAAGACTGCCGTAGCGCCAGGCGAATATCCATCCTTCCAAAGGCAGAAACTGATGGAATAGGATTTCGCGTGGTTGCGATAATTCACTCCTCGCTTCATTAACACTCTAAAAATATTTTTGGTGCAAGAAGTGATCGCCTCATCATCTCTCTAGTGTATGCGTCCGTCCCCACGGATCGGTTCGTGGGATTTTCCCGGTACGCCATAGCAATCGACACATAAATGAGGACAAAGTCATGTTCGAAGTTAAAGGTGGCGGCCGCGCCAATCGTGTATCCAAGATTAACCGAATTCCAGCAATATATGGCGTTATGGAATTGATGGAATCGCGACGATTGGCTACAGCCACCGTTTCTTCCTGGAGTTCCACTTCTCTTTCAGATGCAACTTCAGGTGCAACTTATTTTGCTGGTGTTGCGGTCGGCGACAATGGTTATCCGAATGGTCTGCCAACAGCGGTTGCCGGTGCGGGTGGCCAGCAGACACTCGGATTATCTACGGCTTGGGATGGCGATGAAGATGATGGATTTGACAGTACCTTGGTAGGAATGCAATTCTCGGTCAATACCAGCGGTACCGGAGGCAGCTCATTTGAAGTTGCCGATTCAGGTTCTTCATCCCTCGCATTTGGTGGAAGTGCAATTCACCAAGTCACGATTCAGGCCGATGTTGCCGGATCCGACATGGAGATGAGTTTTGAGGACATCACTGTAAGTTTCTATCGTGGTGGAACACTTATCGAGACCGTTTCCGCAGGGAACTTAGATGCCAATACCATGGGGGCAACGAGCTGGAATCCTGCTGAGTCAGGTCTAACTGTGACGGCTGGCGCGGACTCTTCTTATGATGGAGTTGAAATTTCCGCCCAAGTGCGCCTTCAAGCGGCACAAGGAATGTATCCAGGTCCTTCGGATATTTTTGGGCAGATTGCTATTACCTAATTGATTTTTAAATCATTATTGATTGATCTTAGCGTCAAGCGGGCTCCACCAGCTATCTAGTGTGCTTATGCCGCTAACCATATCAACCAGGTCGGTATTTGCCCGCAGTTGAACATGACCATCGGCATACCCAATTTGTACCCGGCCGACCGGCGCAGTGCCTTGACCTGGGCCTTTGCGTGCACGGTGTCGAGCATATGCCAATTCGCTTAATACTCTACCCCAACGATTTTCGTTAACGGGTGGAACTAGCCCGACGCCACCACCAAAGCGACGCCCGGGTGAAACTAAGCTAGTACCGATCAATGGTGGGCTAGTCCAGCCTGTAGTTGCGCTACCTAAACCAGACCACTGTTCTGATATTAAAATTAACTTAGATGCCCCGGCTGTCGAGGCAGTCCATGGAGAACCATAACTCGAGTTCTTCACCGTTGCATCCATAGCGCTACTCGCCCAGACATTCATGGAATATGAGCGAACTGCATCAGTATCTTCAGGACAGGTGACAATAGAACCCCGTACTTCAGTTTCGCTTGGATTTTTTGTTAAAATCTGCCCAACCCGATCATACTGGAACCACCATAATCCGGGAATCGTGACATTAGGTGGGAACCGACCTTTGTTTGCTGACGCGTAGAGATTAAGCGCAATACAAATCTGCCTCACATTTGATCCGCAAGCAATTGTTCGCGCAGCAGCTTGTGCCGCCATTATCGAGGGAATCAACAGTGCCGCGAGCAATCCTATTATTCCCAGCACTACTAAGAGCTCGACCAGCGTGAACCCTTTAACGCGGCGCAGCGAGCCTATGGCTGGCCTGCAACATGGATAAGAGTGCAAAGTCATTTGGCTTGCGACACGCAATATTACGGCACTGCTAAAAACTCGCAAGAAAAATCTTGGATAGCACGTAATTTTGACTGCAAGAAAGTTGGTCGTCATCACCTTATCAGGTGTAGAGCATCTGCAATGGAGCATGTCCGTCTATGCTTGAGCATGAACAAGTCATGAAATTCGCAGCCCCATCGAAGGAATCACGATGCCGTCTTCAGCGATATCTCAGCACATTTTCAATAGAAGCCGATGTTTATATGACATATCTGGGAACTCCCCTTGCGTTGTCAGGATTCCTAATATCTGCCAAAAACAATGTCGATTCTATTATTGCCTATTGTCCTTTGACGCCTGGAATTGCTCAGGGAACGGATGAATGGTCAGAAGAGGTCTCCCGGCAACTGGAGGTCGCGATTCGGGTGGCCAAAGAACCAATGATGTCGCGACGTTCCGCCGATGTCATTTGGCTTGGCTATTCTGCCAGCGGTAGCCAGGAAATTCCTCATTGGATTTATGCCCTGCAATGCTTGCCGCTCACCTATGAAAGCGCAGGGGAGCTAATAAGCCCGCGCCCATTTTGCCCAAGGCTGTTTGAACGTATGGCGTCGCAGCCTCAAGCGATTCATTGGCTCGCCAGGAAAGCACTCCCCTCTCCTCAGAGCCGTGGACGACCTTAGCTGTCGTTCACGGCTCAAGAGTGGGATTAAAATTGTTACGAAACTAAGGCCTAACGCTGTTGGCAATTAAATGGACAATATCAATCCGATACACGGTATGACTCATACCGATGACCTTCCCCATGTAGCGCGGGCGCGGCGGACAAAGAAGATGGGATATGATCTCATCAAAAGGAGTCCGGCATGGCGTTGCGAAGAAAATATACCCGTGAGTTCAAGCTCTCGGCCGTGAAGATGGTCAACCACGACGGC
>DASRRR010000017.1:0-2946 GCA_035656825.1 Tepidisphaeraceae bacterium | reverse complement strand
AATCCCCGGCGACCGGGACGTCATGAGCCGCGGAAGATCAAGGACTTGAAGGATACGTATCGCAAGATGACCAGCCCGAGGAGTGAACTACGAAAAGCCCTGAAATATCAGGGGAAAGCTGCTTAAGGCAATGGCATTCGTTCCTGACACGATTTAGGGGGCTTCTTTGAGGAGGGATTGGAGGTCGAGGGGGTGGGTGTGCATGTTGAGGGAGCCGTCGGGGGAGCGGGGCCAGGAGGATTGGGGAAGGTCGTAGTAGAGTTCTACGCCGTTGTGGTCGGGGTCTTGGAGGTAGAGGGCTTGGCTGACGCCGTGGTCGGCGGCGCCGGTGAGGGGGATGTGGTGGGTGATGAGTCGGCGGAGGGCGTCAGCGAGTTGGGGGCGGGTGGGGTAGAGGATGGCGAGGTGGTAGAGGCCTGTGGAGTTCGGGGGAGGGGGAGGAGAGCCGAGGGATTCCCAGGTATTGAGGCCGATGTGATGGTGATAGCCGCCGGCGGAGAGGAAGGCGGCGCTGTCGCCGAGGCGTTGGGTGATATCGAAGCCGAGGATGCCGTGGTAGAAGGCGAGGGAGCGTTCGAGGTTGGAGACGCGGAGGTGGATGTGGCCGATGGAGACGGCGGGGTGGATGACGGGGGGGGTGTTGGAGTTCATGATGATAAGTATATGGTTGTGCCACAGTTTAGGGGTGAAGGAAGACCTCCGGTTGCACTTTTTCGGTTCCGGCTTTGGCGGCTGAGTGATTGACGTTACAGATCGCACCTGTTAAACCTAGCGACTGCAGGGCATTTATTTGCAAATTTTTTGCTGGCTGGGCTTATGGCAACCGAGGGTGGTCAGGCCCTGATGTGCAATTAATGGATGGAGAAGAGAAAATGCAATTACGAACAACGGGAATCGTGCTGGCAGGGATCATTGGGATGGTTGGATTTGCACAGCATGGGCGGGCGTCGGTGGCGGCGTCGTTTTTTCAGTTCGATGTGACGGCTACGCCTAGCCAGGCGTTGTCGGATTCGGTTTTGCATTACAGCACGCGGGATAATCCGTCGGGGAATACGATTAGTTTGGGGGATTATCCGGCGAATATTGCGACGGACAATCGGAATATTGTGGTGGCACCGTTTGGTGGGATCGCGACGCTGGAGCCGAGCTATACGTGGTTTTCGCTGTATTCGGTGACGGAGGCGGGGTTGGCGCCGGTTTATGGGATTGCGGTGGCGATTAATAACAGTGCGTATGCGACGCTGGGCGGGGCGACGTTTGATTCGTTGTTCGATACGAATGTGGATGCGGCGTACAACGATGGGCAGTCGCATACGGAGGCGGATCTGATCAATCAGTTTTTGACGAATGGTTCGCCGGATGCGGCGTTTACGACGGGGATATCGAATACAAGTGAGGCGGAGATCCCTTATGGGCAGTCGGGGCCGATCGTGTTTTTCTCGACGGGGACGCTTGGGGGGACGATTGAGGCGACGGTGGTGCAGGTGCCGGAGCCGGGAGTGATTGGGGTGGTGGTGGGCGGGGTGATGGGGTTGGTGAGTCGGCGGCGGCGGTGAGAATGGGAGTGTGAATTATGAAGGACGGTCGTGGCCCCGGTCCAGAGCAATGTTTGGTTATCCAGCACTTCCGAGGGCGGCGGCTAACCAATCGACTCGGTCAAGCGCTTCGCGCATCGCAATCTCTTCGGAATCGCAAATGCAAACAGATCGCTCGCCGCGGGGAATCCAACACATTTCAAATGGCTCATCGCTCCAGTATTGAGCCTCAAACGTGTAAGCCCCGTCTGGACGCCGCAGGATGAACAAACGGCGCTTGCCGGAAGCTTCCACGATTGTTCGAACGATCTCGGGGCGCATGTGCTGGATAACGGATCAACGTTCAATGGCCGGCACCGCGCCGACCGACTTTGAGTTTACCAGAACGCTCGACGCGGGGCCGGTCCATTGCAGCGTTTGGTTATGTCGCACTTTCGAGCCTCTCGAAGCCGACCGGTTCGCGATTCATGTCGAAAATCATCCAGAACACAGACCCGATTTCGCGCAAATCCGGCGGGAGCATTTCCAGCGGCATCTCGGTCGGGACGTGCGGACCCAGGCGAACCACGCCGGGCGTCGGCTCCAGCGGCAGCGGCTCGACACTGAGCCAGCCGGGCCTCAAGCACATACCGGCCCGCACCTTGATGCGACAGAGCGTTTCGTGCGACATAACATATCATTCTACATCACATCGGTTAGATAACATCTCTGGCAACCGAAGCGGTGCAATGAATATAAAGTTATAAATCCTCGACAGTTGAAGCAAGAGGAATGCGGAATAATAGAATTGCGAAAAGTGACTTGGCGTTAGGATTGGAGGAGGGAGACGGCTTGGGCGGTGTTGGGGTGGGGGAGGAGGGAGTTGAGGAGGGTGGGGGTTTGGGATTCGGGGAGGGGGATGAATTTGCCGGTGGATTCGGAGATGAGCTGGTTGGCGGCGTTGTGGAGAGTGCAGTGGGAGGTAAGGAGGCGGGGGCGCTTGGAGGTGATGGTGGCGGTGATGGTGAGGGGGGAGCCGGGGCGGGCGGGGGAGAGGAAGCGGGTGGTGAGTTCGGCGGCGAGGCAGAGGCGTTTGGAGGCCCAGATGGCGGACCAGGCCATGGCTTCGTCGGCGAGGGTCATGAGGATGCCGCCGTGGAGGATGTTTTCGAAGCCGATGTGGTCCTTGGTGGGGGTGAAGGTGGTGGAGACAATTCCTGTTGTGGGGTTGACGAAGAGGGAGAGATGTAGGCCGTGGGGGTTTTGGGGGCCGCAGACGAGGCAGTGGGCGCTGTGGGGGAGTTCTAGGAGCATGGGGGACAACACTCAACACACAACATTGAACGCTCAACACTCAAGTGAAGAGAAGAGAACGTCGAACGTTCAACATCGAACATCCAACGTCCAAAGTATGAAGAGGGGTTAGGCGGTG
>DASRRR010000016.1:0-63520 GCA_035656825.1 Tepidisphaeraceae bacterium | reverse complement strand
GGGGGTTTTTTGGGGGGGGGGGGGGGGGTGTTGCCGCAGCTTTATTTTATGGAATCGACGGGATTGCTCGCGCTGATTTCTACGGGGCATTATTTGGAGGCGCGGGCGCGGCGGTCGGCGGGGGCGGCGATTGGGGAGTTGTTGCGGCTGACGCCGGCGGTGGCGGAGTTGGTGGATGAGAAGGGGGAGATGCGCGAGGTGCCGGTGGCGATGGTGGGGGTGGGGGATCGGGTGCTGGTTCGGCCGGGGGGGAGGATTCCGATTGATGGGGTGGTGGTGGAGGGGCGGTCGAGTGTGGATGAGTCGATGTTGACGGGGGAATCGGTGCCGGTGGTGCGCACAGTCGGGGATCAGGTGATTGGGGGGACGGTGAATAGTGATGGGAGGTTGGTGGTGCGGGTGAGCCGGGTGGGGGGGGAGACGGCGCTGGCGGGGATCGTGAAATTGGTGGAGCGGGCGCAGGCGGCCAAGCCGCCGGTGCAGCAGTTGGCGGATCGGATCTCAGCGGTGTTTGTGCCGACGGTGTTGGGGATTGCGCTGGTGACGGGGGTGGGGTGGTATTTGGTGGGGATGAGCCAGCACTGGGCGGCGGCGGTGATGTGGGGGAGGCTGGCGAATGCGGTTTGTTCGGTGTTGATTATCGCGTGTCCTTGCGCGCTGGGGTTGGCGCTGCCGGCGGCGATTATGGTGGGAACGGGGCGGGGGGCGAAGCGGGGGATTTTGATTCGGGATATTGATGCGATTCAGATGGCCGAGCGCGTGACGACGGTGGTGTTTGATAAGACGGGGACGGTGACGCAGGGGAGGCCGACGGTGGTGGGGGTGGTGGGGTCTAAGGGGGTCAGTGAGGAGGAGGTTTTGCGGCTGGCGGCGGGGGCGGAGCAGTTTAGTGAGCATCCATTGGCGAAGGCGATTGTGGCGGCGGCGCGGGAGCGCGGGGTGGAGGTGGGGATGCCTGAGAATTTTGTGAATGATGCGGGGTATGGCGTGGTGGCGGAGATGGAGGGGCGCACGATTCTGGTGGGGAATCGGGAGCTTTTGGAGAAGCATGGGGTGGCGGTTTTGGAAGAGGGTGGGACGCAGACTCGGGTGTATGTGGCGGCGAAAGAGGGTTTGCTGGGGCAGGTGCTGCTAGTGGACCAGGTGAAAGCGGATTCGGCAGTGGCGATTGCGCGGTTGCGGGGGATGGGGATGCGGAGTGTGCTGCTGACGGGGGATAATCGGGCGACGGCGGAGTTGATTGGGAAGGAGGTTGGGATTGCGGAAGTGCATGCGGATGTGAGGCCGGCGGAGAAGGTGCGGGTGATTCGGGAACTGCAAAAAAATTCGTCTTCATCGGTGGCGATGGTGGGGGATGGAGTGAATGATGCGCCGGCGCTGGCGGCGGCGGAGTTGGGGATCGCGATTGGGTCGGGGTCGGATGTGGCTAAGGAGACGGGCGGAATTGTGCTGGTGTCGGGGTCGCTGGCGGGAGTGGTGACGGCGATTCTGCTGTCGCGGGCGACGATGCGCTGTATTCGGCAGAATCTGTTTTTTGCGTTTCTTTACAATGTGCTGGCGATACCGCTGGCGGCGTGCGGGGTGCTGAATCCGCTGGTCGCGGCGGCGGCGATGGCGCTGTCGGATGTGACGGTTCTAGGGAATGCGCTGCGCCTGCGGCGGGCGAAGATCGATTGATTTGTGGCGGGTGTTTTTGCTGCGCGGGGGCTGGGGGATTTTGCAAGGAATTTCTTTGCAATATTGAACGATCTCATGCGCGAGCGCAGAACGTCGGTTTTACTCTTGACGCGGGTGTGCCTCGCCGGTTCAATACGCCCACTTTGGACCCCAACGCTTCGCTTTTGAGGCGGTGACATCGGGGAGCGGCGTCAAACGAGAGACGGGAAGAAGTCATGAAAACTGAAAGTCTTCAAAGTGGCCTGGCGATCCTGCTGAACTTCCGAGACGGGGAACTCCTCGATCCGTTCGAAGCATCGCTGTGCGGATCGCTGGGGGCGAGCATCGCTGGTTTGTTTGAGGCGACGGCGCTGGCGAATCCGGCGATTCCATCGGCGGCCAAACATCGCGACGAAGAAGAGGACGAGGATGAAGGGTTCGCCGCCGACGACGATGAGGACACGGCCGAGGAGGAAGAGGAAGAAGACGACCTCGATGCCGACGAGGATGAAGAAGAGGATGACGACCTCGACGAAGATGAGGATGAAGACGAGGACGACGACGAAGATGAGGATGAAGAGGAAGAAGAGGAAGAGGATTACGACGAAGACGATGATTACGATGATGACGAAGAGGAATTTGAAGACGACGACGAATAATCGTCTGGTTTTGGTTTAAATAAATAAAAGAGAGCGGCCCCTGATTAAATCAGGGGCCGCTTGCGTTGGGGAGGTAAACTTTTGGAAGAGGGCGGATTAAAGGCCTGGTCCGAAGGTGGGGCTTTCGGTGACTGCTGCGGTGTAGACGACACCGTTGGCGATCACGCGGGCATAGTAGGCCGAGGTGGAGGTGGTGTGGGGGGTGATTTGGTTGGCGATCGTGGCGGTGCCGGTTACGGTTTGGCCGGCGCCGATGGTTCCGATATTTTCGGTATCGAATGCAGAGGCGGTATCGAGATCGGTTCCGACGGGGACGAAGAAGAATTCGATCTGGGCGTTGGTGATGGCGGCCGAGTTGGAATTGCTGATCGAATAATTAAGGCCGGTGGCGCGGGTAGTACCGATGTTAATATTGAATCCGGTGGGCCCTGGATTAAAGGCAACGCCGGTGCCGGTGGTGGGTTGGCTGTTGCCGCCGTCGTCGTTGGTGATGGTGACGGTGCCGAAGGCTTTGGTGACGGAGGCATTGACGGGTTGGCCGAGGACGACGGTGAAGGTTTCATCGGATTCAGAGGTGGTGTCGCCGATGATGGGGATGTTGACGACCTGAGAGGTTTGGCCGGGGTTGAAGGTGAGCATGCCGGTGGTGGCGGTGTAGTCGGAGCCGGCGGTGGCGGTGCCGTTGGAGGTGGAATAAGAGACGGTGACGGGTTGGCTGGAGGCAGAGGAGAGGGAGACAGTGACGGCGGCGTTTTTGGTGCCGGCGTTACCTTCGGAGATGGAGAGGTCGCTGACGGAGAGAGAGGGGAGCGGGATATTGGTAATGGTGACGGTGCTGCTGGCGGAGGAGCCGATGGTGGCGGAGGTGGGGCTGGAAAGGTTGACGTTGAAGGTGCCACCGAAGGAGGCGCTAAGTGTGCCGACGGTGACGGTTTTGGTGACTTCGCCGGGGTTGAAGGTGATGGTGGTGTCGGAGACGGCGTTGTAGTCGGTGCCGGCCAGAGCGGTGCCGTTGCTGGTGGAGTAGTGAATGGTGATGGGGTTGGCCGAGACGTGGTTGAGCGTCAGGGTCACACCGGCGGTTGAGCCGGGGTTGATGCTGACGGTGGAGGGGAGGGCCTGAATGGTGGTGTTGTCGGAGACAGCGCCGCCGTCGTCGTTGGTGATGATGCCGACGGCGTAGGTTTTATTGGGGACCAGGGGGTTGACGATGTGGGCGGTGGAGCCTTTGGCGACGGTGAAGTTGAGGAGGAAGGCTTCGTTGGCTTCCTTGGTCTTGTCGCCGCGGACGGCAACTTTGACGGTTTGGGTTTTGGAGGTGGAGGTAAAGGAGAGGACGCCTTTGGCGGTGTTGTAATCGGAGCCGGCCAGGGCGGTATCGTTTTGGGTGGCGTAATTGATTTTGACGGGGGTGTCGCTGGTGGTGCCGGTCATTTTCACGGTGAACGTGAGGATGGTGGTGCCGGCGTTTCCTTCTTTAACTTTGGCGTTGGCGACGGAGATGGTGGGGGCGGCGTCGATGTTGGTGATGGTGCCGGTGCCGACGCCTTTGCCTTTGATGGTGTTACCTGCGCTGACGCCGTAGAGGTCGACGAGGACGGTTTTGTTGGTGGAGAAGATTTTATTATCTTTGGTTTTGATGGTGAGGGTGGAGGAGGTTTGGTGGGCGGCGAAGGTGATTTTGCCTGCCTTGGAGATGTAGTCGCGGCCGGAGACGGCGGTGCCGCCGGCGATTTTGTAATTGACGGTGACGGCTTTATTGGAGGCCTGGTTGAGCGTGACGTTGTAAAGCAGTGAGCCGCCTTCGGTGATGGTGGCGTTGGAGATGCTGACGGCGGAGAGGAGTTGGCGGCCTTCGAGTGTTTCGACGGCCTGGTGAATGGCGGCGCGAGAGCGGCGGACGGCAACGGCGGGTTGCGCATGAGCCTGCTGATTGCGACCAGAAATTTTCCCGATGAGAGTGGAGACGTAGGACACGATATTTCCTCCTAAGAGAAGAAGGCCGGGGAAAGAATCCGCCGGCTTACCCACTGTTGTGTTCTCTCTGCTGCGAGCTCTACGGTGTCTCGAACAGACGACAAGCGCGACCTGCGACGAGCATATTTCGTGGCTGGGTTAAGGGGTCTAGCAAAGGTCAGGCCAAGGCCCAGTACGGTGCCGGGTGGGAGGGGGTCTGTGGGAGAAATCACCGCAAAACGCTTCGAAACGGAGGGATTATTAAAATACGAAGATTTGACGCGCGTTGGCGAAATGTGTCGTGATGGTCGTCAGACCGACAGGCCGATGCCGCGTCAAAAAATCCGTTTGTGAATGAGGATATGGTTATGGAGGAGTTTAAAACGCGCTAAGGATTCAATAAGGTGTTGACTCTGCCGGTGGGCTGAGACAGTCTTGCGGCACCATGATGCTTAAGACCCATATGCCTGAACAAGCCGTCGCAACTCGCAATGCTCCGCCGCGTCGAACCGTCCTGGTGGTGGACGATGAGCGCGATCTGGTGGAGTTGATTTCGTATAATCTGAAGCGGAATGGGTATGAGGTGCTGAGCGCGTCGGCGGGGGATGAGGCGCTAACGGTGGCCGAACGGCATTTGCCGGATTTGATTCTGCTGGATCTGATGATGCCGGGGTTGGATGGGACGGAAGTGGCGCGGCGGATTCGCGCCAATCCGCTGACGGCGAATATTCCGGTCATCATGTTGACCGCGAAGGGGGAGGAAACGGATATCGTCGTCGGGCTGACGATCGGGGCGGATGATTATGTGACGAAGCCTTTCAGCATGCAGGTGTTGCTCGCTCGGCTCGGGTCGGTGTTGCGGCGGCGCGAAACGTCGGCAGCGGGCGGGGCAGGGGAGATGTTGCGTGTGGGGGCGCTGACGATTGATCTGGCCAGGCATGAGGCGCTGGTGGATAACGAGCCGATCCGGTTGACGTTGACGGAATTTCGGCTGCTGAAGGGATTGGTTGAGGCGCGAGGGCGCGTCCTGACGCGCGATCAGCTCATGGATAAAGGGATGGGGGAAGGGGTGTTCATTACGGATCGGGCGATTGATGTGCATATGACGGCGATTCGTAAAAAACTCGGGCGGTGTAACGGCCTGATCCATACGGTGCGCGGAGTGGGGTATCGGTTGGAAGAGTCGACTGAGGAAAATGACGAGCGGTCTACGGCATGATGCGCCGCTGGTCTTTTATTCGTCTGGTTTGGCCGTTTGCTTTGACGCTGGTTGTTTTGCAATTGGCGATTATTGCAGCGGTGCTATGGCTGCGGGATTGGGTTTCGGTTTGGGTTCTACTGACGATCCCGACGTTTTTTGTGATCACGGTCCTGGGGGCGATTACGCTGGCGATTGAGCGGCGCTGGGCGCGGCCGCTGCGGGTGATTGATCGGGCGGCGGCGGATTTGGCGGCGGGGGATTGGTCGGCGCGAGTTTCGGCGACTTCGCATGAGCCTTATGAGTTGGGCATGTGGTTGAATACGTTTGCCGCCAGGGCGCGGCAGCAGTTGGCAGAGATTCAGGAGCAGTGGCGGGTTTTGCAGGTGCTGGTCGATACGCTGCCGGACCCGGTGATGCTGGTGGAGGGACATCGGCGGGTGACGTTGATCAATGCGGCGGCGGGGCGGCTTTTGGGTGTGACGCCGGCGCGGGCGGTGGGGCGCTGGCTCGGGGAGGTGGTGACGGATCGGACGCTGCTGGAGATTTTTGATGCGGTTCCGCCGAGTTCGCCGGCAGCGCCGGTGGAGCGGGAGATCCGGTTGAATATTCCGGATGGCCGGCGGCTGGCGTATCAGGCGGTGGCGCTGCGGACGTCGGACGGGGTGTTGCTGTTGCTGCGCGATGTGACGGCGTGGACGGAGACGCTGCGCATGAAGACGGATTTTGTCGCTAATGCGAGTCATGAGCTGCGCACGCCGACGGCGGCGATTAAAGTGGCGTTTGAGACGTTGCGTGAGGTGTACGCCGAGGATCCGGAGCAGAGTGCGCGGTGCATCAAGATTATTGAAGGGCATTTGCATCGGCTGGAAGAGATGTTGCGGGATTTGCTGGATCTTTCACGGCTGGAGACGCCGGAGATGGAAGTGCAGCGCGTGCCGGTGACGACGGGGGATTTGTTTTCTAATTTGCGCGGGGCGTTTACGGATTTGGCGGCGACGGCGGGAGTGGTGTTGCAGACGTCGGCTGAGCCGGTTGATGCGACGGTGCTGAGTGATCCGCGGCTGCTGGATATTATTTTGAAGAATCTCACGGAGAACGCGATTAAATTTACGCCGGCGGGCGGGCGGGTGGAGATTCGAATGGTTGTTTCGGATGGAATGTTGCAGATGGCGGTTGCGGATACGGGGATTGGCATTCCGCCGGAACATGTGCATCGGGTTTTTGAGCGATTTTATCAGGTGAATCCGGCGCGGACGGGGAGCGCGGGGCGCGGGACGGGGCTGGGGCTTTCGATTGTTAAGCATGCGCTGCATGCTTTGAAGGGGACTATTTCTATTTCGAGCACGCCGGGGCGGGGGACGACGATTTCTTGCCAGGTGCCGATTTGAGTAAGAAACCGGTCGCGAGCGACCGGGCTAAAGGAGGATCGCGATCCGAGCATTCTGTCATCCGGGGTATGATTTCTGTATCTTGTATACATGTCCGCAACCATTATTGACGGGACTTCGCTGGCTGATCAGATCAAGGCGGACGTCCATTTGCGCATCCAGCAGCTTCAGAAGACCGGTTGCCATGTGCGATTGACGGCGGTTTTGATTGGGTCGACGTCGGCGGGAGAGTTGTACGCCAAGCGGCAGGGGGAGGCGTGCCGGGCGGTGGGGATTGAGTATGAGCTGCTCACGCTGCCGGCGGATGCGGACAATCGGCGGGTGCATGATATTTTTCATTCGCTGAACACAGACCCGCGCGTGACGGGGATCATGCTGCATTTGCCGGTCCCGGGACATTTGAATCCGATTGAGCTGCAATATCTCATCGATCCGACGAAGGATGTTGAGGGGGTTAATCCGGCCAATATTGGGTACGTTGTTTATGGTCAGACGCTGATCGCGCCTTGTACGGCGCTGGCGGCGGTGGAATTGATCAAGTCGACGAATGTGCCGATTCGCGGAGCGGAAGTGGTGATGGTGGGCGCGAGCCAGATTGTTGGAAAGCCGATTGCGCTGTTGCTGATGGACCTGATGGCGACGGTGACGACGTGCCACATCGCTACGCGCGATCTGGCGGCACATACGCGCCGGGCGGATATTCTGGTTGTCGCTGCGGGGAAGGCGAATCTTATTGCCGCAGAGCATGTGCGCGAGGGGGCGGTGGTCATTGATGTGGGTATCAATCGGATTACGCTGCCGGATGGGAGCAAGAAGACCGTGGGGGATGTTGATTTCGATGCGGTGGCGAAGAAGGCTGCGTTTGTGACTCCGGTGCCGGGCGGCGTTGGGCCGATGACGGTGGCGATGCTGCTGAAAAATACATTGCGCTCGGCGGAGTTGCTGGCGAGTGCTAAAGCATGAAAGACGAATTAGCCACAGATACAAATCAGATGAAGAGATAAGGAATGATCGGATAGATTTGTTTTATCTGCGTGCATCGGTCTTCATCTGTGGCTAATACGTTTTGTCTCCCTGGATATAAATGGATTTCGTCATCCGATCGTTAAAAGAATCCGATCTTCGCGCGTATGTCGCGATTCGGCTTGAGGCGCTGCGCGATCATCCCGCTTCGTTCGGCTCATCCTACGATGACCAGCACGCTGACTCTGATGAGACATGGCTTGCTCGTATACATCACTATATCGATGGCATCGATTCCCAGATTTTCGTGGCTGATTCAGGCACGGGGGAGTTTGCTGCTTTGCTCGGCGTTTATCGGGAAAGCGGGTCTAAAATTCGTCACGCTGCTTATGTGGTCAGTGTGTATGTTCGCCCGGCGTATCGCGGGCGGGGTTTGGTTGATCGGTTGCTGGAGGCAGCGTTGGCATGGTGCCGGGAGCGGCAGATCATTCTGCTTCGGCTTACGGTAACGACGACGAATTTGCCGGCTATTCGCTGTTATCAGCGGCTTGGGTTTCAGACGACGGGAACGCTGCCGCAGTATATTCGCACGGCGGATGGCGCTTATCACGACGAATATGTGATGTCGCGCCCCGTCTGATTTTTGTCAACCAGGTTTACGCTGCTGCCGCATCTGCCTTTTTCCAGGCTTGGCGTGCTTCTCCGATTGCCCGGTAGAACGCCGCCGCCATCCGCGCCAGCAGGAACATTCCCCACGCTATAAACAGGCAGATGCAGGCAGCGGGAAGAACGATCAGCGAATCGATCATCTTGTTGGTCTTTGGCAACATGGCGTGCGTCGGAATCGCGAGAAAGCAGATTGATAATCCGACTCCGACGATGCCCGCGTGTTCGGCCAGCCGCGGGCGACCGATGCGCACCGCCAGTCGCCGCAAATGCAAAAACAGCAGCGCCGGCACCGGGATGTATAAACAGAGCAGGGTAGGAAGCAGATAATATTCACGCCGTTGCAACAGCATCACTATGCCGTTTTGCGAATGATACGCGGAGTACAACTGTTCCAATAACGCCAAGGCGGGCCCGAGCGCGCAGACCCGGGCTGCCCACAATCCCGCGCGCCGCCAGCTTACTCGTGGCGTCTTCGGCTCGCGAACCGTCAGAATCCAGACCGACACGGCATTCCATAGCAGTGAAGCGACGACCAGGCTTTGTTGTGCAATCTGGTACTGAATGGTTTCCTGCGCTGACATGCCGGGCCAACGTGGATTGAATATTTCGACCGATATTGCGGCAGTCGGGATGGCGATCACGGACAACAAGAACATCACGGCGCCGATCATCAACGTCCGGGGCCAGCGGGGTGGCGCTCCGGCCAGTGTTGTCGGGCGGGATAAGGTAAACCCGACGGACAACCCACACTCTGGGCATGCGCCGGCCGGCTCTAACCCGCGCAGGTCATATCCGCAACGCAGACACTCAATCTTGTTTGCCTTGGCCAAGCTCACGTTTGATCAACATAACCGCACCAAAGGCCGCAATAAAATAAAAATAGGCTCGTTCAAATTGAAACTCGCCATTCTTTAATGCCGCTCTATAATGGTTGGTTCGCGAACGGGTCTTTTGGACCCGATTCGCCTTACGACTAGCAAATTCAAAAATGAGGATTAATTCGATGCGTGCCTATCTCCAGTTGATCGCGGCGTTGACCCTTTCGGCTACTGTGGCGTTTGCCGCTGATGCCCCGGTGAAAAAGCACCATCCTTCGACCCGTCCTTCGACCCAAGCGGCTGTTACGCCGTATCCGCTCAAGACCTGCATTGTCTCCGGCGAAGAATTTGGCGGGGATATGGGGGATCCGGTCATCCTGACCTATGAAGGCCGGGAGATGAAATTCTGCTGCTCGAGCTGTGTGAAGAAGTTTAAGAAGGACCCGGCCAAGTACATCAAAGCGCTTGACGAAAAGGCCAAGCAGCCGGCCACCCCCGCTCCGGCGAAATAGGATCAGTCTTGTTTCCAGCCGGAGATGGATCGGCCTTCGGCGCGGGCGCGTTTTTCTTTTTTCTCGGCGGCGACGATTTTGTATTCCCCTTCGGCGATCAGGCCGGCTTCCATGAGAAACCGGCTGGGCATGCTCACGCGGAATTTTGCACCGCCGCCGCGTGAAGAAGTGTCCTGGCGTTTTTCGCACCAGGTGACGCGCAATACTTTTTTGGCGCGGGTGAATCCGACGTAGCAGAGCCGCCGTTCTTCTTCGACGACGCCGATTTCGACGGCTTTGTAGTGGGGGAGCACGCCTTCTTCGACGCCGATCATGTAGACGACGTCGAATTCCAGCCCTTTGCTGGCGTGCAGGGACATGAGCTTGACGGCGTTGCCGTCTTTGTCGGCTTTGTCGGTTTCGGTGTAGAGCGCGATGCTCTGGAGATAATCCGCCAGCGTGGCTTTCTGGTTTGTCCTTCCGAAGGTGGTGATGGCGTTGACTAGCTCGTTTACGTTTTGCCGGCGCTGGTCGTATTCGTTTTTTTCTTCGTATTTGTCTTTGAGCCACTGGTCATAGTGAGTGCGGTCTAAGACTTCGTTGACGACATCGCCGAGGCGCATCTGCTGGAAGGGGATGTCGAAAATATCGCGCACGACGCGGCAGGCGCGAAGCGCTGCATCAGCCAGCGGCTTGCCATGCTCATCGCGGATACGCGGCAACTGCTCTTCTGAAATCACCTGCATCAAATCGAGATTGTGCGTTTCGGCAAATGCTTCGATTCTGCCGATCAATGCGTCGCCCATTCCCCGGGCGGGTTTATTGGCGACGCGTGCGAAAGAGATTCCATCTTTTGGATTGACCATGAAGCGCAACATGGAAAGGACATCGCGCACTTCCATGCGGTCGTAGTAGCTGCCGCCGCCGATGACGACATAGGGGATTTGTCGCTTGGCAAGACCCTGTTCGACCAGCCGGCTCATGTCGTTGGTGCGGTAGAAGATCGCCATATCGCGCGGCTGGACGCCGGATTTCATGGTGTTTGATACGCTCATTGCGACGGCTTCCCCTTCTTCTTCGGGGGTGCCGAGTTTGGCGCATTTGACCTCTTCGCCGCTGGGGTGGATGGCTTTGAAATCGACGGCGATTCGCTCTGCGGAGTGCCTAATCAGGCGGTCCGCCACCGCGATGACTTCCGGGGTGGATCGATAGTTGGTGCCCAGTTTCACGACTTTGCATGTTCCGCGTTTGCGTTTGCCGTTTTCGATAAATCGTGGGATTGCATCGGGGCTGGCTCCGCGCCAGCCATAGATCGACTGATCCACATCTCCCACCGCCAGCACGTTGTCCTCCTCGCCGGCCATCAGTTCGACGATCTCGTTCTGGGCGCGATTGGTGTCTTGATATTCGTCCACCTGGATGAACTGGAACTTCAACTGCAATTTTCCGCGCACGTCGGGATGATCGCGCAGCAGCTTGGCGGTTTCGGACAGGAGGCCGGAAAAATCGACCATGTTTCGCCCGCGCAGGGTACGCAGATACTCGCGAATGATGGGGAGTTCCCGGTCGCTGATGCGTTTGTCTTCCACCATCGCGTCGAGCGCGCTCTCGGTGCCCAGGTTTTCCCGCCAGTCGTTGACTGCCATCGCCATGGCGCGTCCTTGCGGCTTGGTCGGCTCCATGCCTTTTTTGCGGGCGATCTGCATGAGCAGGTCGATCTGATCGTCGCTGTCGCAGATGGTCATTCGCCAGTCGTATCCGAAGGGTTCGCCGAGTTTGCGCAGGATCGTGCCGCAGAGCCCGTGGAAGTTGCTGATAAAGACTTGCTGGGCGGCAGCGCCGTGGGCGCGGGCGATTCGCTCGCGCATTTCGTCGCGGGCTTTATTGGTGAAGGTCAGGCAGAGAATTTTTCCTGCCGGGATACCTTTCTGAATCAATCGGCCGGTTCTTTCGGTCAGAGTCCGGGTTTTTCCGGAACCTGGGCCGGCCAAGGTCAAAATTCGTCCGGACAGGTGTTCGGCGACCTCCTTTTGCTCTAAATTTAACGACATAATCAGCCCTCAATTGCGCAGCCGGGCAAGATACATCCCCGATCCGGCATCACAAGGCTCGATGAATTGATTCACCCCGAAAGCCAGCAAAATCCCCCCATTTTCCCACAATAGGCAATATGAATAGAATCGGCACTTTTGCCTTTTATATGCTCGAGCATTTTGCTACGCTTTTGGTCCACTCGCGTCCATTCAACGAAAAGGGATGAAAATGCAGCCGTCGGCCATGCCAGGATTGTGCGCTTTGCGATTTCGGAAAGTCGCTTGCAGAGTGCTTGTTGCGGCTACGGTCTTTTTGACCGCATCTCTGCCTGCCAAGGCTCTGCTTACATTCGACTTACGCTCCACCGATTCTGCGAATCCTAAGCTGGTCGATCCTCCGAGTGGGACCAATTACGTTCTCCACTTTGATCTTTACGCCGTCATTACTGGGCAGGATAGCGATCTCACCAACGAGGGGATTCAAGACGCCTATTTCTCGATTCGGTCGACTAATGTTTTTTCTTCGGGTCTTGCAGGCAACCTTGCTCTGACTCTGGCGACACCATTCGATGCACTCAATAGCCTGGGTCAAGCCACCGCCAGCACGGGTACAATTCAGGACCTCGACGGGGACGGGGACTTGGACATCGGCTCGAATGATTCCACGGTTAGCGACGGTTGGGCCTTGGCCCGCGCAGCCAGCATGCAGACGGGCCAATCTCAATATCTCCTGGCGCATGTTACGTTCACTCCGACGGCTCCGTTTCTCGGTGGCGAAACCGATATTACGGTTGGAGTCCGCCAGATGACCAGCCGCATTGTGGTTCCGGCCGTCTGGGAAGAGGATGGCCACGGAATTGATCCGAGCGTCGGCGGCATTTACACTTCAGGCGCTCCAGTCGTCATTGCTGTACCGGAGCCCTCATTGCTATGCCTGCTTTTAGGCCCCGCTTTGGCTCTGCGGTATCGCCGGCGATAGTCTCGGACCTACTACTGGATTAAAATCCGGTGGGCTCTATAAATTCTTCATGCAGTTGCGCTTGGCGCATTCGCAGGAGATTCTTTCACTACGCAGTTCAATTCTGCGCCCTGGTAAGCCTATTTCGGCTTCGATGTATCTCGGCGACGATTCCATCGAAACACTCCATGCCGGTGCTTTTGTTATGAACGAATGTATCGGCTGCGCTACGCTTCTACGCGAGCCATTTGAATCGCAGGATGCTTATCGGCTGCGCGGGATGGCGATTCATCCGACTTATCAGCGCAGCGGGATTGGTCGATCGCTTCTGCAATTTCTGGTTCCTCTTGCTGCTGCGCGGGTTTCGATTCTTTGGTGCAATGCGCGGCTGCCGGCGGTGCCGTTTTATGCTCGGCTCGGGTGGCAGGTGATCGGGGATGTGTTTGATATTCCGGAAGCAGGGGGGCCGCATTATCGCATGTGGCTTGATTTGAAAGTGCCGGCGGCTATTTGACCCACCATTTGATGCCGACGGCCATGAGGCTGGTGACGATTCCGGCGAGCGCCATGGAGAGGCCGGCGACGCCGCCGGCGAGTTCGGATTCGCGGACGAGTCGGGCGGTGCCGATGCCGTGGGAGGAGGTGCCCATGGCGACGCCGACGGAGATGTCGTCTTTGACGCCGACGCATTTGAGGACCCAGGGGCCGATGACGCTTCCGATCAGGCCAGCCAGGACGGTGAGGACGGCGGTGAGTTCAGGAGTGCCGCCGATCATGCGCGAGACTTCCATGGAGATGGGCGTGGTGACGCTTTTGGGGGCCATCGAGAGCATGACGGTGCGAGAGCCGCCGGCGAGCTTGACTAGGAGAACAGCGCTGATGATGCCGACTGCGGCACCGGCGATGACGCTGAGGATGACGGCTTTGAGGTGCTGCTGGATTTCGCGGGCGCGTTTGTAGAGCGGGACGCCGAGCGCGACGGTGGCCGGGCCCAGGAAGAACGCGACCAGGTCCCCGCCAACTTTGTAGTCGGCATAGGGGACATGTCCCAGCAGGATCATGGCGATGAGCAATCCGCAGGTGACGACCAGGCCGTGGGCCCAGCGCCAGCGCCGGTGAGCGCCGGTGCCGATGGAGTAGGCGATGACGGTGGCGGCGACGCCGAAGAGGGGGGTGGAGTAGATGAGGTTCATCGTTTGACCATCCACTTGGCGACCAGGCCGGTCACGACGATGACGGCCAGCCAGCTTCCGACCAGGCCGATGGAGATCGGGAGCCATTCGCGAGTGAGCAATTGGCGGAAGCCGACGATGCCGACGATGACGGGGGCGAAGAAGAGGAGCATATGGCGAAGGAGCACGTTGGCTTCGGCTTCGACCCAATTCAGCTTGATGATCCCGAGGAAAAGCGCGATTGCAAACAAAACGAGGCCGAGCACGGCTCCGGGGAGGGGGACGCCGCCGACGCGCTGTAAAAGCACGCCGATGAGATTGAATCCGAGCAAGATTGCCATTCCGCGCATATCGATTCACCAAATAAAAAGCCCCGGGAGCATTGTGCCTCCCGGGGCGTGATTGAAAAGGGGTAAACGATCAGGCGGTGACAACGATGTTCATTTTCAGCGTGACGCGCTGGCCGAACTTGTTGACGACGGTCACCTTCACATGCTTGGTGCCAACGGTGTTGAAGCGATGGGTGCCCAAGACGCGCCAATAGCCGCCGTGGGCCTGGTCGGTGCCGGTGAGTTTGAGGTTGGCGGCGGTGAGGACGGTGCTGGTGCCGTCACCCCAGTTGATGACGCTGCCGTTGCCGAGGTAATTGCCGACGACTTTGTTGAGCTGGTTTTCGTCGGTGAAAGAGCCGAGCTTGGCGGTGAAGATTTTATTCTTCTTGGCGTTGAAAGTGAGGGGGGTTTCATTGGCGACAAGCTTGGGGGGGAAGATGCTGGCGGTGGAGGAGACGCGGGCGTTGGTGCCGCCGACATGGGTAATGGTGACGTTGATTGGGAAGGTGCCGCCTTGGGGTTTGGTGTAGAGATGGCTGCCGACGACGTGATAGTCGCCGTTGCCGTCGCTGACGATGGTGCCGGGGCCGTAGTTGCCGTCGCCCCATTGGATGATGGCTTGGAACGCGCTCAGGTCGGCGGGGATGGCGGTGTCGCTGAAGGTCGCGACGGTGCCGGTGGTGGTGCGGCGGGAGACGCCGCCGAGGTTGGCGCCGGAGGCGACGATCGGTGCGTCGGCGACGGTTGCGGTGGTGACGATCCCGCCGGCCAGCGTGCTGCCGCCGACGTCGGCGACCGAGACAGTGATGGCGAAGGGTGATCCGGAGCCGGTGGTGTAGGTGTGGTTGCCATAGACGGCGAAGAGGGCGCCTGCGGATGTTCCGCCGACGCGGTAGACAAAGCCGGTGCTGGCGGCGGAGCCGTCGCCCCAGTTGATGGAGGCGGTAAAGTCGCCGTTGTCGGCGGCGGGGTTGCCGTCGACGAACGTGCCGAGGAGGACGCTGCCGGAGGATTGACCAGCGACGGCGGTAACCGGGGTGGCCGTAGCACCAGAGAGAGGCGCATCGGCGACGGCGAATGCTGTCGTTGTCGCATTCAATCGGCGGCGGTTGGCGGCGTCGGTGATGGTGACGGTGGCTTGCTCGGTGACGCCGGTGGCGGTCTCTTCGGCGTACGTGTGCGAGCCGGTGACGCGGAATTGGCCGCTGACCAGCGTAATCGTGCCGATGGTGGAGGGGGTGCCGTCACCCCAGTTGATGGTGGCGACAAAGTCGGATGCAACCGCCAGCGAATTGGGGTCGGTGAACGCCGCGACTTGGATGTTGTTCAGGGCATGACCTTCGACGGGGGACGCCGGGGCGGTGGCAGAGACCAGCGCGAGGGTGGCGGGGTTGACGGTCAAAACGCCAGCGGCACTGGCGGAGGTGCCGTCGGAATCGGTGACGGTGAGGGAATAGGTCGTGACGCCGGCGGCCAGACCGGCGGAGATGTTGGTATTGCCGGTGGCGGTGAGCGTAAACGTCAGTCCGCTGGTCCCGACGGGGGTCGCGGTGAGCGGGACGGAGGTGCCGTTGACCAGCGCCGTGGCGGTGTAGGTCACGCCGGCGATGGCGCCGGGGTCGGTGAATGTGCCGAAAGAAGTGCCGATGGGAATCGTGGTTCCTTCGGTGACGACCACCGGGGCGGGGGAGACCGTCAGTACGTCGGTGATGATGGCCGAGGTGGTGACGTGAGCGGTGCTGCTGCTGAGGTCCGTTACGGTCGCGTCGATGCTGTACAAGTCGGTATCGGCGTAGAGATGTGAGCCGTAGACGCCGAAGAGATTTCCGCCTCCGGTTGCCGAGCCGATGAGGGCGATCACTCCGTCTTCGGCGGGGGAAGAATCGTCCCAGTCGATGGAGGCGTTGAAATCAGAGGCGGTGGACAAAGGATTAGCGTCGGTGAATGTGCCGATGAGGACGTTGTTGAGGGATTGGCCGCGCTGGCCGGTGATGGAGTTGGACGTGTTGGATGTGATCGCGGCGTCGGCGATGGGCATGGTAATCGCGGAGGAGGTCAGTGTCTGACCGTCAACATCGTGGACGGTGATCACAATGCTGGACGATCCGGCGGCGGCATAGGTGTGGCTGCCGTAGGCGATGAACTGTCCGGTACCGGAGTTGACAACCGTGCCAATCGACGCCGGGGTGCCATCGCCCCAGTCAATCGAGACGGTGTAATCCGCCGGCGTCGCCAACGGGTTTGCATCTGCAAAGATCATCAGTGGATAGCTGCTCAGCGGCGCACCTGCCGTGGCTGACGGCACGGGATTGACGGACACCTCTGACAAAGGCGCGTCAGTGACGATCAGCACCCCGTCAGCGGTACCGACGATCCCCGTGGAGCTGGTGATGGTCAAAGTGTAGGAGCCCGTGCCTTCTTCCAGCGTGACCGCGGCGTCAGCGGTGGACGCGACGGTAAAGGTTGCGCCGGTGCCAACCTGCGTGACGGTCAGCGGGATCGAAACGCCGTCGACGAGTGCCGTGGCGGTGTAGGTGACGCCTCCTTGCAGGCCGGCGTTGTCGGTGAAGCTGCCGAACGACGTGCCGGAGACGACAGTGTCCCCTTCCTGGAGCGACAAAGGAGTCGGCGAGACCGAAATCGACGCCGTTGCCACCGGGGCGGCGTTGGCGGTGGAGCTCAGCGTGGCTACGGTCGTAACGCCGCTGGTAATCGTGGAGGCGACTGTGAACGTACCGGCGGCGGCGTAGGTATGCGTGCCATAGACGCCGAAGAGCGTTCCTCCGGTGCTGGTCTGCCCGATCAGCGCGATCGCCGCGATGTCGGTGGCGCTGCCGTCGCCCCAATCGATGGAGCTTCCGAAATCCGCCGCCGTGGCGAAAGGATTATCGTCGCTGAATGTGCCGAGAAGGATGCCGTTAAGCGGCTGGTTGATCTGTGCGCTGAATGTTGTGCCGCTACCGGAGGTAACAGCGGCGGGATTCACCGTGACCGGGATGACGGCGCTAAGGGTCGGGTTGCCGCTGGGGGCGGCGCCGGTGTCGGTGATGGAGAAGGTGATGTTGGTGGATTGGGCGTGTTCATAGGTATGGCTGCCGGAGACGATGAAGATGCCGCCGCCGATGGCGGTAAACGCTGCGGCGCTGGGGCCCGAGCCATCGCCCCAGTCGACGCTGCCGACAAAATCGGTCACAGCGGCGTTGGGGCCGGTGTCATGGAAGACGGCGAGTTGAATCCCTGTATTGGCGACGCCTTCGGTGAACGTATAGGAAGCATGAACATTGTTGAAAACCGGGGAGGCATCAAGGATCTGTACATTGCCGACTGAAACACTATTACTGGCGTCGGCGGAATCGCTGACGGCGACGCTGAATGGAAGTTGGCTCGTTCCAGTGGTAGCACCGGCCGTGAAGGTGGTCTTAACAGCGTATTCCGGCACTGTGCCTACGCCGGGCACAAAGTTGGAGCCAATCAAGACGATGGTTCCCGCAGTTGCACCCGAAACAGAAGCAGGCCAGGTAACAGTGGCCGACAGGCCTCCGATCGGATCAGTGCTATTGAAGGTCTCAACCGTAATGCTGGTAGAAGTAGACCCTTCCGTGGCGGTGATCAGTGGGGCGGCAATCGGATTGTAAACGGTCATCAGCCGGCGCGATTCGAGCGACTCCAGCAGCAACGCCTTTGTCCGGCGATTTTGCGGTGAACGGCGCGCAGCGCGAGATTGTGACGACCTGGTCTGTGAGTGTTGCAAGACGGTTCTCCCTTTAGAGAAATGAGTAAGCCATCCGCTACTTGGGCAGATGAGCTAAATTACAAATGAAAACGGTTGAGTCCGCCTAATCGTAATTTGGCCGCAATCATTTGGCAATGGGGAGATGGGCAATCTGGATCGTAATTACTTTATTGGACTGTGGATAAGAGCGACGATGTCACTATCCAAGGTTGGTTGGATGTCTTTCCACAGGTCAGCCAGCGCCGGGTCGCTGGAGAGGGCGGCGCGGAGAGATTGCAATTGTGAAAGCTGTGCCGGGTGAGGTGGGTAACCGGCCTCGCCAATGAAATGGGAGCCATAGAGGTCGAGAAGCAGAGTAATCGTTTGCCGCTGGGCAGGGGGGTAACTATTGATGACGTGCGTCTTTGCCGTGGCGGGGTCATACGCCGGCGGGTCGTGGAGATATTCCGCCAGCGTCGCCAGAGGAAGTGTTGAGGCATACCACTGCTTCATCGGATTGGCCATCAAGCCGGCGACGTGAGGAGCGAGGTCCGCGGCGCGGTTTTTGACCGGCGCGAGCAGCGGCCGCCAGGGGAACATGTCGTTGACCGGGTAGTTGTCCCAGATCAGGGGTTTGCGATGGTAGACGGCGGTCATGTGGTCGGCGTCGGCGGCGGTGATCGACGCCGAGCAGCAGGCGGGGCCGGTCCAGAAGAGGTCGATGGATGGGTTGAGATTGTCGCCGATGGTGTGAGTGTAAGCAGCGTTCTTATCCGCCTCTCCAGTCGTGTAGGCGCTGGGGCAGAAGATCAGGTGGGCTTGTTGATCGAGCGTTTTCAGATCGGCGCAGAGACGATTGACCAGATATACCTGGCAATGCGCCAGATCCTTGAATCGGGCAGAGTCGCCGGGTTGGAGATGGACGTTGATGTCGTCCAGGCAGAGTGCAAAGGAGTGGATGCCCGTCGCGTGGACCATTTGGACTTTGCGCCAGATGAGTTGGTAGTCATGTTCGTCGCTGTAGGTGAGCGGGGGCTTGCTCCAGATGCCGGGGTTGAAGGAGAGGCAGAGTTCGATGTGGTCGCGGCGCGCCTCGGCGGAGAGTTCGCGGAAGCCGGCGAGTTCGGCGGGGGTGTAGTCGCTGCGCCAATCCTTTCCGCTGGCGGGGAAAGAGGAGTAGCAGAACATGACGAAGTTCATGTCATGGGCCGCCGCCCAGGGGATGGCTTTGCGGTATTTGTCCAGGCCATCCCACCAGAGGCCTTTGAATCCGCGAATCGCGAAAGGGGATGTGCTTTGTGCCGGGGGCGGCGTGGTGGCGTGACAGCCTAGGAAAGTGCAGATCGTCAACAGCATTAAGGCAAGACGACGGGTGGGCATGGGAAAAATCGTAACAAGAGGGCGCGTGTGCGAACAGGAGGTCTTGTTTACACTTCCGGGCATGGCGATGGATTTGGCGAAATTACGAAAGCTGATGGCATTGGATCCGAATGATCCGCTGAGCCGATTTGCACTTGGGAAGAAGCTGGTGGAGGAAGGAGCTACCGAGGCGGAGTGGGCCGAGGCGGCGGAGCATTTGCGCTTTGCCAATGCGAAATCCCCCGAGCATTTGGCGACTTATCACGCGCTCGGGCAAGTGCTCATCCGGCTCGGGCGTAAAGAAGAAGCGCGGCAAGTGCTCGAAGAAGGCATCCAGCGCGTCAGCGGCGTCGGACACGGCATGGGGAAAGATTTAGGACCACTGATGCAGGAAATGCTGGCAGGGCTTTGACTATTTGCTGGGCGCCGGGGCGGGCCGCGTGAAAAACATCAGGTGTTGCCACGGGAGCGATTCATCGGTGGATTGATGAACCAGTCCGACGGCGGCCATCTCTTTGATTGCCTGGGCTTCGGTCATCTTATGATGAGGCTTGATCGGCACACTAGGATCCTCCGCGCGATATTCCACCAGCGCTACGCGCCCGGTGGCCGTCAGCGAGTCGGCGATATGACTCATCATTTCATAAGGATGATCAAACTCGTGATAGGCATCCACGAGCAGAACCAGGTCGACCTTGCCGACGGGTAGTTTCGGGTCTTCGATGGTGCCGAGGATCGGTTCGACGTTCGTCACATTTCTCTCGGCGGCGTACTTCTTGAGCAGGTCAAGCATTTCCGATTGGATGTCTACGCCGAGCACTTTTCCTTGCGGGACGAGCTTGGCCATGCGGAGAGAGAAGTAGCCGGTGCCGCAACCGATATCGGCGACAGTATCGGTTGGCTGTAGCTTGAGATGCTGGATGAGAACCGAGGGTTTTTCTTCATCTTCACGCTCAGGGCGTTCGAGCCAGTCGGCGGCTTGATGGCCCATGACGTTGGCGATCTCGCGGCCGAGGTAGACCTTGCCGATGCCGTCGGGTGAAGGGCGCGTGGTGGTGTAACCAGGCTGTGTGGCCGGGGCGGCGGCGAGGAGGGAGAGTAGAGCGACGCAGAGAAGATGGGTTCGGCGCATGAAGGAGATTGTAGCAAGGAAGGGGATCAGTCGTCAGGACCGCTGAGGGCCATTTCGGCGTCCATGACGGCGGATTCGTTGACGGGAGTGGGGGCGGCTTCGGATTCTTCGGCGAACATGCGCTGTTGCTGCGCCTGGCGGGCGCGTTTGGAGCCGGCGCCTTTGAGTTCGATGTGACCGTTGCCGAGGAGTTGTTCCACGTCGTCTTTGAGGAGCTTGGAGGGTTTCACGGAGCAATCGCTGCCGAGGCGGATGAGTACCTTTCCGGCGCCGTCAACGGGGATTTCGACGAAGACGGGGATGTTGCCTTTGTGTTTGCCGAGCAGGGGCTTGACGCTGGTGAGGACGTCCTGGGCGTGGCGATGGCGATCGAGGGAGAGAACGACGGCGGTGGTGAGTTTGTCGGCGGCTTCGGTGATGGGCATGATTTCGTTGACGACCAGGCTGGGGGTTTCGCGGCGGCGGTCGATTTTGCCTTTGAGCAGGACGATCTGCTCGGGGGCGATGATGCCGGGGTATTTTTCCATGATCTGGGCGTAGGTTTCGGCGAAGGCGACGCCTTCGATCTGGCCGTCGAGGTCTTCGATGGTGACCCACGCCATTTTTTGACCGGCTGATCGTCCCTGCTTGGCAACGGTGTTTTTCACCCGCGCGATCATCCCGCCAATCATCACTTCGGTCCCTTCGCTGCGATTCAGCGCTTCGCGCGTCGAACACGTGCTATAGCGTTCAATACTCCCCTGATGCTCGGTGAGCGGATGGCTGGTGATATAAAATCCCAGCACGTCTTTTTCATATTTGAGCAGCTCGGCGTTTTCGAATTCTTTTATATCCGGCAGCGTTTCCACCGGCCGCGCCATCCCCGGCGTAGACGCCGCCGGCGCGCCGAACATCGAAAGTTGCCCATTGCGCCGATCGGCCTGCGTCTGCTGACCCATCTCAATCGCCCGGTCCAACACCGCCAGCAATTGCGCCCGCCGCGCGCCCATCGAATCAAATGCGCCGCACTTGATTAACGCTTCCATCGTAGCGCGATTGACGGCTCGCAGTTCCACCCGTTCGCAGAAATCATACAGGCTGGTAAACGGTCCTTTGTCTTTCCGCCCGGCGATGATCGCTTCGACGGCTTTGGTGCCAACCCCTTTCACCGCGCCAAGGCCGAAACGGATGACGCCTTCGATCTTCGTCTCCGATTTGCGGCCTTTTTTCACCGTCACGGTCGAATACACCGGCGTGAAATCTACATCCGAAATATTGATATCCGGCGGCAGAACCTTGACCCCCTTCGTCCCATCCGGCATGGTCATCCGCCGACATTCTTCGATGTACTCGACGACTTTGTCGGTCGAGCCCATTTCGTACGTCAACAGCGCGGCCATGTATTCGACCGGGTGATACGCCTTCATGTAACCGGTCTGAAACGCGATAATTGCATAACGCGCAGAGTGCGATTTGTTAAAACCATACCCGCCGAATTTGAGAATCAGATCAAAGATCTCTGACGCTTTTTCATGGCTGACGCCTTTGGCAGTCGTCCCCTTGATAAATTCCGGTTGAAACTTGGCGATGACATCGACGGTTTTTTTGCTGATGGCTTTAATCAGCTTGTAGGCGTTGGAAAGTTCAATCCCGCCGAGCTGATTGAAAATCTGCATGACCTGTTCTTGATACGTCATGACCCCGTAAGTCTCGGCCAAGAGTTGATCCATGATCGCATGCACTTCCGGCACCTTCTCACGCCCGTGCTTGCGATTGCAGTACGTTGGAATCAGCTCCATCGGACCGGGACGATAAAGCGCATTGGCGGCGATCAGATCTTCAATTCGATCCGGCTGCATTTTCATCAGCAGGTCCTGCATGCCGCCGGATTCGAACTGGAACACGCCGCGTGTTTCGCCGCGGCCGAAAAGAGCGAGAACTGTTTTGTCAGTGAAGTTCACCCGCTCAACATCAATGCGCCCCTTGGGATCGAGCGGGGTATCTTTGGGCATTTCTTTGACGCCGCGAGCTTCGCGCGTTTTGAGTTCCAGGTCGAGCGATCGTTCCAGCGTTGACAGTGTGCGCAGGCCCAGGAAATCCATCTTCAACAGGCCACATTTCTCGGCGATCGGCCCTTCAAACTGCGTGAGAATATTGTCGTCAGAATCCTTATACAGCGGGACAATCTCATCCAGCGGCGTATCCGCAATGATCACACCGGCAGCATGACACCCGGCATTCCGGCACATCCCCTCCAGCTTCTGCGCAATGTCGATCACCTGCTTGATCTGCCCATTGTTCTTATACAGATCCGCCAAATCCGGCGATTGCACCATCGCCTTCTTCAACGTCATCCCCGGCGTCCCCGGGATCAATTTCGTCAGCTTATCAATCTCCGCCAGCGGCACGCCCATGACCCGTCCGACGTCCTTGCATGCCGCCTTCGCCGCCAGCGTGCCGAACGTGATAATTTGCGCGACGTGCCCATATTTCTGGCGCACATATTCGATCACGCCCTGCCGCCCGTCCTGGCAGATGTCGATATCGATATCCGGCATCTCATTTCGGCTCGGATCCATGAACCGCTCAAAGAGCAGCCCATACGTCAGCGGGTCGACATTACACAACCCCAGGAGATACCCGACCATCGTGCCGACGCCCGATCCGCGGGCGCCGACCGGAATGCCATTATCCCGGGCGTAATTACAAAAGTCCCAGACGATCAAAAAATACGAGCAGAACTGTTTCATGATGATGATTTTCAGTTCGTACTCGAGGCGGTCGCGGATTTCTTTGGAGACTTCAGTTGAGCCATAACGCCATGTAAGCCCCTCTTCGCAGAGCTGGCGCAGATACCGCTCATCATCCTTCATCTCGGCAACCGGCTTTGGCGCGCTGGGGAACGGCCGGGCTTCATCAATCTTCTCCCCCGGCACGCGATAGACCGGCGAATAGCGCTTGGAAAAATCCAATTCCAATTTGCACATATCCGCCACGCGAACCGTGTTCGCCATCGCCTGCTGCCACTGCGAAATCGATTGCGTCCCCGCCTCCGCCATCTCCTGGGCACTCTTTAAATAAAGCTCTGTCGGATATTTCAACCGATTCTCATCCGACGCGAGCCTGCCCATGCTGATACAGCAGAGAACGTCGTGAGCGTGGTAATCATCTTTGTTCAAGAAATGCACATCATTGGTCGCCACCAGACCGATGCCCGCCTTGTTGGCAAGGTCCGCTAGTTCGGGATTGACCATGTCCTGCTCTTTGACCCCTTGCTTCTGCACTTCAATGAAGAAGCGATCGGCACCAAAGATTTCCAGATACGTCTCAGCGACCTGCCGTGCCGTCTTCCCATCGCGTTTCATAAATGCCGAACAGACTTCTCCTCCTAGGCACGCGCTGGTCGCGATTAAACCTTTGCTGAATTCCCGCAAAACCGCCTTATCCACGCGCGGCTTATAGTAAAACCCTTCTCGATACGCGATCGACGACAACTTGATCAGGTTCTTATACCCCTCCAAATCCTGCGCCAGCAGCAACAAATGAAACGCCGCATCCCCCGCGTTCCCCGACGGCGTCGACCGCTCACGCCGATCCCCCGGCGCCATATACGCCTCCATCCCGATCAGCGGCTTAATCCCCTCCTTCTTACACTCGTTATAAAACTCAATCACCCCATGCATGCACCCATGATCCGTGATCCCGATCGCCGGCATGTTCAGCGCCTTGGCACGCTTGACCAGATCGGGAATCCGGCACGCACCATCCAACATCGAATAATGCGTATGAACGTGCAGGTGTACAAATGATGGCGTGATGATTTCGGCCATAGAGTGACATATCCGGCTAAAAACCGCGAAAACAGGCAATTACAAAACAGCGGGCAATCCTGGAAAAGAGTGAACCCGGGCTGCCCGCCATTGTATCTTATACAGCAGTATTGGATCAGCTATATCACCAAGCGCAACACCGCACAATTATCGAACCGGCGTGACCTCTCTTACGTTCAGCCATTCTCGCAATTCCTCCATCGCACGCTGCAAAATCCAGCGTCACGATCGCAGTGCATTTACGCTGGTCGAACTCCTCGTCGCCATCGGCATCATCGCCATTCTCATCGGCCTGTTGCTCCCCGTCGTCATCCGCGCCCGCCGTCAAGCCGCTAATGTTATTTGCCTTTCCAATCTCCGCCAAATCGGCGCCGCCTGGACAAGCTACCTCATCGATTCCCGTGGCCATTTCCCCTTCGTCTCCCCCGCCAGTAATTTTCAATGGTTCTACGGCGGCAAAGAACCCTCCATCGCCAGTACCTCGATGGCCAATTACGTCTACAAAGAACGCCTGCTCAATCCATACATTGGTGGCAAAACGCAGAATCAGGACCGTGCCGAGATTTTTCATTGCCCTTCCGACGATATCATCGGCAACCCCGTCCTTAACAGCTCCCCCACCAGTTGGAACACCGCTTACGATTATTTCGGCAACAGCTACATGATGAACTTCGAGCTGTTGTTGCGCTACACCTTTACGCCCGTTTTTAAGGTCGACTCTGTGTTTTTGAAGATGATCCAGATCCCGCATTTCCAGGTTGTCTTAGCAGGCGACTGCCAATGGTATTACACCGTCAACGGAACAGACTATAACGCCGACTTTCATAAGCAGGCGCCTTACTGCAACCTCGTCTTCCTCGACGGCCACGCCGCCCGGACCAAACTCAGCACGGACGTGCAGACCAACGGCTACACGTCGGATTACTCCTTCTACATCCGCTACGACGATCGATAATTCTTCGGTTATCCTGCTGGCATGTCGCTCAATCACCAGCTTTCCGATCTCTTCCGCACCATGGCCGCCGTTTTTGAAATCCGCGGCGAGCCGATCTTCAAATCCATCGCCTTTTCCAAAGTCAGCCGCCTGCTCAAGGACATGACCGTCGACATCAAAAAACTCCACGACCAGGACAAGCTGGATGAAGTCGAAGGCATCGGCAATTCCAGCAAAAAAATCATCCGCGACTTCATCAGCACCGGGCGCAGCCCGGATTACGAAGAGGTCGTCGCCTCCATCCCCGCCGGCCTGATCCCGCTGCTCGACATCCCCAGCCTAGGCCCGAAGACTATCCGCCTCTTCTGGAAAGAACGCGGCGTCACCAACATGGAACAGCTCGTCAAAGCCCTCGACACCGGCGCCCTCGACGGCCTCAAAGGCATCGGCGAAAAAAAACTTCAGAGCATCAAGCAAGGCATCGACCTCCTCAGCCAATCCGCCGGCCGCATGGGCATCGTCGATGCTATGCCCATCGCCACCGCTTTGGTCGAGCGCCTGCGCGCCCTCAAACCTATCAAGCAGGCAGAGATCGCCGGCTCACTGCGGCGCTGCCGTGAAACCATCGGCGACGTCGATCTGGTCTGCTGCCTCAAAGACATCACCCACGCCGAGGAAATCTCCGCGGCCTTCACTTCCTTCCCCGAAGTGGAGCGCATCCTCGGCCAGGGTAAAACCAAAGCCTCCGTCCTTACCGTCGGCGGCTTGCAGGTCGACCTTCGCATCGTCCCCGTCGACAACTTCGGTGCCGCCCTCCTCTACTTCACCGGCTCTAAAGACCACAATGTCCGCATCCGCGGCATGGCAATCGACAAGGGCCTCACCCTCAATGAATGGGGCCTCTACAAACTCGACGAGTACGAAAAATCCGAGAAAAAGACCGGCGAAGCGTCCGCCGCCAAACCCGTCGCCTGCAAAACCGAAGAAGACATCTACAAAAAGCTCGGCATGCAATGGGTCCCCCCGGAACTCCGCGAAGACCGCGGCGAAATCACCGCTGCGGTGAATGACCAGCTCCCCGACCTGATCACGCTTGCCGACATCCGCGGCGACCTGCATTCCCACACCACCGCCTCCGACGGCCAAGCCTCCATCGAACAGATGGCCGAAGCCGCCAAAGCCCTCGGCTATGAATTTCTCGCCATCACCGACCATTCCAAATCCCAGGTCATCGCCAACGGCCTCCCCGCCGACCGGCTCCTCAAACACATTGCCGCCATCCGCAAAGCCGGCGACAAAATCAAAGGAATCACCCTCCTGGCTGGCTCCGAAGTCGACATCCTCGTCGACGGCCGGCTCGACTACGACGAAAAAATTCTCGCCGAACTCGATTTCGTCGTCGCCAGCCCGCACGTCTCCCTCAAACAGGACGCCGACAAGGCCACCGCACGAATTCTCCGCGCCATCGACTCGCGCTATGTCAACGTCATCGGGCATCCCACCGGCCGCTTGATCGGCTCGCGCGAAGGCCTCCCGCTGGACATCGACGCCGTCGTCCAAGCCGCCGCCGCCAACGGCACCGCTCTCGAAATCAACGCCGGCTACCCCCGCCTCGACTTGAACGACATCCACGCCCGCGCCGCTCTCAACGCCGGCGTCATGCTCTCAATCAACACCGACGCTCACTCCACCGAAGGCTTCTCCGAAATGATCTGGGGCATCCAGGTCGCCCGCCGCGCCTGGGCCACCCGGAAAAACGTCATCAACTGTCTCTCCCTCTCCGACCTCAAAAAGTTCATCTCCAAAAAACGCTGATTCACCACGGAGTTCACGGAGAACACAGAGTAAAACCAGTATTGATTTCCTCCGTGTTCTCCGTGCCCTCCGTGGTGAAGCTCTTTTTCCCCTCCCCAAAAAAACATCGCGGACCGGAGGGGAGCCACCACCTTCGGTCCGCGTGTTATATCTGACAGGACAAAAGATACACCCTCCCACCGTCACGTCAACATGTCACTGGAAAGAATTTCACCCCGACACGCCGGCCCGGAGGAAAGTATCATCTAATTTATTTACTCTATTCATTGCTCATCAGTGACCGCACCAGCGGCTCAATCTGCCGCCACATCTCCGGCTCGCGCCGCGCGAAAATCAAATTCGTCTTGAGCCAATCCACCGGGTTTCCGATGTCATGCCGCCGCGCTTTCAGCACCACCCCATGCACGCGCTCCTTCCCCAGCATCATCTTGATCGCATCCGTCAACTGAATCTCCCCGCCCTTGCCCGGCTGCGTCTTCTCCAAACACTCAAACACATAAGGCGTCAACACATACCGCGCTGCAATCGCCAGCCGACTCGGCGCACTCTCCCGCGAAGGCTTCTCCACCAGCGTCTCAATCCGAATCACCCCCTCCGCCACCATCTCCCCCCCCACAATCCCATACCGCTCCACCTTCTCAACGGGAACCTCCTCCAGCCCGATCACCGCCGTCCCGAACTTCTCATACGCCCTCACTAACTGCTCCGCCGGCCCAATTCCCCCGCTGAAAATTGCATCCCCAAGCTGACACAAAAACGCCTCTTGCCCCACATGGTCGCGCGCCTGCAACACCGCATGCCCCAGTCCCTTTTGCTCTCCTTGACGCACCGCATGCACTCTCACGCCCGCCGTCACCGCGCGCAGTGCTGTAAGCAGATCATACTTTCCCGCCGCCGCCAGCCGATCTTCCAACTCCCCCGCCCGATCAAAATGATCCTCTAACGCCCGCTTCTCCCGCGATGTGATCAGCAGCGCATCGTTGATCCCCGCCTCCGCCGCCTCCTCGACCACATACTGAATCGTCGGCTTATCCAGCACCGGCAGCATTTCCTTCGGCACCGCCTTCGCCGCCGGCAGCATTCTCGTCCCAAATCCCGCCGCCGGTATCACCGTCTTCCGAATTTCCATCACCCTCTCCTCAGCGGTCGCTCTGCCCGCCATGCAACACTTCCTGCACCGTCGTCGTCACCGTATGGAACGGCGACGCCGACACCTTCGGATCCTGCACCGTCCCGCGCACATCAATTTGAAACAACTCCCTCTTCGCCGACTGCCAGAATTCCTGCACGATCGGCAGCTTCAACCAATGCGTCGGCGAGTCCGTATTAAACGTCAGCCGAATCTTCTTATCGTCAAAATTGATCGTCCCCGACCCGCGCATCACGATCGACTCGCTGTGCAACTCAATATTCTCAAACGTCATCTGGTTCCCCTGCAAGATGTACTGCGCCTGCGCTTCCTTAAACGGCGTCGTAAACGGCAGCGACAGATTCGTAATCTGCAATAGCCCCATCAGCAAAGGCACCTGATACATGTCCTTCCCCTTGGCCAGCACATCCCCGCGCCCAATCCGGCTCTTCGGGTCCCCCGCGGTCCCCTCCAAATCCATGCTCGCCGTAAAATCCCCATTCATCGAATTATCCTGCGCCACCGCACGCACATCCGCATCGCGCAGCACCATGTTCAATTTATAATGCGCCGGCCCGATCCCCCCCACCGAAACCGAAGCCTCCCCCGCCATCGCCCCCCCCGCCACATCCCCCCGAATCCCCCCGATATGCAAAACCGGATCTCCCGCCGGCATCGCCAGGTCCGCCTTCACATCCTGCGCATCGCGCCCCGCCACTTTCATCGAATCGACCGCCACCGCACCCTGCATTTCCGCCAGTCGCCCCCCGCGCACCGCTCCGCGCAGATCCACCTTCCCATGCACGTCTGTCATTGGCACGCCCGCCACCAGTTGTCCGCCGTTCGTCCCGATCACTCCGGCAAAATCAATGTCCCCTCCCTCGCTTCCCGCCGGCTGGGTCGTCGCCGGCGCCCGATACGTCAGCTTCGACAGATCAAACGAAATCGGCCCCTTATACTCAACATCCCGCAGCATCCCCGCTACCGCGTCCGGCACACCCTTGAGAAAATCCTTGTCCACCGCCAGATCCTTCCCCTTCAAACTCAGCGTCCACTGCCCCGGCCCCGCCATCGCCCCCACCCCCGAAACGGCGATCGATCCTGCGCCATGATGTCCCGTCAAATCCTTGAGCGTCACTTTCCCATCCGCCACCGACACGGCCCCCGACAAATCCTCCAGGCGATATGGAATCGCCTTCGGCATTACCGACAACTTCCTCGGCCGAACCGTCAACGTAAATCCCCCACCCGGCTCATCCCCAAATCCCCCCGCATACGTCGCATCGGCATCAATCGTCCCCACCGGCGCAATCGCATCCCACGTCTCATGCGCCGACGCCGGCAGCAGCTTATACAACGCCTCATCCAGTGGCAGATTCTCCGCCGACCCCTTTAGCGCCACCCGCGGCTTGTCATCCTTCCAACTCACTAGCCCGCCCACCGTCATCGTCGCCTCCCCCCGATGCCCCGTCAGGTTATCCAATTCAATCTGATCCCCATCCAAATGAAACTTCCCATTAATCCCCGCCAACATCGGCTTCCCATCCGGCCCCGGCCAGATCGTCCCATCATGCAGCGCCAATCCCAAATCCACCACAATGTCATCTTCCGACTTATCCGAAAAAACCCGCCCGCTGAAATCCAATTTTCCCCCCAATCCCACCGCCTGCAGCCACTTCCGCCGCATCGGCGTCAGCGCATTAAACAAATCCTGATCGATCGGCATATTCTTCACCGCGACCTTCAGATTCGTCCCGATCTTCTCACCCGTATTCTTAAAATCCTTCCAGCGCACGCGCCCGCTAACGGACAATTCCGTATCCCCGCGTTTCATATGCGCCCACGGGATATCCACGTAATCATCCCGTATCTCCGCCCGGGCCGCGAAATTCTCCAGCGGATATGGAAACGACTGCAACCGCCCGCTTCCCTTGCGAATATCCAGATCAATATTCAGATCGATATGCTTGTCTTTCCCCGGCGGCCGATCAATCCAGCATTTGAACCCTCCCTCAAACCGTGGATATTCCCCCTTCCCCGGCGCATCAAACAACGTCACCACGCCTCGCGCCTCCAGCGGAATCGCCCCCAGCACCAACGGGTCGCTCACCAGATCATCCGCCGATATCTCCAGGTGCATTCCCGGGTCCGGACCCAGATGGTCCACCACGCCTTTGACCCTCACAATCTTATTCTCATTCGGCGTCCCCAATTGCCCATACCCCCACAAATCCTTCAGCACCAGATTCCCACCCCCATGATCCGGATCCACATCCAATAGAATCTGCCCCTTCGGCTTCCGGCATGTGTACGGAAACCGGTCACAGGTAAACTTCCCGTCAATCACATCAAACACCGCCTTAATCCGCGGCGACTCTCCCGCCCCCGCCCGCGTCACATCCATCGACATCGTGCATGTTCCCACCGGATGAAACCGCAGCCAGTTCTCCTGCGCATCCGTCGGCATCGACCAGATAAACCGCGGTTCGTCCGCCAGCGTGATATTCTCCGGCGGCAACGACTCAATATGCAACTGCACCCCCGCATCCGGCGTAAATCCGTCATACCGACCCGTGATCCGTATGCTCGACCCCTCAATAAACCCTCGCAAATCTTTAATCTCCAGCCCCGCACGATCAAACGCCAACGTCCCCGCCCCGCGCTCCAGATTAATTGGCACCGACCGCGTAAACTTAAACAGCAACGCCGACGCCACCTGCGAACTCCCCAGCGAAAACGTCTGCGGCCAATCCACCGCATTGTGAATCCGCTCGATCGCCAAATTTTGCCGCGGCGATCTCCATTCTTCCGGCCTGATCCGCAGCGTCACCCCCTTAAAACTCGTCTCCACCCGCCAATCCGCCGGCTTGCCGTCCCGCTCCGGCGTATACGCCACCTCCGTCGAATCGATCGTCCCCGCCAGCCCATGCTTTACCCACCACTGCCGCACTTCAAACGGCAACATTCCCCGTATGTCCCGCCCGAATGCGAAATTCCTCAATGTCACCCGCACCTGCCCCGTATCCGGCACCACCCACCCAGACACCGCCGGCCCCACCGGATCGTTCGGCCCATGACACTGAATCTCAAACGTATACCGACCCTCCTCCCCGCTCGGACTCAGTCGCCCTTCAAACCCCAACGTCCCCCGCGACCGATATTCCCCATTGGCGACTTCTCCATTCTCCACCTGCCCATCGCGCAGCAATATTTCCGGAAACGCCTGCACCACCGCCCGCCGTGTCGTCGGCTTCTTGCGCTGCCGCGCCCTCTCGATCATCTGCTGATAATTCCACTCCCCCGTCTCCCGGTCCTGCACCAGCCGTAATTCCGGCCCGATCGCCACGATCTGCGATGCCTCGATCTGCCCGCTTAATAGCGCCCGCGGGTTATAATTCACCTTAAACGTCTTGGCCCGAAACAACACCGAATCGTCATCCCCCGTCTGATCCACATGCACGCGCACATCATCCAGCCGCAGACCTTCAAAGATCGACAAATTTGCCTGCCCCACATCCACACGCCCCCCCAGCACCTTCGTCAAATACGTCTCCGCCATCGCGCGCACGCGATTCGCATCCGTCAAATACCAATACGTTCCGATCACCGCGCACAACAGGATAAACAGCGCCATCATCCCCACGCGCCGCCGCCAGCTCAGCCGCGGCCGAAACGGATGCCCCCCGCGCCACCGCCGCTCCAGCACCTGCTCAAATTGTTTCAGCCTTGGTCCCATCGTCTCGCTTGTTGATCCATCCCGCCGCCGCCGCGATCACCGCCAGTTCCGGTTCCGCCGGCACCCGATACCGCAAACTCCCGACCGACAACGCATGCACTACCGTAAAGTATAGCGCCGGCGTCGCCAGCATCACCTTCACCAGCCATTTTATTCTCCGCGATGCCAGTCCCAACAGCGCCAATCCAAACAGCGGCACACTATACGCGACCCCGACCAGGATGTATTTCGCCGACCCAAACTGCTCGCTCAACGGCCAAGGGCTCCACGTCCGCGCAATTTTGCTCCCCGCCAGTTCCAACACCCGCCCCGGATGCTCCGCCACATATGCCGCCGCCATCTGCGATAGCACATCATCCCGCTGCAGCTCATCCATATCGCGCAATCTCGGCATCTCCTTCACAAACCACTGATTGCTCGACCCATCCGCCCGTTCATTAAACCCGTCATACCGCGTGATCCCCTCATTGGTCGTCACCCAGACTTTCTGCCCCAGCACCCGCTGATTGCGATCCGCCCAGATCCCAAAAACCATCAGCAACACCCCGGCCCCTATGACTCCCCGCAGCAATCCCGTCCTCCACCCTCGGCCCATCCACCCCGCCACCATCGGCACCACCACCACCAGCCCTATCCCCGCCGGCCGCACCATCGCCCCCAGCGCCAGCACCACCACCCCCGCCACCCACCTCTGCCGCGTAGTCGCCAGCCACACTCCCCACGCCAGCAGCGCCGTATAAAGCGTCTCACTCAAAATCAGCCCCGAAAAATAAATCAGCAGCGGATTCAGCGCCACCAAAATCCCCGCCGCCAGCGCCGACCGCCCCCCCATCCACCGCCGCGCCAGCATCCACACCGCCAGCACCGTCGACGTATCAATCAGCGCCTGCGCTACCCGCACCGAGCGAACCGACCCTCCCAACATCGCAATAAACACCGGATACCCCGGCGTCCGATACGCATACACATCCTGATCAAACCGCCCATCATGAAAATAAAGCGCCCCTTGATGCAGTAAGTTGCGTCCCAGCGCCAAATACTCTTCCTGATCCGGCAACGCCGCCAACCCCGCGGGCCTCGTCATCCCCCACCCCAGGCGCAACACCAGCGCCACCCCCAGAACCACCCATAGCCATCGACTATCACGAGTCACCCCAACCAACTTACGCCCCCCGCACTCGCGCAGCAAACCGCCACCATCTCGACGCCTGCATCTCTCCGCATACAATCCCATCCATGCGATCCAATCTCCTTTCTTTCGCGCTATTCCTCTTCTGCCTGATCTCCCCCGTCTTCGCCGCCAAACCTCCCCGCCCCAATTTCCTCTTCATCTACACCGACGACCAGCGCTGGGACGCCATGGGCGTCGTCCAGCGCGAGCAAGGCAGCCAGGCCCGCTTCCCCTGGCTGCAAACCCCCAATATGGATCGCCTGGCCCGCGAAGGCATGCTCTTCCACAACGCCTTTGTCGTCGACTCCCTCTGCGCCCCCGCCCGCGCCGATTTCCTATCAGGTCAGTACAACCACATCAACGGCGTCGTCAACAACCACACCCCCTTCCCCCTCACCGACATCACCAGTTCCGCACTCCTCACCGCCGCCGGCTACGACACCGCCTACTTCGGCAAATGGCACCACGGTCTCCAGGTCGAACGCCCCGGGTTCACTTACATCGCCAGCTTCCTCGGCCAAGGCAAATATTACGACTGCCCTATTAACTTGAACGGCGTCATGACCCCCACCAAAGGCCGCATCGACGACGTCACCACCGACTACGCCATCGACTACCTCCAACACCACGACCCCAATAAACCTTTCGACCTCGTCGTCGGCTACAAAGCCCCCCACGAACCCCGCACCCCCGCCGAACAAGACCGCCACCTCTACACCGGCGACGAAATCCGTCCCCCCACCAACGCCGAACCCCGCGCCATCTTCCTTCCCCCCCATCCTCCCACCAGCCTCCCAACCGACAAATCCCCCGCTGACTGGAAGCTCGATTACTTCCGCGTCATCACCTCCACCGACCGCACCCTCGGCCGCCTCCTCGACGCCCTCGACACCCTCCACCTCACCGAAAATACCATCGTCATCTATTGCACCGACAACGGCTTCTACATGGGCGAGCACGGCCTCAACGACAAACGCTCCGCCTACGACGATTCCCTGCGCATCCCCTTCATCGTTCGCTACCCCAAACTCGTCAAGCCCGGCTCCTCCAACGACGCCATGGTCCTCAACATCGACCTCGCCCCCACCCTCCTCGACTTCGCCGGCCTGCCCATCCCCGCCGAAATGCAAGGCCGCTCCTTCCGCCCCCTCCTCACCAACCCCGATGCTACTTGGCGCCACTCCTTTCTCTACGAATACTTCCACGAGCGCGGCTACGCCTCCCCCTACGTCCTGGCCGTCCGCACCGCCGCCGCCAAGCTCGTCACCTATCCCGGCCACCCCGAATGGACCGAACTCTTCGACCTCTCCATCGACCCCGGCGAAAAGCGCAACCTCATCTCCGACCCCACCGCCGCCCCCCTCCGAGTCGACATGCAAGCCGAACTCCAATCCCAACTTAAAGCCACCGGCTATGACCTCCCCAAAACCGTCGACCCCCTCGACCCCAACAACCCCGGCCACTTTTAACTCTCTTCTTCACGTTTTCACGTTTCACGTCTTCGAACCATGATCCAAACCCCCCCTCTCACCTTCCGCCGCATCAACCCCTCTATCGACGGCCCCCTCTGTTTCTCCAACTATCGCGACGCCGCCATCGCCACCTTCGGCCCATCCACCCAATCCGCCCACCCCCAGCGCTACCTCCCCTGGCTCCGCTCCCGCGTCGAAGAATTCCCCGACGGCCACGTCCTGGCATTCCTCAACCTCCAATGCGTCGGCCAACTCGAACTCCAAGTCCCTTACGGCTCCGACGCCGCCTACATCAACCTCTTCTACGTCACCCCCCATTACCGACAGCAAGGCTTCGGCCGCCGCCTCCACGAATATGTCGAACAATACGCCCGAAGCTGGGACGCCCACCGCATCGAACTCGACGTCTCAAGCACCAACGACCGCGCCATCGGCTTCTACAAACACCTCGGCTACCACTTCACCGAAGGGGGGTTCCTCCCCTTAATTCGCATGATTAAGCCCATCTCCCCCTAATCTTTCTGCAAACCGGCCAATAAGGACGTTGCCCACTTTCCCTCCCGGAGGCTATACCGGGAAGAAGAGGTACATCACATTCCCAGGAGGCCCCATGGCCAGCAATGACAATTACGACCCGGAAAAGGAAAAAGCGCAACATGAAGACGCCGTCGCCGCCGGCACCGCCGCCGCCACCGGCCTGGGCTGCATCGGCTTCATGCTCATGCCCTGGACCATCCTTGTGGTCATCTTCGCCCTCTTCATCGTCATCTGGATGTTCATCCGCGGCCACTAAGCTGCAAATACCCGCGCGACGCGCTTATGGAATCGTATATGCCGTCACACCCGCCAGGTTGCCAAAGTACTTTTTAATTGCGTCAGTGACCATTTCGCCGCTGTCACATTCGACGATCGAGCCTTTGGGAAACCAGAATTCCGGATTGCTCGATTCCAGATCGCCGAGCAATTCCACATGTCCGTCATAAAATCCGAAGTTGGCCTTATAGCTATCCGCCGCCCCAAACGGCTTGGTATTCCCATGCCGATACCCAAATATCCGCGCATCAATCGTCCCAGATTTTCGACACCAAGCAAATGAGTATGACGTCCAAGCGCCCTGATCTGCGAACGGACCGCCGTTTGAGGTCATAAAGCCTCCGTTGACATCTGGTGCTTGCGTCTGGGTAGAATATTTTCCACCGTCCCCAATGAAAATCTTACGGGCGCTATTTCCGACCTTAGAAATTTTTGGTGAATACCCATTTGGGAGCTTGAAATATCCCGTAGTCGGGGCTGTCGTTATCAAACTGGTATTAGAATTGCCCAAATACGCCTCAAGCATAAAACCTTCAGCCGTGATGTATGACAACATCGGCATTGGCCCTGGAACCACGGCATTCACATTGGAGATAATGTCGTTCGTCGGATCTTGAAAGGCCGGCATGTTTAAAATCGCGATCAATCTCGCCAGCCGATTGCTCCCATCTTCCATTCCCAGCGACGGATTGGTCATGTAGTTATTGTTGGGGAACTTCATTCCTTGAGCATGCAGGATCGGACTTGCCCAATCGAATACCTGCACCACTGAAGGGCAGTAATCGTTTCCTATCCCAGTAGTAACCGTTGCCTGCGAAATGTCCGAAAAAATCAGCCGCGAACTCGTCCACGGCGACCCTGGTATCGCTCCGCCATTCTGTGCCGCATAGATCTGCATTCCCTGCAGAATTCCCCGAATATTCGCCGCATCCTTAATCCGGCTCGCCGCCCGCCGCGCCTTATTCAACGACGGCAGCAAAATCGAAATCAGCAGCGCAATGATCCCAATCACCACTAGCAATTCCACCAGCGTAAATCCCCTCTTCATCCATCTCTTGTTCGATTGTGAATCCTGGCGAGCAAACATATGTCGATCTCCTGTATTCATTCTGCGGAGCCTAGCGAATGGTTGTTGTCAAAAAATTAATTTCACAGCGTTATCGATTGTGCATCTCTTCTTGTGTCGGTGGCGGCCTCATCCCCGGCTCCGGCGCCGGATTATGCATAACCACCAGCCGCCCACATTCCGGACAAAACGTCGGCCCTGATTTATTCAGCCATGAATTCATCAGCACCGCCGTCGGTTCCTCGCCCGGTTTCTTGGGCGTTCCATCTTTATTCCAGTAGCAAAGCTCTGCCGGATACCCCGTATTCCCGCCGCTTGGCGCTTTTATCGGATAGCGATCGTCCAGCGAAAGCGTGTGATGAAACGCCTGTCCCGTCTTGGCGTCCACAAAAATGCGATCATTCGAAATTGCCGCTGCCGTCGAAGGCCCCACATTTGACCAAACCGAATAAGCTCCAAGTGCTATTCCAATGACTAAAAGCACCATCCCTGCTATCTGACCATTGCGCGACCGAAGAAATTCACGAAAACCCGGCATAACGTAAAACAACTTTCTCTAATCGTTACCAGTTAACATACATATACTTAGGCGCAGAAAATGAGGCCCTATCATGCTGATACGGGCAAGACCGCAACTAAGTTCTAGAATAACGCACTCCCTATCATATGCGTCCTAAGCACCCTGATGCAAAAACGGGCAGTCTTCCGGACAGCAACAGATGGAAGCGTTTAGAAATGTCCCCACGCCTGAAGTGGTTCAGCTTCAGCAAGCGGGAACAACCCACTCTACCACAACGGGGCTCTATATTTGCATTAAAAGTGCAACGAGTTTCGCAAATTTTGCCCCAGATTCGCGAGGAAAATTTTTAGCAATAAACTTCAAATGAAATCGGATACGGAATCAAATCCGGCCGAACCAGATGCAATTTCCTCAGCCTCACCAGCGGCATACTCGATGCCGAAGCCCCGGCCCCTTGCCCCGCATGCCGATCCACTTGCTGTCCCCCGACCGCAAACCCTGAACAGACCAAGATCGCAACGCACGAAATGTGGCGCAGATACGACATCGAATTCTCGCTTGGCTGTGTCGGCGGCGAAATCTCTTGAGATCGCTCCTCCGCCGACGGTGAAGGTTCTAAATACAAACTACCCCCGTTTTCCTGACCAGGCCAACCAAAAATTCGTCGTGACGCCGGCACCGCCGGGGTTCGCGCCGGCCAGCGATGCGATGGATAACGCATGGGTGAGAACATGGGCAATCTCTCCCGTCTGCAACAAAGGTTCAGCTCTGATTGGTTCCCGGCTCCTGCCGATACGACCCCGTCGTCGTAGTCGCTCCCCCATCCACACTCTCTTCATGTCCATTCCCCGCTGCATTTTGCTGCGCCGCCTTGGCCGCATACATCGTGAGCATGCTCGACAACGCCGGCTTCAGCGCCGCCACCACTTCCGACAGCACCTTCTTCATCATCGAAGGCTGCTCCTGCGCCCGCGCCGGCTCACGACCCGCGCCCGCCGCGTAATCGCTATACGCCTGCGGATGCAGCGCCCGCTCCACCCGCGCCAGCTTCTTCATCGCCTGCTCTTCCTTCGAAGGCACCATCGCATTCGCCGCCACAAATCCCGCCACCACCGCCGTCCCCACCGCGATCCAAGGATGCTGCTTGGTGACGGTGCGCGGGTCCAATCCCTTGTTCAGGTCGTTGGTCATCGCCGTAAACGCCGCCCCGATCGCCGCCGACGCCTCCTTAACCTGATCGGCCAGGAATTGCTGCTCGGTCGCCTCGGCAGGCGCGTCCTTCCCATCCGGATTATTTAGCGGCGGTTGCTCGTTCATGTACGTCATGTCCATGTCTGGCGAACTGTTCTCGTTTCATCGCTGCATACCGTTCCCGCGTCGCCGCGCGAGACATGCCGATCATCTTCCCCACCACCAGATACGCCGATCCGATCACCAGCCCCAATACCACCACCCCCGTCACCAGATCCGCCAGCCAGACCCGCCCCCCAAATAGCACCGTCAGTCCATCCGCGATCCCCATCATCATGAGCACCGCTGCCGTCACCAGAATCCCCGCCCCGGCAATTCCCACCAGCATCAGCACCATCGCGTACCAGATCGCCGCCTTCACCGAAGACGTAACCTGATCCACCTTCGCCGACAGCAGGTACAGCGCATAATCCTTGATCTCGCTCAACCGCGCCCCCGCCTCTGCAAATGCTTCTTTGGCAGATGCAGGAGCATCCTCCCCAACAGGCGGCCGCTGCGCGGATTCCGGTGCATTCGGCTGCATCATGAAAATTCACCCAGCCAAAAACCAACTTAAAAGCGGACAAAGGATGGCGCAAAACGCCATCCTTCATCCTATTTCAAATCATCTCAATGGTCTTACGACCGCTTCCACAGTACGCCTAGCAGCATACCCACCCCCGCCGCGATCAGCAGCGCCTTAACCGGCTTCTCCTGCACATAACTCTCCAGCGAATCCTGCCATTCCGCCGCCTGTTGCCGGCCCTGATCATAATAATCTGACGCCTGCTGGCGCAAATGATCATATTGCTCGCGCGCTTCATCGCGATATTGCCCCGCCACGTCGCGCACTTGCTGTCCGACCTGTGCCGCCGCATCTCGCAGATGATCGGTCGCGCTGCCTTCGCCTTGATCCTGCTTCTTTGGATGACTTTCATTTGCGCGTGACATGGAAACTCCTTAATAAGTGTTAACGACGGTTTGTCCTGCCCAATGCTCTGCAAAAGAGACTGGCAAACCTCGGGCCAACAATCAAATCCTCATGTTAATGCCGAGCCGGGCCGTCCCCGTCCCATCTTGTGGCACCACCCCCCTAAGCGTATTATCCCTCCCCGACCTGCTCCATATCCACCATCATATCAAAAAGAAGGGAGTCCTCCGTGGGAATTCGCGAGACACTCAATAAAAATCCCTCCATCACCACCGGCGTCACCGCTGGCATCGTCATTCTCGCCATCGGCGTCATCGTCTGGCAACTGTTCGGTGGCAGCAACCCCATGAGCGGCTCCGCCGAAGCCAAGCAATATTTCTCCGACGACGATGGCGTCACCTACTTCGCCGACTCCGCCTCCAAAATCCCCCCCTTCGACCACAGCGGCAAACAAGCCGTCCGCGCCCAGGTCTTCCAATGCGGCGATACCGGTAAACCCTTCGTCGGCATCCTCCAACGCTACACCCCCGATGCCAAAACCAAACTGGAACAAATCCAAGGCGGCAAGGCTGCCAATATGGCCATGGAAGACATCGAAATCACCGGCCTGGAAATCAAAAAACCCAAGACCGGCTCCTGGATCAAACAAGCCGACCCCAGAGCCGGCTCCATCTCGCGCGTCACCTGCCCTGACGGCAAATCCGACCAGCTCCGCTCCGTCACCCCCAACTAAATCTTTTTGTCAGCACACACAGATTTTCGTTGACTGGATATTCTAATTCTTTAGAATAAAAATCATGCCCCGCCGCCCAACCCCCCATCCCACCGACGCCGAACTCGAAATCCTTCACGCCCTCTGGACCCAAGGCCCATCCACGCTGGGTCAGGTCTACGACGCCATCCGCCAAACCCGCCCCATCGCCCGCACCACCGTCGCCACCATGCTGGGAATCATGCTCGACAAGCGCCTCGTCCGCCGCACCGACCGCTCCACCGGCGGCTACGCCTGGTCCGCCGCCGTCAATCGCTCCACCGCCGCCCGGGGATTGATGACCAAACTCCTCGACTCCATCTTCGACGGCTCCGCCCAACGCATGGTCGCCCACCTCGTCGAGCAAGGCCAGCTCTCCCAATCCCAACTCAACGAACTCCAACAACTCATCCAAAAACGCGACAACGCCGAAAAATCCGACCAACCTCCAAGAGGCCACCCATGAACCTCTTCCCGATCCTCACGCTCACCTTCATCCATACGCTCTGGATCGCGGCGCTCCTCGGCCTGAGCGCTCTGGCCACCCGCCTGATCCTCCACCACGCCCAGCCCGCTATCCGCTACGCCGCCGCACTCGCATGGCTCTTTCTGCTGGCGCTCGCCCCACTTGCCACGGCGGCTTGGCTCGTTCGGTCACCAACCGTCCCCACCCTGGCATCTCCCACTCCCATTCTCCTCCCCGTGACCACCCGATCTCCCAACACCGCGCTGGCTTCGCCCCATCCCGTCGGCTCGCCGATCCATCCTCCAACCATTCCCTCCAACCGCGCCGCGGCTTCCCCGGACAATACGATTAATAGATGGGTAATGCAGCGGCGCAGCGTCACCTTCATTCTTCCCGTGCTCTGGTTCGCTGGCTCCGCCGCCATGCTCGCCTGGAGTCTGCTCGGCCTGGTTGGCGCAGAGCACCTGTGCCGCGGCGCCTCCCCCACCCAATCATCCCTCAACCAGAGGGTCGATGACCTCGCCGCCCGTCTTTCAATCCGCCGGCGCATCGCCGTTCTGTTGTCCTCCCGTGTAAATTCCCCGGTGCTGGTGGGGATTCTCAAGCCCGTCATCCTGCTGCCGCCCGCGTTGCTCTCGGAGATGTCCCCGCATCAGTTGGAACTGATCCTGTTGCATGAACTGGCGCACGTGCGCCGCAATGACAACCTCGTCAACCTGCTCCAGCGCCTCGTCGAATCGGCCCTCTTCTTCCACCCCGCCGTCTGGCTGATTTCGGCTTGGATCAGGCAGGAACGCGAGCACTGCTGCGATGACGCCGTCTTACAGTCCACCCCCAACTCTGCCGATCGACACACCTATGCCGCCACACTGTTGAGCATCCACCAGTGGCGTCCGCTGCTCCCCGTCGCCGCCAGTCCCGCCGCCGGCGCCAACCTCCCCGCCCGCATCCGCCGAATTCTCACCCGGAAGGACTCCATGCGCATCTCAAGAATCTCACTGGCGTTCCTGGCGGTTCCTGTCGCGCTGTCATGCGTGCTACTGGCGCGCGCTGACCCGACCCCGGGGAAAATCATCACGGTCGCCAAGCAAGGCGGCGACTATCCCACTATCCAATCCGCCATCGACGCCGCCCCCGACGGCTCCATCATCCGCATCGCTCCCGGCACTTGGAATGAAAGCCTGACCCTTTCAAAACCCCTCACCCTCGAAGGAGCCGGCTGGGAACAAACCACAATCTCATACAGCCTTCCCCCCGACGTGCAGCAAGCCGCCCGGGACGTCGTTAAACAGATACAAGCCGAATGGCATAACGGCCCATGGTTCGACCGTACCGACGCCGCCTTCCGCAAATACCCCCTGCCTCCCGTTCTCAATATAAAAAACGCCGATGGTGTCACCCTCCGTAACCTGAAAATCGCCTCCACTCCCGGTGCCCATTGGATCTACTGTCCACTTGCGGCGATGACCCTCGTGAACTTTGACCACAGCACCGGCCGGATCGACCACTGCGCCATCCTCGGCTCCCCCGGCAGCGGAATCACCCTCTCGCCCCATTCCGATTTGACCCTCACCCACTCCCTCCTCGCCGGCCTCTGGAACACCGGCGTGATCGTCGGTTCACCCAAGGACCCCGCCCCTGCCAAAGCCGTCATCACCGACTGCGACATCCGCAATTGCTACTACGCCGGTATCGTCCTCTGGAAAAACACCGACGTCACCATCGAACGCTGCCGCATCTCCGCCACCGCCTGGCATGGAATATATTACAATGACGCCTCCCCGATCATCCGCGACAACATGATCTTCAGCGTCGCCCGCGCCTGTCTTTATGCTGTGGGTAACACCCACGCAACCGTGACCGGCAACCTCATCGCCGGCAGCGAAATGGGTGGGATGGATTGTTTGTTTGGCAATCACGACGTCATTACCGAAAACACCTTCGCCAACAATACTCAAAGCGGAATCCAAATGAGCGGAAACTCATCTCCCACCGTCGAACGAAACATCTTCTTCAATCAACCCGTGGCAGTCACTTGCGGCCCCGACGGTGTACGCGGAAAAATCCTCCCCCATCCCAAACTGGCTTCCGATTGGATCTGGCCAGACCCCAAAATCACAATGCCTCTCCAACCCAGCGTTGACTCCACCACTCACATCCAGGAAATCCGCTTCGTCGGGAACAGTTTGACTCTCCTCCCCGATTCCCCAGCTCGCGCCGCCCACGTTGGCGCAGCGAACCTGCCCTCGGATGACTCTTCTTTCCCGCCCAACCAGCCGGAAGAGCGTGCCATCATGCCTGAAAAAGGCGGCTACAACTACCAAACCTGGAGCCTGCTGGGACAAGCCCGTCCGTAATTCAAATACTCTCCAAACCCCCCGGAGGCGCATCATGACCCTCTTCCCGATTCTCACCGTGACTTTCATCCACACCCTCTGGATCGGCACCCTTCTCGGCCTGGGCGCTCTCGCCACCCGCCTGATCCTGCATCGCGCTCAACCTCAACTCCGGTACATCGCCGCTCTCGCCTGGCTCTTTCTCCTGGCCTGTTCTCCTCTCCTGATCGCCGGCTACCTCTCCTTCAATCACCACTCCACTTCGCCCATTCAGACCGTCTCATCCACCCCCGCGTCATTCTCCGCTCGGCCTGCTGCGAGTCCGGCACTCACCTCCTCGCCTCCTCCAATTTTCACTGCTGAACCCTTTCCCATTGCGGATCATCCCATCAATACCTGGGTTTCCCACCGCCACACGCTGACCACGCTCCTCCCTATTTTGTGGATCACCGGCACCGCCCTCATGCTCCTCTGGAGCCTCCTAGGCCTCGCCGGCGCCGAACGCCTTCGTAAAACCGCCTCCCCTCCCGACCCCACTCTCGATCAAACCCTCCGCGCCCTCGCCCGCCGCCTTTCCCTCCGCCACGTCGATCTCCTCCTCTCCCCGCGCATCACCTCCCCCATCCTCATCGGCATCCTCAAACCCGCCATCCTCCTCCCTCCCGCCTTACTCACCAACCTCACCCCGAGTCAATTGGAACTCATCCTCCTGCACGAACTCGCCCACGTCCGCCGCCTGGACAACCTCATCAACCTCCTCCAGCGGCTCATCGAATCCCTCCTCTTCTTCCACCCCGCCGTCTGGCTCGTCTCCTCCTGGGCACGCCAGGAACGCGAGCATTGCTGCGACGACTTCGTCCTGAAATCCGCCGACCCCCACGAATACGCCGCCGTCCTCCTCACCCTCACCCAATCCCGCCTCCCCTTCTCCATGGCCGCCACCGGCTCCAACCTCTCCGCCCGCATCCGCCGAATCCTCACCCGCCAGGACTCCATGCGCCTCTCCCGCATCTCCCTGGCGATCCTCTCCCTCCCGATCATCCTCTCCTGCGTCCTCCTGGCCCGCGCTGCGGTCGATTCCTCCAAAACCATCACCGTCGCCAAGACCGGCGGCGACTACACCTCCATCCAAGCCGCCATCGACGCCGCCCCGCCCGGTGCCACCATCCACATCGCCCCCGGCATCTGGGAAGAAGACATCAAAATCACTAAACCCCTCACCCTTGAAGGCTCCGGCTGGAATCAAACCACCCTCTCCGCCACCGTCCCCGCCGAAGCGCGCCAAGCCGCCAAACAACTCGCCCAACAGGCCGACAAAGGAATCACCATCGCCGAGTGGACCAGGCAAGTGAACGCACTCACACAGAAATACGCCTTACAATCCGTCATCCGCGTCGAAGGCGCTCAAGGAGTCACGATTCGCGACCTGACGGCTTCCTCCTCCGCCGGCGCCAACCCCAATGGCTCTTCCAACGACATGTCCCTGATCCTCTTCAACCATTCCGCCGGGAAAATCGAAAATTGCGCCGCCGTCGGTTCCACCGGGAGCGGAATCCAGGTCGCCGCCGGTTCGGATGTGCAAATCACCCACTCCCTCGTCGCCGCGGTCTGGGGCACCGGCATTGTCATCGGGTCGCGCCGCGGCGGCCACACCAAGGCCGTCGTCTCAGACTCCGACATCCGCAACTGCTACTACACCGGCATCGGCATCGGTCCGGACACCGACGTCACCGTCCAATCCTGCCGAATCTCCGGCACCGCCTGGCACGGCATCCGCTACGACTCCGCCTCCCCCACCATCACCGGCAACCGCATCTTCGACGTCGCCCGCTGTGGCATCTACGCCTCCGGCGATACCCATGCCACCATCACCAACAACCTCTTCCTCAACAACGAAATGGACGGCATCTCCTGCTGGTTCAACAACAAAGACACCATCACGCAAAACACCTTCGCCTCCAACCTCCGCGAAGGCCTCGCCGTCCTCGGCGACTCCCACCCTGCCGTCGAACGCAACCTCTTTTACAACAATCCCATCGCCGTCGAGCTCAGCGCCATCAACGGCAATGACCCGGCCGCCGTCGGCGCACCCATACTCCTCTCCAACTGGTTCTGGAAAAACCAGGCCGCCATGAAGAAACCCGCCGGCAAAGAAATGCAGGCTGTCGACCCTGCCCCCGAAACCAAAAGCCAGTTCACCCAAATCCAATTCAAAGACCCCGACCACGGCGACTTCGCCCTCCCGGACGGCTCCCCCTTACTCGCCGCCAAAACCGGCAACGCCAATCCTTTACCCGAATCCTCCCCCTTCCCCCTTCAACCCGAAGAGAAAGCCATCTTCCCCACCCCCGGCAGCCGCGACTACCAAAAATGGAACCACGGTCAGCAATAGACCTCCCTGCCACAATGGCAACCATTCCGATCGCCAGTCCCCGACGCCTGCCACCGTGGCAGGCGTCATTCATTTCTGCTGCTGATCTAAGTAATTATTGCTAAATGGCTTACACGCGCATCAGGAATGGCATTGCGATTGTTATAGAGGCTTTGCCCGGCGCGCCCCATGCGCGTCAGGCTCTCTTTGACTCATTACAGAATCACAGCAGCTTTAATAAAGGAGCGATGAATGGCCGCCAAGATGCTCACCTTCGACATCGAAGCCCGTAAGTCTTTGTTGGAAGGTGTCACCAAGCTCGCCCGAGCTGTCAAGACGACCCTTGGCCCCCGTGGCCGTAACGCCGTCATCGACAAAGGCTGGGGCGCTCCCACCGTCACCAAGGACGGCGTGACCGTCGCCGAGGAAGTCGAACTCTCCAACAAATTCGAAAACATCGGCGCCAAGCTCGTCAAGGAAGCCGCCAGCAAGACCTCCGATGTCGCCGGCGACGGGACCACCACCGCCACCGTCCTCGCCGAAGCCATCTTTAAGGAAGGCTACAAAAACCTCACCGCCGGTGCCGACGCCATGGCCATCGCCCGCGGCATCCGTAAAGGCGTCGACGCCGTCATCGAAAACCTCAAAAAGCAATCCAAGCCCATCCGTGGCAAGGAAGACATCGCCTCCGTCGCTGCCATCTCCGCCAATAACGACAAAGAGATCGGCAACATCATGGCCGACGCCTTTGATCGCGTCGGTAAAGACGGCGTCATCACCGTCGAAGAAGGCAAATCCCTCGAAACCTACGTCGACGTCGTCGAAGGCATGCAATTCGATCGCGGCTTCCTCTCCCCCAACTTTATCACCGACGCCGATGAAATGGTCTCCCAGCTCGACAAGCCCTTCATCCTCATCTACGAAGACAAAATCAGCGCCGCCACCAAGCTGATCCCCCTCCTCGAAAAAATCCAGAAGGCCAAACGCCCCCTCGTCATCATCGCCGAGGACATCGAAGGCGAAGCCCTCGCAACCCTCGTCGTCAACAAGCTCCGCGGCATCCTCAACGTCTGCGCCGTCAAAGCCCCCGGCTACGGCGACCGCCGCAAGTCCATGCTCGAAGACATCGCCATCCTCACCGGCGGCGAAGCGATCATGAAAGACCTCGGCATCGAACTCGACAAAGTCGAAATCTCCCAGCTCGGCCAGGCCAAGCGCGTCCGCATCGACAACGACAACACCACCATCATCGAAGGTGCCGGCGAATCCAAGTCCATCCAAGGCCGCATCGAACAGATCCGCCGCGAAATCAGCATCACCACCAGCGACTACGACAAGGAAAAGCTCCAGGAGCGCCTTGCCAAACTCGCCGGCGGCGTCGCCCAGATCAACGTCGGAGCCGCAAGCGAAGCCGAGCTCAAAGAAAAGAAATCCCGCATCGAAGACGCTCTGCACGCCACTCGCGCCGCCATCCAGGAAGGCGTCGTCGCCGGCGGCGGCACCGCCTTCATCCGCGCCATGAAATCCCTCAACGGCGGGTCCAACCTCAAGCTCGACGGCGATGAAGCCGCCGGCGTCAAAATCGTCCGCAACGCCCTCATGGCCCCCCTCAAACAAATCGCCGAAAACGCCGGCCAATCCGGCGCTGTCGTCGTCCGCCGCGTCATGGAATCCAAAGACAACGAAGGCTGGAACGCCCTCACCGACGAATACGTCGACATGTTCAAAGCCGGCATCCTCACCCCCACCAAGGTCGACCGCACCGCTCTGCAAAACTCCGCCGAAGTCGCCATCCTTCTGCTCACCACCGACTGCATCATCGTCGAAGCCCCCAAGGCCGAAGAAGCCGGCGGCCACGACCACGATCACGGCGGCGGTGGAATGGGCGGCATGGGTGGAATGGGCGGCATGGAAGGCATGATGTAATTCCCCCTTTTCATAACAATTACTAAATCACACCAATATCAGAGGTATACACAGATGAAACTCAAACCCCTTGCAGATCGCATCGTCATCAAGCCCGCCGACGCCGAGGAAAAGACCAAGTCCGGCATCGTCCTCCCCGACTCCGCCAAGGAAAAGCCCACCAAAGGCAAAGTCATCTCCGTCGGCCCCGGCCGCCTCGATGAAAAGGGCAAGCCCATGGAACTCGGCATCCGCACCGGCGATACCGTCCTCTACGGCAAATACTCCGGCACCGAAGTCGAAGTCGATGGCCAAAAACTCGTCATCGTCCGCGAATCCGAACTCTTCGGCGTCCTCGAATAGTCCCTGCTACTGACCACGGACCTCTGACCACGGACCTCTGATAAATACTGGAGCTTAAAAATGGCAACCAAACAAATGATGTTCGAATCCGCCGCTCGGCAGGAAATCGCCGAAGGCCTCTCCCAACTCGCCCGCGCCGTCAAAGCCACCCTCGGCCCGCGCGGTCGCAACGTCGTCCTGCAAAAATCCTACGGCTCGCCGCGCATCACCAAGGACGGCGTCACCGTCGCCAAGGAAATCGAGCTCCAGAACCCCTTCCAAAACATGGGCGCTAAGCTCGTCCAGACCGTCGCCTCCAAGACCGGCGACGTCGCCGGCGACGGCACCACCACCGCCACTGTCCTCGCCGAAGCCATCTTCCTCGAAGGTCTCAAATACGTGACCGCCGGCGGCGCCAATCCTGTCATCATCCAGCGCGGCATCCTCAAAGCCGCCGAAGTCGCCTCCGAATCCATCAAAGCCCTCGCCAAGCCCGTCAAAAACAAGGACGACTACAAGAAAGTCGCCACCATCTCCGCCAACGGCGACCAGCACATCGGCCAGCTCATGGCCGACGCCATGGAAAAGGTCGGCAAGGAAGGCGTCATCACCGTCGATGAAGGCAAAGGCACCGAATCCGTCCTCGAATACACCGAAGGCATGCAGTTCGATAAGGGCTATCTCAGCCCCTACTTCCTCACCAACCCCACTACCCTCGAAGCCGTCCTGGAAAACGCCTACATCCTCCTCCACGAAAAGAAGATCTCCAACCTCGCCGAACTCCTCCCGCTGCTCAACAAAGTCGTCGCCGGCGGCAAGCCCCTCCTCATCATCGCCGAAGACGTCGACGCCGAAGCCCTCACTGCTCTGGTCGTCAACAAGCTCCGCGGCGTCCTGAACATCTGCGCCGTCAAAGCCCCCGGCTTCGGCGATCGCCGCAAAGCCATGATGGGCGACCTTGCCAGCGTCACCGGCGGCAAATTCATCTCCGAAGACCTCGGCCTTAAACTCGAAAATGTCGAGCTCGAAGACCTCGGCTCCGCCAAGCGCATCGTCATCGACAAAGAACGCACCCTCATCATCGAAGGTGCCGGCAAAAAGAAAGACATCGACACCCGCTCGGAACAAATCCGCAAGCAGATCGACTCCACCACCAGCGACTACGACCGCGAAAAACTCCAGGAACGCCTCGCCAAGCTCACCGGCGGCGTCGCCGTCGTCAAAGCCGGCGCCAACACCGAAACCGAGATGAAGGAACGCAAGGACCTCATCGACGACGCTCTCCACGCCACCAAAGCTGCTGCCGAAGAGGGAATTGTCCCCGGCGGCGGCGTCGCCTTCCTCCGCGCCATCGAAGCCGTCGAAGCCGGCAAGCGCCAAGCCAAAGGTGACGAAAAGATCGGCTTCGACATCGTCGCCGAAGCCCTCCGCGCCCCCGCCCGCCAGATCGCCGACAACGCCGGCGAAGACGGCGAAGTCGTCGTCGCACAGATCCTCGAAAACAAAAACCCCAACTACGGCTACAACGCCGCCGCCGACGAATACGTCGACATGCTCAAAGCCGGCATCATCGACCCCGCCAAGGTCGCCTGCACCGCCCTCCTCAACGCCGCCAGCGTCTCCGGCCTCGCCCTCACCACCGACGTCCTCCTGACCGAACTCAAGGAAAAGAAAGGCGAAGAATCCAAAGCCGCCGCCGGCGCGGTTGTCTGATGCGATAACAGTTCTAACGAACCAAGAGGCACGAGGGCGCACAGTGGCTCTCGTGCCTTCGTCTTGTTTATGGCGTAGAATGAAGGACTAACGTGGCTTCGACCAAACGCGATTATTACGAGATCCTCAGCGTCGAGCGGACCTCTTCCGGCGAAGAGATCAAACGCTCCTATCGCCGCCTGGCGATGAAGTACCACCCGGACCGCAACACCGGCGACTCCAAAGGCGAAGCCGAAATCCGCTTCAAGGAATGCGCCGAAGCCTACGAAGTCCTCTCCGACGACACCAAACGCAAACGCTACGACCAGCACGGCCACGCCGGCCTCTCCGGCCAGCATGACTTCTCCCACATGGACGTCGGCGACATCTTCTCGATGTTCGACGACATCTTCGGCGGCGGCGGTCGCCAGCAGGGCGCACGTCGCGGCGCAGGCCCGCAACGCGGCTTCGATCTCGAAACCCAGGTCGAACTCACCCTCGCCGATGTCTCCGCCGGCACCGAAAAAACCATCGAATTCGAACGCCAGGACACCTGCGATACCTGCAAAGGCTCCGGCGCTAAACCCGGCTCCTCCCCCGTCGTCTGCGTCCAGTGCGGCGGTCAAGGTCGCATCGCCCAGCAAGGGTTCGGCGGCATGTTCCGCATGGTCACCCCTTGCCCCAATTGCCGCGGCCGCGGGTCCGTCATCAAAGAACATTGCCCCAGTTGCGGCGGCTCCGGTCGACAACTCAAAAAGCGCAAAGTCACCGTCAAAATCCCCGCCGGCGTCCACGAAGGTCAAGCCGTCCGCATCGTCGGCGAAGGTGAAGCCGGCCAGGCCGGTGCCCCCGCCGGCGACCTCCACGTCTACATCTCCGTCAAACCTCACCAATTCTTCAGCCGCCACAACAACGACCTCGTCTGCCAGCTCCCCGTCTCCTTCACCCAGGCCGCCCTCGGCTCCAAGGTCGACGTCCCCACCCTCAAAGGCCAGGACTCCCTCGACATCCCCCCCGGCACCCAGCACGGCGAAGTCTTCAAACTCAAAGGCAAAGGCCTTCCCGACATTCGCAGTTACAAGAGCGGCGACCAGCTTGTACAAATCCTCGTAGAGGTCCCCCGACGCCTCACCGATCGTCAAAAACAACTCCTTCGCGAATTCGCCACCATCGAGGAGAATGAAGTCACTCCCGACCGCAAAGGTTTCAAAGACAAACTCAAAGCCATGTTCACCAGCGAAGGCCAACACAAGTCGGATAAGTAAAGCGAGTCAATCATGAGCCAACCATCCCCTTTCAACGAAGAAAACATCAACACCCCGGACGCCGACGATCAATCCGTCCCCGACGCCGCGCCGGATATGCAGAAACTCCAGGAAGAGCGCGACAGCCTCTTCGACAAACTCGCCCGCACCCAGGCCGACTTCCGCAACGCCCAGCGCCGCCTCGAGCAGGACAAAGAGCAGGCCATCCAGTTCGCCAACGCCTCGGTCATCAAGGCCTTCATCCCCATCCTCGACAACCTCGACCGCGCCATCTCCATCGACTCTTCCAAAGCCGACTCCGCCACGTTGCTCAAAGGCATGCAGATCGTCCTCGACCAGCTCGCCAAAATCCTCGCCGCCCAGGGAGTCGAAGTCATCAACCCCACCCCCGGCACCCCCTTCGACCCCAATAAGCACGAAGCCCTCATGCACCAGCCCAGCGACAAATACACCGACCCCACCGTCGTCCAAACTCTCCAGAAAGGCTACATCATGCACGCCCGCACCCTCCGCCCCGCCGGCGTCGCCGTCAGCCCGTGAATCAAAGGATGAATGCAGAAGGATGAATTCATCCTTCCGCCTTCATCCTTCATCCTTGGATTTTCTTATGCCCACCTACGAATACAAATGCGAAGCCTGCGGCCACCACTTCGACCAGTTCCAATCCATCACCTCTTCCCCCCTCAAAAAATGCCCCAAGTGCGGCAAAAATAAACTCCGCCGACTCATCGGCACCGGCGCAGGCGTCATCTTCAAAGGCTCCGGCTTCTACACCACCGACTATCGCTCCGAAACCTACAAATCCGAAGCCAAATCCGACTCCGCCCCTGCCACGCCCGCTTCCACCGAAACCAAATCCCCCGACTCCAAACCCACCACTCCCGCCACCACCGAAACCCCCAAACCCGCCGCCCCCGCCAAACCTGAACCCAAACCCTCCGCCAAATCCTCCTCCAAAAAGAAATGAACTGCCCCATCTGCAAAAAACCCGTCGAAGCGCCCCAGCCCAACCACCCCAGCCACCTCCCCTTCTGCTCCGAACGCTGCAAACTCATCGACCTCGGCCGCTGGCTAGACGACAAATACCAAATCCCCCTCGACAACCCCGACGACCAACCCCCGTCCCCCCTTACCGAAGACTTCGACAAGTAAGTGCCGCGGGCGTCTCGCCCGCGTTTTTTTATTCAAAATCCTGTACCCTTTACAATTGAATTCCATTCACAGGAGTACCCTCACATGACCACCCCCCCCGACCTCCAGCCCAACCAAATCCTCCGCGAAGTCTCCTGGCGTGAACTCTTCGGCTGGGTCCACCTCTTCCGCACCTTCCGCATCGCCATCCACCCCTCCAAACTCGCCCTCGCCTGGCTCCTGCTCCTCTGTCTCTACCTCGGCGGCCGCGCCCTCGACTACACCTGGACCCTCGCCGCCCCCCACTCCGTCCCCCTCAGCGTCGAACGCATCAACTGGCCCGCCACTCCATCCCTCTATAGCGACAACACCTTCCTCCAAAACATCCCCACCCTCCCCCGCGAAGGCGTCTTCATCAAATTCTTCCAGTACGAAGTCGGCCAGGTCGACCAAACCGTCCAATCCATCCTCAACTGGAACTGGCTCTCCCCCGGCGGCGTCCTCTCCTCCATTGCCAACTTCCTCCTCGTCGGTCCCGCCTGGTTCTACGGCTCCCACCCCGTCTTCGCCTCCATCTTCACCCTCTGGTTCCTCATCATCTGGGCTGTCTTCGGCGGCGCCGTCGCCCGCATCGCCGCCGTCCACGTCGCCCGCGATGAAAAAATGTCCGTCCGCCAGGCTATCCGCTTCTCCTCCGGCAAAATGCTCTCCTTCATCTTCGCCCCCATCATCCCCCTCGTCCTCATCCTCCTCATCACCGCCCTCCTCGCCCTCGCCGGCCTCGTCCTCCTCAATATCCCCTACGCCGGCCCGATCATCCTCTCCGTCTTCTTCTTCCTTCCCCTCCTCGCCGGGGCGATCCTCACCCTCCTCCTCCTCGGCACCGGTGCCGGCTTCAACCTCATGTACCCCACCATCGCCATCGAAGGCTCCGACTCCTTCGACGCCATCAGCCGCTCCTTCTCCTACGTCTACCACCGCCCCTGGCGTTTGATCTGGTACACCGCCGTCGCCCTCACCTACGGCGCGGTCTGCTACCTCTTCATCCGCTTCTTCATCTTCATGACCCTCACCCTCACCCAATACTTCCTAGGCTGGTGGCTCCCCGCCAAATCCGCCGCCCAATGGCCCTCCATCTGGCCCCCCATCGAATTCTGGCATCTCTCCTCTCCCCTCCTCGACCTCCGCACCCTCCCCTGGTCCGAAAACGTCACCGCCTGGTTCGTCTCCTTCTGGGTCTACTGGCTCATCACCATGCTCGGCGCCTTCGCCATCAGCTTCTACTTCTCCGCCAACACCATCATCTATTCCCTCCTCCGCCGCGAAGTCGACGCCACCGACCTCGACGACGTCTACGTCGAAGAAATCGAAGAAGAATTCACCGAATCCCCCCCCATCGCCCCAGAAAAAGTCGCCACCCCCGGCTTCACGTCCACCCCCCAACCCCCCGAATCCTCCCCCTCAATCAATCCCTAAACATCCATCTTCTCTCTACTCTTCCTTCGCGTAACTTCGCGTCCACCTTCGTGCCCTTCGCGATCTCTTCTCTTTCTTCCCTCACACCTGCACCCGCGACAACAACATCTCCACCGTCTCCAGCTTCTTCACCCGCACCATCACCTCAAACGCCACCCGCTCATCCCCATTCTGCTCCAGCGTAAACTCCACCCCCCCCAGCATCCCCTTCAAAAACCCCTCAATCTCCGGCTTCAATCTTCCAAACGTCTCCGCCGTGTTCGGCGCATTCAACTTATCCGCAATCCTGATCTGCATCTGCCACAGATCAAACCCCCACTTCAATTTCTCCTCGCGCTCCAACAGCCACGCCGCGCTCAGCGCCTCCCGAAACGCATGCGCGAGCCTCCCCTTCAAATCCCCCTCCTCCATCGGCCTCTTCCTCTGATACAACAACCCCACTCCCGGCAACCCCCCATCAATCGCATAATTCGCCTCATGCCCAATCAACACCACCCCCGGCCCCGTCGGCACATGCAAATAATCCGCCACATCAATCAGCAAATTCCCCGCCAGCGCCTGCTGCTGAATCCAAGCATGAAACACCTGCACCACGCTCTCCACGTGTACCTTCGGATTCGCCAAAAACAACTTAATCCCAATCCGCGTTATATCCATGTTCAAATAGCTACTCGCTACTTGCTACTCGCTACTCGCAGTCACTTTCCCAATGAAACAACCACAAGTAGCCAGTAGCCAGTAGCCAGTAGCTTTCTCCTATATCTCAAACTGATTCTTCGGATCCATCGTCGTCGCCGGCACCGACACCTGCAGCAGCTTATTCTGCTCCGCCTGCATCTTCATATGGCACGCATGCGCCGCATCAATAAACAACGGTGCCTCCTGCACCATCCGCTCCGCCCAATCCTTGTCAATCGCCCGCGTCGGCCCATGCTCCACCCGGTTAATCAGATAATTCGCAAACTGCCCATGATGGAACCGGTCCCAGAACAACTTCGTCTCCACAAACCGCGTCTTAAACTCCCCGACAATCGCCTCGGCATTGTCAGGCACATCGTAAAACTGCAACTTCACCAGCGTCTTGGCCGCCTCCATCATCGCCCCCAGCGCCAGCCGATCCGCCTCGACAAATTCCCCCTCCTCCAGCTTCAATGACGACTCAAACGCCATCGACTCCGCCGCCGCAAATCCAAACTGCGCCAGCGAAATCACTTCCCCCGCGCACTCGCCCGTCCCCATGTCGCCGATCGTAAACTCCCGCGGATCCCCCCAATCCGTGTAATACGTCGCATCCACATCATGCGCCGGCACATGCGTCAAATCCTCCAGCATCCCCTTCAATTCCTTCTTCCCCAATCGCTTCGTAAACGCCTGAAAAGACTCCGTCGCCCCCGCCCGCTCCATCACAAACCGCTTCGTCAGCCGTTCGACGACAGTCGGTATCGCCTTCGAAGGAATCGACCCAATCGCCTGCCCATAACTCCCCACGTTCTCCGTCCACTGCCCCCCCAGCATCACCTGAAAATGCGGCACCGTATACCCCCCGATATTCCGCGAGTTCCCATAAAACCCAATATCCGCCACATGATGTTGCCCGCAGGAATTAAAGCACCCCGACACCTTAATCCGCAGGTTCTTCACCGCCGCATCCATCGTCGCCGACTGAATCGCCAGCCGCTCGCGCAGCTCCCCGGCCAATCCGCGCGACGACGCAATCCCCAGCTTGCACGTATCCGTCCCCGGGCAGCTCGTCACATCAATAATCGTTCCCGCCCCCGGCTCACTCAGCCCAATCCGCTTCAATTCCAAATACAACGCCGGCAAATCCACTTCGCTCACCCAGCGCAACACCAAATTCTGTTCGACAGTCGTCCGCACATTCCCCCCCGCAAACCGATCCGCGATCACCGCGATCGCCCGCGCCTGATCACTCGTCATATCCCCCAGTGGTAACGTCACCGTCGCCACCGCATACCCCGGCTGCCGCTGCCGATACACATTCGTCGCAAACCACCCCTCAAACCCCTCCGGCTTCGCCTGCCCATTCAAATGAGTAGGGGGGTTGCTCCCCTGTTCAGTCCACGTCTCAATCCCCTGCCCAAACTGATCCCATCGCACATCATGCGGTAGTGTCTTCCGCTCTTCCGCCACCAGCTTCTTAAATTCCTCGATCCCCACCTTCTGCACCACGAATTTCAATCGCGCCTTCTGCCGATTCTTCTTCTCCCCCATCCGCGCAAACAATCGCCCGACCGCCTGGCTCAACGGCAGCACTTCCTTCATCGCCACCTTCTGCGCCAGCAACTTCGCCTGGAAAGGCACCGCACCCAGCCCACCCCCCACATAAATATCAAACTTCCTCTCCCCCCCATCATTCACCGCAATCAACCCCAGATCATGGATCGACACCAGCGCGCAAGCCTCATGCTGGCACCCCGATAGCGCAATCTTGAACTTCCGTCCAAATTCCATCGTGTCCGGATGCCCCAGAAAAAACTGCATGATCTGCTTCGAATACGGCGTCACATCAAACGCCTCCGTATGGCACACCCCCGCCAGCGGGCACGCCGTCACATTCCGCACCGAATTCCCGCACGCCTCCTTGGTCGTAATCCCCACCGCCGCCAGCCTTCTCATCAAATCCGGCGTGTCTTCAATATGCACATAATGCAACTGAAAATCCTGCCGCGTCGTCACATGCAGAATCGCATCCGAATACTCATCCGCCAAATCCGCCAGCAAGTTCAATTGCAACGGGCTGACCGACCCCCCCGGAATCTTAATCCGCATCATCCCCGGCGCATCCCATTCCGTCTCCGGCCCCTTGGTCATCCCCTTCTGCGGAAAATTCAGATCCTGCGTCTTAATCCCATCATGCCGATGCCCATTGTCATACCGCTGCCCATACGCCCCCCGGCGCAAGCGCAATTCCGCAAACGTCTTCTCTTCAATCTTCCCCCCCTTGCGCAACATCATCTGCGCCTCAAAATTATCCAGCTCCCGCCCAACCTCCGTCGGGATCACATCCGCCAGCTTCTCACGCCATGTCAAATTACTCATATTCGCCTCGCTTAGTCCCCATTTGGGAGGCGGATAATAGACACCCTACCCCACCCTTTGCAACTCTTTTTCCTCATCTCCTACTAGGAAATAGGAGATTGATTCGTTTCCAATCGATTACAAAGGATTCCCCCCTTCAAAATTTACTCGTCATCCCCCTCATCATCCGATTCCACCACCGCCGCCTTCGCTTTCGCCCGCACCGGAGGCTTCCTCTTCGCCCCCGTCGCATGCAGCACCGCCACCCAAAACCCGCCATCCTCCAACCCCTCCACCTTTGACAGCTTCACAAACTCTTCCTTCGCCTTCGTGAACTCCTCACTATAAGGCAGAATCTTCCCCCCCTTGGCGTGCCGATTCAGGAGCCCTTTGATCTGCTTAATCTGCTCCGGCGTCAATTCGCTCTCCGGCAGATTCGCCGGATTCTTCGTCCCCGTCCGCGTATATTTCAAAATCGCCCCGAAAATCTGCTCCCGGTCCGCATTCTTAAACGTCCGGTCCTGAAACCCCTGCCAGATCTCATCATACTTCTCCGAATACGGCAGCTGATCCCGCGGCACCCCCGCCGTGTCATACAACTCCTGAAGATGCTCCCGATCAATCTCACTCAATTTCAAAGGCACTCGCATGGACAACGCTCCCGGATCAGTTTCGCAGGTAAGGTCAAATTTCGTTCGTGACCAGACATTGTAAACGCCCACGCCCCATCCCGCCAGACATTGCGCCCCATCGCAGATTCATGATTCGCTTCCCACTTCAATACCCTTCCAATGGATCAACGCCCATGCCTATCACCATTTGAGCAGCCACCTCCTCCGATGCCGATTCCATCCATTACCTCGCCCAAGCCGCTTTCGCCCTCTCCGTATCATCTATTTTCCCAAACCCTGGCCAATCTCGCCTCTCCGACCCCATCCCTGCATCGCCTCTTCGCCGAAGATTCTTTCCAACTCCTCAGCACCCTCTGCTACGCCCCCTCGATACGACCAGAAACAACACGCTAAGGATAGCGGCGAACACCGAGCAAATGGCCGCAATGATATGCTTTGATATGCCGCCGGCAGGGGGTGCCATATTCGAGCGGAGTTGATTTGATCTCGTTAACTTTGAACTCTTTTGGGCATGGTGCATTCCAAAAATGCTAGCTGCGCCTCTGTATTAACGATCAGCACATTAAACTCCACCGAAGTGTTTGATACTCGCTAACGGCGTCATTGGGAGATAGGGTATCAGAACGTCAAACATTCGAGGCGAACCGAAGCTGACGTATCGGCCGCTCCGCGCTACGCAGGGAAAATCATGAGAGAGTCAATTGATATTCACATTTTATATGCGAGCGTTTTGGTCGCATTTTTTTCCGCACCAATAGTCATTGCTGGGGTAGTTACGGGACATGCGATTTTGGCTCTTTCAATTGGGGTGATTGGGATTGAATTCTTTATACTGGGAATGATCTTTACGAGAATGTCAGATCTTAGGCGATTCGGACACAGCAAAAAAGATCGATGGGACTACTTCATCTCAAATCAGCTTGTCGTTGTAGTTGTACTTTTATTACATTTGCTGATTGGCATGCTTTGTTTGCCTTGGTTTCGACATCATATTCATAATTAAGTAACTTCATAAATAATGAAGGACAAACCAAAATGGATGCGAGTCATTGATTTGCGCGCCTGCCGGTTCTCATTGTCCTGATGCCGACCAAACCACTCTATGCCGCTCCGCGACCTGATGTAACAGAATAAATAAGAAGGTCTGGTTGGTCGGGTTTACTTTTCACTTTTCAGTCATAAGGGCATAAGGGGGTCAAGGGCATAAGGGGGTCAGGTTCACTTACATCCATTTGACGCGCCTCTCCCCTTCGCCACGATATACCCACCATGTGGTTCGACCTCCCCGCAACAACCCCCGACTGGTCCCGCGCCCTTCGCCACCTGCGCAAAGTCGACCCGACCATGCGTTCCCTCATCACCCGCGTCGGCCCATGCACCCTCACCCCCCGCGCCGACCCCTTCACCGCCCTCTGCAACGCCATCTTCTCCCAGCAAGTCTCCACCGCCGCCGCCTCCTCGATGTTCGGCAAATTCAAAGCCCTCTTCCCCGCCGGCCGCCCCACCCCCACCCGCGTCCTGAGCATCTACAAAAAAGACGAAGAAATCATCCGCGCCTGCGGCCTCTCCCGCCAAAAACGCTCCTACCTCCTCGACCTCTCCACCCGCTTCGACCGCCGCGAAATCCCCGTCCCCTCCTTCCCCTCCATGACCGACGAAGACATCATCCAATCCCTCCTCCCCATCAAAGGCGTCGGCCGCTGGACCGCCGAAATGTTCCTCATCTTCGTCATGAGCCGCCCCGACCTCCTCCCCGTCGACGACCTCGGCCTCCGCCGCGGCATCCAAATCTTCTACAACCTCAAAGACCTCCCCACCAAAGACCAGTCCATTAAAATCGGCACCCCCTGGCAACCCTACCGCTCCATCGCCACCTGGTACCTCTGGCGCGCCCAAGGCCAACCCGAAATCACCAAAAAGAAACCCCTCAAAGACCCCAGCTAAAAAATTGCCATGGCATACTCAACTTGCATTGGCTGCAAGCAAGCAGTGCCACTCTCTCCTCATGTATTGGCAATCGCCAGCGCCGTCGCCGACACCGCCACTACCTTCGCCAGCACCGCCGGATTCGTCCCCGTCGGATTCACCACTGCGATCAAATAATACTTCCCCGTCAACTTCGCCTTCGTCGGCACCGTCAACTTCGCCGTCAACTTCGACGCCTTATCCACCGCCAGTTCCGCTATAACGCTCGTGCTCCCAATCGCCACGTCACTGGCGCCAAACGTCTTATTCGTCGATAAATAAAACGAAACCGGCACCACCGAAGACGCCACCGTATTCTGACTCGTCAACGACAACGTCGCCGGCACCTTCTTCCCCGGCACAAATTGCTTCATCCAACTCGGCAGCGTCACCCCCGCCGTCAAACTCCCCGCGATCGGTGCCACCACATACGTCACCGTCGGCCCACTCACCGTCGTGCTCGTATCCACTTTCCCCGTCGTCGGATCAATCGGACAAGCCACCAGCGAATAACTCCCCGCCGTCACCTTCCCAACCACCTGATCCTTATGCCCCGTCCGAGTCCCATTCCCATTGATCGGCTTCAGCTTCACCACCACCCCCAGATCCGTCGTCGCATCCAGCGACTTCCCCGTCGGCACCAGAAACACCTCCGCCGACGCCACCACCGCCACTGTCGAAGAACTATTCGACATCCTCACCCCCACATCCAACACCTGATTCGTCGCCAGCGTCCCCGTCCCCGAAGTCACCGATTTAATCGTCACACTGCTCGCAAAAAGCCGGCGCGCTTCAAGACCTTCAACGAATGCCCGTTGCCCGCTGATTCGTGTTTTCATACTCAATAGCCCTGACGAAATGATAAACCCATCCACTCCAGCCGCCGGAAATTATCGCAACTTCCCAGCAATCATCAACTGTATTCTCAATCCTTCATGTTTCGTCGCTCCTCGTTAAACTCTTCCCCATGCGCATCACCACCATCGACCTCTTCAAAGCCGACATCCCCCTCAAGGACCCTTTCCGCATCGCCGTCATGGAGATGCGCTCCGCCATGAGCGTCTTCCTCCGCATCAACACCGACGCCGGCCTCTCCGGCTACGGCGAAGCCTCCTCCTTCTGGAAACTCTGCGGCGAAACCCAATCCATCGACCTCGCCGCCGCCCAGGACCTCGCCAAACTCCTCATCAACCAAGACCCCCTCGCCATCGAAGACCGCATGGCAGACCTCGACGGCTTCCTCAAAAACAACTCCCAAATCCGCGCCGCCTTCGACATGGCCCTCTACGACATCCTCGCCCGCGCCGCCAATCTCCCCCTCTACCAACTCCTCGGCGGCTCCTCCGCCCGCCCACTCCGCACCTGCCTCACCCTCGGCATCAACCCGGCCGAACTCATGGCCGAAAAAGCCGCCGCCGCCGTCTCCCGCGGCTTCCAAATCATCAAAATAAAACTCGGCACCAACGCCAAAGACGACATCGCCCGCGTCCGCGCCATCCGCTCCGCCATCGGCCCAACCCCCACCATCCGCGTCGACGCCAACCAAGGCTGGGACGTCCCCACCGCCCTGGCCGTCCTCACGCGCATCCACGAACTCGACATCGAATACTGCGAGCAACCCGTCCCCTACTGGAACCTCCAGGACCTCAAAGCCATCCACACCAAATCCCCCGTCCCGATTGTTGCCGACGAATCCGTCTTCGACCACCACGACGCCTTCCGCGTCCTCGCCGACGACGCCTGCGACTACGTCAATCTCAAACTCTCCAAATCCGGCGGCATCCGCACCGGCCAAAAACTCGCCTCCGTCGTCGACGCCGCCGGCCGCCTCTGCATGATCGGCTGCATGATGGAATCCCGCCTCGGACTCACCGCCGCCGCCCACCTCGCCTCCTCCATGAACCACTTCAAATTCTTCGACCTCGACTCCGCCCACCTCCTCGCCACCGACCCCATCATCGGCGGCATGACCTACCAAAAAGACCTCTGTCTCCTCAATGAAACCCCCGGTCTAGGCGTTACCATTGACGCTGCCTTTCTCGAAAAATGCCCCAAAATCACTATCTAAAAAAGTAATGTCGTACGTAAAAATTGCTGACACTTTCTTGACCTTGGTTCAAGTATTTCCTCTTCGCCCCATTCGCACCAAAGCCGAGCACGCCAAAGCAGCAAAGATGCTCACTCGCTTGATCGGCACCAAATCCGCCAACGATCGAAATGCCGACGAGCGCGATTACATTCAAACCCTGACCATGCTGGTTGCCGATTACCAGCAAAAGCATCGCGCCATTGCTATGGATGATATTGACCCCATAAAAATCGTCCGCCACCTGATGGAAGAAAATAATCTAACGGTCACCGACCTCGGAGAAATCATTGGCAATCGCCCCGCTGCGTCCATGTTCCTCAATCGCCGAAGAAAATTGAGCAAATCCCACATCCTTCGACTCTCAAACCGGTTCCATCTAAACCCGCAATTATTTTTATAGACAAACCTCCCACCGCATATTCTTTGTTTAGCCGCCCCGCGTGCGGTGCGTTTCCCCCCCCCACTTCAGTAATCCTAAAACACCTATGCAAGCATTGCGCGGAGTTCTGTGGGTCTGACCACCATTTGTTAAGAAATCTAATCTCGCGCAGCGCAGTCACTTTAGTGACCACGTCTTCCTTCGCTCAATAATGCGGTGCAACCTCTCTTGCTCACGCTCAGACAACTCACCAACAAGATCCAATTTTATTAAACGACTTCGGATAGCCCCTCGATTTCGTTGCAATCTCCCCGCAATCCGAGCGACTGTCATGCCCGCCCGCACCAGTTTTCTCATAGTTATCTCCTCCTTCTCTGTCCATTTTTCATACGCTCGCGGGTATCGCTCTCTTTTCTCCGCAACAGTATGTGCCGTCTGTCGCGACGGCAAATTCACCGCCAACCCAATCGCCTCCTCCGCCGCCTGAAAAATATCCAGATAACTCAATTCCCGGTGCGCCGCGAGAATCTGTTCATAGCTGCTCCCCGCTGCGATCATTTCTAGAACCACCAAAGACCGCGCGCTCAACCCAGGCCGTGATTCTCGCATGGCCATTCCCTCTATGTTTGTAACAAGCCTCAAAGAGAAGTATTTGAACGCACTTACTTCAACTCCACCGTCCAATACGCCGTATCCAAAAACTGTTTCCAGCTCTGATACCGCTCATCCGCCAGCCGAATATTAATCACCGGACTCCTCTTCGGCTTCACCGGCTTCGTCTTCAAATGCATCCGCGCCTGCTCCGGCGTCCTCCCGCCCTTCCTCACGTTGCACTTCACACAACAGCAAACAATATTCTCCCAACTCGCCTTCCCCCCCTGGCTCTTGGGCACCACATGGTCCAGCGACAACTCCGTCGTCGAAAACTTCCTCCCGCAATACTGACACTTGTTCCCATCGCGCGCATAAATATTGCGCCGATTAAACTTCACATCCTGACGCGGAAGCTTGTCATACCCAAGCAGCCGAATAATCCGCGGCACCGCGATCTGCACCCGCACCGTATGAATCCACTCAAACTCGTCCGGCTCAAATTCCTTCCGCAGCGCCGACAACTCCTGCCAATCCCCGAAATTGTAATTCAACCACTTCGACTGCCCCTTCGCGTCCGTCTCGATGTGGATGACCTCCGCCATCTCCCGGCACAACATCGAAAACGCCCGCCGTACATTCACCACCCGAATCGCCTGGTAATACCGGTTCAGCACCAGCACATTCGCACTCAGCGCCGGCGACAATCCACCCCCGGGGTTCACCCCGCCTGCGCGAGAGAAATTGGCCGCATCGTAGCTCATACACCGGGAACGGGCGCTGGCCACACTTTCTAAGCTGGCCGATCAGGATCAGCGGCCGAAACCGCCCAATCTCATTCTGAATGCCCGAGCCTTACCCCCAATTGTAGCTCCCCACTCCTCCCCAAGCCAGTAAAAGTCATCCCCGCAACTCCCATTCTCCTCCCCTCCAACGTTTAGCCGCAGCCCTCTGGGCTGCGCGTTTTTCCCATGACCAATTCTTCCACGGTATAACAATATATCATCAATACAGAACACATACCATATTTTTCTTGAAATGCCTCTCGATTAAATATATACTCCCACCCTGCGTCCATTACCAAAAGGGGGAATCCGTTTGACCGCCACACTCTTCGTCGCTCACTGTTCTTTACCCTGTCAAAACACGCCACTTTTAGGTCGGTTTGATGTCGCTTCATGTCGATTTCGGTCGCTTTTTCCCCTCGTCTCCACCCACTATTTTCGACATAACTATTTGCAAAATAAAGACCTAAGCCTATCGCCCCGTCTTCCACAACAAATATTTCCCCCGCTTTCCCCTCCATCCCGCCCAATACCCTGGCTAAACTGTAACGGAAATAACGCCTCGCTCTCCCGCGTTCCGAGACACAGCATGGCCAAAACCCTCGCCACCCTCACCCTCGCCTTCTTCTCCTCCCTGGCCCTCGCCCAATCCCCCCGCGCCGCCGACCTCGTCCACCCCCAGCTCCTCGCCGACACCACCGCCATCCAGCCCGGCCGCCTCTTCCACCTCGCCATCCTCCTCCACATCTCCCCCCACTGGCACGTCTACTGGAAAAACCCCGGCGACTCCGGCCAAGCCGTCTCCTCCACCTTCTCCCTCCCCACAGGCTTCACCTCCTCCCCCCTCCAATTCCCCGTCCCCACCAAATTCCTCCAGCCCGGCGATCTCATCGCCTACGGCTACGAAAACGAAGTCCTGCTCCTCACCACCATCACCCCCCCCGCCAATCTCCCCGCCACTGATCCCATCACCCTCCAAGCCAACCTCAAATTCCTCGTCTGCGACCAAACCTGCCTCCCCGGCCACGCCTCCCTCTCCCTCACCCTCCCCATCTCCGCCGACTCTACCCCCGCCAACCCCGACCTCTTCAAAGAATGGCTCCCCCAATTCCCCACCCCCCCCGCAACCATCGCCGATATCCACACCACCTCCTCCCCCATCTCCATCGACATCACCTGG
>DASRRR010000015.1:0-10748 GCA_035656825.1 Tepidisphaeraceae bacterium | reverse complement strand
GGAGGAGAATGGGGTGGCGGGGGCGTTTGCGGGGGAGTATTGGTATTCGAAGAGTGGGGGGGGGAAGAGGGTGCTGGGGCATCGGGTGCTGCCGGGGGAGGCGGAGATGAGGGTGGAGGGGAAGATTGATCCGGCAAAGGTGATGCTGATTCATCCGGGGGTGAAGGTTTCGATTGATTTGTCGAAAGTGGAGGGGGATATGGTGCTGAAGTCGCGGGCGGCAGCGGCGCTGACGGCGAAGTTGCAGGCGGAGGGGGTGGAGGTGGCGGAGAATCAGCCGGTGAGGTTGGTGGTGACGAGTGAGCCGGGGGAAGTGAGGGAGGTGACGTATCGGGGGGCGGGGGGGGAGTCGACGGTGAATGTGCCTGAGGATTTGGTGACGGTGGCGTTTGTGGAGGATGGGAAGGTGGCGTGGCATGTGACGCGGGCGGCGATGGCGCCGGGGGTGCTGGCACTGAGGCCGGGGGAGACGGTGGAGGAGTTTTTGGGGAGGGAGCGGGCGCGGTTGAGGTTGGTGGCAGCGATGGGGGTGGGGTTGCCGAAGTTTGTGGCGCGGGGGGGGGAGGGGGTGTTTTATGGGAGGACGGAGTTGGGGAAATAGAAAGTGTTCATGACGGCAAAAATTCCCGCGCACGCGTTGCGTGCGGGCTATTGGGCAGGGTTGCGAAGGGGGTTCGAAACAGGCGGAGTTGCAATCTGGGGTAAAATCTATATTGAATAGGTTTTGCAAGGGAGATGGTACGTGCCGCTGACACTTGGAGAATTGGCTGAACGCATTGGGGCGGAACTCGTTGGGGATGCGGGGGTGGTGATTTCGTCGGCGGCGACGCTGGAGGAGGCGAAGGGGGGAGAGGTTTCGTTTTTATCGAATCCTAAGTATGGGGGGCTACTGGAGAGTACGCGGGCGTCGGCGGTGATTGTGGGGCCGGCGGTGAAGTCGGAGAAGGTTTCGCTGCTGAAGGCGAAAGATCCGTATTATGCGTTTGCGCTGGCGGTGGTGGCGCTGCATGGGCATCGTGTGCATCCGCATGCGGGGGTTCATCCGACGGCGCATGTTGATCCGACGGCGGTGATTGGGGAGGGGACGGTGGTTTATCCGAATGTGTTTGTCGGGCCGCGGGCGCGGGTGGGGAAGAATTGTATTTTGTATGCGAATGTGGTGATTTATGATGATTGCGTGCTGGGGGACCGGGTGACGGTGCATGCGAATTCGACGATCGGGCAGGATGGGTTTGGGTATGCGACGCATGCCGGGCCACAGGGCTATCCGATTCATCATAAGATTCCGCAAGCGGGGAATGTGATCATTGAGGATGATGTGGAGATCGGGGCGAATTGTGCGATCGAGCGGGCGACGCTGGGGTCGACGGTGATCGGGAAGGGGACGAAGTTCTGTGATCTGATCGCGATTGGGCATGGGACGAAGGTGGGGAATCATTGTCTGTTTGTGGCGCAGGTGGGGCTGGCGGGGTCGGTGACGACGGGGAATTATGTGGTCATGGGGGGGCAGGTCGGGGTGGCGGGGCATTTGAAGATCGGGGATCAGGTGCAGGTGGCGGCGCAGTCGGGGGTGATGACGGATTTGGAGTCGAAGACGGATTATTTGGGGTCGCCGGCGATGCCGAGGCCTTGGGGGAGGCGGGTGTATCATTTGTTGACGCAGTTGCCGGAGATGAATGATCGGATTAAGAAGTTGGAGCAGGGGAAAGAGGAGTAGGGTTCAGTTTTCAGGGTTCAGGAAGAGGGGGAGAAAGAGAATGCTAAGTTCCAGTAGATGAGGGGCCTTAAGGGGCATTTATAATTTTTTCGGCTTCAGAGTGCCGTGGAGCCGCAAATCGCGAGGAGAGTTGGCTTGGGATGACGTATCATCTATGCGAAACTATTTTTATGATGTAATGAAACAACATAATTTCAGTGAATGTTAATTCGAAAATAGAATAAATGGCATCCGATCGGATGTAGTTATAAGGTTTTATGGCTGTTGCAACGCTTTCTAATGTCGAGAAGTCTTATGGGCAGCGGGTGCTGCTGGATCATGCTTCGCTTACGGTTTATGAGGGGGAGCGGATTGGGTTGATTGGGCCGAATGGGGCGGGGAAGTCGACGATATTTAAGGTTTTGACGAACCAGATTGTGCCGGAGGCAGGGGAGGTGGCGATCACGCGGGGGGTGAAGCTCGGGCATCTGGAGCAAGATCCGCAGTTTGATCCGGGCAATACGGTGATTGATGAGGCGGAATTGGCGTTTGCCAAGCTGCATGAGCTGAATCACAAATTGCGTGATCTGGAACACAAGATGGCGGAGGTGGAGGGGGATGCGCTGGAGAAGGTCATGGAGGACTATCAGAACGTCCAGCATGAGTTTGATCTGGAGGGGGGGTATGCGTTTCAGCATAAGTTGGAAGGGACGCTGGAGGGGGTGGGGCTGGATCGGTCTTCGTGGGAGCAGTCGGTGACGAGTTTGTCGGGGGGGCAGAAGTCGAGGTTGGCGCTGGCGAAGTTGCTGATTGCGGAGCCGGATTTGTTGTTGTTGGATGAGCCGACGAATCACCTGGATTTGGCGGCGATTGAGTGGGTGGAGAATTATCTGAAGGATTTTAAGGGGGCGGTGATCATTATTTCGCATGACCGGTATTTGCTGGACCGGATTGCGACGCGGATCGTGTGGCTGAACCAGGCGAAGCTGTTCAGCTATACGGGGAATTATTCGGCGTTTGTGGAGCAGAAGGAATTGCAGGAGCTTTCGCAGCAGCGGGCGTATGAAGAGCAGCAGGAAGATATTGAGAAGCAGAAGGAATTTGTGCGGCGGTTTGGGGCGGGGCAGCGGGCGCGAGAGGCGAAGGGGCGCGAGAAGCGGCTGAATCGGCTGCTGGAGTCGGATGATCTGGTGCAGGCGGTGGGGCAGCAGCGGGGGATTAACGTCAATATTGATACGAGTCAGCGGGCGGGGGATCAGGTATTGCAGGTGCGGGAGTTGTCGAAGAATTATGACACACGGCCGTTGTGGTCGGAGGTTTCGTTTCGGGTGGTGCGGGGGGAGCGGATTGGCATTATTGGGCCGAATGGGTCGGGGAAGACGACGCTCTTGGAGGCGCTGGCGGGTCGGCGGGAGGCGGATTCGGGGGTTGTGAAGTGGGGGGCGAATATTACCCGCGGGTATTACGACCAGAAATTGGCGGATTTTAATCCGGAATTTACGGTTTATGATGAGTTGTCGCATGGTCGGGTGGGGACTACGCCGCAGGAGTATCGGGATATTTTGGGGGCGCTATTGTTTCGGGGGACGGATGCGGAGAAGCGGATGGATATGTTGTCGGGGGGTGAGCGAGCGCGGGTGGCGCTGGCGAAGTTGATTTTGGATAAGCCGAATGTGCTACTGCTGGACGAGCCGACGAACCATTTGGATATTGCGAGTGCGGAGGCGCTGGAGAATACGTTGCGGGCGTTTCCCGGGACGCTGCTGTTTGTGTCACATGATCGGTATTTTTTGAATAAGTTGTCGACCAGGTTGCTGGTGCTGGAGCCGCCGAAGGGTGTGGTGGATTTTGATGGGAATTACGAGAAGTGGCATGAGAAGGTGGTAGCGGATGCGGCGCGGGCGGCGGAGATGAAGGCGCAGAAGTCGAAGCCTGCGGTGAAGGCGGCGGCTAAGCCGGTGCAGAAGGAAGTGAAGCAGGGGAGTAAGAAGGACAATCCGTATTTGAGGCCGTTTGGGAAGCTGACGTTGCAGGAATTGGAGAAGGAGATTCAGAAGACGGAGCGGGGGGTGGAGGCGGCGCAGAACACTTTGTCTGATCCGAAGGTGTTTAAGGATGCGGGGAAGGCGGGGAAGGTACAGGGGGAGTATGAGGCGGCGAAGGCGAAGCTGGTGGCGCTGGAGGCGGAGTATTATGCGCGGGAGCAGTAGGCGCTAAGCCGCAAGCGGAAGAGGGTTATTTCTTCTTTTTGAGGTTTTTGGCGAGGTCGGCGGGGCTGGAGTTGTTGAGTTGGTTGTGGCCGCCGCCGCCGTCGAGTTTATTGGAGCCGGCGTTGCCGGAGAGGGTATCGTTGCCGGTTTGTCCGTAGAGGACGTCGTTTCCGGCGTTGCCGACGAGGACATCGTTGCCATCACCGCCGTAGAGGGTGTCGTTGGCGGCACCGCCGGCGAGGGAGTCGTTGCCTTTGCCGCCGAGGATGAGCATGGGGATGGAGAAGTCGGAGGAGGCGGCGACGAGGTCGTCGCCTTTACCGGCGTCGATGGAGATGCGGGAGATGAACTGGCCGAAGGTCTGATAATTGAATTGCTGGGTTTGGGAGTTGATGGTGATGTTGATGGAGAAGATTTGGCCGTTCCGGCGGGTGGATTGGGAGAGGAGGATGGTGTCGTCGCCGTTGGTGCCGGTGATATTGAGGGTGGAGCCTTTGACGCTCATGACGGCGCCGCCGGCGAAGTGGAGGGGGAAGCCTTTGCGGAAGAAGAGGTTGGAGTTCCAGGAGGAGTTGGTGTTGGTGAAGGGGGAGGAGTTGTTGTTGGAGGAGGGATTGTTGTTGAAGACGATTTCGGAGTTACCGAAGCCGAGGAGGAAGGTATCCTGGGTGGGGGAGAAGTAGCCTGAGAAGCCGGAGACGGGTTCGACGTTGGTGGGGCCGCCGATGGTACCGGGGGTGGTGCCGACGGGACCGACGATGGGGTCGAAGGTGGTGCCGATGACGGCGGTCATGAGCTGGCGGGGCTCGAGGGGTTCGATGGAGATATTTGACGCAACCTTCCGCATAACAACCTCGCGATTTTCCTGACAATTGCTGGCGTGGCGAACAGGCACGCCTCTCATTCTACGCATGTGGGATTGATGCGTTGTCGGGGGGAGATTTCAGCAGTATCAACGCGAAAAAATTTTGTTTTGGGGGATGGGGCTAAGGGATGACTCGCGTGCCAATAAAAACTTGGAACGGCGATGCCCGGTCAATAAGGGATTTCCAGCGGTCCCATAAGTCCTTAGGCCAATAATTCTTGCGCACTTCCTGCCCTCAAGTGTACCGCTCCACAAGTCGATACGAAGCGTGAGAAGTCGTGTGATGAACCACGGTTGAGGGATGACCCCTTCAACCTGGGGATCATAAGACGACAAGGCTTGTGAGAAAGGAGCTTTGGATCAAAAGCGCAAGCGGGAGGCAAGGAATATTTCCTCCCGCCGGACCGTCCGGACTTATCCCTGTCCTGAAGGCCCATGGGCGTGCATCCGGCGAATGTCGCTGGAGCCACCATTCAAGGGATTGAATCTTTCGCGAGTGAGTGCCCCTTCTGGACCGCAGATCCGGAAGTCATCAATAAGAGGCAGAAGTCATTAGCGAATTAGTCCGTCAAGGAAAGACAGAACCATGAGCAGTATAAACACCAATGTTTCGTCTCTAATAGCACAGAATGTGCTGAATACGAACAATAATGCGTTGTCGACGAGTATGCAGCGTTTGAGCACCGGTTTGAAGATCAATTCTGGTAAGGATGATCCGGCCGGTTTGATCGCCAGCGAGAACCTGAAAGCCGAGAAGACCGGCATCAGCACCGCGATTGATAACGCGAGCCGCGCCGACAACATCCTCAGCACCGCCGACGGCGGTCTGAACGAAGTCAGCTCGCTGCTGAACCAGCTCCAAGGGCTGGTGACACAGTCAGCGAACACCTCCGGGTTGTCGAGCGACGAAGTGCAGGCGAATCAGTTGCAGGTGGACTCGATCCTGAGCACGGTGAACCGGATTTCCGGTTCGACGAGCTTCCAAGGGACGCAGCTCCTGAATGGCAACTTTGATTACACGACCAGCTCGGTCGGCACGTCCGCGATCGCAAACCTCCAGGTCAATGCTGCCAAGCTGACCGGCGGAGCGACGCAGAACGTCGTGATCAATGTCGTCAGCAGCGCCACGACCGGCGACATCACCCACTCGGGCAGTGCGGCGCTTTCGGCCAACCTGACGCTGGAAATTTCCGGTAACTCAGGGACTGAACAGGTCTCGATCGGTTCCGGGTCGGCTCTGTCGGCGGTGGCGAACGCGGTCAATGGCGTGAAATCCGCCACGGGCGTATCGGCGGCCATTGTCAGCGGCACGCTGCACTTCAGCTCGACCGGGTACGGTGCGGATCAGTTTGTGGGCGTCAAGGCGATCACCAGCTCATTCGGTGTGTCGGCCGCCAAGGAGAACGGCACCAACGCGGTGGTCACCGTGAACGGGGCTGCAGCCCAGACATCTGGCACGCATGTCAGCTTCACCAACAGCGACCTGGACGTCAACTTCGACCTGACCAGCGGCGCCAATACGGCGGGTACGACCAAGACCTTTGGCGTCACCGGCGGCGGGGCGACCTTCCAGCTCGGGTCCAAAGTCACCGAAGAAGGCAAAGCATCTTTGGGTATCCAGTCCGTTTCCACGGGCAACCTGGGCGACGGGACGCTCGGGTATCTCTCGACGCTCGGCTCTGGTGGGACCAACTCTTTGGCTTCGGGTAGCCTGGACGGCGCCCAGAAGATCCTCGACAAGGCCATCCAGCAGGTCTCCACGCTTCGCGGCAAGATCGGCGCGTTCCAGAAGTTCACGATCGGTTCAACGACGAACTCGTTGAACGTCGCTCTTGAGAACGTGACGTCTGCTGAGAGCGATATCACCGACACCGACTTCGCGTCGGAAACGTCGGAAATGACCCGCGATCAGATCCTCTCCTCGGCCGCTCAAACCGTGTTGTCGCAAGCCAACTCGGCCCCTCAGTCGGTCCTATCGCTCCTGCGTGGCGGGTAGGACCTGGTTATCCAAGGCTCGTTCGAGACTGATTGACGGTCTCGTGACTACTTTCCTCACAAGCCAACACCCTCGGTTGCCCGCAAGGCGACCGGGGGTGTCCTTTTTTATGCCTTGAGCAATCGGGGTCGGGCCTCTACAACATTTCGAATGTTCGTGACGATTTTAGCCCAGGCTCCCGCGGCTCCGGCCAATGGTGTGAATCCTTCGACGGTTTTTTATCTCACGCTGCTGTTCATTTTTTTGACGGCGATTGTGACGACGCTGATCACCAAATGGGCGCGGGATAAGTGCCTGAAGTTTTTTCATGATTATCACATCACGGTGGAGCGGTCGCGCGGGCAGGTTTCGTGGGGAGATTTGCGGGTCTTTTCGCAGGGGATTGAGATTATTTATGACCATCCGTTTGTGGATGTGCGGGGGAGGAAAAAGACGAGTTATTTGCTGTATCAGCCGGAGATTGAGACGCAGGTGCTTAGTTTGCTGCGGTATCATGACGAGTTGACGGCGGAGGAGCAGCGGGATCGGGCGCGTCAGATTGTGCGGACGTTTAATCCTGGGCCGGGGAGACGGTTTCGGCGGCATGTGGTGAATGTGATTAATACGTTGCGTGATGCGTTTGGGCAGGCGATCGGAGCGGCGGTGGGGCAGTTTCAGAAGATGAATCCGGCGAGCGTGGTGCTGGGGACGCAGGGGGGGCAGGTTGCGCAGATCGGGCAGACGCTATTGGGAAGGTTTGCAAACGCGTATGAGCCGCTCTTGGAACAGTACATTGGGCAGCCGGTGATTATGGAGGTGGTTTGCCCGTTGAATCCGAATAATGATTTTGTGCAGTACACGGGGTATCTGGCGGATTATACGCAGCAGTGGATCGCGATTTTTAATGTGGAGCATAAGACGTCGGAGGTGATCAGTTTGGCGTTGCCGGACGTGGAGAAGGGGGATGTGCTGCCGCCGCTGCCGGCGCCGCCTGGGGTTGGGGCGCCGCCGCCGACGTTGCCGGCGGCGATGAAGTCGGAGGGGGGGATTGAGGTGCGGGTTGATGGGGCGCGATTTCGGATATTGAACCGGCGGCATGATGCGGTGGCGGTGCGGCGGATGGCGCGGGCGGGTTTTGAGCCGCTGGAGCTCGGGGTGGCGATTCCGCCGAATGGGACGCTGGATTTGCCGGCGCGGGATGCGCGGAATGGGACGCTGACGATTGAGGTGCTGCGGAGCGTGGATGTATTGGCGCCGCGGAAGTGGGCGACGGTGCGGCATGCGGGGGAATTGCTGGATCGGCCGGGAATTAGCGAGGCGCTGGATCTGGAGCGGTTGCCGCTGGTTCCGACGCTGGTGCATAAAGCGGCGTCGCTGATGGAGTCGTATTCGGCGGAGCCGCTAGAGCCACCTGAGGGCGGACGGTAGACTTGTGGGAACATGATTTACGTTGCAATGCCGATGGGTCTGGCGCATGGATGGGGGGTTGCCGGGCGGATGATTACCCGGGAGCTGGCGAAGTTGGATGCGGTGCGGCTGTATACGCAGCCGATTGCGGATGAATTGTTTGAGAATACGTTTGAGTGGAATTTCATTCGGTCGTTGCAGCCGGCGGGGACTGATCCGCTGCATCCGCCGGAGGGGAGTGCGGTGGATGTGCCGGTGCTGAAGGGGATACCGGCGGCGACCATTCCGTTTCACCCGAATCTTCGTGGGACGCGCAATGTCGGGTATACGTTTTTCGAGGACGACCTGGTTATTAAGGCGACACGATCGCCGGGGTTTGAGGGATTTGACTATCTGGTGGCCGGGTCATCATGGTGTGCTGAGGTGCTTCGTGCGGCGAACTATCCGGGGGTGAAGGTGATTCTGCAGGGGGTCGATCCGCAGGTTTTTAATCCGCTGTTTAATCAGAAGCAGTATTTGCAGGATCAATTCGTGGTGTTTTCCGGGGGGAAGCTGGAATTTCGTAAGGGGCAGGATGTGGTCATCCGGGCGTATAAGGTTTTGCAGGATCGGCATAAGGACGTGGCGCTGGTGAATGTGTGGCATAACCAGTGGAGTTGGAATGCGGCGACGATTTCGGCGTCGAGGTTGATCAATATTCCGGTGGCGTCTGGGCCGCATGTGGAGATTGTGAATCAGTTGCTGGCGGCGAATGGGATCGATGTGTCGCGGGTGATTTCGCTACCGGCGATAGCGAATCCGATTTTGCCGCGGATATATCGCAATACGGATGTCGGTATTTTTCCGAGCCGATGTGAGGGCGGGACAAATTTAGTGATGAGTGAATATATGGCGTGCGGGAAGCCGGCGATTGCGACGTTTCATTCGGGGCATAAGGATATTCTAACGGAGGAGAATTCGTTTCCGCTGAAAGCGCAAGTGGAAAATGTGATTACCAATGAAGCCGGTCCGGTGGGGAGGTGGTGTGAGACGGATCTGGATGAAGCGATTGAAACACTGGAATATGCCTATCAGAATCGCGAGTTGTTGCGCACTAAAGGGGCGGCGGCGGCGAAGACGTTTGAACGACTGACGTGGGAGCAGACGGCCAGGGAGTTTTACGGGCTGCTCAATTCTTAATGGAGTTCTCCGACATCGCCAGGGCGTCGCGATTTGCGTGTTGTGCGGCGGAGTTCAATAGCTTGATGCACTCGGGATTTGCGCCTTCGACGGCACGCTGTTGAGCGGTAAAGCCTTCTTTGTCGAGGTTCTGCAGGTTAGCTCCGGCGTCGAGGAGCAGGCGGATGCAGGATGGAACGACGCCTTCCGCGGCTGCAGTCAGTGCATCGCGGCCGAGATTGTCGCGACCGTCCAATGTCGCGCCGTGGCGCAGCAATACGCGCACAACCTCTGTACATCCCATTGAGGCGGCAACGATAATGGGCCGTCCATATAGCGGCAGGGGTGTGTTGGGATCGATGCCGCGACGCAGGAGTGCTTCTACGACGGCGGCCTGCCCGCATCGTGAGGCGGCGAGAATCGGGAGCGTTCCGGTGTGATCGGGCCGATTTAATTCTTGTAGCGATGCGCGCTCGATCGCGCACACATCTCCGCGTTCGGCGGCGTTGCGTAAGGCCGATCCGAAAGGGACTGGCGGAGCCATGCACTGGGTCCAGCCCCAGACCAGCAGGCTGACGATCATCACGATGGTTGCTTCACCGGCTCTTGGACGGAAGTGGTCATACCAGTTGCATCGTTTAGATTCAGATCGCACGTTGCACCTCTTGTTGTAGTTCTGCATCCGCCTGACAAATAGACGACGCAGACGGCGTTTTTCTTACTTTTTTTCGGATTATTCTGCGCCGATGCCCGTTAGGACTGCGCAACCCCGCGGAAAGTTCACAGGAATATTGATGTTGGGATTGCAATCGCGCGATGGTTGGCCGCCGGTTGCAGCGAAACAATTAAAGAGCATTCTCGATGGATTAGATTCGTCGCTGGTGCGCCTGCACGAATCCCAGGCCGGTGGTAATGACGGGGATGATGAAGTAGGCAGTTCCGATGGTTGCGAAATATTGGATCGGGGGCATTTTCATCGGGCCGCTGCTGAACATCGTTAAGTCGAGCAGCCAGTTTGCCAGGAGCCAGGTTATGCCGATGCGGAAGCCCGATGGCAGCGGTCGATCGACTTTGTGGCTGCAGAGATAAATGCATCCCAGCAAGACGGTGGTTGTCACCAGGATGAATCCCATGATCGATTCGAACAGGTATGCGTGTGATTGCTTGAGGGGAAAGATCGCGACTGAAACAACAAATGGTATGAGCCAGGCCAAAAACGCGAATTTTGCTTCCAGAAGGAATCGCTTCATAGCATGTCTGCCTTGTTTGAGGGGCATGATAAACTCTTGCCTGAGGGGGTGAATTCAAATTAGAAGCGCAACGCAGGGCCGACAAGTGAGAGACATCGCTGTCGGGATTCGATAGGTTTTGTTTACCAAGACTCAACCGTCGAAAGGCCCGAGCAGCGATGTCGTATACGCATCTTACCGAACAGGA
>DASRRR010000014.1:0-6365 GCA_035656825.1 Tepidisphaeraceae bacterium | reverse complement strand
CATGGACGCCGCCGACCCCTGGGTCACCCAAAAAGACGGCTACTACTACTTCACCGCCACCCTCAACCCCGACCAAGGCCTCTCCATCTGGCGCTCCCGCACCCTCACCAACCTCGACCACGGCGACAAAAAACTCATCTGGTCCGCACCCCCCACCGGCCCCACCAGCCACGGCATCTGGGCCCCCGAACTCCACTTCCTCCAAAACCACTGGTATCTCTACTTCACCGCCACCGACGGCCCAGACAACCACCACCGAATGTTCGTCGCCGAAGCCAAAACCAACGATCCTCTCGGACCCTACAACGATCCCATACGACTCGACCCCGAACTCGATCATTACGCCATCGACGGCTCAGTCCTCACAATGCCCGATGGACGCCTCTACTGCCTCTACACTACCGGCTCGCTATGGATCGCCCCGATGACGACCCCCATGCACGTCAACGGATCACAACGCATAGAGATTTGCCACGCCACCGAACCTTGGGAACGAGGATGGGTCGAAGCGCCGGAAGAATTGCAACATAAAGGAAAGATCTTTCTCACCTATTCCGCTGGCCACAGCGGCACACCAAATTACGCCCTCGGCCTCCTGACTCTAACCGGAACCGATCCGCTCAATGCCGCAAACTGGACAAAAACAAAAAACCCTGTCTTTACCCCCTATTTCGGTTGGGATGGCGCGGTCTACTGCGTCGGCCACAACGGCTTCGCCACCTCCCCCGACGGCACCGAAAACTGGATCATCTACCACGCCAAAGACTGGCGCACCGACGAACGCAAAGACCAGGGATTCAATGGCCGCACCACACGCATGCAGCGATTTACCTGGAACAAAGACGGCTCCCCCCACTTCGGACACCCCATCCCCACCGGCATCGCCATCCCCGCCCCTTCCGGCGAATAACCCCCCCAACAAATCCTCTTCGTTTAGCCGGGTCGCTCGCGACCCGTTCCCCCTACTCCTTCAACCCCCCCGCGGCAATCCCGCGGATGATGTGTTTCGAGAAAAGCAGGAAAATCAGCAGAATCGGCGTAGTACACACCACACTCGCCGCCAACGTCAACCCATACTCCGCCGCATAACTCGACTGAAACAGCGCCACCCCCACCGGAAGCGTATACCGCTCAATCGAATCCAAAAACACCAGCGGCCCAAGAAAATCATTCCACGACCCGACAAACGTAAAGATCGCCAACGTCGCCAACGCCGGCTTGGCCAGCGGCAGCATCACATGCCAGAACGTCTGCAACCGCGTGCATCCATCCAGCATCGCCGCCTCTTCCAATTCCCGCGGCACCGCATGAAAAAACTGATGCAATAAAAACACCCCAAACGCCCCCGCCCCCGCCGGCACAATCAACGCCAGCGGCGAGTCGATCCATCCAATGTGATTCAGCAAAAGATACAAAGGCACCAGCAGTATCTGCCCCGGCACCATCAGCGTGGCGATAATCAGCGCAAAAATGACTCGCGATCCCGGCAACCTCAGGCGAGCCAATGCATACGCCGCCAGCGAATCCACCGTCAACACCAGCAGCGTCGTCGCCGAGGAAATAAAAATACTATTCGCCAGCCAACGATTGATCGGCACCTCCTCCGGCGAGTTGAGGATATGCCCGAAATTATCATGAAACCCCGCAATCGGATGTTCCGGCAATAACGACTGAAACTTAATGATCTCCGAATCAGGCTTCAGCGACGTGAGATAAATCAAAATCACCGGCGCCACAAACGCCACCGCCACCAGCAGCAGCAATGCCTCAATCGTCAGACGTTTGTACCAGGGATCGCGCATGAAGATTATTTTTCACGAAGTAACCGGAATTGGATCAAGGAGAAGATGGCGATGACCAGAAATAAAATCCAGCTCATCGCCGCCCCATAACCCAGGCGGAAATTGTTGAATGAAACGTCGTAGATATACATCAGTAACACTTCCGTCGATCGTTCCGGCAGTCCCGTCGTAATCACATAAGGCTGTCCAAAGACCTGGAACGCCCCGATGACATTGAGCACCACCACAAAGAGCAAAACCGGCCGCAATGACGGCAGTGTAATATGAAACGTCCGCCGCCAGCCGACCGCGCCATCAATCGCCGCCGCTTCGTAATAAGCATCGGGAATCTGCCGAATCCCCGCCAGCAAAATGATCACCGGCCCCCCCACCGTCCACCAGAGCGTCATGATAACGATCGATTTCATCGCCCAGTGTGTGTCGGTCAGCCAGGGGATTTTGACACCGAAGTGAGCGAGAAAAGCATTGAAGACCCCGAATTCCGGAGCATAAAACCAGCGCCAGACCAGCCCGGCGACGGAGATCGTGATCATGGTGGGGAGGAAGATCGCCAGGCGATAAATCTGCTGCCGGCGGTCGGGGATCGTCGAGATCGCCAGCGCGATCAAGAGCGAGAGGATGAGCGTCGCCGGGCAGGTCATGCCGACAAACCGAAGGGTCGCGAAGAACGATTGACGGAACCACGAATCCGCCAGCGCCTCGCGATAATTCGCCAGTCCGACGAAAGTCGCGGGGTGACTGCCCGCCGCTTCCGGGCTGGTCAACTCGTAACGCATGAAACTGAGCCAAAGCCCATACGCCAATGGCAGGATCAGAAAAAACGTAAAGAGGATGATGTAGGGAAGAAGAAAAAGATAACCCGTAAAATCAATTCGGCGGGAGCGTGATTTCATCTGGAAATCTCCCACCCTTCACGGCGATAGCGATCGATCACCGCGTCGATCCGCCCGGCGGCGTGAGTAAGAGCATCTTGCGGCGTGGCCGAGCCGCGCAGGGCAAGCTCGACCGCCGTGTCATACTCCGCAAGAAATTCGAAGACAAATGGGGTGGCGGGAAAGTATCGAACATAGGGAATCTGCTTGGCAAACTCACTCTGAGCATACATGGCGCGGAAGCGATCTGAATTGCGCAGAGAACGGCGGACCGGGACTTGACCCCCCTCGGCCCAGTCGAGACTGTTATCCGAAAGAAACTTGATGAACCGTGTGGCGGCTTCCAACTGTTTGCCGTTTAAATCGGATCGCAGCGCAAGGCTATGCGACGCAGCCCACGTTGCGGGCTGATCGCCTAGCAGCGGCATCGGGGCCGCGCCCCAATCCAGATCCGTCTGGCGCTGAAGATCGGAGAGGTTATAGATCCCTTCGAATACCATGCCGATGCGACCTTGGCGGAAGCCGATCCACGAATCGAAATCGGCAGCCGAGGGAACCAGTTTGTCCTTTAAAATCAGATCGGCGCACCATTGGATGGCGCTGATGCTGGGCGGTGACGCAAGCGTGGAGCGGGTGAGGGAGTCGTTGAAGAGCGTCCCCCCATACTGCCGGAGGATCGCGTAGGTGTTAGTGCGTTCCCAGGTGAATGCAAAGCCCCATTGATCGGGATGGCCGTCCCTGGCGGGCTTTTTCAACCTGCGAAGGTCATCGAGAAATTCGGCGCGATTGGTCGGCGGTTTGGGATCGCCATGCGCATCAACAATGCCGGCCTGTCGGAAGAGAGTGCGGTTGTAATACATCCCGAGCGGATGTACATCGAGCGGGATCGCCCAATGATGGCCGGCGTGCTCCATGGCGGCCCAGACGTTCGGGTCGAAGTCGGATGGATCAATCTGATTTGGACCGCCGACCAAATCATCTATCTGACGAACGAATTTAGTCCCGATGAAACGCGGAAGTGTATGCGAATGGATGACAAACACTTCGGGACACCTACCCGCCACCCCCGCGACGAAGAGCTTGTTGTAATACTGATCCCAAGGCATCTTCTGCATGATGATGTGGATGTCGGGATTCTCCTTGGAGAATTTCTGGACGATCCGCAGAATTGTCCGGCCATCCGGGCCGGTGAATCCGTTCCAGAAACGGAGGGTGATGACATTATCAGGCGTGGTGGCGGAGCGCGCAACATCACGCACGGCTGGATAGATGCAGAAGACCAGCAGCATCGCGACCAGGATGGATTTCAATATGAGTCGCAGCAACGGTTCACCCGCGTAGAGAGTAACCCAGTTTGAAATGCCTCGCTAGGAACCGCGTTGCGGTTTACGATCTCAATCATGATCAACCGAACAATGCTGGCCATGTTGATGTGGTGTGGAGTCGGGATAGCGACAGCCCATGCGGAAGTGAAGACGTTCTGTAACCCGATCAACATTGATTATGGCGTGCGGGAAATCAAAGGCGCCTGGGCACGTCATGGAGCCGATCCGGTGATTGTTTTATACAAGGATCAATATTGGCTTTTCAGCACCTGGGATGTGCCGGGGTATCGGGTGTCGGATGATTTGATTCATTGGAAATACGTGCCTTTCGTGGCGGGGCCGGAGCTGGTGGGAAAGACCTACACCGCGGCAGCGGTAGCGCAGGTGGGAGATTGGTTGTATTACACGGAATTTGGAAAGACGACGCATCTAGTGGCGATCTGGCGGACCCAGGAGCCGGAGACGGGGAAGTGGGAGAAGGTGACGGATGTGCCTCCTTATGCGGACCCGTGTTTGTTTGTCGATCCGCCGAGTGGGCGAGCGTATATGACTAGCGGATTGGAAAAGCCGATTCATGGCGTGGAGCTGGATCGAGAGACGATGAAAGAGGTCGCGGGGACGGATACGCAGTTGATGCCGGCGTATGTGCTGGGGACGCCGATCGTGAACGGGTGGGAGGTGTGTACGTGGGATAACAGCGAAACTTCGCCGGGGATGCGGTCGACGAAGACGTTTAATCCTTGCCGGGAGGGATCGTGGATGACGTATTATGGGGGAAAATATTATTTGCAGTACGCCTCGCCGGGGACGACGGTGCCGGGGTATTCGGATGGATTATTGATCTCGGATAAGCCATTGGGGCCGTTTGTTTATTCGGATTACAGTCCGATCTCCCGCAAAGACTCCGGCTTCATCACCAGCGCTGGACATAGCTGCTTATTCCAGGATCGCTATGGAAACTGGTGGCGGGCGGTGACAATGCTGATTGGTGTGCATGAGCGGATGGAGCGGCGGATTGGTTTGTTTCCAGCGGGTTTTGATGCCGATGGAATTCCGTATACCCGTACGGAGATGGATGTGCCGGTAGTGCTACCGGAGGGGAAGCGGGATAAGGACTATGTGAATTGGGGGATTTTGTCGGACGGAAAAGAGGTCACTGTCTCATCGGAATTGGAAGACCACCCGGCCAAGCTGGCATCGGATGAAAACGTGCGAACATGGTGGTCTGCCAAGACGGGGAATGCGGGGGAGTGGTTGCAAATGGATCTGGGGAAGGAATATGACGTGCGAGCCTTGCAGGTGAATCTGGCGGAGCAGGATTATCATCCGACGGAGGGGAAAGACGTCCATCAGTTTGTCGTGAAGGCGTCGGCAGATGGGAAGGCATGGGAGGTTGTGCTGGATGAGAGTCATAGTGAAGTGGCGACGCCTGATGATTATGTGCAACTGGCTAAGACGATGCGGGCACGATACGTCCGCGTGGAAAATGTGTTTATGCCGGGCGGGGGGAAGTTTGCGGTGAGCGATTTGCGGGTGTTTGGGATGGGGGATGGGGCTAAGCCGCAAGCGGTGGCGCAGGTGAACGCCGAGCGGGATGCGAAGGATCGCCGGAAGGTTGTCATTCACTGGTCGCCGAGTGATGGAGCGACGGGATATCTCGTGCGTTATGGCATTACGCCTGACAAGTGGTATCAGCACTCTCGGGTGCGCGGCGGCGATGTCAAAGAACTCACGCTCTATTCGCTAAACTCTGAACCCCCCTACTACTTTCGCGTGGATGCGATTAATGAGAATGGGGTGAGTGAAGGGGCGGGTGTGGCGAAGACGCCTTGAGGGTTTATTGTGGGCGACGTCGACGGAGGAGGGGGAAGGCTAAGCCGCAAGCGGCGAGCAGGGATGGTTCTGGGATGCTGGTGAGGAGTTCGGAGACGTAGGCGTCGCCGAATTGGGCTTCGCGTTGGGCCAGTAGAGTTGCGTCGGGTGAGTAGCTGCCGGATTGAAGGGTGACGGTTTTGTCGATCAGGAGATAGTCGACGGCGTTGACGACGCCGTCGTAGTTGAAGTCGCCCAGGGTCCAGGTGCTGGCGTGGGTGGCGAAGCCTTTGTCGAGTAGCGCGTAGTCGTCGGCAGTGATTTTGCCGTCGAGATTGGCGTCGCCTTCGTAGGTGTATTTGATGAGGAGGGTGGTGGAGTCGTAGGGGAGGGTGCCGGCGATTTGGGCGGCAGTGGTGGGGGAGAGTTGCGAGGCTTCGGCGTAGCCTAGCGCGGTGGTGTGGTTGGAGTTGTTGGTCGCGGAGGAACTCGTCAGTGCGCCGGTTTGGAGGTATTGGCGGATTTGCGTGAGGGGGGAGGAGGCGGTGTAGTCG
>DASRRR010000013.1:0-9880 GCA_035656825.1 Tepidisphaeraceae bacterium | reverse complement strand
TATTTCGTTGTTTTGGAGGTTGCGGATGGTGGTGGGGGAGAGGGATTCGCAGCGGTAGGGGGTGAGGAGGGTGGCGCCGGCTTGTTGGGCTTGGGTGAGGAGGAGGGGATCGAGGCGGTGGCGGGATAGGCCGAACATGGGGTGGGGGAGGGGGATGGAGGCGGAGGAGCCGTCGGGGGCGTGGAGGAGGGTTTGGGTGAGGGGAGTAGGGTTAGCGGAGAGAAACTCATCGGCGAGGTTTAGGCGAGTGAGGACTTGGAAGCCGAGGTGGCTGAGACATTCGCCGCAGACTTTGTGGCGGGGAAAGGGGTGCTGTTCGATGAGGGTGACGGACCATCCGGCGCGGGCGAGGAGGATGGCGGCGGTGCAACCGGCGGGGCCGGCACCGATGACGGTTGAGGTAGGCATGGCATCAAGAAGGGGAAGAGGTCAACACCGCGGAAGATTAGGCTGAAGCCGTTGCGGAAGCCAGCGGACAGGCCGCCGGTGCGAGAGGTGTCTCACACGTTGTAGCGGCACGGCATAATGTCTTTGCAATGTAGATCACTCTAGCCTACGATTTTGCTCTTTCAATCAGAGGTCGTGCAACTCAAGCACGTGTTACTGGCTAAGGAGAAAATGTGAGAAACGGTCGAATTTTGATGACGGCGGGTGTCCTCTTGTTGGCTGTCGGCATGAGCCGGGCGGATGTGATTTCATATGGCAGCAGCGTCGTCACCTATACGGTGGCGACAACGGGAACGTATGACATTATCGCCGTCGGAGGCGGGGGCGCGTCAAACCCGAGCCTTGGATATTCGGGCGGGGTGGGGGCATCGGTTGAGGACAGCTTTTATTTAACGGCGGGCGAGCAGTTGAAGATTCTGGTCGGCGGGGTGGGGGCCGGCGGTAATTTTCAGCCTGGCGGTGGCGGTGGCGGTTCTTTCGTTGTTTATGCCGCCGGCAACATACCGCTATTGATTGCGGGGGGCGGGGGTGGGGCGGGTGAGGTGGAGGATGGCGGATCCGGTGGAAGCGTGACATCCAGTTACGGAGCCGGCGGGGGTGGCGGTGATACCGAGTTTAGTGGAGGCGGCGGTGGCGGTGGCGGCTTTAGCGATAATGGTGTCGCTGGTGATACCGATTCTACTAGTCATCTCATGGGCGGGGGAGGAGGCTTCTCCTTTTTAAATGGTGGGTCAGGCGGGAGCGCCGGCGGAACGGGTGGCGGTTTTGGCGGCGGGGGTGGCGGGGGTGACACAGGCGGCGGTGGGGGCGGGGGAGGAGCGGTCGGCGGGACCGGTGGTAGCGGCGCCTCAGAGTTCGGTGGCGGCGGCGGTAGTTCGTACGATGCGGGATCGAATCCGATTTTTTCATATGCCGGCACTTTGGGGAACGGATCCGTGACGATCGCGCTGGTACCTGCTGCGGTGCCGCTTCCCGCCTCGGCTACGGCAGGGATGCTGCTGCTGGGTGGGCTGGCTGGCCTGCGATTACGCCGAACTCGGCACGCGAGCCGAGTTTGAACATCACCCGGGGAAAGGTGTGTCTAAATCAGAAAGCTCACGGACTGCGCAGTCCGTGGGCTTTTTTATTCGATGCAAGGATGACTGGTTCAATCAGGCGCGGGCCGGTTCGATTTGGGAGGGGGTCATGAGGCGTTCGCGGACTTCCTGGGCCATGCGGGTGTTGGGGTAGTCGCGGGTGATTTCGTTGCCGATGCGGGTGGCGTCGGAGGTGCGGTTTTCGTTGAGGGCGGCGGTGAATTGTTGGCCGAGCTGGATTAGTTTTTGTTTGAAGACGTTGCGGGCGGTGTCGCGGACGGATTCGGCTTCGGTGGGGGTGAGGTAGACGTCGAGGCGGCGGACGATGTCGATGCCGCTGTCGACGTCGTTGTTTTGCTCGGCGTCGCGGAGCTGGTCCATGAGCTGGTGTTTGAGAGATTGGCGGCGGTGTTCGACTTCCTGGGGGAGGGTTTGGGCCTGGGGGTGGTCGGGGAAGAGGTTCATGACGCGCTCGGCTTCGCGGAGGGCGTCGGGCCAATTTTCGCCGCGGGCATGGCGGTCGATGACGGAGACGGCGTCGGTGATCTGGCGGCGGATGTCGTCCTGGCGGCGGGATTCGATTTCGCGGCGGAAGCGGTCGGATTCCTGCTTGTAGCCGAAGGCGGCTTCCATGTCGGTAGTGAGGACCAATGCGGCTTCGAAATCGCGGCGGGCAATTTCCTCGTGGATGGCGCGGCGGAGGGCTTCCCGGTCCTTTTCACGGTAGGCAACGGATTTGGCGCGGTCGGAGAGGAGCTGCTGCTCGGAAAGGGTGTCGAGCATGATGGAGATTTGCTGGAGGCGCTCGGCGACTTCGGCTTGTTGGGCGCAGGAGAAGGCGGTGGAACTGTCGAGGGCGAGGAGAAGCGGCCACGCGACCAAGGCGGCGATCAATCCCAGGGAGCCGGCGGCGAGGAGGGAGAAGGATTGGACGGCGATGGCCTGCCAGACGCCGGCGCCGAGGAGGGCGAGGGAGATGAGCAGGACGAGGAGGTAGAGCCATTTGTGCTGGGAACGGGTAACGGGAGCGGTTTCAGACATGAGAGTCTCCGTTGTGCGAGGTTTCTAACTGGATGCTAGAACTCGCCGTTAGGATGGTCAACGGAGAAAAGGGAGGCATTGGCAGCTTTTAATGTGGAAAAAGCTAAATCTAAGTATTTTGGGGCGGGGGAGTTGGGGTGGATTCGGCGATGAGTTTGGCGAGTTGGCGTTCAAGGTCGCGGGTGCGGCGTTCGCGCTCGGAGCCGAGTACGGAGAGGAAGGACCAGATGCCGATGAGAGCGGAGATGGGGATTAGCCAGTCCATAGGGTGATTATCGGCGGGATGGGTGAGGAGGATGAATGGGTTTTGAATATTGTAGGAATGAAGAACCCCCGGCGGTTGGGCCGGGGGTTTGAAAAATGATGGCGGAGGGAGGATTTAGGCGACAGTGCGCTTTTTGAGGAGCAGGAGGCCGAAGAGAGGGATAGCGCCGAGGGCGGCGGCGGGGGTGGGGACAACGGTGGTGAGGGTGACGTTGTCGATAGCGTAGGGGATGGGGGTGACGAAATTGCCTTGGGTGTCGCCGAAGACAAGATTAAAGCCATCGCCAGTTTCGGGAGCGCCGGTGTCGACGGGATAGGTGGAGGGGACGTTGATCAGGAGGTTGGAAATGTCGGCGAGGGTGACGATGTCGCCGTTGGATTTGAGGAGGGAACCCGGACCGGCGTCGCGGGTTGCGCCGGTGAAGAGCCAATCGTAGTTGGCACCAGTGGAGTTGTCGTAGATATTAAAACCAAGGGTTTGGAGACTGAGGCCGTTGATGTTGTTGGTGGAATAACCGCCGCCGTGGAGACCGCCGGCGACTGGGGCGATCAGGGCGTAGTTGGTGCCGTCGGTGACCCAGATGTTGAGGTAGGGGGAGGAAGTGCCGGCGTCGGTGCGGGTGTAGCTCAGGGAGACGAGGGAGCCGATTGTATCGCCGTCGACTCCGGTGGTGCCGTAACCGGTTTTTTGACCCGCTTCATCGATGGTGGTGGTGACGCCTTGGCCGTCGGCATTTTCGGTGATGGTGGGAGCATCATGAGGGACGGCGTTCGCATTGCGAATGACGAAGGGGTCCCAACTCAGTGCCGAGGCGTGAGCGGAGAGCGAGCACGAACCGGCGAGAATGACGCCGGTGAGACAGGAGAACAGTTGTTTGCGGGTCATGAATCAATCCCTTCCTTTAAGGACACAGCGGGCGGCTGCCCAACGGGGGCGTACGCCAGCGTGTGAAATCACAAGATGTAAATGAGAAACTTCCAGTAGCCGACTACATTTTGACGCGATTTATAAGGGGGTCAATACAAATTCAGGCGAGTCGGTAAATAAATTTCAATTTTGATGCACGTCGTTTTTAGCAAGGTCATTTAATTGGTTATGGAAGGTGTTGAGAGAGGTTAGGACTTTGGTATATCCGGAGCCATTTGGGGTCTGGGTGAGGAGATCCATTTCGTCGGAGATGAGTTGAGTGTCGTTTTGCAAAGAGGTGCAGCGGGTGAGGAGATCGTTGGGAGAGTTGGTTTTAGGATTTTGCAGAGTTTGGGAGAGATCGAGGAGGAAGATCGTGCGTTGGGCGTGGTTTTCCAGTTTGTGTGCGGCGGTGATGAGGTAGTGCAGGCTGGTGGGGTTTTGGACTTTGGGGAGAGCGGCGGAGAGTTTTTGGCGATAGGTGCTGGCGACTTCGATGATGTGCTGGGCGCGGGTGCGGATTTGGGTGAGTGTGGCGGGAGGCAGGGTGGAGATGAGTTTAAGGGAGGCTTCGAGGGTGTTGTCGATGTAGGCGGGGTCGTGGATGTCGTATTCGCCGATGAGGTCGCGGATGAGATAGTTGTTGCGCTCGATGTCGGATTTTGCGTCGTCGAGGTCGTGGTAGGCAGACGAGAGCAGGTCGGCGGTGGGGCGGTCTGTGGGCTGGTAGAAGGTGGAGGTGAAGTTGGTGGTGAATTGGGGGAGGAGGTCGTTCAAAGGGCGGGAGGGATCGCCCCAGGTGTATTCGGATTGGAGGGCGTAGGCGAACCAGGTGGTGTCCCAGCAGCGGATGTCGTGTTGGGAGAAGGTGGCACAGACGCCACCCCAAACTTTGGCGGGGAATTTTTGTTGATTGTATTCGGCGGAGTAGCGGGCTTGGTCGGCGATGTTGATGATTCCCGAATCTTGGAGGAGTTCGGGTTTGCCTTCGAGGGGGGTGGTGGGAGAGAGGTCGTGGAAGTAGGTGTTGTATTCGAAGGAGGCGGAGACTGTGAAGACGTCGAAGCCTCGGGAGAGCAGGCCGGAGATGCCGTCGTAGGTTTTGTTGGTTTGGACGGCGAGGCCTTGGTAGCGGGACCAGTATTGCCAGTGGCCCATGAGGGTGTTTTTGGGGATGCGGTCGATGTCGACCCAGCGCTGGTTGTTGTAGCCGAGGTAGAATTCGTCGGCCCAGATCATGGGGCGGACGGTGCGGTGCAGTTCGGCGGCGGCGGCGGTGACGGCGTTGACGCAATTGGTGACGTGTTTGTAGTAGATGTCGTGGAGGGTTTCGCCGTTATCGATGCGGGCCTGGCAGAGGGGGCAGTAGTGGCCGCCCCAGGCCATGCCGACTTCGGAGCAGCCGATGCCGAGGATGGGTGAGTATTTGAAGACGGTGAGGAGGTCTTTGTAGAGGCCTTGGAGGAAGGCGATGTTTTCCGGGCGGCTGGGGCAGATCAGGCCGCCGGCGGTGGATTCTCGGTAGGGTTTGCCGGCGTCAGTCGTCCAGATGACCTGGTACATCTGCGCGAAAGATTGCAGGCTGGGGATGAGCGTGACGTGGTATTGGTGGGCGAGTTCGACGAGATAATCCCAGTCGGCGCGGGAGAGGGTGGTGGAGTCGGTACAGGCGGGGAAGGAGGCGAAGGGGACGAAGTTATAAGCGTCGAAGCAGAGGCAGTTGAGTTTGTAGCGGGCGAGGGTTTTGATTTCGTGTTCGAGGTTCGTGCGCGTGGTGACGATGGAGTGGGTGTATTGCGAGGCGTCGAAATAGCGGCCTCGCCAGTCGAAGGTGGGGTGGTCGGTGATAGTGAGGGCAGGGAGGGGGGTGTGGTCGCGTTGGGATTGTTCGAGAAGTTGGATGAGAGTTTGCGTGGCGTAGAAGAGGCCGGCGTCGGAGGGGGACATGAGGGAGATATTCGCGGGGGTGACGGAGAGGGTGTAGCTTTCGGGGTGTGGATCAGAGGAAGGTGTGGTGGGTAAAGAGGTGTAGAGTTGATGAGGAGAAGGGGGGAGCAGGAGGATGTCGGGGTCGATGCCTTGGGTTTGGCGGATGGAGTCGCGGAGCAGGCGGGCGGCAAAGCGGTCTTCGGGAGTGTTGGAGACAGAGATGGATTTGATCGTGGAGGGGTCGAAGGTTTGGTTGGGAGTAAGCTGGATGGACTGGGGTTGAGGGAGGAGTTCCAAGGCGGCGAAGGTGGGGAGGCAGAGACAGAGGATGAGGGCGATGAGGAGTGATTTCATTTTGATGAAATAATAGCGACGTGACGGGAGGGCACCAGAGAAGTAGACTGCGCGATCATGGCAGAAACATTTGCGGATCGGTTGTTGGGTGCGATTGAGGCCAAGGGGGGGGCGGTGTGTGTGGGGATTGATCCTGTGGTGGCGATGATGCCGGAGGAGGTAGCGCCGGAACCAAGGGAGGTGAATGATCCGGAGGCGTCGTTGGATGCGGTGTTTGAGTTTGTAACGAAGGTGCTGACGATTGTGGCGCCGCTGGTGCCTTGCGTGAAGTTTCAGTCGGCGTATTTCGAGCAGTTCCATGCCGAGGGGGTGGGGGCGTATTTTGATTTAATTCAGGAGGCGATTGATCTGGGGCTGATGGTCATTGGGGATGTGAAGCGGGGGGATATTGGGTCAACGGCGACGGCGTATGCGGCGGGGCATCTGGCGGCGTGTCCGCAGGTGGATGAGCTGGAGGGGATTGTGACGCCGGATGCGATTACGGTGAACCCGATGATGGGGCTCGATACGCTGGAGCCGTTCGTGGCGGCGGCGAAAAGTTGTAACAAGGGGTTGTTTGTGCTGGTGCGGACGAGCAATCCGGGGTCGGGGTTGTTTCAGGATGCGAAGCTGGCGGATGGGAGGACATGGTCGGAGTTGGTCGCTGATTCATTAGCACCGGTGGCGGAGGGGATGGTGGGGGCGTCGGGGTATTCGTCGATCGGGGCGGTGGTGGGGGCGACGCAGGCGCATGTGATGAAATCGATGCGCCAGAGGATGCCGAAGTCGATCTTTTTGCTGCCGGGGTATGGTGTGCAGGGGGCGACGGCGGAGATGACGCGAGCGGGGTTTAATAAGGATGGGCGGGGGGCGCTGGTGTCGGCGAGTCGGTCGATTTTGTATGCGCATCGGGAGGGGAAGTATGCGGCGCGGTTTGGGTCGGATTGGCAGCGGGCGGTGGAGCAGGCGACGGTGGATATGAAGATGGAAATCGAAAGTGTGCTTGGACAATAAGGAGAATTGAGATGCGCAGACGTGAATTTTTAGCGGCGGCTTCGAGTGGGATGTTGGTGGCGGCTTTGCCGGGGAGGACGCAGGCTGCGGAGTCGGATGGAACGGGGAGGCAGTATATTGAGGTGAGGTGTTATCGGTTTGCTTCGGCGGAGAAGAGGGATGCTTACGCGAAGTTTTTGGGGGAGGCGGGTGTGGCGGCGCTGAATCGGGCCGGTGTGGCGGCGGTGGGGATTTTTAGGTTGATGGAGGCGGATAATCCTAAGTTGAAGTTGAGTGGGGATCCGCTGGAGATTTGGGTGGTGCTGCCTCATGATTCGGTGGAGTCGGTGGTGGGGTTGGAGGGGAAATTGGGAGCGGATAAAGAGTATCAGGAGGCGGGGAAGGAGATTTTATTGGCGGGGAAGGCGGACCCGGCGTTTGTGCGGTTTGATTCGCATTTGTTGTGGGCGTTTGAAGGGCATCCGCGCATGACGCCGCCATCGGAGAAAGCCGAGGGGAGGATGTATGAGCTGCGGACGTATGAGAGTCCGAGCGAAGAGCGGGCGATCAATAAGCTGGCGATGTTTAATGGGGGGGAAATACCGATGTTTGGGAAGGCGGGGATGCCGCCGGTGTTTTTTGGGGAGGCGGTGGCGGGGAATGATCTGCCGCATCTGACGTATATGATTTATCACGGGGCGGAAGATCCGAAGGGGCATTGGATGGCGTTTCAAGGTGGGGAGGAGTGGAAGAAAATGTCCACGGATCCAGTCTATAAGGACAATGTGTCGAAGATAACGAATCGGTTTTTGCGGCCGGTAGCTGGTTCGCAGCTATAATCCGATTACAATCGGGACATGGCGAAATGGTTGTTGAAAACAGAGCCGGATTGTTATTCGTTTGCGGATTTGCAAAAGGATAAGAAGGCGGTTTGGGATGGGGTGGCTAATGCGCTGGCTCTTAAGCATATTCGGACGATGAAGAAGGGGGATCAGGTTTTGATTTATCATACGGGTGGGGTGAAGCAGGCGGTGGGAATGGCGGAGGTGACGAAGGAGCCGTTTGCTGATCCGAAGGAGTCTGATCCGAAATTGGCGGTGGTGGAGTTGAAGGTGGGGAAGGCGCTAAAGCGGCCGGTGCATTTGGAAGAGTTCAAGGCGGATAAGGCGTTTGCGGGGTGGGATCTGCTGAGGATCGGGAGATTGAGCGTGGTGCCGGTGCCGGAGGGGATGTGGAAGAGGATTGAAGAGTTGGCGGATCAGGAGTAATTCAAAACGCAAGGAATGTGATGACTGAGCAGACACAGGCGGCCGATCCGCATCGGCCGGCGGATGATTCGGAGGAGATTTATTTTGATGGGTCGCCGTCGGCGGTGGCGTCGCTGGGGCATGTGATTTTGTTTTTGGTGATTGGGGTGGGCATCGCGGCGCTGCCGTTTTTGATTTCTTCGGGGGGGCATGAGATTCCCGGGTGGGCGTATCTGGTCGGGATTGTGCTGGGGGTTTTATTGTTGCTGATTCCGTGGGTGAAGATTCGGTCGCAGCGGTATCGGATCAGCAATTACCGGATTGATTATGAGCGGGGATGGTTGTGGAAGCGGATCGATACGATGGAATTGTGGCATGTGGAGGATTTGTCGTTTACACAGTCGCCGGTGGCGCGGATATTCGGGCTGGGGACGATCACGATTGTGTCGCACGATCCGACGACGCCGCATTTGGTGATCGCGGGGTTGCCGAATGCGCGGCCGACGTTTGATACGTTGAAGCAGCGGATTATCGCGGTGAAGCGGCAGCGTGGGGTGATCAAGATGGATGTGGGGAGTTAAGTGATTATGGGATAAGTGGATGCATTTTTTCGGGCTGGAACAAGCGACCATAAACCGACTCCCAAACGACCCCCAACCAACCCCATTCCAACCCCATTCCAACCCCCGAACGACCGGGGATGACCCCCGACCGTCACGTTTTGATCCCCTATTTAACTCCCGTCCGGCGAAGGGGAGACATGCTATTCGGTTGTCAAAGATTCACCTTGTTTCAGGTGTACAAAATCAGGGCAGGAATCTTACGAAAGGGGCAGACGGCAGTCAACTAATAAATTCGGCTTATGTATGGATTTGGTGTGGCCATTTTTTCGGGAGGGGCCTAATTCGTTGGTTTGGTTTGATTTTGCCAGTAGACCGTTGACAGATTGCTTTGTTCCAGCGTCTCGATGGCCATGACCGCTTCGGCGTTGTCCGGGTCCCAGCGTTGGCCGCGGCCTTTGACTCTTCGCGGAACCAGTTTGCACTGGCTTTCGGTGGGGCCCGAGCCGATCTGCCACTGTTTTTTAAGCCAGTCGGGATAGTTGATCATCTCGCGTCGATCAATGACGTAATTGATCAGCAGGTCGCAGGCGTGCCGACGCCGCTTGCTGTTGCCGATGAGCGTGCTTCTCCGCCATTGCAGCAGGTGCTCATGCAGTGCCTCATACCCATCGTGCTTGGCCAGGTGCAGGGTCTGGGCGGCCCAGGCGCGGCCGGCGGGATCCTCTTCGCCAAAGCAGTTGCGCCGGGCCTTATGCACGTTCTCGGCCAGGTGATAAAAGTCCAGGCTCACCGCCGTCACCGGCAGCGACTGGGCTTTGATCTGGTTGATGATCCACGGCCCGCCGTCGATCACCGCCAGCTTCTCCTGCGCCTCGAAGAAGCCGGCCCTTGCCCCATCACGGCGCATCAATCTGCCGGCGGCCTGGTGGTTGCCGCGGGTGACCGATACCAGGCGATGGCGGTGTGATTCATCGTAGAACTGCACCAGCTTAAACTCCTTGTAACGCTGGTCGGCTCCCCCTTTTCGTTCAGGCAGGGCCGGCAAGGGGACTCCTGGCCTTTTACGCCGTAAATTCCGTC
>DASRRR010000012.1:0-117807 GCA_035656825.1 Tepidisphaeraceae bacterium | reverse complement strand
GTTCGATCTTCAAGTACATTGAATGCTGGTATAATCGCCAGAGGCGTCACTCGGCGATAGGCTATAAAAGCCCCGAACAATTCGAGGCAAGCCTGAACTGACGAAACGTCCGCCGCGCCCATCATTGGTGGGGAAGGTCATAGAGAGGGAAGATTTGATTGAGGGGGATGGTGGGGTCTTTTAGGTGTTCTTCTTGGCCTTGGAGGGATTGGCGGGTGGAGAGGAGGGTGGAGAGGAAGGTGTGGGTAGTGGGCGTGGAGTCGGTGGTGGTGATTTGGACGAGGCGGCCGGTGGGGTCGGAGGAGAATTCGGTGAAGGAGGGGATTGAAGAGTCCGGGTGGGTGCGGGTGAGGCGGCGGGTTGCGAGGCGGGGTTCGCCGAAGGAGGTGATGGTGAGGTTGAAGATGGTGGTGGAGAAGGAGGAGACTTCGTTGTAGGAAGTGGAAGTGGAGCCGGCCATGTTGGCGCCGGCGATGGAGCCGGTGGAGAGGGCGGAGTTCCAGTGGTCTAAGATGCGGTGTTTGGAGAAGAGGGGGTCGAAGAGGGCGGCGCAGTCGCCGGCGGCGTAGATGCTCGGGAGGTTGGTGCGGCAGTGGTCGTCGGTGAGGATGGCGCGTTCGGCGCGGAGGGGGGTGTTGCGGAGGAGTTCTTTGTGGGGGGAGATGCCGATGGCGACGATGACGAGGTCGCAGGGGAAGGAGTCGCCGGTGGAGAGGGTGAGGCGTTGGGCGCGGCCGTCGCCGGTGAGGGATTGGAGAGGGGAGTTGAGGTGGAGGGAGACGGATTGGGATTCGAGGTAGCGGGAGAGGGAGCGGGCGGGGAGGTCGGAGAGGTATTTGGAGAGGGGGTATTCGTCGCGGGAGAAGAGGTGGACTTGGAGGCCGAGGTGGGTGAGGGTGGAGGAGAGTTCCAGGCCCAGGAGGCCGGATCCGATGATGGCGACTTTGGGGGGGCGGGGGGAGACCCACGGAACGCGGTCCGTGGGCTTTGGGGGGAGGTTTTGTTTGTGGGCGTGGTCGATGGCGTGGCGGAGGCGGTCGGCTTGTTCTAGGGTGCGGAGGTAGAAGACGTTGGGGAGGGTTGAGCCGGGGATGGTGAGGGGGCGGGGGGCGGCGCCGGTGGCGAGGAGGAGGGAATCGAAAGAGACTTCTTCGCCGTCGTCGAGGGTGACGGAGTGGCGGGAGGTGTCGAGGTGGGCGGCGCGGCGGTGAGTGCGCAGGTCGATGCGGTGGGATTGGTACCAGGAGGGGTCGTGGAGGAAGAGGTCCTGGTGGCGTTTGTGGCCGAGTAGGTAGTCGCGGGTGAGGTGGGGGCGGTGGTAGGGGCGGTTGATTTCCTGGCCGACGAGGAGGAGGGGGCCGGCGGGGTCGAGGGAGCGGATGGTGGTGGCGGCGGAGTTGGCGGCGGGGCCGGCGCCGATGAGGAGATATTGGTAATGCGATTTTTTCATGGTGAAGGGCGTGGTACAAAAAACGCGGTCACCGGTGGTTCATTCATATAGACACATCAACAGTGCATACGTCGGCAAAGCAAGGAGGGAGAGACGACGGAATTTTCAGCGATGGCGTATGGATGATTGTAGGGGGTCTTGCCCCCCCCTGCCGGGACTCTTACGATGCTGGACTAAGACAGTTCAGATGGAAGGATCTCGAATTATGCGTATTCTTGTGGCAGACAAGTTGGCGGATGAGGGACTTGAGTTTTTGAAGCAATCCGGGGCGATGTTTGATGTGAAGGTGGGTTTGAAGGAAGACGAGCTGGCGGCGGCGGTGCCGGGGTATGATGCGCTGATCGTCAGGTCGGGGGCGAAGGTGACGGCGAAGGTATTGGCGAATCCGGGGTCATTGAAAGCGATTGCGCGGGCGGGGGTGGGGGTGGACAATATTGATCTGCCGGCGGCGACGGAGAAGGGGATTCTGGTACTCAATACCGCAGAGGCCTCTACGCTTTCGACGGCGGAGCATGCGCTGGCACTGATGATGTCTTTGGCCCGGAAGATTCCGGCGGCCAATCAGGCGATCAAGAGCGGGGCGCTGAGCGCAAAGGATGATTGGAAGAAGCGGACCAACTATCAGGGGACGCAATTGGCGGGAAAGACGCTGGGGGTGGTCGGTTTGGGGCGCATCGGGCGGACGGTGGCGACGCGGGCGCTGGCGCTGGAGATGAATGTGGTGGGGTTTGATCCGTACTTTACGCAGCCGACGGCTTTGGATGGCAAAGTGGTGATGGTGCGGGACTTTGATGAGTTCTTGAAGCAGATCGACGTGATCACGTTCCATGTGCCGGGGGGGGCGGGGACGAAGCATCTGCTGAATCGGGAGCGGCTGTTTAATGTGGCGCGGCCGAATTTGCTGATTGTGAATGATTCACGGGGGGAGGTTGTGGATGAGATGGCGGTGGCGGAGGCGATCAAGGAGAAGCGGATCGCGGGGGCGGCGCTGGATGTGTTTGCGACGGAGCCGCCGGTGAAGGATCATCCGCTGTTTGGGCTGGAGAATGTGGTGTTGACGCCGCATTTGGGGGCGAGCACGGATGAGGCGCAGACGGCGGTGAGCGTGGAGGCGTGCAAGGCGATCGTGGCGTATTTGAAGAATGGGGAGATTCGCGGGGCGGTGAATGCGGGGGGATTGAAGCTGGATCTGCCGCCGGATGAGATGGCGTTTGCGAAGTTGGCGCAGCGGATCGGGGCGCTTTTGGCGGGGTTTCATGAGGGGGGGTATAAGACGATTACGTTGCGGGTGAGCGGGCCGCGGGCGCCGAAGCATATGAATACGCTGTTGCGGTTGGCGGCGGTGGAGTTGTTGCGGCCGCATCTGACGGATGCGGTGAATGTGATCAATGTGGAGCATCTGGCCAAGGCGCGCGGGATTGATCTGGTGGCGATTCATGAGAATTCACCGCCGCAGGGGCTGGTGGGGGATGTGGTTGGGATTCGGGTGGATGCGCCGGGGGCGGAGACGAACCGGATTCTGGGGACGGTGTATGCGGATAATCTGCCGCGGATCTTGCGGGTGGACAATTTCACGATGGACATGGTGCCGGAGGGGCAGATGGTGATGATTGTGAATAAGGATCAGCCGGGGGTGATCGGGGTGGTGGGGTCTACGTTTGGGGATGCGCAGGTGAATATTGCGGACATGGTGATCAGCCGGGATGCGAAGCCGGATGGGGCGGTGGCGCTGATGGTGCTGAAGACGGATCAGGCGGCGCCGGAGGCGCTGGTGAATCGGCTGAAGGCGCGGCCGGGGATATTGCGGGTGAAGGTGGTGGGATTGCCGGCGCGGGGGGGGTGATCGGGGGGTGCTTAGCGGTGGGGCTGGAAGCCCACGGTTTTTGAGTGACGGGTGGGCCTGCGGCCCGACCGCTAAGCATGATGATGGTGGATGAAGGACCAGGATTGGGGGGCGAAGCCATCCTTGAGCGGGTTGTTTTCGACGTATTGGATGGCGCGGGTGATGTCGTTGGGGGTGGTGAGGAAGACTTTCCAGTGGCCGCGAGCCCAGGGGGTGTGAAGGGTTCCATTTTTGTAGGGGGTGTTTTGGAAGGGGTGAAGCGTTTCTCGGGTTAATTGCGCGGTGGCTGCGCCTTTTAATAGGTTGATGGTTTGTTCTACGGGATAGGACTGGCGGCCCAGGATGAGATGAGCGTGGGTTGGCATGATGGAGGCGGCATGGATGGGGCAATGGGTACGGTTGACACAGATTGCGAATCCTCTGGCGAGGGCGCGGGCTTGTGGGCCGGTGAAGTGAACAGGGGAATGGGCGAGGGCGCGTTTGGCAGCCAGGCGGCGGGGGATGTTGTGATGGTCGCGGGCTAAGGAGCGGCGTTGCGTGGTTTTAGTGGCGGGGCCGTGTTGGAAGATTTCCCAACTGCGGACGAAGTCGGACCAGGAGCCTCGGGGGTCGTTGGGGAGCCAGAAACCGTAGGCGGTTATGATGACGTGGTATGCTGCAACGGGCGGCATTGTGGTAAAGATAGTGGGGGAAGCAGGACGTGGATAGTTATGAGAATGGAAAAAGGGCGTCCCTGCGGGACAGCCGCTAAGCGGGAGATGGTATTGGATGGGTTTTGGTGAACGAGAAAAAATTAGTTGGGTGAGGAGAGAACGTTGAACGTCCAACGTCGAACGCCGAGCGTTCAAGGGAAGAAGGTGCGCCCGGCGATGCGGGTGTGGTGGGCGGTGGGGGTGTTTCTGTTTTTGACGGTGGGGGTGTTGTATGTGCTGTATACGCGCGAGGTGCCGCTGGGGGAGAGCGGGCGGTTTGTTTATCGGTATTCGAAGATGTTGCAGATGAGGCTCGGGAGGGGGATGGCGCTGGTGCCGGCGATGGGGGTGTTGGTGGTAGCGGCGCGGTTACTGGCGCGGCCGGGGAGGAAGTGGGAGGTTTGGGGAGTGATGGTGGGAGGGGTGGGGATGTTGGGACTCGTTTTGTGGACGTGGTGGTTGCCGCCGCTTTTTTTGCAGCAGCATGCGCTGAATTTGTTGTCGCCGTCGCATGAGGGGGCGTTTTTAATTGAGGCGTCGCAGGTGCGGGATATGGGGGCGTATTTGCGGGGGTTTGATGAGGGGAGATTGACCAAGAGTGTGGAAGAGATGCGCGGGACGCGGGTGTTGTCGAACACGCCGGGGATGACCGTGGCAGCGTGGTGGATGATGCGGGCATGGCCGGTGAGTTTGGATGAGCCGGGGGTGTTTGAGCGGTATTTGCTGGAGGCGAACACGCGGCCGGAGGATGTGGCGGCGGTGGCGTATGCGATGAAGTTCAGCGTGGTGCTGGTGGGGTTGTGGGGGTTGTCGGGGGTGTTTGGATATCTGCTGGCGCGGGAGTTTTTGTCGCCGCTGGGGGCGGGATTGGTGGCGGTGCTGGTGTTGTTTAACCCGGCGACGGTGAATTTTGTGCCGGGGAAAGATCCGGCGCAACTGCTGACGATCAATGCGATGTTGTGGTGTTGGTTTCGTGGAGTGAGGCGCGGATCGGGATGGTGGACGGGGGGGGCGGGGGCGCTGCTGGTGATTGGGACGGCGTGGGGGCTGATTCATATCTGGGTAGCGGGAGCTGCTTTGGTATTGCGGATTTTGGATTGCGGAATGCGGAATGGAAAACGGGGATTCGTGCGGGATTTGGGTTCGGCGGTTGTTGGTGCAATTGTGGTGCTGGTAGGGGTGTATCTGCTGATCGGGTGGAATATGGTGGGGACGTTTTGGGCGGTGGGGAGGCGGTATGAAGAGGTGCAGCATTGGATCAAGAATGATCGGGAGTTGTGGTTTTTCATTGGGTTGCCGTTGTTTTTGCTTTTTGTGAGTCCGGCGTTGTATGCGATGGTGGCGTTGGTGCGGGGGGGGTGGAAGAGGTGGGGAGATTTATTCGCGGTGACGGTGGGGGTGATGGGGTTGGCGTATCTGGTGGGGATTACGTATGAGTTGCCGCGATTGTGGGTGGCGTTTGTGCCATTGCTGACGCTGGGGGCGGCGCTGCGGATGCCGGCGCTGCGGGTGCGCGATGGGAGGAGGTTGGTGGGGTTGGTGGTGCTGCTGATCATTGTGAATTGCGTGGCGACGGCGATGCATGCGGCGGCGCTGGATGCGCGGGAGTCGGAGTATCGATTGGCGCGGCCGACGATGTTTAACTGACATCGCGCGGGGGTTCGGGTAAAAATGTCGGGACATGAACGGACGAGATTGGATATACGTGTTGATCCCGGCGGCGTATGTGCTGGGGTCTGTGCCTTGGGGTCTTGTAGTCGGGCTATCCAAGGGGGTCGATCCGCGTTTGGCGGGGAGTAAGAATATTGGCGCGACGAATGTGGGGAGGCTGCTCGGCGGAAAGTATTTTGCGCTGGTGTTTGTGCTGGACATGCTCAAGGGGATGGTGCCGATGGTGCTGGCGGGGCGGGCGCTGGCGGGGGTGGCGATGGGGCAGGTGGATTATCTGTTATGGCTGGCGGTGGGGGCGGCGGCGATTGTCGGGCATATGTTCAGCCTGTTTCTGAAGTTCAAGGGTGGCAAAGGCGTGGCGACGAGTGCGGGGGTGGCGCTGGGGTTGTGGCCTTTTTATACCTGGCCGGGGCTGGTGGGGCTGGCGGTTTGGATCGTGCTGTTCAAGGTGACACGATATGTGAGCGTGGCGTCGATTGTGGCGGCGCTGGTCTTTCCGCTGGCGTATATCGGGATTGGCGAGATAGAGCATTGGGGCGTGTTTGATCGGCAGTTATGGCTGCTGGTCTTTTCTTCTTTGATTGCCATTATGATTGTCGTTCGGCATCGCGCGAATATTAAGCGGCTGCGCGAGGGGACTGAGAATCGGTTTGGGAAGAAGAATTCGGATAAAGAGGATCAAAATGGAAAACGCTAATTTAGAGCACGGGACTATGAAACAGCTGCTTTGGATGACGATTGTGGGGTGGATTCTCACGATTGTGCCGACAGTGATGTTTGTGGGTGGGGGGACGTATGCGGCAATTCATCCGGAGATGATGAGGGATGGATTTAAGGAGATGGGCTGGCCGCTGGATGTGGCGCCGTATCTGATTGCGGTGGAGATTATCTGTGGGTTGATTTATGTCTTTCCGAAGACGTCGGTCTTCGGCGCGATTCTGCTTACGGGGTATTTGGGTGGGGCGGTGGCGACGCATGTTCGTATTCATGATCCGAAGGGGGTGGGCGCGGTCGTTTTTGGGATACTGATCTGGCTGGGGGTTTATTTGCGCGAGCCTCGCCTGCGGAAGATTGTGTTTTGGCGCTGAGTCGTGCCTAAGATTTACGTATGGTTCGTCGGAAAGAAAATCGGTCGGTTTGGGTGCTGGCGTTTATCTTCGCTGGCCTTGTGGTGGTGACGGGGGTGAGCAAGTTGCGCGGGGGGAAAGAGATTGTGGAGTGGCGGGGGGATTTTGAGAAGGCGCGCGCGGAGGCGGCGGAGAAACACCAGCCGGTGTTTTTGTATTTTACGGCGGAGTGGTGTGGGCCTTGTCAGGAGATGCGGCGGACGACCTGGGCGGATAAGAATGTGGCGCAGGAGCTGGGGGGGAAGTATGTGCCGGTGAGGTTGGATTTGGATCGGGAGAAGGAACTGGCGGGGAAGTATCATGTGGAGGCGATCCCGTGGTTTGCGGTCTTGGATGAGGAGGGGCGCGTGGTGAAGATGACGGATGGATATATGGAGTCGGGGGAGTTTTTGGAGTGGCTGCGCGGGGAGGGGAATGGGATGGTTGTGCCGCCGGTGGGCGTTTTTGGGGGAAGGTGATTGATGAAGATGCAGAGCGGATACAAGTTGATGTTGTTCCTGGCGATTTTGCTGTTGGGATTTATTGGAGTGGGGGCGCTGAGCTGGATGTTTGGCAAAGACGAAGTGGTGGCGTGGCGACAGGATTTGGAGCAGGGGCGGAAGGAGGCGTCGGCGTCGGGGAAGAGGGTGTTTGTGGATTTTACGACGAAGTGGAGTGAGCCTTGCCAGCAGATGCGGGAGACGACGTGGGCGGATCGGCGGGTGGCGGATGTGCTGGAGGCGGGGTATGTGCCGGTGAAGTTGGATGTGGATTTGCAGCCGGTGTTGGTGCGGGAGTATCACGTGCAGACGATCCCGTCGCTGATGGTGCTCGATGTGGAGGGGCGGGTGGTGAAGTCTTGGACGGGGGAGATTGGGGCGGAGGCGTTTTTGAAGTGGTTGAACAGTAGTCCATCGACGAAGGCAACCACGATGGCGCGATGAGCGCGAAGGAAGGCACGAAGGAAAAAAGGAAGTTGCTGGGGGAGATTATTTTGGGGTGGAGAAATCGCCCAGGGCGCGGCTGGTGCGGAGGTCGCAGTTGATGTGGCGGACGGTGGTTTGGAAGAGGGGGGCGATGCGGTCGACGACAGTGGAGTTGGGAAAAAGGGTGGACTGTTTGGCGAAGAGGATCAGGTAGTAAATGAAGTGTTGGTTGGGCTGGCGGACGAGGAGGCCGTACTGGCAGGACCAATCCCATCCGATGCTGATGGAGGATTTGAAGCGGCGTTTGACGACGGTGAAGCATTCGATGTCGGCGGGGGTGAAGGTGAGGTTGTAATGGGGGAGGGTGAGTGATGGCTGGCGTTTGTCGACGAGCAGGAAGTCTTTCACGCGGGCGATGTTCAGATTGATGATGTGGAAGATAGTGAGAAACATCGGGAGGAACCCGAGCCAGAGGAAGGCGACGATGAACCAGAAGGCTTCGGAGCGAAAACCTGAATAGAGACAGAAAACCGTGAAGGCGGCAGCGAGGAAGGACATCCAGAGGATGGCGAACTTCATCGGGATAGTTTGCGGTTTGACGGTGAGGGAGTCTGGGGTTTCTTTGACGACGAAGGTGACATGGAAGCGGTCGCCGAGGAGGGCGAGGAGCTCGTGGTCGTCGGGAAGTGAGTCGAAGAGGAGACGGTCGACGGTGAAGGCTTGGGGGAGGGAAGTCACGCGGGCAGTTTAGCGGACTTTGAGTTCTTTGAGGATGGCGGCGACTTTGGGGAGCGGTGAGGAGAAGAGCCACTCGGGGCGGAGGTAGAAGCCGCGGAGGATTTTGGAGGGGATGCGGGCGGCGGATTCGGGGATGCGGGTGTAGCGTTTGGTGCGCGGCTGAAGGGTGTAGGCTTCGACGCGCTGGGAGTTGGGGTCGATGATCCAGTATTCGCGGACGTTGGCGGATTGGTAGTCAATGAATTTATCGCGCCAATCGCGGGATTCGCTGTCGGGGGAAACGATTTCCATTACGAGGTCTGGAGGGCCGTCGATGTAAGTTTTTTTAATGAGGTTCTGGTTGCGTGACGAGACGAAGAGGAGATCGGGATTGCGGCGGCGTTTTAACCGGGGAAAGCGGACCTGCATTTCAATACCAAAGACTCGGCCGGCCTCATGATGTTCGGCGAAGCCGGCGAGTACTTGCCACAGCCAGCCATTAAGTTCGATGTGCTCGGTATTGGCAGGAGACATCATAGTGACTTCCCCGTTAACCCACTCGGCGCGAATGTCTTCATCGAGCCAGTTTTCGAACTCGGCTTCTGTCATGCGCACGTCAGGAAGGGGTCGGCCATCCAGTTCGATCGCCTGGAGTTGAAGTTTGTCGATGTCGGCCAGTGTCATGACATGATCATTGTAACAAGGGGGGATTGCATCAGACAGAAAAATCACCGAGTGTTGGAACCCATGGGGGTGGTGACGTTAAGAGAATTGTTGCGTTTGATGCTGAGTTGGACGGTGGGTTCTTCGGGGCAGACGGCGGCGAATTCGTCGTAGAATTTGTTGATGAAGGTGCGGGTGGACCAGGCCGTGCCGTCGGCGAGGCCGCAGATGGTGGTGCCGGGCATGATGCCCATTGTCTTCTCTAGTTCCAGGAGCATTTCCAGATCGCGGGCGCGGCCGTAGCCGTCGAGGATGCGGTCGAGGATTTTGCGCATCCAGGCGGAGCCTTCGCGGCAGGGGGTGCACTGGCCGCAGGATTCATGGGCGTAGAAGCGGACGCAGTTGCGGAGGGCCTGGACCATGTTGGTGTGCTCGTTCATGACGATCATGCCGGCGGTGCCGAGACCGAGGCAGCCGCCGCGGAAGCGGACGTCGTCGAAGTCGAGTTTGATGTCGAGTTGATTGGGGCCGAGGACGCCCATGGAAATGCCGCCGCAGATGGAGGCTTTGAATTTTCCGCCTTTCATCCCCCCTGCCATGGTGTTGATGGCGTAATCGAGGGTGATGCCGAGTTCATTTTCGTAGACGCCGGGTTTATTGACATGGCCGGACATGCCGAAGAGTTTTGGGCCTGGGGAGGATTTGGTCCCCATGGTTTTGAACCAGTCGGGGCCGCGGTCGATGATGGGGGGGACGAGGGCGAGCGTTTCGACGTTGTTGATGACGGTGGGTTTGGCGAAGGCGCCGGCGATGGCGGGGAATGGGGGTTTGTTGCGTGGCCAGCCGCGTTTGCCTTCGAGGGCTTCGAGCAGGCCGGTCTCTTCGCCGCAGATGTAGGCACCAGCGCCGCGGTGGACGTAGCATTCGAGTTTTTGGGAGGAGCCGAGGATACCCCCCTGCCCGAAGATGCCGTGGGCATAGGCTTCTTTGAGGGCGTGTTCGAGGACTTTGGCTTCGCGGTGGTATTCGCCGCGGATGAAGATGTAGGCGGTGTCGACCTGAGTGGCTAAGGCGCAGATGGCAATTCCCTCAAGGAGCTGGTGCGGGTCGTAGTCGATGAGGAAGCGGTCTTTGAAGGTGCCGGGTTCGGATTCATCGGCGTTGATGGCGAGGTAGTGGGGGCCTTTTTTTTCCTTGGGGAGGAAGGACCATTTTTGCCCGGCGGAGAAGCCGGCGCCCCCGCGCCCGCGCAGGCCGGAGTCGATGGTGGTTTTGATGATGTCTTCGGCTTTGAGGTCGAGGGCTTTGCGCAGCGCGACGTAGCCGCCGGTGGCGACGTACTCGTCGTAGGAGACGAGGTGGCGCTTGTCCGGGTCGGCGGGGATGCGTTTGGTGAGGACGGGTTCGTTGAAGGCCATATTCGTTAAGGATAAAGGTGAAGGATGAAGGATGAAAGTGGGGCGGACCCCCCTGCTGCTACTTTCGGCCTGGATCGTTCAGCGATCGTCCTTCCTTTTGCAAAATAACTTCGTCAATTGTAGTACGGCGGAGCGTGACATTGGGGTGAGCTGGGTGGGATTGTTCCTGGGTGTCGAGCTGGCGATAGAGGATTTGCTGTGTGGGGGCGGTGACGTCGGTTTGCAGGGCGTGTTTGATATGCGCGACCTGTCGGCCGAGCCAGGTCATGAAGGTGGGAGGTTGAGAGGGTGGGTTGGGCATGGGGTTATTCCTGGCCGGTGGGGGCGAGGGTGGTGGTGATGGAGCGGGATGGGCCGTCGTAGATGCTGATGAATTTGGCGATGTCGGAGGTGGTGCGGGCGCTGTGGCCGAAGGACTGCATGTGGGCCAATGTTTTGGCATCGTCCCATTTTAGGACGGACTTTTCGTAGGCGGCGACGAACATGCCTGTGCGGCGGACGCCTTGGGCGCAGTGGACGAGGACGGGTTGTTTGGATTTGTCTTCGGTGAGCGTGAGGAATTGGCGGATGTCTTCGGTGGAGGGCCAGCCGCCGAGGGTGACGGGGAGGTGGATGAAGGTGATGTTGTTGTCCTGGAGATATTGTTTTTCGGCGAGGAACATAGGTTTGGCGGGGTCGACGAGTTCGTTGTCGTCTACGACGCAGACGACGGTTTTGGCGTGGGAGGCGCGGAGGGAGTTTTTGAATTCGCGCAGGCCGCGGTTGCCGGTGCGGTAGAGGACGCCGTCCTGGACGGTGAGGAGGTGGTAGGTTTGGAAATAGAAATACCAGACGGTAGCGCCGGCAGAGAGGAGTGCGAGGATGAGGATGGCGATCACGAGAGGCATCGTGCGGGATGAGGGTTTGGTTGGTTGTGCGGCGGTTGCCGTCATGGTTGCGGGTTAGTGTTCGTCGTGCCAGGTGATGTTGGGGTCTTGGTAATCGTGCGGGTCGGCGGGGAGGGAGGCGAGGAGGGCGTCGAATTTTTCGGGGGTGAGGTTTTCGTGGAGGACTTCATTGCAGAGGGCGACTGGGGCCGAGCCGCAGGAGCCGAGGCATTCCAGTTCGATGAGGGTGAAGCGGCCGTCGGGGGAAGTTTCGCCGATTTCGAGGTTGAGCTTGCGCTTGCAGTGTTCGGTAAGTTGTTTAGAGCCGCAGATTTCGCAGGAGAGGGAGCGGCAGACCTGGATGAGGTATTTGCCTTTGGGTTTGAGCCAGTATTCTTCGTAGAAGCTGGCGGTGTCGAGGGCTTCGGCGGGGGAGATTTCCAGGAAGGTGGCGATCTCTTCGAGGGCCTGGGTGGGGATCCAGTTGTAGGTGTGCTGGATGTAGTGAAGGGCGGGGAGGAGGACGGCGCGCTTGGTGGGGAAGCGCGGGAAGTATTTGGAAGAGAGGTGCGCCTTTATCTCATCGGTGAGATAGGGTTCGGTCCGTTTTTCATATCCAGTGCGGCGATTTTCGACGATCCATGCCATGAGTGATCCAATTTGCTAACGGGTGATCATTTTGTGAAGTTTGTCAAAGTGCTGGTCACAATGATCCAGCGGCACGTCATGTGTTTGCGCACAAGCAAAGATGACCAAATCCGGGTTCGGAACTGTAAGGCCGGCATCGCGCACAACCCGCGAGATTTCACAGGCAGTTTCCCAAACCTGCTGATCGATAGGAAGACGGATCAGCTCACGATCGAATTCGCCGAGACGTTTTCGTTCGTCTGTTCCGCGCGCTCCGTTCCAGAGTTCGAGACGAACCATGTCACACCATACGGCTTGACCTGAGGCAACAAGCTGCATTACCCGGCTTCGTACGGCAGGGTCGCCTTTGACGCGCAAGGCTTGGGTCCAACTTGAGGAATCGACCAAGACCATGATTAGTCCATTTCCCGCATTTTCATCAGTTCTTCAAGCGTCATGAAATCTTCGAAGGTGCCTAGATGTTTAACCAACGCCGCCATGCGCTCCCGGCGATTGAATTCCTCCATTGCTTTGACAACAGCGTCACGCTTGGTGGAGGATTTGGTATGCCGCATGGCTTCTTTGAGAACCTTATCGGGAATATCAATAGAGGTTTTCATGATTCTAATTATCTATCTCAAAGAATCCTCAGTCAAATGGATCGGGAGGGGAATTTACCGGTCTAATTCCGCGGCGATGACATTGATGGAGCCGAGGACGGCGACGACGTCGGAGATCATGTGGCCTTCCATGAGTTTGGGGAAGACCTGGTAGTTGATGAAGATCGGCGGGCGGGTGCGGGTGCGCCAGGGGACGTTGCCGCCGTCGGAGACGATGTAGTAGCCTAGCTCGCCGTTGGCGGATTCGATGCAGTCGTAGACTTCGCCCTTGGGGGCTTCGAAGCCGCGGTTGGTCATGATGAGTTCGAAGTGGTGGATGAGGCCTTCGATGGAGGAGTAGACCTGGTCTTTGGGGGGGAGGACGTCTTTGCCTTCTGGGCTTACGTTGACGGGGCCTTGGGGGAGGTTGTCGATGAGCTGGCGGATGATGTGGGCGGATTGTTTGATTTCTTCGAGGCGGACGAGGTAACGGGCGTAGACGTCGCCGGTGGTCATGATGGGGACTTTGAAATCGACGGCGGGAGCCCCCTGCCCGTCCCAGTTATCTTTGAAGCAGAGGTAGGGGGAATCTTTGCGGACATCACGTTCGACGCCGGCGGCGCGGGCGAGCGGGCCGGTCATGGACCAGGCGATGGCGTCTTGTTTGTTGATGGAGCCGATGCCTTTGGTGCGGTCGATGAAGATGCGGTTTTTGTTGAGGAGTTTTTCGACGTCATCGGTGGCTTTTGGGAGCGAGTCGTCGATGAACTTTTTGACCATGCGTTTGAAGACGGCTTCGTCGGGAAGATCCATGTTGAGCCCCCCTACTCTGGTCCAGGAGGTATGGAAGCGCTGGCCGGAGATGTATTCGACGATGTCGTAGATGGCTTCGCGTTCGTTGAAGCCGAAGAGGAAGGCGGTGAATGCGCCGAGGTCGAGGCCGGCGGCGCCGACGCAGAGGAGGTGGGATTGGATGCGGCCTAATTCGCCGGCGATGGTGCGCAGTACTTTGCAGCGGGGGGTGAGATCGATGCCCATCAATTTTTCGGTGGCACCGTGCCAAGCGAGTTCATTGTAGATCGGGGCGGAGTAGTCCATGCGGTCGACGATGGTGACGTACTGGTTGTAGTTGAGGGCTTCGCCGAGTTTTTCGAAGCCGGAGTGGAGGTAGCCGATGTGGGGGGTGACGCGGGTGATGCGTTCGCCGTCGAGTTCGAGGACGAGGCGAAGGGTGGTGTGGGTAGCGGGGTGCTGCGGGCCGAAGTTGAGGGTCCAGCGGTTGGAGCCTTCGGAAGAGGTGGGGGAGAGGGTATCGGGGGAGGAGCCTGGGGTGAGGGTGTAGGGCATGGGGGCCTTTCTGCCGAGGGTTTGGGTCGGGTGGGTGGATTATATACGGGGGGAGGCATTGTGCCATGTTTCACAAATAGTGAGCTTTGGAGTATATTTTATAAATATAATACAAAATTATCTATTCTAATTGTTTAGTTTTGGAGTGATTTATAGATGTAAGTGGCCTGTGAATTTGCAGTTGGAGGAATGAGTTCATAGGATCATTGATGTTCCACGTGGAACATTAGAGATGAAGCGAATTGGAAAGGAGTCTAGGGATGTCGAATCAAGCAGCCAAGGCAATCAAGGGCAAGTCGCGGTTGGGCAGGGGTTTGAGTAGTTTGATCAGTGTCTCATCGTCACCCGTTGAGGCGGAAGTGCCAGCGCTACCAGTGCGTAATGAGATTAAAGAAGTGAACAGCGAGAAGGGGGCTGGGGCGGGAGAGATTGCCTTAAACGAGATTGTGGCGAACCCGCATCAGCCACGCAGGGTATTTAATGAAGCTTCGATTGCTGAGCTGGCGGCTAGTATTAAGTCGACGGGGTTGATTCAGCCGTTGGTGGTACGCAAGGGGCCGGGTGGGGGGTATCAATTGATCGCGGGGGAAAGGCGTTGGCGGGCGGCGAAGATGGCGGGACTGACGATGGTGCCTGCTGTTGTGAAAGAGGTGGATAGCTTCATGCAGGCGCAGATGGCGCTCATTGAAAATGTGCAGCGGGAGGATTTGAATCCGATTGATCGAGCATTGGGATACCGTGCGCTGATTGATCAGCTAGGATTGACCCAAGCGGAATTGGCTGGCCGGCTGGGGGAAGATCGATCTTCGATCGCCAATTTTCTGCGGCTGTTGGAACTTGCCGAGGGGGTTCGAAATCTGGTCAGAGATGGGCAGCTCTCTGTGGGGCATGCGAAGCTGCTGGCCGGTGTTGGGGATGCGGTGGAACAGCAAAGGCTGGCGGCCTTGGTGATCAGCCAAGGTTTATCCGTGAGAAATCTGGAACGATTGATGCAGGAAGGGGACGCTACCCCCCTACCAACGTCACATGCGGGTGAATCGCCTTCGGCGCACTTCCAAGATTTGGAGAAGTCGCTGTCGCGGCAATTGGGCATGAGGGTGCAGGTGAAGTCATCAGGGAAGAAGGGTGGGAAGGGGAAGCTTGTTGTCTATTATGGTTCGCTGGATCAGTTTGATGAGCTGCTGCAGCGGTTGAATGTGTCAGCGGATTGAGGGAGTTCCACGTGGAACATTGTTGGAAGAGAAGGCGATCGCGAAGAGCGCGAAGCAAAGACGCGAAGAAATCACGCGAAGTAAATCAAAAACACAAATCAATATAAATGTTTAATAAATACAAAATATAAAATGGGTGCACTTGCTTGGATATGCGTGGAAAGATCAATGGACAATGAGGGTTGCTAGGCCGAGGAGGGCGTAGGTGCTGGCGATGTCGGTGGCGGTGGTGAGGAAGATGGAGGAGGCGGTGACGGGGTCGAAGCCTAGTTTGCGGAGGAGCAGGGGGACGCAGGCGCCTGAGATGCCGGCGGCGAGACAGGAGCCGGACATGGCGATGCAGACGACGAGGGCGAGTTTGTAGGGGTGTTCGGCGTGTTGGAAGTGGGCGAAGCAAATCATGCCGAGGCCCGCCATCATGCCGACGAGCAGACCGTTGGCGGTGCCGAGGCAGGCTTCTTTGATGACGACGGGCCAGTGCTGGCCGGGTTTGAGTTCGCCGAGGATCATTCCGCGGAGGGTGACGGCCAGGGATTGGCAGCCGGTGTTGGCGGTTTGGCCGTTCATGACGGGCAGGAAGGCGGCCAGGACGCCGATGCGGGCGATGGTGGTGGAGAACATCGAGACGATGCCGGCGGCGAGGAAGGCGGTGAGAAGGTTGAGCTGGAGCCAGGGGTGGCGGTAGCGCAGACTGCGCTGCCAGGGGGTGGAGATGCGTTCTTCTTTTTCGACGCCGACCATGGCGCCGGCCTGGGCGGAAATTTCGATGGCTTCCTGTTGGAAGAGGGTTTGCCCGCGGACCAAGCCGATAAAAACGCCGCTGACATCGCAGACGGGGTAGACCGGGTAATGGCGGTCGAGGACGGCGCGCATGGCGTCCAAGGCTTTCATCTTGGGGTCCAAAGAGAAGGGATTTTTTAGCATGATGTGGTCTAGGCGCTCGTTTGGGTCGGCGAGGAGAAGGTCGCGCATGACCAGAATGCCCACGAGAAAACCATCCGGATTACAGATAAAGCCATAAGTGATCAGGGCGTGTTTGACCATTTCCCGGAGGCGGGTGACGGCTTCGGCGGCGGAGATATCGGGGGGGAGGATGCCGACAGGGGGGTCCATCATTCGGCCGATGCTTCCGCCGGGGTAGGCGCGGTTGGTTTCCCATTGTTTGCTGAGGAGCGTGGGGGCGGCGGCGGTGATGGATCGGCGGCGGGATTCGGGGAAACGCCAGAGGACATTTTCGGCGACGGACGGGGAAACGCGGCTGAGAATTTCGACAATGTCGGCGTCGGGGAGTGGTTCGAGGAGGTCGCGGGCTTCGCGCGGGCCGGCGTGGTTGACTCGGGTGGAGTAGATTGAGAGTTGCTCGTTGTCGAGTGTGCGAGATGAGATGGGAGTGGTACTCATGTGAAATACAACATTGCGATTGCGGTGGTACGTTGCAATTTATTTGCTTTGGAGATGATAGTAAATACAACTAAAATTAAAAATGTTAGATTGCGATCGTGGGAGCAGGGGGCTACCGCAAGGGGAAGAGAGTGGCGAGGAGGTCGTCGTGGGGATAGGCGTGGCCGCGGTGTTGGATGAAGGCTTCGGCGTGGGGGACGCGGGCGAGTCGACCTCGGACGGCGGAGTGGCGCTGGGCGGCCGCGAGGTATTCGTCCATGCCGTGATGGGCACGAAGCCAATCGCGCTGGCTGGCGTGCTCGGAGAGCATTTTGAGTTTGGTGTCGAGGGTGGCCGTGATGTCGATGAAAGTGGTGGGGGAGACAGGGTGGCCAAAAGGGTCGATGCCTTCGAGAGGGTCGCAGTAGTAGAGATGGGGGACAACAGAGTCGGGATGGCGGGGGAGGGTGGAAATATTGGGGGCGGAGTAGAGGAAACTGGCGCCGCGGGCCAGGAGGGAGACTTGCTCGTGGTCGAGCATGTAATCTCTGGGGGCGTGGGTGAAGACGAGGGTGGGGGCGATCGCGCGGAAGAGGTCGAGGGCTTTGCGGATGGTCGGTTTGTCGTAGACGACGAAGCCGTCGGATTCGTCGAGGCAGTGGTAGTGGGCGTTGATGATTGCAGCGGCGGTCGTGGCTTCTTGTTTACGGATGGAGCTGATTTGTTCGCGCGGGAGTGTCATTGAGCCGCAGTCGCCGGGGGTGGCGGTGGCGATGTGGATTTCGTAGTTGTGTTGAGCGAGGAGCGCGAGGGTGCCGGCGCAGAGGATTTCGGCGTCGTCGGGGTGGGCAAGGAAAGAGAGGGCTACTTTGCGCATGCGTCACAGAGAAGAGATCTCGCAGTTGCGCTGCGGTGTGGCGCTATTTCGAGGCGGGGAGTGGGTGGGATTTGACGTCGAGGTCGTAATCGCGGAGGACCCATTTCAGGCCGGCGAGGATATGGTCTTCGTAGTCGTGGCGTTCGTAGATGGCGTCGTTGTGGCCGAGGGAGGTGTAGAAGACGCGGCCTTTTTCGCCGTAGGTTTTGATCCAGGAGACGGGGAAGTCGTTGTCCGTGCGGTGCATGCCAGGGAGGGTCATGTCATTTTTGGACGGATCGAGGCTGATGAGGACATCGCAGTTGGCACGGTCGTAGTCTTTCATCTGGTAGAGTTCTTCGGTGAGTTTGAATTCCGGGGGGAACGGGGCGGTGATCGGGTTGTCCACTTCGCGGCGGAGAGTGACGGTGGTGTTGGCATTCCAAGGGTGGCCGTCGAAATAAGCACCGATGAGTTTGTTGTATTCGGGCCAGTTATAGAGGGTATCGGTGGCGGAGTGGATGCCCACGAAGCCGATCTTGCCGGAGGAGATATTGTCGAGAATCGCTTTCTTTTGTTCGTCGGTGAAGGGGATTTCACCGGTGGTGCTGAGGAAGCAGATGGCGGAGAACTGCGTGATTTTATCAGGGTCGAAGTTGGAGAGATCGTCGGAGACGACAGCGGTGAATTCCTTGGAGCGCTCGCCGAGTTCGGTCATCATTTTATGGCCGGCGGGGATGGAGTCGTGATGGAAGGCTTTGGTCATGGAGAAGACGAGGACTTTGCGGGCGATGTAGGGGTCGGGGAAGAGAGGGGCAGTAGAAACAGCGGCGGCGGAAGCGCCGGCCGCGGTTTGGAGGAAGACGGTGGTGCCGGTTTTATTGCCGACAAGGATGTCGGTTTTACCGTCGTTATTCAGGTCGGCGGCAGTAACTTGCGTGCCGACGCCGGTTTGTTTATCGACGAGGTGGGCGACGAATTTGGGTTCTTCGCCGGGGGTACGGACGAGTTGGAACCAGTAGAGGACTGGGTCGGCGAGCGGGTCCGGATCGCCGTGGTCGCCGTGGGCGAAGCGGCGTTTGCCGGAGACGAAGTCCATCAATCCGTCGCCGTCGACATCGGCTAGTGCAAGGGAGTGAGGTTGGGAGAAGAGAATGTCGTTGGTGCCTTTTTCGCTGAGGGTGTTGGTGATGAGGTGTTGTTCGAATTTGCCATCGGCGAGTTGTTTAAACCAGGCGATGCCGAAGCCATGAGCCTGGAGGGAGGTGATGACGTCATTTTTTCCATCGCCGTCGACGTCGTAGACGAGCATTTGCGCGCCGCCGGTGTTGAAGTCGACCGGGTGGAAGGTCCAGGGTTTGGCATCGTCGAGTTTTTCGGGTTGTTCGTACCAGCCGTTGTGGACGAGGATATCGAGGCGACCGTCGCCGTTGATGTCACCGACGCCCAGGCCGTGGGTGAACGGTCCGTAGTGGCGGTTGCCGGAGACGGGGTGGAAGATCCAGGGTTTGTTTGCGTCGGCGGGATCGGGGGTGAGGTAGCCGAGCGGGCCATTGACGGGGGAGACCAGGCAGGGGGTGCCATTTTTGAACAAGTCGATCAGGAGGGGGCATTCATCATCAAGGTGGTTGTCGACAATAGGATGTTCGACCCAATGCGAATCGGCGTTGTTATTTTTCGGGTTTTCGTACCACCGGGCGTCTCGGGTGGGAAAGCCGACGACGAGGATATCGGGGGCGCCGTCGTGGTTGAAGTCGCCGGTGTACATCAGGAAGGCGTCGGAATATTCGTGTGCGGGGTTCCAATGATGGACGGGCATGAATTCGTGGCGTTTAGTGAAGTCCGGGCCTTCGTACCAGTACGGGCCAGAGGCGACGTCGGTATGGCCGTCGTGGTTGAAGTCAGCGAACGTGGCGCCTTCGCTGAGGAAGGAGTCGGTCAGGCGAATTTTCTGAAACTGCGGTTCGGCTGCGTGGGCAGAGGTGGAAAACAGAAGAGTTGCGATGCAAGAGAATGCCAAGCCAAGGGAAAATCGGCACATGGTTGGGTCCTTTGTTGAGATGGAAGGTCGATTTATACCAGAATGTCTGGCGGGTGCGACTAGCGGATCAAGAGCGGGGCGTTAGAATTTATCGAGTTTCTCATCTCAACAGTGCCGGCTGCGGCTGGTAGCGAAGAGACGAGGCCGTCTGAGTTGATTGGGAATCCAGCTAAAAGGTGTTGCGCTCATGAAGAAATCCATCGTTGCTCTGGTTATGGCTGTTCTTGCTACGCCGGTGTTTGCGGAACCGAAGGCAGTGGAATTGAATGTGGCCGCGCCGGGATTGGTGGGGGAATATTTCCAGAAGACGCCAAAGTTTGAGGCGCTGGTGAATGCGAAAGAGGCCCCGACGCTGGTGCGAGTGGACAAGAGCATTAATTTTCCCAGCACCGAAGGGCAATTTTATGGATCAAAGCTGTCGGTGGAATTTGGAGTAAAATGGAACGGGGCGATACAAATTGATACGCCGGGCGAATATACGTTCGGGATCGAGTCGGACGATGCGGCGAAGTTGTATGTAGGAGGGGACGTAGTCGCCAATGACAGCACGGATCCGCATGCGATGCATCTGGCGACGGGGAAAGTGACTTTTGCGGCGGCGGGGACGTATCCAATCGCGATCGAGTTTCAGCAGGCGCAGGGTGGGGCAGGGTGTATTTTGTCCTGGATGAAGCCGGGCGGGAAGATGGAAGTAGTGCCGACGGCAGTGCTGGAGCATGAGAAGGGGGCGGAAAAAGCGATCAAATGGAATAAAGATGCGTGGAATCGGAAGATTTTTTCGACGTCCGACTGGAAGAAGGGGGGAAAGTCGGAAGCAATGGATTACGGGCCGTTCTTATCGGCAACCATTGAAGCGGGGAAAGACAACACGGTTTTGAAGGGGATTGTGTTGAAATTGTGGGATAAAGGTGAGGCGGGAAACGTCGTATTTGATACGGATTTGATGCGCTACGGGGCGGGGTGGACGGGAGGTTGGTTGGTACTGCATGGTGTGGCGTTTGACGGGACTCATGGGCCCAGCCCGGCGATCGAGGGGAAGGTTGTATTTTCGTCGATGACCGAGCCGGGGGGGAAAGAGGGGATGGAGATGGCGGCGCTGAAGGATCCGAGGCCGGCTCCGTTTGGACCGCTCCCGCGGGAGTGGGCGCATTACAAGGGTTTGTATCGCAATGGCAATAAGACGGTGCTGAATTATTCGATCGGGGGGACGGATGTGATGGAGTTGCCGCAGATCGTGAAGGTCGGGGATGAGCCGGTCTTTACGCGGACGATTCGCTTGTCGGCATCGAAGGAGCCGCTGATGCTGCTCGCGGCGGATGACGGGGAGCATCCGGTGAAGGTGTTCGCAGCATCGCCGATGACGGTGCGGTCGTTTGAAGGGCATCAATATGTGATCTTCCCGGCGCGCTCCAAGGCGACGACATATAAGATTGGGATCTATCGCAAGGATGCGGGGCTCGCGCTGAAGGATGTTGGTTTCTATACGGGGAATAAGGAAGATGTGGTGGCGCTGACCAAGGGCGGGCCGAGCTTGTGGGGGCAGACGATTATGACCAAGGGGGAAGTCGGGAAAGGTGACGGCCCGTATGTGGTTGATACGCTGACCGTGCCGGAGGAGAATCCTTATAAGTCTTGGATGCGGTTTGGCGGGTTTGATTTCTTCCCGGATGGGAAGAGTGCCGCGATCTGCACCTGGTCGGGAGATGTGTGGATTGTCAGTGGGATTGACGATTCGCTTCAGCATTTGAAGTGGAAGCGTTATGCGACCGGGCTATTCCAGGCGCTGGGGCTGAAGATCGTGGATGGAGAAGTGTTTGTGCTGGGGCGTGATCAGATCACGCACTTGCATGATCTTAATCATGATGGGGAGGCGGATTTCTATGAGAATTTTAATAATGACTGTCAGGTCTCGAGCAGCTTCCATGAGTTTACGTTTGATCTGGAGCGGGATTCGAAGGGGAATTTTTATTATGTGAAGGCCGGTCCGGTGAAGCCGGGCGGGCGCGGTTGGCAGATTTTGACAGCGGACAACGGGGCGATGATGAAGGTGTCGCCGGATGGGAAGGATTTCAGCGTGTATGCGTCGGGGATGCGTGCGCCGAATGGGATGTCGATTTCGCCGGATGATGTGATTAGTGTTTCGGATAATGAGGGAACTTGGACGCCGGCCTGCCGGATTGATTACGACGTGAAGCCGGGGGATTTCCTGGGCGTGCCGGATACGTATAAGGGTGCGGATAAAGAGACCGTGACGAAGACGCCGGGCAAGTTGCTTTGCTGGCTGCCTCACGGGGATGTGGATAATTCGTCGGGCGATCAGGTCTGGGTGACGAGCAACAAGTGGGGGCCGTTTGAAGGGGAGATGCTCGCGCTGTCGTATGGTAAGTGCTCGCTGTTCAAGGTGCTTAAAGAAGACGTGGATGGGACGTGGCAGGGGGGTGTGGTGAAATTCCCGTTGACGTTTAACACCGGGATCATGCGGTCGCGGGTGAATCCGGCGGATGGACAGGTGTATGTGGCGGGGATGCGCGGCTGGCAGACCGATGCCGCCAAGGATGCCGGGTTTCAGCGTGTGCGTTATACGGGGAAGACGGTGGACATGCCGACCGAGCTGCACATTAAGTCGGATGGGATTGAGATCGGGTTTACATCGCCACTGGATGACGCGACGTCGAAGGATGCTCAGAACTATGACATTGAGCAGTGGAATTACATTTGGTCGAGCGATTATGGCTCGCCGGAGATGAGTGTGGAGAATCCCAAGCAGAAGGGGCATGATCCGGTGGATGTGGATGCGGTGACGGTGAGCCCGGACCACAAGACGGTATTTTTGAAGGTGGCGGGATTGAAGCCGGTGATGCAGATGAAGATTCACATGAAGATCAAGGGCGCCGATGGGGCGGGAGTGGAGTATTCGATTTATAATACGATCGAGAAAGTGCCGGGTCAGACGGCGAAGTAATCGATATTCTATGTGTGTGAGATCAACCAACTTTTAACTGCCCGCCCCGTTCACAGCGGGGCGGGACTTTTTTTATGATGCGTCGAATTGCATTAATGGCGGCGTTGTTGGTGATCGGAGTGATACGCGCGCAGGGAGCGGTGCAGGCGCCGGCGCTGGCGGCGATGGAGGAGAAGTTTGAGCAGGGGTTGACGTTGACGTTTGAGGCGGCGGGGGAGAAGGATGTGCGGAATGCGCGGTTGATTGCGTTGTATGTGCCAGCGGGGGAAGCGCCGACACCGTTTTTGAAAGGGGGGGCGTTTAAGGCGACGTGGACGGGGAATCTGGTAAGCCGGAGTCGGGATACGATCGCATTTTCGGCCGCGGGCAGGGGGGTTCTGAAGATCAGTATGAATGATCAGCCGGCGCTGGAGGTTTCGGGAGAGGATTTGACTGGGAAGGTTGGAGCGATGGTGCCGGTGAAGAAGGGGAAGAATAAGCTGGTGGTGGAATATAGTTCGCTGGCGAGCGGGGCGGCGGAGGTGCGGGTGTTTTGGAAGAGTGATTCGTTTGCGGCCGAGCCGGTCCCGCCGATGGTGTTTAATCATGATGTATCGGATGTTGCGCTGCGGACGGCGGAGCGGGTACGCGCGGGAAGGACGTTGTTTGGTGAATTGAGGTGTGTGAAGTGTCATGACGGGAAGGGGGCAATGCCGGAACTCGGGATCGATGCGCCTTCGCTGGCGGAGGTTGGGTCGCGGCTGAATGAGGGGTATATGGCGGAGTGGATTGGGAATCCGAAGAGTTTAAGGCCGCAGGCGCGGATGCCCCGGGTGTTGCATGGAGAGGAGGATGCGAAGGATGTCGCGGCGTATTTGGCGACGCAGGGGAAGCCGATGGGGGCGAAGACGGCGGGGGATGATGCGGCGGTGGCGGCGGGGACGCGGTTGTTTACGGGCCTCGGGTGTATTGCCTGTCATACAGCGCCGGATGCAGAGAAGGCGGACCCGACGCGGCTGCCTTTGAATATAGTTCGGGCGAAGTGGCAGGGGGGGGCGCTCGTGGCGTATTTGAAGCAGCCAGAGAAGGCGTATGTGTGGACGAGGATGCCGAATTTCAGGTTGTCGGATGCGGAAGCGGGGCAGCTAGCGGCGTATCTGCTGGCCAAGTCGCCGGCGGGGAAGGCGACTGCCGGTGGGGGGGATGCGAAACGCGGAGAAATGCTATTTACCTCGGCGGGGTGCATGAATTGTCACGGGGGAGCGGGAGTCAATCAGGCGAAAGCGCCCGCGCTGTTGGATTTGATGCAAATGGATTGGATGAAGGGGTGTATGGCAAAAGATGACGCGGGACGGGGGAAGGCTCCGGATTTTGGGTTGGATGATGAGCAACGAGGTCAGTTACTCGCGTTTGCGGCGACGGGGGGAAAATCGCTGGGAGCGGATAATGCGATTGAAGTCGCGGAGCGCCAGTTTGCGGCGGCGAATTGCTCGGCTTGTCATATGCGGGATAACCAGGGAGATAACTGGTCGGATTTGAGGGACGAGATTGCGCAGATCGAGGCGGGGTTGCCGGCGGCGCCGGATACGGGGGAGAAGTATGCGCCGGATCAGTCGCGGCCACCGTTGACTTGGGTGGGGGAGAAGTTGCGGGAGGAGTGGATGGAGAAGTTTATCGGGGGGAAGGTGGGGTATAAGCCGAGGCCTTATATTTATGCGCGGATGCCGGGGTTTGCATCGCGCGCGGCGTTGATAGCGCCGGGGTTTGCGGAGGAGCATGGGTATGCGCCGGTGAGCGAGCCGATTGCGAAGCCGGTGGCGGATTTGGTGCCGATCGGGCAGCGGCTGGTGGGGAAGACGGGAGGGTTTAGTTGCAATACATGTCACTCGATCGGGGATGTGGCGGCTCTGGCGGCATTTGAAGCACCTGCACCGAATTTTGCGCATGTGAGCGAGCGGCTGAGATATGATTATTACGCGCGATGGGTGCGGAATCCGCAGCGTGTGGAGCGTGGGACGCGGATGCCGACGTTTGAGCGGCCGGATGGGACGACGCCGGTGAAGGATGTGCTGGGCGGGGATGGGACGAAGCAATTTGATGCGATTTGGAATTATTTGTTGCAGGGGAAAGGGGTTCAGCCGCCGCAGTAATGGTTGAGTCTGGTGGGGATTGGGCGCGGGGTTTGCAGATAAGGATCGGCCCGGTGATCGGGTGCGGTTCTTTTTTGCAAAAGGAGTGGGGTGCTGATGAATCAGGATGATCGCGACAAGATGAAGGAGGAAGGGCGCGACCATCTGGATGGGGGTGGGGGGCGGGATAAGACTTGGCCGGAGGGGAGCGGGTGTAAGCCTGGTGAGGATGTGCCGGAGGCTTGGGGGAAGAAGAGGGAGGATCGGAAGGAGAAGAAGGGGGAGAAGAAAGAAGAGAAAGAGGGGGAGGAGGAAGGGTCGGAAGATAAGGAGAAAGAGGAGAAGAAGCCGGAGCCTTGGTCGCCGATGAAGAAGGTGGTGGTGGGGGGGATCATTGGGTTGGTGCTGGTGCTGGGGATTGTTGTCGGGGTAGCGTGGTGGATGTATGCGCGCCAGTTTGAGACGACGGATGATGCGTTTATTGATGCGCATACCGAGCGAGTTGCGCCGCAGGTGGCGGGGCGGGTGTTGCGGGTGCTGGTGGCGGATAATCAGGAGGTGAAAGCGGGGGATCCATTGGTGGAGGTTGATCCGGCGGATTTTCAGGCGGCGGTGGAACAGGCTGAGGCGGGGGTGGCGGAGGCACGGGGGAAGCTTGCGCAGGCCGAGGCGCAGAAGCAGGTGGCACAGGCGACGGTTGAACAGGGGGATGCGGATGTCGAGCAGGCGAAGGTGAGTGAGGAGAACGCCAAGGCGCAGTTGGGCCGGTATGAGGGGTTGAGCAAGGAGGCGCAGAGTCCGCAGCGGTTGGATGATTTGCGAGCGGCGGCGCGGAATGCCGAGGCGCAGCGCGTGGCGATGGAGAAGAAGGTGGTAGCGGAAGAGGCACAGGTGCAACTGGCGCAGAGCCAGATCGTGTCGGGGCAGGCGGATGTACAGGCGGCGCAGGCGCGGCTGGATCAGGCGAAATTGAATATCGGGTATACGGGGGTGCGCGCGACGATCGCGGGGCGGGTGACGAATCGGAATGTGCAAGCGGGGGATTATCTGACGAGCGGGCAGCAGCTCATGGTGCTGGTGCCGGATGAAGTGTGGGTGACAGCGAATTATAAGGAGACACAGCTTGCCCGGATGCGGGTGGGGCAGGAGGTGGAGATTTCGGTGGATGCGTATCCGGATATGGAATTTCGGGGGAAGGTAGACAGTGTGCAGAAGGGTTCGGGGGCGTGGTTTAGTTTATTGCCGCCGGAGAATGCGACGGGGAATTATGTGAAGGTGGTGCAGCGGGTGCCGGTGAAGATTGTATTTGAGGATCGCGATAGTGAAGCGTATCGGCGGCTGTCGCCGGGGATGAGCGTGACGCCGAAGGTGCGCATTCGGTGAGGGAGTGGCATGGCAAATAATGGCATGTCACGTTCGCTGGCGGGGGGGCACAATCCCTGGTTGATTGCGATTGTGGTGTCGATCGCGACGTTTATGGAAGTGCTGGATACGGCGATTGCGAATGTGAGCCTGCGGCACATCGCGGGGGATTTATCGGCGGGGATTGATGAGAGCACCTGGGTGTTGACGAGTTATCTGGTGGCGAATGCGATTGTGCTGCCGATCAGCGGGTGGCTGGGGAATGTGATGGGGCGGAAGCGGTTTTACATGTTGTGCGTGGGGTTGTTTAGCGTGAGTTCGCTGATGTGCGGGCTCGCGCCATCGTTGGGATGGCTGATTTTCTTTCGAGTATTGCAGGGGATGGGAGGAGGGGGATTGGCGCCGAGTGAGCAGTCGATATTGGCGGATTCATTCAGGCCGGAGCAGCGCGGGATGGCGTTTGCGTTGTATGGGGTGGCGGTGGTGTTTGCGCCGGCGATCGGGCCGACGTTGGGGGGGTGGATCACGGATAATTACTCATGGCACTGGATATTTTTAATCAATGTGCCGGTGGGGATCGTGTCGTTGCTACTGACATATTTTTTGCTGGTTGAGCCGGAGACGGAGAAGAAAGATCGGGCGGAGCGAAAGAAGAAGGGGTTTCGGGTGGATGTGGTAGGGTTCGGGCTGGTGGCGGTGGGTTTGGGGTGCATGCAGGTGGTGCTGGACAAGGGGCAGCGGGATGATTGGTTTGGGTCGAATTTTATTATTGTGTTCACGGTAGTATCGGTGGCGGCCTTGATTGCACTGGTGGTGTGGGAGCTGAGCCGGCCGGACCCGATTGTGGATTTGCGGTTGTATGGGATTCGGAGTTTTGCGTCGGCGAATGTGTTGATGTTTGCGCTGGGGTTTATTTTGTTTGGGACGACGCAGTTGCTGCCGCAGATGGTGCAGAGTTTGTTTGGGTATACGGCGGCGCAGGCGGGAGAGGTGATCACGCCGGGCGGGTTTGCTGTGATTTTGATGATGCCGGCCGTGGGCTTCATGGTGAACAAGGTGCAGCCTAGGTATTTGATCGGGACGGGGATGCTGATCGAATTTTTTGCGATGTGGCATATGAGTCATCTGAGCATGGAGGCGGCGTATTCAGATTTGATGTGGGCACGCATTTATCAGGCGGCGGGGATCGCGTTTTTGTTTGTGCCGATCACGACGGCGTCGTATGCGGGGGTGCCCGGGAATAAGAGCAATGAGGCGTCGGCCCTGATTAATCTGATGCGGAATCTCGGGGGGAGTTTTGGGATATCGCTGGGGCAGACGTGGCTGGCGCGGAGGCAGCAGTTTCATCAGACGCGGCTGGTGAGTCATTTGACGCCGACGAATCCGACGTATCAGCAGTGGCTGGCGCATACCGAGCAGGCGGTACGGCAGGGAGGGACGTCGGCGGCGAATGCGATGAAGACGGCGGCTGCGCAGCTCGGGAAGATCGTGGGGCAGCAGGCGGAGATGCTTTCGTATATTGATGTGTTTCGATTATTGGCGTGGTGCGCGCTGGGGGCGTTGCCGCTGGTGTTGTTGCTAAAAAAGGTTGAGCCGGGGAAGGGGCAGATGCACTGATGAGAAAGATTTTGAGCATTTTGATTGGTGTGGGGATGGTAGCAGGGGGGTGCGAGGTCGGGCCGAACTATACGCCACCGAAGGTGACGGTATTGCGGGACTGGGGTGAGCGTGGGATGGAACCGACAACGAAGCCGAGCGCGACAACGCAAACAAGCAGGACGACCTCGTCGATGCCGATCGTGGATTGGTGGAAGACGTTTCATGATCCGCTGCTGAATGATCTGGTGAAGAGGGCGGTGGCGGAGAATCTGGATTTGAAGCGGGCGACATCGCGCCTGCGCGAGGCGCGGGCTGAGCGCGGGGTTGTGCAGGCGGATTTGTATCCGGAAGTGGATGCGTCGGGGTCGTATCAACATGCCCGGGTGAGTAAGAATGGAGTGGCGTCGGCGTTTGGAGGTGGAGGCAGCGGGGCGGTGAATGCGGGGGGCGGTGGGCAATCGCCGCCGGGGGCGAATGGGTCGCCGGCGATACCGGGGAGTGAGTTGAGCGAGTTTAATTTGTATCAGGCGGGGTTTGATGCTTCGTGGGAGATTGATGTGTTTGGGGGAAAACGCCGGGCAGTGGAGGCGGCGTCGGCGGAGATTCAGGCGGCGGTGGAAGATCAACGCGATGTGCTGACGACATTATTGGCAGAGGTCGCGCGGAACTATCTGGAGCTGCGCGAAGGGCAGCATCGTGTGGCGATCGCACAGAAAAATCTGGAGGCGCAGCAGAAGACGGTGGAATTGACGCGCGAGCTTGCGCGGCAGGGATTGACGAATGAATTGGACTTGTCGCGCGCACAGGCCCAAGTGGCGACGACGGCGTCCCAGGTTCCAGGCCTGGAGACGGATGTGAGCCAGGCGATTCATCGGCTGAGCGTGTTGTTGGGAGAGAGGCCAACGGCGCTGGCGGAGGAATTGACGAAGGAGGGGGATTTGCCGGGGGTGCCGGATGAGGTGCCGGTCGGGTTGCCGTCGGAGCTGCTCAGGAGGAGGCTGGATGTGCGGCGTGCGGAGCGGATGATCGCGGTGGCGACGGCGCGGGTGGGGATGGCGACGGCGGATTTGTTTCCGAAGTTTACCTTGAATGGATCAGTTGGGTTACAGAGTTTGCAGCCGGGGGATTTGGCGAGTTGGGATAGCCGGTTTTATTCGATTGGGCCGGGGATATCGTGGCCGATTTTTGATGCGGGAAAAATTCACAATCAGATTCATGTGCAGGAGGCACGCGAAGACCAGGCCATTCTGGCGTACCGACAGGTGGTGCTGACGGCGCTGAAAGAGGTCGAAGATGCCTTGGTGGCGTATGACAAGACGCAGCAGCGCGTGGCGGCGCTGCGTGATGCGGTCGAGGCGGAGCGGAAAGCCGTGCGGATCTCTAATGATCTCTATAAACAGGGGTTGACCGATTTTTTATCGGTACTGGATGCGGAGCGGACGCTATATGCGTCGGAGGATGGGCTGGCCGCTGGAGAAGGAGAGATCGCGACATCGTTGGTAGCGCTATATAAGGCGCTGGGTGGCGGATGGGAGATCGATCGACAAAATCGTTCTTTGACCAGTCAAATTGAAGAAGTACCTGCAAGAGACCTGCGGGCGGATTAAGCGCAGTTCCGTGAATGTGAAGCTATGACGGTTACTCCGCTAAATGGGTGGCGCTCTGGTGAGAATTAAGAGAAAGTCGTGATTTTCAGGGTGGATATTGCTCATTTTATCTGAGCGGGCGGTCGAATCTACGGGCAGAGAGCTTGCACGGGAGCGAGAATATGCTGATCGAGGAGAACGAGCGGGCCAAGCGGGAAAGGCGGCGATCGCAACGCTGGGCTTGCAGCAAAACGATCCATTGGCGGGTGCGCGGGGGGCGTCGGATCAGGGAGAGCCTGGTTCCCGAGCGGTCTTTGGATGGTTTGGTGATTTCGGCGGAACGGCGGGACCTGGTTCCGCTGGGTACGCGGATTCAGCCTTGTGATTTGGATACGGAGGTACGTCATGGATTTCGAGATGCGGTGGTTTGTCGAACCGCAGACGATGGAGAGAAAAATTATCTTTTGTACATCGATATTTTGTACTGAGGCAGGGACATCAATTTTGGAGGCAATCAAATGTCTATAAGCGAATACGAGGATCAGCGATATGAGCCGCGATTTCGACCAATTTGTGAACGGGTCGTGTGGAGGCGATCAGAAGGTCTATCGCCGGGTGCGGGAAGTTTAGTTGATGTTTCTCGTGGCGGGCTTTCATTTCATGTGGATGCGCATAAAGGAAAATCGCTAGGGAAGGGTGAAGAAATTCGTATTCGACATGCCGGCTTTGGCGAGGCAAGTGAACGGTATGCCGGATACTTGATCGTCTGGTCGCGACCAGATGGAGAAGGCGGGCGGGCAATTGGATGCACGCGGCTTTATCCGACGCCTTGCGTCATTAGCAAGCCAATTAACCCGCATCCACTGGCGACGCGAAATCTTTGGGATGATGGGCTTCGTCAATCACAATTCAGCACATCTGCGAGAAGATACAAACAGGATCTACCTGATTCAGCAGCATCTTGCGCGGCAGCTTAGGTGAGGATGAAAAGTAGGTAAGTGCTAGACTTGTCATTGCCTACATTTGGTGCGTTAGTCCGGATTTCAACAGTTGTTACGTTCAGTTTAGAGAACTAGATGAATTGAAATTGCGCGAGGTTAGCTCATATTCTCCTAAATTATTTGTGCGGTGTTGCCGAACAGTAAAACCGAAGCAGGTCGAAAAAGGCTAATCAGATGATAAATCTTGAGTGCAGCATATTACTTGCGGAAGATGACCCGTTTCAGCGCGAACTGCTGGTTCGAGCACTGGTGAGCAGCAATTCATCTGTGAAAGTCACAACTGCGTCAAACGGGGAGGAATTGTTCGAGCTACTAAGAGAGAAAACATACGATTGCCTGGTGATCGATTGCAATATGCCGCCGCTGGGGGTGAAGGAATTGATTGGATCGGCTGCGGTGCGACGATGTGGATGTCCTGTGATTGCCATGTCAAGTTGTGAAGATCAAGGGGTGGTTATCGATAGCGTTCGTAGCGGGGCAGTGGATTTTGTGCCCAAATATGATGCACTGCATGCCTCGTTTCTTTGGGACTGCGTACGCAAAGTTGTGGCGAGAAAACGGCGCAATGATGAGGAGCGACGCCAGATTGCGCGACGCCAGAAGCAGTTGGAATCATTAGCACAGACCGATCCGTTAACGGGATTATTGAACCGCCGGTCTTTTGATCGACGTTTGATGGAGAATACAAAGGATGGCCATAACACCGGTTCGTCATTTGCGTGCATCATGTTTGATGTAGATCATTTTAAATCAATTAATGATCAATATGGGCATGCTGCAGGGGATGCGGTGCTGTCAGCGGTTGGCCGGGCGATTCGATCGGCGCTTGGACCTGAGGATGCGGCGTTTCGGTGGGGAGGGGAGGAATTTCTCGTATTGAGAGCGTGCCGGCAATTCGGAGAATCGTATGTCTGGGCCAATGAATTAAGGCGGATGTTATCGGCATTACCCATTCGGGTTAGTACGGAATCCGGGGGAAAAGACGTAAAAATCACGTCGAGTGTCGGTGTTGAGTTTGTCGGTTGTGCAGGGCTCGAACCGACCGCGATTGAGCGGGCGGATCAGGCGATGTATCTGGCCAAAGGGAGCGGTCGAAATCGCGTGTGTACTTGGCCGATGGTTGGAATTGATCGCGCACTGCATCGAGTGGCAGGGTTGCCGAAGGGGTCGCCGGCGGATCGTCGCGAGGAATTCATTGCTGAGTGCCAGAAGGGGCTGGGTATGACGCAGCGCAAGCAAATAACAGAGCATTGCGAGAAAGTTGCGCGGCTGGCAATAGAGATTGGCGAAGCCATGGGTGTCGAAAGCCCGGCAGAAGATCAGCTCAGTCAGGCAGGCCTTTTCCATGATCTGGGCAAGTGCATTTTGCCGGGGGATTTGCTGGAAAAAGCTGGCCCACTGAGTGCCGCCGAGAAGCGCGTGGTCGATCAGGCCTCAACAGAAGGGGCGCAAATGAGCCTGAAATTAGGAGTAGATTCGACGGCTGTGGAGGCAATCCGTCAGCAGAGGATGTTGGCATGCGGGGATGAAGTGCCGGCGGCGGCATCGATCCTGCGTGTGGCGGATGCGTTTGTGGCGATGACGACCGACCACCCGTATGGCCCGACGCGATCGATTGAGGAAGCCCAACAAGAGATTGAGAGACAAAGAGGGCGTCAATTTCATCCCCGGGCAATCGATGCATTGGCGGGGATGCTGAGCCGACGCAATGCGGCCTGATGTAATTTTTAAGGAGAGGCATATATGAAGCAGAGTGCATGCGAGCGGCGCCGCGAAGAGCGCGTAAATCGAATTCGTGCGCGGCACATTACCTGGAGCAACAGCAGCGGGTCATCTAAGCCACGCGATGGGTGGATTTGCGATGTTTCTCGGGGAGGGATCGCAATATTGGTTTCCAATACAGGCCGGCCGAAACTGGGCGAACACGTCGAATTAAACCACGACGGAAGCCGGCTTGCTTGCACGGTCGTGAGCCAGCGTGGAGTCGATCCGAAGGTATCGGTTGTCGGCTGCCGGGCTGACGCGATTCGCCCTGATTTTGCGCCCCCATCACATGGAATAGCTGGTTAGTACCCGAAAAAACTGAGATAAATTTGTAATACCTAAATTAGATAATTGACATAAACCCACACTCATTGGCTACATTGATTAGTTCAGGGAGAAATGCCAGGCAACTTCCATATGGAATGATTGTCGCGAATACGTGTGATCTAGTTCTGACCAGGACGCAGATGCACGAAAATGAACGGTATCTCCCGGGTAGCCAGCCACGGAGGCAGGGAGACGCAGTGCAGGCCGGTGAAGGAGCGATCCTGACTGGGACAGTCCACATCATTGAAGATGAGGCTGTGCAGGCTGAGCTTAGATCATGTTTCATATCACACGGTTTATGTGTGCGGACTTATCTTACAGCAGAAGAATTTCTTGAAGCGTATTCGCCCGCACATCCGGAATGCCTGATCTCGGGTGTGAGATTAGCCGGAATGGATGGCATTGATTTATTGAAGCATCTCATCAAGCGCGAATTACAGTTACCAGTCATTTTAATTACTGCAGAATCCAACGTATTGCTGGCGGTGCAGGCGATCAAACTAGGCGCTTTTGACTTCATTGAAAAGCCGTTGAATGAAGAAATGCTTATGCTTCGAATGAGCGAAGCGCTGGCGAGAGATGCAAAAGCTTCGATTGAAGACGAAAAATTTCGAACAGCGCGAAGGCGTCTGGCTACTCTTTCGGCGCGCGAACATGATTTGCTCGGGCTTTTGATGGCGGGACTGTCCAGCAAGCAGGCCGCCATAAAATTATCCATATCGATCAAAACCGTTTCCAATCACCGGGCACATTTGCTGGCAAAGATGAATGCGGCGAATACCGCAGAATTAATACGCATGGCTATGTTGGGTGATGAAATCAAGGTGCCCAAACAGAGCTGAGTAGGCACAAATGCCTATCCAGCCAAACCATCGCGTAAACCGAAATTTCATCTGTAGAGTCCTGTGTATATGCAAGGATCAAGAGGAGTGTCAACATTGGCAACCGTACTTATCATTGATGATAAATCCTCGGTTCGAAAGCCGCTTGCGGCGCTGATCAGAAGCGCGGGTTATGATGTTTTGCAAGCGGCAGATGCGTATGAAGGCTTGGCTTTAGCAAAACGAGATCAGCCCGATTTGATTGTTACCGATGTTGTCATGCCAGGGATGGATGGATTTGATCTCATCGGACGACTCCGTGCGGATCCAACAGTTGGCCATACGGCGACGATTTTTTATACCTCGATGTATACCGAGGATGAGGCGCGAATGATTGCGGTAGGGTGCGGGGCGTTCCGGCTTATTAATAAGTCGGAAAAGCCGCACATCTTATTGGACGCGATCGCTGCGGCGCTCAAGCTGCCGCGCCGTCAGGCAGTGGCGCTTACTTCAGAGGATTTCCACCAGGAACATAAGCGTCTTGTGGGAGATAAGCTCTGGCAAAATGCTTTGGCGCTGGAAAATGCAACTTCACGTCTGCAATCACTAATCAGCTTTGGGCAACGTCTGTCAGCAGAACGAAATATACGCCGTCTTTTGAGCGGCTTCTGCGACGAGGTGAAGATCATTCTCCAAGCACGGCATGTTGCGGTGGGTATTATCGATGATGGAAACAGACCCAATTACACATTATCCACCGGGAGGGTGACACCCTGCCGAAATATTGTTGCAAAACGGCTTCCAAAGATTCTGGAAGAGGTTGCAACAAAGCAGAAGATTCAACGATGCACTCCCAATCGAATGACGCTTCAGAGCATCAGAAAAATCCTTGGGATACAGAATGAGATAGATTCCATCCAAGGAATATTGGCAATCCCTATTACAGCGGGGTCGGTCTGCTTCGGCTGGCTCTGTATGGTGGGAAAAAAGAATGAGAGTGATAGCATAGAATTCGACGAAGGAGATGAGCGAATTGCATTCACATTGGCTGCGCAGCTTGGACTGGCAATTACGAACAGGCAGCAGGGTCGCATTATTCGGCGCCACACGCGTGATTTAGAGCACCGCGTGCGCGAAAGAACGGCGGAGCTGCAGCGATCGAATGCGGCGCTTGAACATTTTGCCCATGACGCCGCACATGACTTGCAGGCGCCGCTTGATACCATCGCGGGATATTTGGAGCGGCTAACCACTTCGCCAGTGGCGCGGGCGGATATTGAAGCCCAGTCATCAATGAATGCTGCGATCGCGGCAGCGGGGCGCATGCGGCAACTGATTCGCGACGTGCTTAAGTATTCGCAGGTGGATGGAGCGGTTGGAAATGCGACCTTGATCGATAGTGGGGTGGCGCTCACTCGAGCGGTGGATAACCTCGCAATAAATATTATTAAGGCCGGAGCGTCCGTTACATGGGATCGCCTGCCGGAGGTCTATGCGGATTCCGGACAGTTGACGCAGGTATTTCAGAATTTGGTGCAGAATGCGATTATTTATCGGCGTGCTGATCCGCTATGTATTCATATCGCAGCGGTGCGCAGGCGCGGGAATGAATGGCTGATCTCTGTGAAAGATAACGGCATCGGCATTGGGACTAAGGATACTCAGCGTATTTTTAATTTATTCCAGCGCCTTCATGGGCACGACCGTTATCCGGGAAATGGGATTGGTCTGGCGATGTGCAAAAAAATAATCGAGAGAAATGGTGGACGGATTTGGGTGGAATCCAAACCGGGAGAGGGCTCAACTTTCTACTTCACTCTTTTAAAGTCGACGCGGGGAGTTCGTCGCGCCGCGGCATGATTTCCATACCCTGATGCGCCATCCATTCAATCTCCGCTTCCGTGTTGCGGCGGGGATTTGTCGTCGGCGTCGTAGGCCTGGTCGGCGTTGTCGCCTTGGACTTCGATGCGTTCGATGGAGAGGGCGCGGCCGGTAGTCTGGTCGATTTCGGCGATGACGCCGCACATGCGGACATCGCCGGTGGCGACGTCGAACGGGGCGGGCATTTGCGTGGTCATGTATTTAAGGACGCGGTCTTTGCGGCGGCCCAGGACCGAGTCGTATGGGCCGCACATGCCCATGTCGCTGATGTAGGCGCTGCCGCCGGGGAGGATTTTGGCATCGGCGGTGGGGATGTGGGTATGGGTGCCGACGATGAGGCTGACTTTGCCGTCGAGCCAGTGGCCCATGGCGATCTTTTCACTGGAGGCTTCGGCGTGAACATCCGCGACGACGATTTTGACGGTCGGGGGCATTAAAGAGAGCACGCGATCGGACGCAGCAAATGGATCGTCGCTAGGGATATTCATGTAGATGCGCCCCAAGACGCAGAAGACGCCAACGGGAACGCCGCCATTGGTGTTAACGACGGTGAACGCGCGGCCGGCGGCGCCGGGGGCGAGGTTGGCGGGGCGGACGATGCGCTCGGACGATTGCATGGTCGGGATGATGTCGGCTTTGCGGAAGACATGGTCGCCGAGAGTGATGACGTCGACGCCGTAGGAGCGGATTTTGTGGAAGAGGTTTTGTGTGATGCCCGATCCGCCGGCGATGTTCTCGGCGTTGGCGACGACGAGGTCGATCTTGCGCTCGCGGACGAAGGTGGGGAGTTTTTGGTGCAGGATCATTCGGCCGGGCCGGCCTACTACGTCGCCGAGAGCTAGGATTCTTACGGGCATAGAAGAAGTATAGGGGGAAGTGGGGAAGGGGGAAGTGGGGAAGAATCAAGAAGGGGGCTTGGTGAGACCTTGGCACCATTTGTTGGCGGTCGTGATCATATAAACGAGTTGGGAGAGGATTTCGTCGTAGCGGGAATATAAATGGTGGGCGGCTTCGTCTGTGAAATAGCCGCAGCGGCGGCCTAGTTCAATCCATGTTTGAGTCTCGGAAGCTTCACCTTCAGCATCACTTAATTTGCTAATGAAAGCAGCTTGATACCGGCGCTTCCTCCACGCTTCTGCGATGTTGGCGGCCACGGAGCGCGAGGAACGTCTAATTTGATCGGTCAGGCTATATCGCTCTTCCAGTGGAAATGATTTCGTTGCCAGAAAGATTTCCATCGCCAAATCCATTGCATCCATCCATACCTTGAGTTCTTTTGTGGATCGAATCACAATTTTGTCCTCTTGTTCCCCACTTTCCCATTCCTTATTTCCCCATTCTTTACTCACGCCTGCGTGGGGAGCATTTCCAGAGTGACTTCATGTTGCAGTTGCTGGCCATTAAGAAAGCGGAGGACTTCGTCGATGGCGAGTTCGCCCATGGAGAAGCGAGCCTGGTTCATGGCACCGGCAATGTGGGGAGTGAGAAGGATATTGGGCTCACGACGAAGCGGGGAGTCGGCGGGTGGGGGTTCGGGGTCGGTGACGTCGAGCAGGACATATAACGGCCGGCGGCGTACTTCGGCAATCAGGGCGGATTCGTCGATCAGCGCGCCGCGGCTGGTGTTGATCAGCACCGCATGGTCGGGAAGCAGAGACATCGTTTGCGCGTTCATCATGTGATAGGTGGCGGGAACCTTTGGAGCGTGCAGGCTGACGACTTCGCAGCGGCAGGTCTCTTCCAGTGAAGAGAGCTGAACTCCCAAGTCGGCGGCTGCGGCGGGAGTAACGAAAGGGTCGTATAGTTTGATTTGGACGTTGGGATAGGCATGGAGAAGGCGAATGACTTCGCGGCCGATGCGGCTTGCGCCGATCAGGCCGACGGTGATGTCCTGAAGTTCGCGGATATGGGGGACGTGCTGGTCCATCTGCTCGCGGGTTTTGCCGAGCGTCATTTCGCGGATGAGCCAGGGGATTTGTTTGAGTAGGGCGACCATCATCGCGACGGTGTAGTGTGCGACCGGGACGGCATTAGCGGCGGCGGCGTTGGTGGTGCGGATGCCGCGTGTGAAAGTCGATTCATCGACAAGATTTTTGACTGAGCCGGCGGAATGCGCCAAAAGTTTGAGGTTGGGGGTCGCCGCCAAGAGTGAATCGGTGAAGCGTGGAGAGCCCCAGCCGGTGATGATGGCGGTGGCGGTCGACAGCGGGCGAGCGGGTGAAAGGATTTCGGCGGGTTCGAATGGGCCGAGGACGTCGGCGACGGCCCGCAGGCGGTCGAGGTCGCGCGGGCGAAACATCATGGGCATTAGCCCTGCGGAAAGGACGAAAGCAACAATCGGCTTATCCTGCATAGCAAAAAACGGAGGGTAAACGGGCTTTGTGTTGGGAGAGTGTAATCAATCGCTGTACGCTTGCCATGCGTTTGCTCGGGAGGCGCGTGGGCCATAGAATCCGGATCGATGCGCTTGTCGTTGTCCCATTTAGTGGTCACAGAATCATCGCCCGCACCGGCGGCGCGTAAGCCGTCATGGCTGAAGATGAAAATGCCCGGCGGGGAGGGGTACGCCAGGCTGTTGAAATTGGTCAATGAGCAGCGGCTGCATACGGTTTGTCAGAGCGCTAAGTGTCCGAATATGGGGGAGTGCTGGTCTGCTGGGACGGCGACGCTGATGATTCTTGGGGATGTATGCACGCGATCGTGCGGGTTTTGCCATATTGCGACAGGCCGGCCGCCGACGCTTGATCTGGATGAGCCGCGGCGGGTCGGCGAAGCGGTTAAGACCATGAACCTGGGGCATGTGGTGATTACGTCGGTGAATCGGGATGAATTGCCGGATGGCGGGGCGCAGGTCTGGGCGGAGACAATTCGGCAGATTCGTTTGCAGTCGCCGGGAACCAGCGTCGAGGTGTTGATTCCGGATTTTGAGGGGAATTGGGAGGCGCTGCAATTGGTGCTGGATCAGCGGCCGGAGATTTTGAACCATAATATTGAAAGTGTGCCGCGGCTGTATAAGACGGTTCGTCCGCAGGCGAAATATCATCGCAGCCTGAAACTTTTGCAGATCGCCAAACAGCAGGGGCTGACCAGCAAGACCGGGATGATGCTCGGACTCGGCGAGACCGAGGACGAAATCGAATCAGTGCTCGATGATCTGGTGGCGATCTCCTGTGACATTCTTACGCTCGGACAGTATTTGCAGCCGACGACGCAGCATCTGAAGGTCGAGCGCTGGGTTCATCCGGATGAATTCGCTGCCTGGAAGGTTCGCGGCGAGCAGAAGGGGATTCGCCACGTTGAATCCGGCCCGCTGGTGCGCAGCTCGTATCATGCTGAGAAGCAGGTGCAGGCTCACGCCGCGGTCACGACTTAATGCGGGCAGGTCGATGAATGAGGGTGCGCAACTCCTGCTGGATGGCGGAGGCGACCGCTTTGGAAAAGATCAGGAATGGATTGCCGCCGAACATGACAGCCGCCAGGGCATAGAGCGTGCGAGGGGGGAAGTTCGGGCGATTGGCAATGGCGTAAAGCGGCTCCCAATGGTCGGGATGCAGCTTGATGCGGAAGGATTCCAGGCCGTCGAAATGATAAAAGCGCCGGCCATGAGCGCGAGCCCAGCGGAAGAGCGGGCGGATCCAAAGAGGGTTGGAATCAAGTCGTGCTGCGGCGTTGATTGATAAAGGAACTAAGCCGAGCGTGACATAGGTTGAGCCTCGTGCGGCGAGGGCGCGCAGTGCATGATCGATCAGTAATTCGGCAGTGCCGTTGGGCGAGCGCGGGGAGCGTGCCAGTTGTTCGACGAGATGACCGTTACGCCGCGGGATGGGTGATGCCAGGAGAAATGCCACGGGCCGGCCGGCATGCAAAGCGACAAAGAGCGAGCGATCCTCCAGCAGACCGGCGGCGGGATCGGAGTCATTCAGGAATTGCATGGGGGGTAAGTTTTTGCTTGCCAGCCATTCAGCCAGGATGCTTCGCAGTGCTTCGTCGGTGCGGGCGGCAAGAGCGGGCTTTTCGATGGCGGTGACGCCTTTATTTCGCGCCCTAGCGATTTGCGTACGGATGGAGCGTTGGCGCGAAACCAGATCCGGCCAGTTGCACGGGTTCCAGACGGGTTCCGCGCCTAATGAAATGATGGAGTGCCGGGTGGACGACGCGAGTAATGTGCGCAGGCGATCGGCTGCACAGACATAGCAAACCTGACATCGCTGGGCAGCGGCGGCGCGTTCAAATTCTTCCACTACAGTTGAGAGGTCTTCTGGCGCGCAGACGGGGGCGCCGGCTGCGACCCAGGTTGCGACGCGCGGGAAGTATGCGGTCACCGCATCGCAGGTCGAAGAAAAGAAGTAATGGTAGCCCGGGTTAAGAATCTGGTAGGTGGTGGGATTGTGCCCGTATTTCAGGACCAAATCGCGCACGCGCATGATGTCGGGAACTAGTTGCATGGCAGCCCATACGATAGGCGGTTGGGAAGCGCTTGGCTATGAAAGGGGAACGAAGTTTTTCAGGGCTGCGGGATTTGCCGCGGCGTCGAGAATCGCGCGGACGGCCAGCGATTCGGCGCGATCAATAAGCGGCTTGCCGGCGTCGAAATAATCCGCCAGGGCGGAGGCCATGTTGGTAAATAAGGTATTGCCGTCGACGGGGATGGTTTCAGTTCGCGCGTCGGTGGTGGTTAACACGCCTGAGAAGGGGTTGTCGCCGCGATGGAATTCCGCCGTGCCCGTGCGATTGCCAGTGAATGTAATCGTCAGGCGCTCCATATCGGGTGCAGTTTCGCGCTTGACGCTGGTTGCTCCCGAGCCGAGGCAACTGACGACCATTTCGACGGGATGGATCGCATACTCGGCAAAATTACTGCCGCCACCTAGCGCCAGAATAGAGGCGATTTTATCCCGGCCGATTTCCTTCACACGCTTTTGCACAGCGGTGTAGCGCAGAGCGCTGGTCGTCTGCACTGGCGTGCGATGCTGGTCCGCCAGCGTGAATATTTCCTTGGCAGTGGCCAGGTCGGGGGCGAAAGTCTTGTCGATGTACGTGGTCTTTCCGAAAGGGAGGACCAATCGCGCCAGGTCCAAATGTTTTTCGGGATGCCCCGGCGCCAGCACGACGTAAAAATCGGTCTGGTCGTTGAGCTGAAGAATGTCGGCGATGTAAGGGACGTTGTTCTTGGTCGCCCAGGCTCTGCCGGTCTCTTCTTCCATCGCATGACAGCTGGCGACCTCGTATCCGCGATCTTTAAGCGGGCCACGAAACGATTTGAGATAGACGTTGGCGTGGAAGTTATTGAGGTTGTAATCGACGAACGTGATGCGCTTGGGCATGGGCTTTATTCGCCTTTCCAGCGGACGAAGCCTTCGATGGCTTCGTATTCCGCCAGGCCGAGGGCGTCATAGAGGTCGGCGGTTCCCTTGTTGCGGTCTTCGGCGCGTTGCCAGAATTCGCGGCTGTCAGCACCCGGGAAGACGGCGCGATCTTTTTGCGATTCATGCTTGAAGATTGCGATGCGCTTGCGCACCACTTCATCGGGCGAGAGCGGAACGGCCATTTCGATTTCATCGACTGCCCACTCGGCCCAGGCACCCCGGTAGAGCCAGATTTCACACTGCTTGATCCATGGCTCATTGGCTAGGCGCTTAACCGCTTCGAGGATGGCGGTCAGGCAGACGCGATGTGTGCCGTGCGGATCGGACAGATCGCCGGCGGCGTAGATCTGATGTGGCTTTACTTTCTGGAGCAGGTCCATCGTGATCTTGATATCCTCTTCGCCGACGGGATTTTTGCGTACCCGGCCGGTTTCGTAGAACGGGAGATCCAGGAAGTGAATGCGTTCTTCCTTAACGCCGGAGAAGATCGCCGCGGCGCGGGCTTCGGTTCGGCGGATGAGGCCTTTGATTTTCTGCAGTTCCGGCGGATCGACCTGTCCGGGTTGTTTGCCGCGGATGAATTGGGCGACCTGATCTTCGATGCGCGTCGCGAGCTTTTCGTCCAGGCCGAACGTGCGGGAATATTCCGCGACGAAATCGGCATGGCGGAGGGCTGCCTCGTCCCAGACGGCGATATTGCCGGAGGTCTGATACGCGACGTGGACTTCATGGCCATGATCGCAGAGGCGGATGAATGTGCCGCCCATGGAGATGACGTCATCATCCGGGTGCGGGCTGAAGACGATGACGCGCTTGGGCCAGATTTCCGGATTGGCATGGATGAAAGCGGGCGCCCCGATGGAATTTTCAATGACCGGTTTGCCGGCCTTAGGGGGTTTGCCGCCCGGCCAGCCGGTGATGGTCGACATCAGGTGGCGGAAGACTTCGACGTTGATGTCGTAAGCGCCGCCGCCGCTGGCGACGAGATCTTGCAGGCCATGCTCGTTGTAATCTTCGTTGGTCAGTTTGAGCAGTGGCTTTTTGACCAACTGCGCCAGCCACATGACGGCCTTGCGAATGAGCTGGTTATCCCAAGTGAGGCCGAAGTCTTCGATCGGGCCCAGTAGCCACGGGCTTTTGAATCGTGTCAATTCGCTGGCGGCGGCGGTATCAAGGATGAACCGCGCCTGCGGGTGCTGTTGGAGGAACGATGCCGCCACCTGAGCGGTGACTTCCCCTTCAACAGCGCGTTTGACGACGGGGGCTTTTCCTTCGCCCCAGGCCATCAGGATGATCTTGCGAGCGGAGAGAACGCTGTCGACGCCCATTGTGATGGCGCGGCGGGGGACGTTGAACTCGCCATAGAAATCGGTCGCCGCGTCCAGGCGGGTTTTGCGATCCAGAGTGATCAAGCGCGTCTTAGAATCGCGCGGAGACCCCGGCTCGTTGAATCCGACATGGCCCGTGCGGCCGATGCCGAGAACCTGGAGATCGATCCCGCCGGCGTCTTTGATCTGTTTTTCGTATTGCTGGCAGTATTCGAAAATGCGTTCCTTAGGCAGCGTGCCATCGGGGATGTGGACGTTTTTCCAATCGATATCAATGTGATCGAGGAGGTTTTCCTTCATGAACCGGACATAGCTCTGAAGCTCGCCCGGCTGCATGGGGTAGTATTCGTCGAGGTTGAACGTAACGACGTTCTTAAAGGAGAGTCCCTCCTCTTTATGCAGGCGGATCAGTTCTGCATAGACATTGGTCGGGGTCGACCCGGTTGCCAGACCAAGAACACAGGTTTCTTTTTTGGAGGCCTTGGATTGGATCAAGTCGGCGATTTCGCGGGCAACCGCTTGGGAGGCCTGTTTAGACGAGGAATAGACCGTTACCGGCACTTTTTCGACCTGACTGGTCAAACCGGTGGTCATCGCAATAGGTGGGACAAGTGCAATACGGGTCATGGCGGGTGGCTCCGATGAGTCGGCTAATGCTTGTAGGTCAAGCAGTTATAGGAACTTAAAATCGTCCGGCGCAAAAGAGCGCGGGCTGGCTATAAGGCCTGAAAATATATAATATTACATCACGGAGTGAATTCAATAGAGAACTTTCAATCCACCCCCCGCCCCAAAGCGGGGGAGAGGGGAAGAAAGGTCTCGGCCGACGGTACTAAGCGGGGGAGGTGAACGATCGTGTTGTCCGGGCGCGTGCGTCGTCGGCTGGTTCAGCAAAAGAGCGAGACGGATGCCGCCTGCCGCGGAAAACGATAGAACCGACCCCGAGCTGGTGCGTTTGGCGCGTCGTGGCGACGCGCAGGCGTTCCACGACCTGATCGACCGTCATTCCGGATGGCTTTTCCGAGTGGCGATCGCGATGGTCGGGTCGCGGGAAGACGCCGAGGATCTGATCCAGGAAGTCTTTCTGGCGGCATCGCGCGGGATGGCACGCTTTGAAGAGCGTTCCAGCGTCAAGACCTGGCTCCGCAGTATTCTGCTGAATCACGTCTCGAAGCTGTATCGTTCGCGCAAAGTCAGGAGGCATTGGTCGCTGGACGACGAACGCGGCGAAGCCGTCCGGGCGGAGATGGAGGCCAGCATCCCCAACCCTGCCGCCGCGACCGAGAGCAAAGCCGACGTCCAGGCCATGTTGCAGGCACTGTCTGATGAGCATCGAGAAGTGATCGTTTTACGAGAGATCGACGGATTGAGTTATGAGGAGATGGCGAAGTTATTACGCCTGCCACGCGGAACGGTGGAATCGAGATTGCACCGGGCGCGGCAGCAATTGAAAGAAAAATTCGCCGGGTACCTCGAAGGAACCGATGTAGAAAACGACGGGTAGTTGTATGAATAGTTGTGAGCAAAACCAAAATATCGATGCGTATCTGGACGGGGAGCTCTCTCCGTCGGCGCGCACGCAGTTTGAACAGCATTTGGCTCTGTGCGCCATTTGTGCGCGGGAATTGGCCCGTCTGCGCCGCTTGTCGGCGACCGTGGCTTCTTATCGCCCGACATTATCGGCCGACGCGCTGGAACGCATTCACGAAGCCGTCGCGCAGACCTGGGACATGGGGATCATCCGTTTGGCGCGGCGCATCAGCGCCGTCGCTGCTGCGGTGGTGCTGGCGGGGTCGTTGTATTTGACGTTTTTCCAGACCGGGCAGGCGACCGCCAGCGTGCCGGTGTGGGAGCAGACCGCGGTGACGGATGTGCAGCAGCAGCCGGATGCGGTGGTTGCCGGTTCGAGCAGCGGCGGTGAGCAGGTGCAACTGGCTGAGTGGATCGTGTCGGATCTCAGCACCGCCAAACAGTCCGGGGAAAGCAACGCGCGATGAGCAAGACACGGACGATTTTGGCGCTGGCTTTCGTACTGGTCTTCGCGGCCGGTGCGGTGGTGGGGATGGTGCGCCAGCGTGTGGGTTTCGGGCCGCATGGTCCGGAGCCACGCGGATCGTTTTTGACCAAGGAATTGAATCTTACGCCGGCGCAGCAGGAGCAGATGCGCAAAATCTGGGCCGAGCAAGGGCCCACCAGCGGGCGCGATCGCGAGCATTGGGATCGCCGCCGGGAATTTCAGAAACAGCGCGACGAAGCGATCAAGGCTCTGTTAAACGACGATCAAAAAGCGAAGTACGACTCGATTCAGAAAGATTACACCGATCACATCGCCGACTTGCAGAAAGAGCGGCAGGTCGCGTTCCAGCAGGCGGTGGAGAAGACCAAAAAAATCCTCACTCCCGAGCAATCCGCTAAATATGATGAATTCCTCAAACGCCGCAGCGAAGGCGGCGGCCCGGGGAACGGCGGGCCCGGTGGTCCGGGCGGTGGTCCGCCTTCCTGGCATGATCATCACGATCCCAGCACGCGCCATGCGGTTTAAATTGATCCCGGGGATGATCTGTACGATCTGTTTTGCATCGATCGCGCTGGCTGACTCTCTGTCTGCTGCGGAACTTCGTGGCACTTGGCTCACCACCACTGCCAACACTGCTATCGCCACCCCGCAAAATACTGCTGCGACCATGCGCCGCCTGCAAGACATAGGCATCAATACTGTTTACGTCGAATGCTGGAAAAATGGCTACACCGAGTTCCCGTCGCCGACCATGAATGCCGCCATCGGTGTGCCGATGCGCATCAATCCCTCAATCAAAGGCCAGCCTGCTCTCCAACGCGACCTGCTGGCAGAATGCGTCGCCGAAGCTCACAAAAACCACCTCGCCTGCGTTGCCTGGTTTGAATACGGTTTCATGGCTGCCTATCGCGACACCCACAATGAACTCCGCGCCCGCCACGATTGGCTCTCACTCAACCAGCAGGGGGGTGACGTCGCCAAAAATGGTTTCGTCTGGCTCAATCCACTTCACCCCGATGCGCAGAATCTCCTCATCGGCATTATCACTGACGCTATCAAAGCGCATGATCTCGACGGCATCCAGCTTGACGACCGCCTTGCCTGGCCGTCACTTGAAATGGGCTATGACGACTACACCAAAGCTGCCTATGCTCACGAACACAACGGACAAGCACCGCCGCCTGACGTAAAAGATCCCGAATGGTGCCGATGGCGCGAACAAAAAGTAACGGAATTTTCCCAACGGCTCATTGCTGCCATCCGTGCCGTCAATCCGCACATTGCGATATCTCTATCGCCTGGCCCGTATCCCTGGGCACGCGATAATTATCTCTGTAATTGGCCTGCCTGGTCCGGCTGGGACCAGTTCGTCCCGCAGTGCTATCGCCTCGACTACATCGGCTTCGAAAAAATCTGGCATGACCAGCTTGCCGCCATTGGTAATCACAAACATGATCTGATCGCTGGCATTCGCATCACCGGCGACGGGCCCAATCTCTCCTGGCTCGATCTGCAAAAATCAATCGAGCTCACCCGCTCCACAGGTGCCGGCGGGCACTGTCTCTGGTTCAGCCACGGCGTACTCGATGTCTACCCTGATCAGCTCAAAGCCTTCTACCACGGCTTCATCCCCAGCCCACTTCGACCGGCCAAATTAGAGCATTGAGCGATTTCGCGCCACGAATCGATACCCCGCCTCCATCACCAGTTCCACGCCCGGCACATGCTGATATGCCCAATAGATCCAGCGCATCGTCCCGGCCAGATAAAGGGATCGCAATACCGCTTCTGCGGCGCGACTGGTCCTTCCGTCCGGCTCAAATAAATAGACCGCGCGCCCAAATTCCTCACGAGGCACTTGGGGAAAATCCGCTGCCGCCGATTGATAAGGGCGATAAGCGATCCGGCCTTTTGTCCAGCATCGCCAGCGCTCGATCCATCTCCGGCAAAATGAACAGTTGCCGTCATAGATGAGAACGGGTTGGTCCAACATTGGCACGCAATCATTTTGCGATACGGGACAATTTGAAACAACTTTGATTGTATTTCAGCCCAAATTCCCCCTACACTTCCGGCAAATCTACCCGAGAAAGGATCTTGCCATGCAGGTGACGAAGGACAAAGTGGTTGCGATTGATTACACGCTGACCAACAACGAAGGACAGGTGATCGATTCCTCCCAGGGCCGCGAGCCTCTCACCTACCTGCACGGCAAAGGAAACATCATCCCGGGCCTGGAAAAAGAACTCGAAGGAAAATCCGCCGGCGACAGTCTCAAAGTCGCCGTCCGCCCGGAAGAAGGATACGGCAACCACGACCCGCAAATGGTCCAGGCGGTCCCGAAAGCGGCTTTCAAAGGCGTCCCCGACATCAAGGCCGGCATGCAGTTCCAAGCCCAGGGCCCTGCCGGCCAGACTCGCATCGTCACCGTCACCAAAGTCGAAGGGGATCAAGTCACCGTCGATGCTAATCATCCGCTGGCTGGGCAGACTCTTAATTTCGACGTCACGGTCAAAAATATCCGCGACGCCTCCGCTGAAGAACTCTCCCACGGCCACGTCCACGGCCCCGGTGGGCACCAGCACTAGCACACGAACCACTGGCAGTGGCACTTAAGTGCCACTGCCTCCATGATATCAAACCATGATTGACCTCCGCTCCGACACCGTAACGCGCCCCACCCCAGAAATGCGCCGCGCCATGGCGGACGCCTCCGTTGGCGACGACGTCTTCGGCGAAGACCCCACTGTCAATGCACTCCAGGAAAAATCCGCCGAACTCCTCGGCAAAGAAGCCGCCCTGTTCGTCCCCTCCGGCACGATGGGCAACCTGATCTCCCTCCTCTCCCACTGCCCCAATCGCGGTGCTGAAATTCTCCTCGGCGATCAATCCCACATCTTCTTCTATGAGCAAGGCGGCGCATCCTCTGTCGGCTCCCTCGTCTACCACACCATCCCCACCAATCCCGACGGCACACTCCCCCTCGACCAAATCCAATCCGCCGCCCGCGACCGGGCTAATGTCCACTACGCCCCTCCCGGACTGCTCTGTCTCGAAAACACCCACAACCGTTGCGGCGGCGCTGTCCTCCCCATCTCCTATCTGCACGACGCCCGCAAAATCGCCACCACCATCGGCATACCCATGCACCTCGACGGCGCCCGCCTCGCTAACGCCGCCGTGGCGCTGAATGTCCCACTCAAAGACATCGCCGCCCCCTTCGACTCCATCCAATTCGACCTCTCCAAAGCCCTCGGCTCCCCCGTCGGCGGCATCGTCGCCGGCTCGCGCGACTTCATCTCCCGCGCCAAGCGCAACCGCAAACTCCTCGGCGGCGGTATGCGCCAAGCCGGCATCATCGCCGCCGCCGGCCTCATCTCCCTCACGATGATCGACCGCCTGGCTGACGATCACCGCCTGGCCAAACGCCTCGCCGGATCGCTTGCCGAAATCAAAGGCCTGCGCATCGATCTCGCCGCTGTACAGACGAACATCGTCATTGTCTATCTTGAAAGCATGCCCGCGCCCGACTTCGTCGCCGCGCTAAAATCCGCCGGCGTTCTCGCCGGTTCTCCGGGGCCAGGACGCATCCGCTTCGTCACGCACTATGACCTCTCCGCAGCCGACATCGACACGGTCATCGCCACTGTCCGGCAGATAACTAAACCCGCCTGATCTCTTACGACACCACCCCCAACTCCGGCGTCACTTTCCACTGCCCGCGCGTGAAATCCGGAAAATCCACCGACCCCCCGCGCTTGGCGATCGAATTCCGCGACAATTCCGTCACCGCACACACTGCCGCCGCATCATACACATCCATGTCCAGCGGCAATCCCTGATGCAGGCAATCCAGCAGCCGCGCCATCATCACATAATCCATTCCACCATGCCCTCCGCCGATCGCCTTCGCTTCATGCTTCGCCCAAAGCGGGTGCATATATTTCTTCGAAATCGCCGCTAGATCCCCCCATTCTTCTCCAAACGCGATCCGATCCGGATACCCGCAGAAAATCCCCTTGGTCCCCTGGATCGTATTGATCCGCGAGTAAGGCCTCGGGTTGCTCGTGTCATGCTGCACCATGATCGTGCGCCCGCGCGCCGTCTTGATGATCGATGTATTTACATCTCCCTGCTTGTATTTCGTCTTCGACCGCACATCCTCTGCCCCGAACAACTCCACCGCCCGCAAGTGCAACCCCATTGACGGCGACGACAGCGACACCATGTAATCAAACCGATCCCCCCGATTCACCCCCATATACTGCGCCACCGGCCCGAGCCCATGCGTCGGATATGTATTCCCATCATACTTAATCGACGGCTCCAGCCTCCACTTCGCCTTCGGCTGCCCGGCTCCCAATTTCTCGTCGGCAATGTGATGCAGGTACGCCCCTTCGCCATGAATAAGCTCTCCGAACATCCCCTCCCGCGCCAGCCGCAAGCACATCAGCTCCATTTCCCCGTAACAACAATTCTCCATCATCACGCAGTGCTTCCGCGTCTTCTCCGACATCTCCACGATCGCCCAGCAATCATCAATCGTCCCCGCGAAAGGCACCTCCGTAAACGCATGCTTCCCCTTCTTCATCGCGTCCAGCGACATCGGCACATGCCACCCCCACGGAGCCGCATTGACGATCAAATCCAGATCGTCCCGATCATTCATGCGCTCATAATCATGATCCCCGCGCGTATATAACTCCGGCGCCGGCTTCCCGGCGTTGGTGACAATTGCCGCCCCATGTTCGGCGTGTCCCTGCACATTGTCACAAATCGCTTTAATCTCCACCCCCGGCATTTTCGTCAAATTATTTACATGCGTTGGCCCGCGCGCCCCGATCCCCACCACGCCGACTCGAATCGTCCCCAGCGTTGGTGCTGCAAAACCCGCCATCGTGCCCGAGGTCATCGGCCGGCTGTCAGCATGTCCGCCGCTGGCTGCGCAACCAGCCAATCCCGCCGCGCTTGCTATCGCGGCGACCCGAAGAAAATCCCGACGATCGATATTTTGTTGCTCGGACATGTTCGCTTAGCTCCTTGCCTGTGTGATGAAGTGCATATCTATCCTACTTCTCTTCGCGTCATGTGTTAACTCATTCGGCCGGGAGCCTTTCTATTTTTAATAGGTAGAATGAGGACAAGTGAGCTGGGTACAGTTGGATAGTTCGGTGCCGGGAGCGACGTGGGACGTGGCAGGGTTTGTGCCGCGCGAGGTGCTGCGATGCGCAGGCGTTGGAAAGGGCGCAGAATTAAGCCGGGGTGCAAAAGTGGTACGAAAATGGGGGGATGAGCTCGAGGCGATTGCATGGCTGGAGGAGGACGCTCGGGAGCGGAGATGGACGGGATGTTTTGGATATGATCTGGGAAGGGCGTTTGAACGGTTGCCGGTGAGGGCGGCGAATGATTTGGAGATGCCGGCGTTTGTATTTGGACGTGGAGAGGGTGGAGTGAGAGAGGAAGAACAAGCTGGAAGAGCAGGAGGGATTGGAATTCGGTCGACCTTTCGCCGGGAAGAATATTTGGAAGCGGCGCGGCGGACGGTGGAATATATTCGGGCGGGGGATGTCTTTCAGGTAAATTTATCGCAGCGATTTACAGCGGAATTGGCGGAGGAGCCTTGGGAGATTTATCAGCGAATGAGAGAGCGGACGCCGGCGCGGTATGGGGGTTTTTTGGATTTCGGGGATCATGTGTTGATGTGCAATTCGCCGGAGTTGTTTTTGAAGGTAATTCCATTGCCGGATGGGATGAGACGGATTTTGACACGGCCGATTAAGGGGACACGTCCACGCGGGGAAGGAATGCGCGAGGAATTATTTTTAAGCGAGAAGGATCGTGCAGAGTTAAACATGATCGTCGATCTGGAGCGGAATGATCTGGGGCGCGTTTGTGAAGTGGGATCGGTGCGGGTAAGTGAGCCGCGCGGAATTGAAGAGCATCCGACGGTTTATCATGGGGTCGCGACAATTGAGGGGCGATTGCGCGAAGAAGTGGGGCTGGTCGATTTGTTGCGGGCAACGTTTCCCGGCGGGTCGATTACAGGAGCGCCGAAGATTCGGGCGATGGAAATTATCGAGGAACTGGAGCCCACGCGGCGCGGAGCGTATTGCGGTGCGATCGGGTGGATCGGGCCGGGCGGGCAGATGGAATTAAATGTCGCCATTCGAACGATGACAGCGAAGGGTGGGCTGGTGCATATGCCGGTCGGGGGTGGGATTGTGGCGGATTCTATGCCGGAGGACGAGTATGAGGAAACGCTTGTGAAAGCGCGGGCGATGTTTGAAGCCGTGGGAGTGAAGATATGACGGAAGTTCTTGAGGGAGTCGATGCGCGGGTGGCGCGGAAGGTGCTGTGGCGGCTGATGCCGTTTCTTTGTCTGCTGTTTATCGTCAACTATCTGGACCGAACGAATGTGGCGATGGCGAAGTTGCGCATGAGCGGAGATGTGGGGTTGTCAGAGACAATTTATGGGCTGGGGACGGGACTGTTTTTTATTGGATATTTTATCTTTGAAGTGCCCAGCAATTTGATTATGGAGCGGGTGGGGGCGCGGCGGTGGATAGCGCGGATCATGTTGTCGTGGGGCGTGGTGTCAGCCGGGATGATGTTCGTGCGCGGACCGGCGAGTTTTGGGGCGCTGCGATTTCTACTGGGGGCTGCAGAGGCAGGTTTTTTTCCGGGGATCGTGTTATTTCTGACGTATTGGGTGCCAGCGCGCAGACGCGCGGCGGTGATGGCGTGGTTTTTAACGTCGACAGCGACGAGCGGAATTATCGGGAATCCTCTGGCAGGGGCGCTGATGAAATTGGATGGGGCGAGGGGACTGCATGGTTGGCAGTGGTTGTTTTTGGTGGAGGGGGCGCTGCCCGTGGTGATGGGAGTGGTCGTTTGGAAGATTCTGCCGGATCGGCCTGCGGAAGCGCGCTGGTTGAGCGCGGAGGAGGCGGCTTGGATTAATGAAGAGCTGAGAGGAGAGCGGCAGGAGCATCCTGGTCATGTCGCCGAACTCAGGGCGGCGATTCGCGATGGGAGATTGTGGCTGCTCAGCGGGATTTATTTCATGATCATCATGGGGTTGTATGGGTTTGTATATTGGGTGCCGACAATTATTAAATCCGTTTCGCCGGGGGTGACGGATGTGAAGATCGGGCTGCTCGCGGCGATTCCATATGTCGTGGGGGCGGTGACGATGGTGGTTGTCGGCAAACATTCGGACCACACAGAGGAGCGGCGTTGGCATGTGGCAGCGTGTTGCGCGATCGCGGCGGCTGGAGTGATGATGGTCGCATGGGGGACATCGCATGGGTTTGTGATGGGGGCACTATGTGTGGCGGCGGTGGGGATTTTTGGATCGCTTGGCCCGTTCTGGGCGCTGGCAACTCATTTCTTGCGCGGTTCAGCAGCAGCGGGGGGGATCGCAATTGTGAATTCGATTGGGGCGCTGGCCGGGTTTGTGGCGCCGTTTGTAATCGGCTGGGCGAAAGATGCGACCGGGAGGTTTACGGGAGGATTGTTGGTGGTGGCAGGAGCACTGGTGTGTGGGGCGGCCCTAGTGTTGATGGTGGGGGAGTATGGAAGATCTTAGCCGGCATCGGTGTTTCGCTCGGCGGCGCGGATGCCGGCAAGGTGGATGCGGATGGCGCGTGTCAGTTCCGAGCGCAGGTTGCGAAGGCCGTCAGCATCCGGTGTATAGCTAATGCGGCGCACCGCAGTGAGGTCGAAGGGCGGCGCAGTTTGCTTTTGATGCAAAATCAGCGGGTAACGTCCGATCGCGTGGGCCAGGCCCAGTGCGTACAAAACTTCAGGGACCATTGTTGTCAGATCGAAGAATAAAAGCTCAGTCGTTTGAATTTGTTCATAAAGTTCACTGACGGGCGAATCGGAATCCACCACACAATGAGGCACACTGGTAATAATCGAGTTTTTGTACAACGCGGGGACGATACACATCTCGTATACGTCGTCGTGAAGCGTCATTTGCGGCGAGATGTAGAGAGCGGTGCCGGGGATAATGGAACGGGGTTGGGTGGAGAGCAACGCTTGAATCTGAGCGCGTTCAAAATCAGACAGGCGGGCCATGATGGATCTCCTAGCTGAAGACCATTTTAGCTGGAGACATTGGATTTTTGCGAGACAAAACAGGATAAACTTGCGATATGTCTATGGTTTGGATCAATGGGCGGTTTGAGGATGAAGCGGCAGCGGGGGTATCCGTACGAGATACGGGGTTGCTGCATGCAGCGGGTGTGTTTACGACGATGCGGAGTTATGGGGGGAGGGTGTTTCGGCTGGAGAAACATTTAGACCGATTGCGCAGGTCGTGTGAGGTGCTGGGAATTCCAATGGAGTTGGAGGATAGACAGATCGGAGAGGTGGTTAAGGAGTTGCTGAAGAAAAATTCCCTGGGGGACGCACGATTGCGGTTGACGGTGACGCGCGGCAAGGCCGGGGCAGAGGGGATGGAGCCGACGGCGTTGTTGACGGCAGCGGATTTAGTGCCTTATCCCGAAGAGTATTATCAGAAGGGGATGACCGCGGCAGTGGAGGATCAGCAGAAGCTGAATCCATATGATGTCCAAGCGGGGCATAAGACGCTGAATTATTTTTCGCGGCTGATGGCGCTACGGACCGCCAATCAGCGCGGAGCGGGGGAGGCGATGTTGTTTGATGTGCATAATTATCTGCAGTCGGGGAGTGTCTCGAATGTGTTTGTGGTGAAGGACGGAGTGATATTGACGCCGCCTACTCAGGAGGAGTTGCTGGATGAGGGAGTCGCAGGGAGGACTCCATATCCGAGGTCGGCGGTGTTGCCTGGGGTGACGCGGGGAACGGTGTTGGAGCTGGCGGAAAGATTGGGGATAAAGATGCAGGTGAGTGCGATTGATATTGAGGGGATGCTGGGAGGGAACGAGTTGTTTATTACGAATAGCATTATGGGGGTGATGCCGGTCTGTCGGATTGAGCGGAAGGCGATTGGGGAGGATCGGCCGGGGGAGATTACGAAGAAGTTGATGACGGGGTATGCGGAATGGACGATTGATGGAATCGGAGAGTAAGCGGATGAAATTAAATGATTTGGTAGCCGCGATGGAGGAGATAGCGCCGACGCGCTACGCGGAGGCATGGGACAATGTAGGGTTACTGGTGGGGGATCGGGAACAGCGGCTGGGGAAGGTGCTACTGACGATTGATTATACGGAAGCGGTAGCGGCTGAGGGGAAGAAACTGGGCTGTGATGGGGTGGTGGCGTATCATCCGCCTATTTTTCAGGGGATGAAGCGCGTGCAGTCGGGTGGGGTGATTCATGATGCGATTCGGCGGGGGGTGGGGATTTATTCGCCGCATACGGCGTGGGATGTGGCGGAGGGGGGGACGAATGATTTTCTGGCGGGTGTGATGGGGATGGAGCAGGTCAGGGCGCTGAAGCCAGCGGAGGGGAAGGCTACGTGGTGTAAGCTGGTAGTGTTTGTGCCCGCGGGGAGGGTGGAGGTTGTCTCGCAGGCGATGTTTGAGGCAGGGGCGGGGAAGATTGGGAATTATTCAGAATGCAGTTTTCGGTCGTCGGGAGTGGGGACGTTCAAGGGTGGAGCAGGAGCGAAGCCGGCGATTGGGGTAGTCGGGCGATTGGAAAAGGTGGAGGAAGTCCGGCTTGAGACAGTGGTGATGCTGACGCAGGTGGATCAGGTGGTGGCGGCTATGCGAAGGGCGCATCCATATGAGATGCCGGCGTTCGACCTGGTAAAGTTGGAGGCCGTGCCGGAAGGGAAAGGAATCGGGCGAATAGGGATGTTGCGCGAGGCGATAACCCGGGACCAATTATGCCGGCGATTGAAGAAGGGTCTTCAGCTAAGTCATTTATTATTAGCGGGCAAAAACACCGGAAGAATTCGGAAGGTCGCGGTCTGCGCGGGGGCAGGTGGAGAGTTACTGGATTGGGCGATTAAAGAAAAAGCAGATGTGTATGCAACAGGGGAGCTAAGACATCATGATGTGCTCAAGGCAAAGCAATCGGGGATGGACGTGATATGTACGTTGCATTCGAATAGCGAGCGCGCGTCCTTGCATGTGCTTGCGCGTCGACTGAGAGGGAAATTGCCAGGCGTGAAGTTGCTGGTCAGTAAAGTGGATCAAGATCCGTTTAGAGTGATCTAAGCGGCAGAAGATATCGGGCCAGGTCGAGCGAAAGCCTTTTAGAACCCTTGAAATCGAGCGAACTCTCGCACAAGCTTTCGGACTGCATGGAGAAATCGTGGACACGAGAGCGCGTGCTCCAAGTTGCGCCTGACCCGGCTTCTGCGAAGGCCGGTGAGGGGCTGGCCAATGCGCGGAAATGGGCTTTAATCGGGTGCGATGAATCGGCCGTGTGGGGAGAGTGTCAGGGGAGCGGGGCCAAGCCTTATCAAGTACAGGTGGATCTGAGCACTTCGTCGTTTAAGTGTTCGTGTCCCAGTCGCAAATTCCCGTGCAAGCATGGGATTGGCTTGATGCTGATATACGCCGCGGGTGAAGTTGCGGACGGTCAGCAGCCCGCGTGGGTCAAGCAGTGGTTGGATTCACGGGCGGAGCGCGAGGCGAAAAAAGCGGAGAAAGCCGTTGATGTTTCGCCTGAAAAGCAGGCCGAGAGAGCCGAGGCGCAAGACGACCGGCGTGCCAAGCGATTGGAGACGGTGACGCAGGGAATGGATGATCTGCGCGTCTGGTTGGAGGATTTGGTGAGAACGGGGCTTGCCGCCGCGCCTTCACGCGGATTTCGATTTTTCGAAGAACGCGCCAAGCGGCTTATCGATGTACAGGCGCCGGGTGCGGCGCGACTTGTGCGGGAAATGGGATCGGCTGCATCCTCTGGCGACGGCTGGCAAACACGAATGCTGGAGAGCGCGGGTTTGATCTATCTCCTCGCCGAGGCGACGGCGCGATTAGACGATTTGCCGGATGATTTGCGGCAAGATGTACTTGTGACCCTTGGAATTCCAACGCCAAAAGAAGCAATCGATGCTGCGCCGGTTGTTCACGACATCTGGCAGGTCATCGGCCGCGAGATGGATGTCGAGGCCAATCTTAAGACGCAACGCACTTATTTATTCGGCGTGACAACACAGCGGCCGGCGCTGCTTCTCGATTTTGCATATGGCAACGCGGGCCTTGATGTGGCTGTGCCGGTGGGAACGCTCTTTCCGGCGGATATCGCGTTTTATCCTGGCCGATCTTTACGGGCCGTCGTGCGAAGTTCGACGCAGGATGTCGCGCCGCTCACGCTGATGCAGGGGCTAAGCTCTATCCCGGTCATTTTGGACCTGCATGCGAATCTGCTCGGTGAGCGACCGTGGCTGGATTGGCTTGCCGTACCCCTAACGAACGTGCGGCCGACTTTTGATGATGGTCATTGGTGGATTGTCGACAATGAAGGTAATGCGCTACCGCTTTCGGCGAATGGCCGATCCAACTGGATGGCGCTGGCGATTTCAGTTGGGCACGCGGTTTCGGTCGGAGTGAAAACCGATGGCAAAACGGCGCGGCTATTGTCCATCGTTGATGATGGGGTTTTCACGGACCTGGTTGCGCCGAAGGATGTGGCTGCGTGAATTATCTCGGCCAGCTCACAACTCGGGCCCTGCTAGGAACATCGCGCGGTGCTGGTGAATTGCCATCCCACTTTGGTCTTGCTGAATTGGCAGGAGGAGTTCCCACATCTCCCGAGGCGGAGATTCTTCGTGCTGCGGGAGCGTATTGCCTTTACGAGCGCGCGGGGCGGTTGGCTCTGCGAAAGGAAATCGCGGCCATCGCTTGGCCGGACGATACACGGCCGCAATGCTCAAAGCGTGCGAGTGCAATCCTCGATCGCGTGCTGACGATCAATGACGCAGAGATGCTGATCGAATGGCTCAAGGCGTGCGTTCGTGCCGGCCGGCGACCTCCCGCGTCGATTTTGCCGGCGCTGCTCGATGCCGCTACGCGGCGCATAGAATCGCGAGCGATCTTGCGCTCACCCACTGCCACTGCCGTGGGTCCAACTGGCCTCTGGCTTTGCCGGCTCAATCCGGATTGGTCCGCGTTGGTTGCCGAAGATGCATCGGTTGATGTGCAGCAAGTTTGGCAGACCGGCAACAAACCTGAACGTGTTGCCGCCCTTAGTCGATTGCGCATGTCGAACCCGGCCGCTGCGCGTGAATTGCTCAATTCCACATTTGCGACCGAACCTGCAGCCGATCGCGCCGCATTTCTGGATTCGCTGGCGGTTGGGCTGTCGTCGTCGGATGAGGCGTTTCTTGAAACCGCGTTATCGGATCGCAGTAAGGAAGTTCGAACTGGTGCATCAAAACTTCTTTCCCGCCTGGCTGGTTCAGCATTTGTTTCACGAATGATCGCCCGCGTTACGCCACTCCTCACATTCGCGCCGGCCGAACCAGGAAAATTCTTACGCAAGGGCAAGCCTGCACAGTTGTCGATCGAATTGCCGGCAGCGTGTGACGAATCGATGAAGCGAGACGGCATCGAGGCCAAGCCAAACGTCGGCGCGCGATATGGAGAGCGGCAATATTGGCTGTTGCAAATGCTGTCGCTGATAGCGCCGATGCATTGGTCGAAAGCATTTGCGGCTACACCCATGCAGCTTTTGGTGGCGATACCCGATGACTACACCGATCTGATACAGATGGCATGGAGCAACGCAACCTTCAACACCTGCGATCCTGACTGGGCCGAGGCATTTGTTCGGCTCGGGAAGCATTCGCGAATGAATGAGCATCTCATCAAGCTACTGCCGGATGGCCGACGTCTTGAAGTAATCTACGATCTCATTTCAGCAGATGGAGCAACGAGCGAGTCGATTCTGGAGTTCGTTGCCAGTGGACCACTTGATGTGCGATCTACTCGCCTGCTCATTAAACGCATTGCGGAACGGGCGCGTGGACTGAAGGCAAATTACAATCATGAGTTAGCCGCACTTTTGCCTCGCCTGGCGCTTGCGGCGCCGCCGGAGGTGTTGAGTGAATTTGAATCAGCGTGGCCGATTGAGTTATTTGAATCGGCAAAAAAAGCATACGAACAATTCTTTATAACATTGACGCTCCGCCAAAATATTCAGAAGGAGTTTGCCTGATGAAAGCGCCAACAGTCGTCATGCGTCAGCATGCCGAAGATCAATTCGCGGCCGAACTGGCTGCGCTTGCCGCAAATGACGACAAGCCTCGGCCCCCCAATTGGAACCTCTCTCCGTGGGCGGTGGTGACCTATCTGCTTGGCGGCAAAGTCGGAGGCACGGAGATCACGCCGAAATACATCGGCAATCGCCGTCTGATGGAAATCGCCGTGGCTACACTCGCGACGGATCGTGCCTTGCTGTTGCTCGGCGTCCCGGGAACCGCCAAAACTTGGGTGGCTGAGCATCTGTCGGCCGCGATTTCGGGCGACTCAACGCTTCTCGTGCAAGGAACCGCCGGCACCGCCGAGGAGCAAATCCGCTATGGCTGGAACTACGCGCTTCTACTTGCAAAAGGTCCGACGTCGGAAGCACTCGTGCCTTCTCCGATGATGACCGCGATGAAAGAAGGCCGGCTCGCACGTGTCGAAGAACTCACCCGCATTCCGGCTGACGTGCAGGATTCTCTGATCACAATCCTTTCCGAAAAATCCCTTCCTATCCCCGAACTTGGTACCGAAGTTCAAGCCACCAAGGGCTTCAACGTCATCGCCACTGCGAACAATCGCGACAAAGGCGTCAACGAACTTTCCAGTGCGCTCAAGCGGCGTTTTAACACAGTCGTTCTACCCACGCCGGATACGGCCGACGAAGAGGTGGAGATTGTTCGTCGGCGTGTCGAGTCTTTCGGAAAATCCCTGGAAATCCCTGCACAGCCGCCGGCCGTCGAAGAGATTCGCCGGATCGTCACCGTCTTCCGGGAATTGCGCGACGGGAAAACCGAAGACGGAAAAACAAAACTCAAATCACCCACAGGCTCGCTCAGCACCGCCGAGGCGATCGGAGTCGTCAACCAGGGGTTGGCTTTGGCAGCGCACTTCGGCGACGGAAGCTTGCGCGCGGTTGATATCGCCTCCGGACTATCCGGGGCAGTGATTAAAGATCCCGTGCAGGATCGTGTCGTGTGGCAGGAATATCTCGAGACGGTCGTAAAGGAGCGGGACGGCTGGAAGGATTTGTATCGCGCGTGCCGCGCCGAACTCTAAGGATTGATCATCGCAAGTGTTTTTCACATTCTTCCGATTCGGCATCATGGGCCGGGGTCTGCGCGATCGGTGCTTCGCGTGCTGGACCAGCTTCGGCCGGATTGCATTTTGCTGGAAGGACCGCCGGATGCACAGGATTTGCTGACGTGGGCTGGGCACGCGCAGATGTCGCCGCCGGTGGCGATTCTGATTTATGCCGCGGATGATCCGGCGCGAGCCGTCTACTATCCGTTCGCGTCGTTTTCGCCGGAATGGAATACAATTCGGTGGGCTCGGGCGAACCGTGTACCGCTGCGCTTCTGTGATTTGCCGCAATCAAACCGCTTGGCGATCGACATTGCGGAAGAAGAAACTGTAGAGGCGAAAGCGGAAACAGAATCTCCAACGGTCACAATTAAACTGCCAGAACAACCAAGTGAAGCGGTTGTCCTGATCCGAAACGATCCATTGGGCGAGTTGGCACGCGCTGCAGGGTTCGATGATGGCGAACGATGGTGGGAGCATGTCGTTGAGCATCGGCGCGGCGAAGGGGCGGAAGCCGATATCGCTATGTTCGCTGTTATTTGTGAAGCGATGGGCGCGCTTCGCGAAAAGAATGAGTTTGGCAGACAAGATGATCCGCTGCGCGAAGCCTACATGCGCCGTACGATGCGTGATGCCGAGAAGGGGGGATTCAACAAGATCGCGGTCATCTGCGGGGCCTTCCATGCACCGGCACTCGCCAATCCGATCGACAGGAAAAAAGATGATGATGTATTGCTGAAGGGGCTTCCCAAGATCAAAACCGCCGCCACCTGGGTTCCTTGGACGCACGATTTGCTGACTATGCGATCCGGCTACGGTGCCGGCGTCCATTCGCCAGGTTGGTATGAGCATGTTTTTAATCACGATTCGTTGATTCTCGAGCGATGGATGACGCGCATTGCGCGATTGTTTCGTGATGAGGACATAGATTGCTCTTCTGCCCATGTGATCGAATCCGTTCGTCTTGCCAACGCTTTGGCGGCGATGAGAACTCGGCCTATCCCGGATCTCAGTGATATCGCCGACGCAGCACGATCCGTCTTTTGCCACGAATCCGATGCGCCGATGCAACTTATTGGCCGCAAGTTGCTTGTCGGAGATGTCATCGGCGAAGTCCCGGATGAGACGCCACAGGTGCCACTTCAGCAGGATCTCGCGCGATTGCAGAAATCGCTGCGGCTTAAACCTGAAGCGTTAGAGAAGCAGATAGAACTGGACCTTCGTAATGAAAATGACCTTGCACGTTCACAATTGCTCTATCGCCTTCGTCTACTTGGTATCAATTGGGGCACTCAACAATCCAGTGGCGCGCGGAGTAAGGGCACATTCAAAGAGCCGTGGCGGTTGCGATGGGATCCGCATTTTGCAATCCGGTTGATTCAAGCGGCGCGATATGGCAATACAGTAAAGGATGCGGCGTCGGGTATTGTTCGAAGTCAATTAATAGAGAGTCCCAACGATCTAGCAGCGTTGGCGCGCTTGCTCGATGTGCTATTGCTGGCCGACTTACCCGAAGCGCTTGACGCGTTGCTTCGCCAAATCGACACCGTGGCAGCCATCGCCGCCGATGTGGCGGTAGTGATGGATGCACTACCACCTCTTGCGCGAGCGGCCCGGTATGGCACCGTGCGGCAAACGAATACGGAATTGCTTGGCGATACCATCGCTGGAATCTTGCCGCGCATTATTGCCGGGTTGCCACCCGCTGTTGGCAATCTCAATGACGATGCAGCGGCGATGTTTAGCACGAGGATCATCGCTGTGAATGAATCGGTTGCATTGCTGACGTCAACCGCAGAGGCAAGCGATGCATCGCCCGAGCAGACGGCCGATCCGTCTGCCAGGATGCTAGATTTCAAGAATGACTGGATGGAGACCCTCGATCACTTGCTACACTTGCCCAATACGCATGGCCAAATCCAGGGCAAGTCGGCGCGGCTTCTTTTCGACGCCGGCAAGCTTGGCGCAGCCGAGATCAATATCGCCCTCTCACTCGCCTTGTCACGGGCGGCAGAACCTGCTCACGCCGCCGCCTGGTTACAAGGCTTCCTTGAACATTCGGGGCTTATCCTTATTCACGATCCCAAACTGCTTTCGACAATTGACAATTGGGTCGGCGCAATTCAGCAAGACACCTTCGATGCAATCCTTCCATTACTCCGACGAACGTTTTCAACCTTTGCAGCACCGGAGCGACGACAAATTGGACAGCAACTGGCAAAAGGAAAATCGATGGTAGCCGACGGTAATCAGGATAATGAAACACCGATAGATGAAGCGAGGGCACGCCGTGTCATCCCAATATTAAAGCTGATTCTGGGAATCAAATCATGACCGACGCTGAAAAGCTCAAGCGTTGGCGGCTGATCCTCGGCGGCGATGCTGCCGACGGAATCGGCGCGACACTGGACAGCCGAGGGCTCCAAATGGACCGCGCCCTCTCTGCGTTGTACGAACCGAAGAGCGGCAAGCGCCAAGCCGGACTCGGCGCGTCTTCGCCGCATGTGGCCAGATGGCTTGGTGATATCCGCGAATTCTTCCCGTCATCGGTCGTCCGCGTGATGCAGCAGGATGCAATGGATCGCCTGGGTCTGCGGCAACTATTGCTCGAACCCGAGATGCTGGAAAGTGTAGAGCCGGATGTCCATCTCGTCGCCGATCTCCTTTCACTTGCCGGCGCGATGAAAGGCAAATCCAGGGAAACCGCCCGCATCGTTGTGCGAAAATGCGTCGAAGACGTGCAGCGAAGGTTGGCCGAACCCGTGCGCCAAGCGGTGAATGGAGCGCTAAATAGGTCAATCCGCAATCGCCGGCCCAAACATCGAGAGATTGACTGGAACCGCACCGTGCGGGCTAACCTCCGGCACTATCAACCGCAATATAAAACGGTAGTCCCGGAGACACGCATCGGCTTTGGCCGAAAACGATCTTCACTGCGCGACATCATTCTATGCATTGATCAATCGGGTTCGATGGCCACCAGCGTCGTCTACTCCGGTATTCTCGGTGCGGTGCTCGCCTCGCTTCCGTCAGTTTCGACGAAAGTGGTTGCGTTCGATACGGCCGTTGTCGACCTGACGGAAAAGCTCTCCGATCCGGTCGATGTCCTCTTCGGCACACAACTCGGCGGCGGCACGGACATCGGTCGCGCGCTCGCCTACTGCCAATCGTTGATAACCCGGCCAGCCGATACCATCTTCGTTCTGATCTCCGACCTCATCGAAGGCGGCGTACGCGAAACACTGATCAAGCGGGCTGCATCGATCATCAATTCCGGCGTAACAATGGTAACGTTGCTCGCACTTTCCGACGACGGCGCGCCTGCGTTCGATCATACGAACGCTTCCGACCTGGCGACACTTGGCTCCCCAGCCTTCGCATGCACGCCTGATTTGTTCCCCGAGCTCATCGCCGCAGCGATCCAAAAACGCGACATCGGACAGTGGGCTTCAGAACATGACCTAGGCACAGCCCGGGGCTAACTTTGATGCAGCAGGAAGAACCCCATCTCTGCGTCGCAAGTCTATTATCTATAGCGCGAACCCTCGACTTGTTAGCCGACGGGCATTCTAGCTAATCAAGTCAGGGTGACAGGATTTGAACCTGCGACTTCTTGACCCCCAGCCAAGCGCTCTAGCCAAACTGAGCTACACCCTGAACCAAACAAATCCCGCCTATTCAGCGGGAAGCATTTAATCTTAGAGGAAAACGAATTGAAAGCAAGCCCTGACCGGCCAGCACCGCGATCATGTTGCGTCCAATAAAGGACTCATGGCTGGCGCTTTATGAATGAGGTTGGAGCGTGCAGCTGCTTCCGCCCGATGATTTGCCGGTGAGTACTCCCGGTTCTCCTATCTCTGTTCAGCCGTCGCTGGAGGCGGTCCTGTTGGATTTTGCTGCTGCGCAGGAGCAACTGGATCAGCTCAAGCGCCAAGTGATGGAATCCCAGCGCCTGGCGACCATAGGAACGATCGCAGCGGTGATTGCGCATGAATTTAATAATTTGTTGACGCCGATTGTTTCCTATTCGCAATATGCGCTGACGAGCGCCGAGTCCGAAAAGCCGGACATGGAAATGATCCGCAAGGCGTTGTCGAAGTCATATCAGTCTTCGGTCAAGGCAGGGCGGATTTGCTCGTCGATGTTATCGCTGGCGCGCGGGGAATCGACACCGGCAACGGTGCAGGTGCAGATGCTGGTGGATGAGACGCTGCTGGTGATGGCGCGCGATCCGCAGAAGGATGGGTTGGCGCTGCGCGTGCAGATTCAGCCGAACCTGACCGTGACAGGAGACCCCGTGCAATTGGAGCAGGTACTGCTCAATCTGCTGATCAACGCCCGGCAGGCGATGGCGGGAAAATCCGGGTCGCTGACCATCAAGGCGGCAGAAGATCCCGAGCAGGCGGGAGAGGTGAAGATCCAAGTGATCGATACCGGGCCGGGGATACCGGAGAAATTATTGCCGAAGATATTTCAGCCGTTTTTTACGACCAAGGGGACGGCGAAGAAAGGCGAACCGAAGGGCACCGGCCTCGGGCTGGCGATCTGCAAGGAGATTGTTGAGCATCATAACGGGCGGATCAGTGTGGAATCGGTGCTGGGGAGGGGGGCGACGTTTACGCTGCATCTTCCCCAGGCCTGATATGAAGTCCGCCTCGCCAAGTGCGGCGGGGGGGCTTATGCTTAGATTGTGGCACTGATTCAAATTGAACATCTTGATTTCGACTACGGCGGCCAAGCGGTTTTAAAGCATATCGATCTGACCGTGCCGGATGGCAGTACGGTGGGTGTGATCGGGCCCAATGGCGGGGGTAAGACGACGCTGATGAAATTATTGCTGGGGTTGATCGAGCCGACGCGTGGCAGCATTTTGATTGACGGAGTTCGGCCGAGAGAGGCGACGCAGCGCGGGGATGTCGTGGGATATTTGCCGCAGAATCCGCGGGTGCCCGGGCATTTCCCGATGAATGTGCGGCAGGTCGTGCGTCTGGGGCTGGTGGGGAAGACAGGTATGCTGCGAGCATTTAAACGCGGCGATACGGATTTTGCCGATCATCTGATTGAACGGGTGGGTTTGGTTGATCTGGCGGAGACGCCGGTGGGATCGTTATCGGGAGGGCAGTTGCAGCGAGTGTTTATCGCCCGGGCGCTGGCGGCGCGCCCAAAGGTATTGCTGCTGGATGAGCCGACCACGGGGATTGATGCGTCGGGGCAGCAGCGTTTTGTAGAGTTTCTGGAAGAGTTGAAAAAGGAACTGGGCCTCACGGTGGTGCTGGTGAGTCATGATTTGCGCAGCGTGGCCGCAGTCGCGGATCGGATCGCATGTTTGAATGTAACGCTACATTATCACGACGTGCCTGAACGCATGCCTCGAGAATTAGCAGCGAGTATGTTCGGCTGCGACCTTGAGGCAATGGGCATCAGCCGCGGTCACGCCTGCGGCGATCCGGGGTGTTGCGAACATGTGGATCACGGAGCGGTCGTGTTTACGCCAGTGACGGGAAGGGTGATCCGGTGATGCAGGCCGGCGGGTGTGTGCTGGGCATGGTTTCGCTGAGCGCGCTGCTGACGGCGGCGTCGCTGGGGGTCGCGTGCGCAATCCTGAGCGTCTTTGTAGTGATGCGCCGGTGGGCATTTATCGGTGAAGGAATCAGCCACAGCGGGCTAGGCGGAGCAGGAATGGCGTGGGTGCTGGCGTTGCTGTTTCCAGCATTTGATCAAGCCTGGGCGCCATATGCGCTAGCGGCGGTTTGCTGTGTGGTGACGGCCGTGGGGATCGGCTTCTTTAGCCGAACGGGCAAGCTGAACGCCGATGCGGCGATCGGGATTTTTCTCGTTGCGACCGTGGCGTGGGGGTTTTTAGCCGAGGGGATTTACATGCAGGTACGACATCACCAGCCTTATCAGTGGGAATCAATTCTGCTCGGACGGTTTGGCGATGTGTCAGCATCCTATGCACTGGCAAGCGCAGCCGTCTGCGGGCTGGTTGTATTTATGGTGGGCATGTTAGGCAAGGAGATATTGTCTTACTGTTTTGATCCCGTGTCCGCCGAGGTATCGGGAGTGCGGGCTGGGCTGGTGCATTATCTGCTGATGGTGCTGATTGCACTGACAGTTGTGATTGGCGTGCGGGTGGTCGGGTCGTTACTGGTGACAGCGTTACTTGTGCTGCCGGGGGTGACCGGAATGATGGTCACGCTGAAACTGCGGGGGGTTTTTAGCGTGGCGGTGATGACAGGGCTGGTGGGAACGGTAGGGGGGTTGCTGATTCATGGCACCTGGCTATTTCTGCCTCCAGGACCTGTGATTGTGCTGGTGATGCTGGGAGTATTTCTAGTGGCGTGGATTATGCATCGGGTCCGGGGAACCTAAGAAAGGATTGAATCATGGCAACGACGCAAGAGGAAACCAAAGTGGGTCACGTCGCCCACAGCAAGGTCGCAGATTCACAGGCGGGCCTCAAGGGGGACATTCATCGGCCAATTAACATTACTTTCCTTGGAGCTGGAAGCAGCTTTTGCTCGACGCTCTGCCGCGATGTGCTGCTGATGCCCGGTGCGGATCGAGGAGAATTTCGGCTGGTCGATCTGGATGCCGAGCGGCTTGGGATGATGCAGAAGGTCATCGCCCGGCTCATCGAACAGGCAGGCCGATCAGACGGGTGGTCCGTCCGCGCAAGCACCGATCGCCGGGAGATGTTGCGCGGGACCGATTACGCGATCTGCTCAATCGAAGTGTCGGGATTGGCTTGTGTGCATTTTGATAATGACATCCCGCTCAAGTATGGAGTCGATCAATGCATCGGCGACACGCTTGGGCCTGGAGGATTGTTTAAAGGGCTGCGCACCGTGCCAGCGTTTTTGGACATCCTACGAGATATGCGCGAATTGTGCCCCGCGGCTCAGATGTTGAATTACACGAATCCGATGTCGATGCTGATATTGGCGGGGGCGCGGGCGGTACCAGAGATAAAGCTCGTCGGGCTCTGTCATAGCGTGCAGGGGACGAGTCATTTGCTGGCCGAGTATGCGGGAGTTCCATACGGCGAAATGGAATGGGAATGCGCAGGGGTGAATCATCTGGCGTGGTTTACAAAGCTGAAACATGCCGGGAAAGATTTGTATTCGACGGTGCTGTATGAGAAATTTTGCAAAGAAATCGAGGCGGGGATCAAAGAAGCCGAGGCGGGGCTGGCGGCGTATGACAGCGCCAATGATACACCATCGCAGGGAGGGCATGTGGAGAAGAAGTACAAGTACGATGATCTGATCCGTAAGGATATGTGCATAAATTTCGGGGCGTTCATCACGGAATCATCGGGGCATCTCAGCGAGTATCTGCCTTACTATCGGAAGAGCGAAGAAGGGAAGAAGCTCCTGCGGCTGGGGTATCATGGCGGGTCGCGGTTTTACGCGACCAACTGGCCGACGTGGCGCCAGCGGGCCGATGAGCATCGGCGCAAGCTGGTGAGCGGGGAGGAAACCGTGAAGTTGGAGCGGTCGTGGGAATATGCTTCATGGATCATTGAGGCACGCGAAAAAGATGTACCGTTTCGGATTCACGGGAATGTGATCAACAATGCCGGCGCGGTCGGAGAAGCGGGGAAATTAATCACTAACCTGCCTGGAGACGGGTGCGTAGAGGTCGCGTGTATGATCGATCGCAACGGCGTAAACCCAACACGTTATGGGGCCTTGCCGGCGCAGATGGCGCATGTCTGTCATAGCCAGATGGCGTACTTTGATCTCGCGGCCAAGGCGTGTGTGGAAAAGAGCAAAGAGGCCGCGGTGCATGCACTTCTGCTGGACCCGCTGACCGCGGCAGTGCTAAGCCCGCGCGAGATTCGAAAAATGACGATGGAAATGTTCGATGCCGAGCGGGATTATCTGCCCGGATATAAGTAACCGTCGGCATGGCCGTCAGGAATTACCAGGTTTGACGTGGATGGTGCTGGGAAACGCGCGTCTTCCGCGAGTTTTTCTCAAGTCGGGCGGAATCGGTGGTAGGCTCAGGGTGTGAAACGAAAAATACGCAAGCTTCGATTTGTGCCGCTGGCGTTTATCATGGGGGTTGAGGGGTTTTGCCTGTTGGCGCCGTATCTGATTTTGTTTCTGGCGTTTGTACTGGTGCTGCGGAATTGGCAAGCACGGGCCGCGATTGCAGCATAGGGGTCAGCGCTGTGAGATCGCGAAGGCGACCAAAATGACGATGAGAATCGCCACGACAAGGAACGTAATTTTCCAGGGGCTGTAGGGGCGTTCGCCGCGAACTTCGCCGGTGCGGGCGTTGATGAAGAAATGGTAGGTCTTGGCGTTGTAGCGATAGGCGCTGAGCCAGACGGGGAGCAGGATGTGTTTGAACGTGATGTCGTGGTATTGGGTATTGGCGGTGGCGATGCGCTGATGATCGCCGCCGATGTCGGATTCGATGGATTGGCGGATGGTGACATCCATGATCTGGCGGGCTTTCTGAAAGCCGTCGGCGAGTGTGACCTGATAGCTCTGGGAGACGAATCCGGAGAGAAATTCGTCCTGGTATGGGACCAGATGATCGAGATCCCAAGGCTCCAGAGCGTTGAGATGCTTTTCGGGGAGGTTAGAGGCGGCCATGACCAGGACGTCGTCAAAGGAGTCGGTGACCGAGCCGGAAACGAAATGCCAGCGCGTGCGGCGGACTTCGCGGGTGCGCGTGACGGTCTGGCCGTTGACGGTTTCTGTGTACGTTTCTGTGTCCCAGTAATCGTCGCCGCGCTCGCCGGTGTAGTCAGTGTCTGTGCCCGCGTCGTAGGTCCACGCGGGGAGATAAATACCTTTAAGCGAGCCGGCTTCGGCTTGTTTGGACAGGGCGCTGGGCGCAAACCACAAGCCGCCAATCCAATCGCGAAAGGAGGCTTGCGATTGTTCTTTGGTGATATTGAAAGGGAGCAGGCTGCGCGGGCGAATTTGTTTTTTGGACGTGGTGGTCGCGACGATAGCGCTGCCGCAGAACGGGCAGACGTCAGCAGTGACGTTCGCGCCGAGGTTGGATTCGGCGCCGCACACGGTGCAGTGGACGGCGAGGACCTCTTCGGTGGGCTCATGGTCAGCGAGATCAGCAACAGCCTGCTGGTAGTCGAGTTCCTGGACCGGACCGGAGGAGAGGTCCCGGGCGATCTGATTGAGTGTATGGCAATAGGGGCAGGTAAGGGCGGTAGTGCCAGGGGCGAAACGAAGGCTTGCCCCACAGGATTTGCAGGGGAATTGTTTCTCTGTTGAAGCGATTGGATCGGGCATCGGTTAAACGGGGGATCACTTCGGCAGGGGCGGAGGAACAGCAGCGAAGAGATTCGCCAGATCGCGAACCTGGCTGGCGGCCGTCCAGTTCATCATGCCCTGCTGCCAGACGAGCGTGTCGCGAGACAGGTCGCCTTTGGACACCATGGCGGCGAGGACGGAGAGATCGTGCGGACCAGATTGTTGGCCGTTTAGCGCGACGAAGTAGGAAGCGGACGCAGGAAGCGGCGGCGGGGCCGCGCTGGTTTGCGCTCCGCCAAGGGCTTGGGTGACCTGGGAGGCCATGCCGATGCCCATACCGAGACCGACCCCGCTGGCCGCCATGCCGCCGGGGTTTTTGGCCGCGTCCTGGATCGCGTTGGCGGATTGGTATTGGGTGTAGGCGTTCAAGTTGCCAATGATTCCCATGCTGGTGCGCTTGTCGAGAGCCTGCTCAACTTCTGGCGGCAGGGAGATATTTTCCACAAGCAGACGGACAACCTCCAGGCCGAATGGGGAGAAGTCATCATGGATTTTGCTCGTGATGAATTTGCCGAGTTCGTCGTAGTTGCTGGCCAGGTCCAGCACCGGAAGTTTGGATTCGCCCAGAACGTCGGCAAAGCGCGAAACGACCATGTCGCGAAGCTGGTCGCCGATTTCGTCGACAGTGAATCGGCTATTGGTGCCGACGACTTGGCGCAGGAAGGTGGCGGGGTCGCAAATGCGGGTGACGAATGTGCCAAAGGCGCGCAGGCGGACAGGCCCATATTCGGGATCGCGCATCATGATGGGGTTTTTGGTCCCCCACTTCATGTCGGTGAAGGTGCGCGTAGAGACGAAGTAAACTTCAGCTTTGAAAGGAGATTCAAAGCCGTATGCCCATCCGCGGAGTTTGGACAGAATAGGAAGATTCTGAGTGGTGAGCGTGTAAGTGCCCGGCTGAAACACATCAGCAAGCTTGCCTTCATTAATAAAAGCGGCGGCCTGACCTTCGCGGACAATCAGTTTCGCGCCATATTTGATTTCGTTATCCGCGCGCGGATAACGCCAAACCATCGTATCGCGGCTGTCGTCGAGCCACTCGATAATATCAATCAATTCGCCTTTGAGCTTGTCCCATAGACCCATTTCAGCAATCTCCTTATGCAGGTGAAGCAGTAGATATATCGGAAGTACCGCCCGACTGGCGAATACAAATCACAGGTATTTGTGTAATCGTTTCCCGCGGCGATAGACGGCCAGCGCGGAAAACAGCACAGCGCCCGCTACGCAGGAACTGGGAAGCGGGACGGCTTGTGGGCTGTTTAAATCGAGGGATTCCAAAAGCAGGGCGGATTCTTCGCCGTGGACCGGCTGTGCCGGCGTGCCGCCGTCCATAACGCCGAACGAGATGGTGTATGACGTGTCGGCGAGGTTCAGACCGGCGGGCAAAGTCAAGCTGAAAGTTTGAAAACCGGTGTCATAAGAGTAGACATAATTGGTCAGGGCGCTTGCGTCTTGGTAACCGGGAGAAAGCATGTCAGCCAAGCGAATGACGTTGGTCACGCCGCCGTGAGTGATCGCGACAAAAGCGTAATCATCAGCGAATTTAGCCCCGGAACCTTCCACAACGGCAAGATCAGCCGGCGGGTACAGCGAAAGCTCGGCTTCGGCGCCAGTCAGGAAATCATAAGAGAACGTGACGACGTCTCCCGCGTGCCCGGAAAAAGTTTGACTGGTCGCAGAGCCTTCAACGGCGCCGCCGGCGTCGAGGGCTGTCCCGCCGATGTTGACATTGGCACCGACAAACGCCGAGACATTGGCCAGTGACGGGGCCTCCGCCACGTTACCCGAGCCGTAGGAGATGAACATCCGATAGGTCGCGCTGGTGGAGGCCGGCTCAAATGAATTGTCCTGAACAGAAACAAACGACCCCGAGAGCACGGACCAGTTGCTCAACATGGTCGGGCTATCGGTGAGGAGCGACCCGGCCCGGGCCAGCGACGAAGTTGCCAATGTCAGAACGCACGCGTATCGCAACAGACGTAAGGCGGCTACGTTCACAAATTCGTCCTATCGTTTGGGTAGATTGAGCCCGGAGTTGACCAGTAGAATGACAAAATTGCGCAGCGGCCGCAAGAATAATCCCGATCGGGTAAATCATGCAGGCGATTAAGTTGTTTCTGACGGCGGGTTTGTGCCATATGGTCTTAATTAGTCGTCACTTATGTTTATTCGGGACTATAATTATGGCGTATGACATTGGCGGATAAAGGACAAGTTGCTCGGCGGGAAATGGAGAGCCAGCGCACAAGTCGGCTGGTGGGGGAGGTTGTCTATATCTATGCGTTCGACATTGCTTATGAACTAATGCGGCTGCCGGTCGGCGAGTTGCTCGGACAGCCGCTGGCCCAGTTTGTGGTGGATACAAGCAAGCGGGCCCCAAAACAGTTGGTGTATTACCGGCCGCAAATGGTGCGACTCCCGCCGCTGGAACGGCTCGGGCCGCGCGGTCGGGTGCGTCTGGAGCGAAGTGTGAAGTTATTGCCGGTCGGCGCGATCAGCATCCAGGTGCGCGTTCCGTTTGATGTGGAGCGTGTCGATGAGCTGGTGCCATTCCATGATCTGCGGTTCAGCGACGGAGGGTATTTGTATGATGAAGTGCGCCGCCTGGCGGATGAAGTTCGTCGGGAACTCGCGCCGTATTGCATCAGGCCCGTGAGCCAATTGGGAGAAGAAGAGGCATACACGGTTTTTTGTTTGAACAACCAGTTGTCGGCATTAGGTCTCAACGCCGATCGCGGAGCGGAAGATTGGGTCGAACTGCATCGGCGCGAGATCGCGTCGCTGCTGACCGAGGAGATGGATCCCGAGCAGCTTTCCAGCCAGGAAGCCGAAGAATCAACCGGGCGCATCGTCAGCTATTACAAGCATGACGTCGCGGTCATGGACTGGGATGCGGCGCTGCTGATCGATGATCCGAAAAATTTTGATGAATCGCTCTACATCATGGAACTGGCGAACCTGCAACTGGCAGAGCTCGAAGCATATGATCAGATTCTTGATGATGCCGTCGAACGGGCGTATCGCGATTTGAGCGTCCGCGGATTTCGCGGATTGAAGACAACCATTATCCAACGCGAATTACGCGAGATTCGCGTCGACTTTGCCAGGATCACCGATGAACTCTCGAACATCAGCAAATTTTTCGGCGATTGGCACCTGGCTCGCCTTTATCAAGGTCTGAGCGCCCGATTTCACCTTGGCGACTGGCACACGAGCATCGATGGCAAGCTCAAGACACTCGACGATCTCTACCAGCTTTTGCGACAGGATCAGACCAATCGCTGGATGTTGCTGATGGAGGGGACTGTCGTCGTGCTGATCCTCTTCGAAATTATAAAGAGCTTCACCGGGTAAGCGAAGAGAAAAATTAGTCACCACTATCTTTGTTGTCCGGCGCGTGTCTGAACCGATGAAGAGGCAGGGGACGACGTATTTGTCTCTGCCATTGTCGGAGGATGCCGTATGTCCAAAGCAATAACGGGTATCGTGTGGCGTGTGCTGGAACTGGGGATTTTCTTCGGGGCGGCGGCGGGGCTGGCGTTGCTTCTGCTGGCGATGAGATAAGAAGAATCGGGCGTGGACGGGGGCGCGCGGGCTCAGTAGCATTCGCGCTGCATGAGTAACACCAGAACGATCGGGATCGGGATTATTGGCAGCGGGCAGATTGCGCTGGCGAATCACTTGCCGGGGTTTGCGCTGGCGGGGAATTTGGCGAAAGTGGTCGCGCTCTGTGATGCGAATGCGGAGACTGTTGCCCGGGCGGGGGTGGAGAATGGAATTGAGCACACGTTTACCGATCATCGCGAGATGCTCAAGCGCGATGAAGTACAGGCGGTCGTGGTGGCGACGCCGAACTTTACGCATCGGCAGATTGTGTTGGATGCCGTCGCGGCGGGGAAGCATGTGTTGTGTGAGAAGCCGCTGGCGCTGAATTATGCCGAGGCGCTGGAGATGTATCGGGCGGCGGAGAAGGCCAAAGTGCGCCATATGACGGCGTTTACGTACCGGTTTGTCCCGGCGGTGCGCTACATGCGCCATCTCGTGGACGCCGGGGCGGTGGGGAAGCCTTATCATTTTCGCGCGAATCGGTTTCAGGACTGGGGGGATCGCAATGTGGGTTGGCGGCAGGTGGATAAGCTGGCAGGCTCGGGAGAACTGGGGGACATGCTCTCGCACCGGATTGATTATGGGCATTATCTCGTCGGGCCAATTACGCGATTGGTCGCGGACATGAAGCGGTTCCTGAATGTGCGCGGCGGGCAGCCGTCGGATGTGGACGATTTTGTTTCCATGCTGGCGGAGTTTGAAAATGGCGCGACGGGAGTTCTGGAATCGACCAAGCTGGCGACCGGGCACGGCGAGGGAATTCGCAGCGAGGATTATTGCGAGATCAATGGCATCGAAGGAACAGTGGCTTATCGGAGCGCCAGCCCATGGCAAGTGGAGGTGGGGTCCAAGGGAGGAAATAGTCTGCGGTCGATCAGCGTGCCGATGGATTACCTCAAATGGCCGGGGTCGACGCGCGATCCATTCGGCGGAGACCCGCAGGTGAGTTTTCGCTGGGATCAGGACGTGGAATTTGTGCGGGCGATCGCGGAGAACCGGCCATGCACGCCGTCGTTTGCCGATGGATTGGCGGTGCAGGCGGTGATGGAAGCGACGATTCAATCGAGCCAGCGTCGCGCTTGGGTCGACGTGAAGCGGGAACGGTAAAACATGGAAAGCCAGGAAAAAATTGCGGTCATCACCGGTGCGGGAAGCGGCGTGGGACGCGCAGTGGCGATCGCTTTGTCGAAAGATGGATGGGATCTTCGGCTGATTGGCCGGCGACGCGAGCCGCTGGTTGAGACGCTTGGGTTTTGCGGAAATAAAGGAATGGTCATCCCGTCTGACGTGGCTGATTCCGCCGACGTGGAAAAGGCCAAATGGCAGATATTGAATGCCGGCGCGCCGCAGGCGCTGGTGAATTGCGCGGGGACGAACGTCGCCCGTCGGCGCCTGGAGGAAGTTTCCGTCGAAGATTATCGCGCGATCGTGGATGTTAATTTGAATGGGACTTACTACTGCGTGCAGGCGTTTCTGCCGGAGATGCGTCGGCGCGGTTGCGGGACGATTGTGAATGTGATTTCCGATGCGGGGTTGCTTGCCAACGGCGTAGCCGGGGCGGCGTATATCGCTGCCAAGTTCGGCGTGACGGGCTTGACCGCGACGATCAACGCCGAAGAGCGAAAGAATGGGATTCGCGCGTGCGCGATCCTGCCGGGGGAGATCGATACGCCGCTGCTCCTCAAGCGGGCGAATTATCCGACGGAGGAGCAGCGCAAGAGGATGCTGCAACCGGAGGATGTGGCCGCGTGTGTGATGCTGGCTATCCGCCTGCCGGATCGCGCCGTGGTGGAGCAGCTTTTGGTTCGGCCGAGATAGGACATCGATTCATGTCCGCCAGCGCGGGGAATTCGGCACGATATTTCTGAACAGTAGCGGAGTCGAAATGCGCGATCAGAATTCCTTCTTGCCCGCCTAATTCAGCCAGAATTGTGCCGCTGGGAGAGATCGCCATGGATCGGCCTGGATAACTGCAATGCGGATCGCGTCCGACGCGATTGACGCCAAGAACATAAGATTGATTTTCAATCGCGCGGGCGCGGAGAAGGGTCGTCCAATGATCAATGCGCGCTTCGGGCCAATTGGCGATGACCATCATCACATTCGCTCCAAGACGCACGGCACTTCGGAAGGATTCCGGAAATCGCAGGTCGTAACAGATCAGTGGAGCGATGCGTAATCCCTGGAACGATGTAACCAAAATATCTGTTCCCGCAGTGAAATATTGATTTTCGCCGGCGGGCGAAAACGGATGCAGCTTGTTGAAACAGGCGGCCTCGGCTCCGTCAGAGCTGATCAGTAATGCTTGATTGAACCGCTTGCCGCCGGCTGCTTCGGCGATTGTTCCAGCGAGGATGGATACGCCGAACTCGCGGGCCAATTCTGAAATGAATTGGCGATCTGGTGGAGGTTGCAAAACATTCATCGAAAAGCCGGTGGAAAACATTTCCGGCAGCACCACCAGCTCGCCCCCCGTCGGCGATGCCGATTGCAGCATCGTACGGACCCTGGCGTAATTGGCGGGAGGATTTTCCCAGGCGATGTCATATTGGAGCGCCAGAATTCTCATGCCGCAATCACCCGGTCGATGACTTCGCGCAATTGCGTCAGGTTAATCGGCTTGGTGAGATGTTCCAGATAGCCGGCTTCGCGGCTGCGGCGCAAGTCGTCTTCCATGCCAAAGCCACTGAGCGCAATTGCCTTTGCCGGACGATGCTCGCCCAGCTTAACCATCAATTCCCACCCCGTTCCATCGGGCAAGCCAATGTCACTTACTAACAGGTCAAATGATTCCTTCCGAGCCAGATCCAATGCGCTGGCAACGCAATCGGCGGCTTCGACATGGTGCCCGAACATTCGCAACAGCCGGCCCATCAACCGACGAGTGTCTTCATTGTCTTCTACCAGAAGGATACGTACTTGCGGCGACCTTGGCGGCTCCACGTTGCTCCGAGCTTGTACAGGTGCTCCAGCGATATCGCTCGGCGGTTGCACTGTCGTGAGCTTAAAGCGAAATGTGGTCCCCTTGTCCTTCCCGGTGCTGAAAGCCTCGAGTTGCCCGCGATGAAGTTCGGCAATCGTCTTGGCGATCGACAGCCCCAGCCCGAGACCACCGAATTTTCGTGCCAGAGTCGCATCTCCCTGCTCAAAGGCGTTAAACAACTTTGAGAATCCTTCAGGCTCGATTCCAATGCCGGTATCTTCCACCTCCACAACCAGAATTTGGTTCTCGTCATTGTGCGTGCGAACCGAAATCGTTCCCCCGGCCGGGGTGAATTTCACGGCATTGGACAAAAGATTCCATAAAATCTGCTGCAAACGGCCCGGATCACCCCAGACATGATGCTGCGCCGCGCCAAGATCAAGACGGATCCGCAGTGCTGCTTCATCGGCTTGCGAGCGAAACATCGCGAGGACAACTCTAATTAATTCGTGAATATCCACGACTTCAGGATGCAGACGAACTTTGCCGCGGGCAATTCGCGTCAAATCCAGAAGGTCATCGATCAGTCGGGCTTCCAGTTCGACATTCCGACGAACGGTTGCCACATCGTCGCGAATCCCGGCAGGCAGATCCGCTCGCTGCTCCAGCCCGGAAATGGCCGCCAGCACCGGCGTTAGCGGCGTACGCAATTCGTGTGACAGCACCGCCAGAAATTGGTCCTTTGCCCGGTTGGCGGCTTCAGCATGATTCTTCGCCTCTCGCAAATCCGACTCGGCCTGACGTGCATCCGATACGTCGATCATTGTCCCGACGATCCGCAGCGCACGGCGTGCAGCTCCGCTGCCCTCAAACACCACACGCCCGCGCACGCGAATCCAGCGGACGCTTTGGTCCGGCCAGCAAACCCGGTATTCAATGAAATACTCTCCACGGCCCGCTAGATTGTTAATCGCATCCTGCACCGTCGTCTGGAACCGCTTCCGATCCTCCGCATGAATCCGGGCGCCGATCGCCTCAACCGTCACCGGCTGATCCAACGGCAATGCAAACATCGCCTGGCAGCGCTCAGATGAAATAATCTGTCCAGTGACCAGATCATGCTCCCAGATTCCCAATTCCGCCGCCTCGATTGCCAAAAGAAGACGAGTCTCGCTCTGCTTAATCTGCCGTGCTGCCTCTGCACGGTGCTGCACCTCGCGGCGAACGAAAAAAAAGATGATCCCCAAAAGCGTCACACTCAAAAGTCCCACCAGCGCAAATGTGATTACCAGATGACGCAAATTCGCATCGGACTGGCTCGATCGAACGGCAAGCAGATGATTTTCTTCCTGCTCCATCGACGCAATCAGGCCCATCGCTGTTTCCATGGCGCGTCGTCCGGAGCCGGTAGCGGTCCAGGCCCGGGCAGCATCGATTCCCCCGCTCTGATATTCGACCACCCCGCGCGCCAAAGCCGCCAGCCGATCCGTGACACTGGTCCGCAGCAAAACCTCTCGCCGGGTTTGGTCGACGTTGTCCGTTACCAATCCCGTTAACTCATCGACATCGTCGGCACAGCGCCGTCCCGTCGATTGCCAGGTATCCAGATAATCAGTCTGCCCGGTAAAAAGAAAATTCCGCTGATCGCCTTCTGCCATTGCCAGCGCGGCGCGAATGGATTCCAGACGCGCCAGAATCTCATGGCTGTGAATGACCCATTGCTCATTATCACTCAGAACCCGCACCGCATGATGGCAGACCGCCGCGCTGCCGGTGAGGAACACCGCCGCGAAAAAGAACAGAAGGATAAGTGGTTTGGACAAGATCGCCTTCACGGGGCGGTTATCTCCAGAAGAGCATGTTGCAGGGAGTATATTCACGACAATGGAGTGAATACAATTAGCCGTGTGACTACACCCCAGGCGGCAATTGATGCCGGATTAAAATTACATTCCGCTGGTGACCTTGCCGGCGCGGAAAAGGTTTACCAGGAAATCTTGGTGCAGACGCCAGACTTTCCACCAGCGCTGCACCTGCTCGGAGTGGCGGTGTCGCAGCAGGGTCGCAAGACCGCCGCCGTCGAATTAATTTCGCGGGCAATTCAACTCGCGCCCAACATCCCCGATTTTCACGCGAACCTGGCGCTCGCACTGCTGGAGAGCGGTGACCCGCAGCGTTCGATTGTCACGGCCCAGCGGGCGATTACCCTGCAACCAACCCATGCCGAAGCCCACAATATTCTCGGCAATGCCCTGAAAGGCGCTGGCCAGGTCGAAGCGTCTATATCTGCATATCAGCGAGTCCTCCAATTACGCCCGGATCACCCTGATGCCCGGCACAATCTAGTGGATGCTCTTGTGCGCCTCGGCCGCCGCGCCGAGGCCGACGAGATAATTCGTCAGTCCCTGGTAATGAATCCCAATGATGTAAAATCCTTGTTGGCACGCGGACATTCCTTATTGCGACAAAAGAATTTTATCGAAGCCGAAGGATTATTCCGGCAACTCCTGATCGTGCATCCAAATTCCCCCGAAGCCCATGATGGCCTGGCGACGGCGCTGATGGAGCAGTCACGATTCGCCGATGCTGCGGATCTTTATAAACGTGCCATTGAGCTCGATCCCGCCCACCCCGGGCCGCATTCAAATCTGGGATTCGCACTGGTCTCGCTGAATCGCGTGGAAGAAGGCATCGCCGCTTATCACCGCGCCCTCGATATCCGACCGGATTTGTCAGATACCTACAATAACCTTGGCAACGCCCACCTCGCCCGCCTGGATATGCCAGCATCCATGGATGCATATAACCGCGCGCTCTACTTCAAACCGGACCACACCGATGCGCACTGGAACCGCTCGCTTTTGTTGCTGCTAACGGGTGATTTCGAACAAGGTTTTGCCGAATACGAATGGCGCTGGCTGCGATTTCCGGATCAACGCCGGCCGTTCGCGCAGCCATTGTGGGATGGGTCCGACATTTCTGGCAAGAGCATTCTTCTGCATTGCGAACAAGGTCTCGGGGATACAATTCAGTTCTGCCGATTGGCCGATCAAGTGACGCAACGGATGCCATCCGCGACAGTCTATTTGGAGGTGCAGCCGGAGCTGTTCGGATTAGTCCGCACTCTGCCGAGCGTTGCCGCGGGACGGGTGAAATTGCTGGCTCGCGGGCAAGCACTGCCGGCATTTGATTTTCATTGCCCGCTAATGTCGCTCCCGCATGCGCTATCGCTGCGAGTTGAGAGCCTGCCGGCGAAGACGCCTTATCTGCACGCCGAGGATGAATTGATTCGTAAATTCGCGAAATTAATCGACCCGGCCGCAGCAGGGGGGGGCAAGGTCGGATTGGTCTGGACCGGGGCGCCCATTCATCGCCGCGACCGGGAAAGATCGCTGCAATTTAGCATGCTCGATCCGTTGCTGGCGCTGCCCGGCGTGCGATTCGTCAGTCTGCAAAAGCCCAGGCCGCTGACGCCGCTGGGATCTGTGCTCGATCTGTCGGCAGAGCTTCATGATTTCGCCCACACCGCGGCAGCAGTCGCGAATCTCGATCTGGTCATCACCATCGATACATCTGTCGCGCACCTGGTCGGTGCAATGGGACGGCCGGTCTGGACGATGTTGCCGTACTCACCCGACTGGCGATGGCTGCTCGGGTGCCAGGATTCGATCTGGTATCCAACCATGCAGTTATGGCGGCAAGACCGCGCCGGCCAGTGGAGCAGCGTCATCGAACGCATGCGAGCAAAGCTCAGGGAACAGTTATAGGCCGCGTGGATGGAGCCGGTGCAAGACAAATAAAGGCGACCGTCCAGTCATCTCCCTTCTCAGCCGTTTCACCGCGCTGATCGAGTAACTTGGATTTAACTTGCTTGTTGCCGTCCTGAATCCAAAACCGATCCGCCGCCAGCGCCGCACATTCGCGCCATCCGGGAATGTGGTCATAATTTCCCGTGACGACAGAGATGCTGGTCGCACCGGAAGGCAGCGGATCAGTCGCCGCCACCACATCCAGCAGAATCAGCAGCGTACTTCGCCCATTGCCGGTGGGTGTCAGCTTGAGATCCACGCTGACGACTTTGATCTTCCGCTCTTTACCACTAATGCGAACTGTGATCCGGCTGGCCCACTCATCGGCATGATCAGCGAGATACGCCTTCTGCTCAGCGTCTGACACATTCCCATCATGATCCGCATCCAGCGTGCGCATCTCGATCGCCGTGAGATTTTCCGCAAAATCGAGTCGATACGAAACGTGTAACCCGTCCGGCTGAATGCGCAGCAGCAAATACTGATTGATCGAGTTCTCCCCCAGCGGATGCGCAACTACCGCCATGCTAACGATGAGGGTGGTGATGCATGAGAATATGAGGCTTTTCCAAACCATGTCGCAGCATTAACTCCTCGTCCCCCAGCAATTGTAATGTATCTCCGTCCGCCACAACGCGCCCCTGGTCAATCACGATCACGCGCGGACACAACTCCACAACCAGCTCAAGATCATGCGTCGCAATTAATTTCGTCGCCGGCAACCGCTGGAGAAACGATTTAACCTCCCGGCGTCCGCGCGGATCAAGATTCGACGTCGGCTCATCCAGAACCAGAACCGTCGGATCGCACGCGAGCACGCCCGCCATACAGACGCGCCGCTTCTCTCCGCCGCTCAGGCGATGCGGCGATCGCGACTCATAACCCCATAATCCAACATTCAGGAGTGCTCCAGTAACAATACCTGCATGTTGATCCTTCGGAACGCCAAATTGCTGCGGCCCGAAGGCGACATCTTCATGCACTGTAGAACAGAAAAGCTGGTCATCGGGATCTTGAAACAAAAGCCCGACTTGCCGGCGGATGGAGGGAAGATTGTCTGCGCGAATCGGCTCGCCGTGGATGAAGACATTCTCCGGCCGATTCTGCGTGATTCGGTCATCCCCCGAAAACGGCAGCACGCCATTCAAGTGTAGCAAGAGCGTCGATTTCCCCGCGCCATTAGGCCCAATGATGCCGACACATTCTCCCGGCGCAATCGAGAATGACATGCCGCCCAGTGCCGATGTGCCCTCGGGATATTGGTAACACAAGTCACGCACTTCAACCGCGGCCGCGCCGGAGAAATTCATTCAAACTCCTTTTGCTCGGGCGTGTGAACACTATGAATTAATGTCGCAACGCATCCGATAAGGAGCCTTGCAGAGTGGAATCTGCGATTTTCAGGCCTGAAAACGCACTTTTCCGTGTTTAAAAAATATTTTTGCGCCATAGTTCGCACGCTTCTCCGTGCCGAATGGTTGCCGCCAATGGTTTTATTGGCAAGCGAAATTATTGCCGCCCGGCTCGGCGGATTTTAACTGGTACAAGGGTAATCCCGAGCCGAATCCAGCTACGAGCACCTCTGTCGGACGACCGCGCATGTACAGAGCGATCTGGCGCAAGGTCGTGGGTGCGATTGAATTTCAGAGTCCTTCGTATCTGGAGCGGTAGCCCATGTCTAACGGCATCAACAACCCAAACGGTAACATTTCATCCTCCGCACCGAATGGTTCCAACCATTTCGAGGGTCTCGAAGGTCGCGTCATGATGTCCGGTGCGCCGGCGACCGCCGCCGACAGCGCATTGGCTTTCGACGCCAAGGGCAATCTTCACGTCGCCTATTACGACGCTACCGCGCACAACCTCAAGTACATGGTGCAGTCTGCCGCCACCGGCACCTGGTCCGCACCGGTAGTCGTCGACAAATCCAGCAAGAACGTCGGCCAGCAGGTCTCACTTTCGCTCGATAAGTCCGGCTTGCCCGGCATCGCCTACCGCGATGTCACCAACCAAGACCTCAAATACGCCCATTTCGACGGCAAGCACTGGATCGTCTCCACTGTCGATTCCAAACAAAACACCGGCGTGAATCCCAGCCTCACCTACGACAAACAAAATCACGCCCTGATCTCTTACTACCGCCAAACCGCCAAGACTTTGGAACTGGCGCAGCTCAACGGCAATACCTGGACCTTCAGCGCCATCGCCTCCAGCACCAGCGCCGGCCAATACAGCAGCATCGCGATCGATCCGGCCACCGGCAAACCCGCCGTCGCCTTCGAAGGCAGCGACGGCAAAGTCCGCTATGTCGAAAAAACCACCAGCGGTTTCACCGCACCGATCGTCGTCGACAAAATCGCCAAGAGCGGCAGCGACCTCTCATTGGCGTTCGGCACCAACAAAAAGCCCGCCTTCAGCTACTATGACCCCAACACCGGTGACATCAAACTTGCCGTCATCAACGGCAAAAAATTCACCGTCTCCGACGTTGCCTCCGTCGACCCCGGCCAAGACCCAGGCGCTAAAGTCATCATCACCAACGGCCAGCCTCAGGTTGTCTACTACGACTCCGAAAGCGACGGCGTCTACTCTGCCGACAAGAGCGGCAATGTCACCCTCGTTGGTCAAGGCGGCAGCAATGGCACCCCCGTTGTCATCAATCCCAAAACCGGCAAAATCGTCTTCACCCAGCTTTCTGATAGCGGAAACCCCGTCGTCCAGGACACCCACCTGATCCCCCTCGCTCCGAGCGATCTCGACGCGGAAGCCGCCTCCGCAACCCGCGTCGATCTGACCTGGTCCGATAATTCCGACAATGAAAGCGGGTTTCTGATCGAACGCTCACTCGATGGCGTGAATTTCACGACCGTCACCACCACTGCGGCCAACATCACTTCTTACAGCGACACGGGGGTTCACGAAGCCACCGACTATACCTACCGCATCACCGCCGTCGGCCCGACCGGCGTGATGACGCCCGCCGACGACACCGCCGATGTCACCACCCTACCCGCCGCACCCACCAGTGCGGCCGCTACTACGATCTCATCCAGCCAGATCAATCTTGCATGGTCCGATAATTCCAATGGCGAAGGCGGGTACACCGTCGAACGCAGCGGCGACAACGGCGCCAACTTCGACGACATCGCCGACCTCCCTGCCGGCTCATCGAGCTATCAGGATGATTCCGTCAACGAAGGCACTACCTATCTCTACCGAATCACCGCCACCAACGACGCCGGCTCCTCCGTCGCCGCGACCGCGACTGCCACTTCCATCGTTGCTGCCCCCAGTGGGTTGGCTGCCGTCTCGGTCTCTGCCTCTCAGGTCAATCTCGCCTGGACGGATAACTCCGCCCACGAAACCGGCTTCGTCATCGAACGCAGCGACGACAACGGTAGCACCTTCAACCAGATCGGCACCGTTTCCGCGGGAGCCCATGTCTTCGTCGATTCAACCGTGACCGCCGGCGCGGAGTACACCTACCGCGTCAAAGCCACCGGCGCTGCCGGCCCGTCCACCTACGCCACCTCCAGCGCCGCCGACGTCATCCCCGCCGCACCGACCATCACGGCGACCACCGTCTCGACCACCCAGGTGAACCTCAGTTGGTCTGCCGTTAGCAGCGCAACGTCATACACCATCGAACGCAGCGATGACGGCGGCGAGACCTTCACGTTCCTTGCAGAAGTTGAAGGAATCGACCAACCGAGCTATGCCGACACCTCGGCCCTCGAATCCTCTTCCTATAAATACCGCGTCCGCGCAAGCAACTCCGCCGGTGATTCCGCCAACAGCAACGCCCCCTCCGTCACCACTTTCCTCGCCTCCCCCAGCGACCTCTCCGCCCAGACCATCTCCGCCACCCAGATCAACCTGACCTGGACCGACAATTCCACCGGCGAGACCGGCTTCTCCATCGAACGCAGCGACGACGGCGGAACGACCTTCACCCAGATCGGCACCGCCAACCCCAACGCCACCACCTATAGCGACACCACCGCCGCCGAAGGCGCCAGCTACGTCTATCAGGTCCGCGGCTACAAAAACACCAACTTCTCCGACTACACCTCCACTGCGACGGCTACCACATCCATGGTCGCCCCCACCAGCCTGACGGCGACCGCCTCCTCTCTCACACAGGTCGACCTCACCTGGGCCGACAACTCTAGTGCCGAAACCGGCTACGAAATCTATCGCAGCACCGACAACGGCGTCTCTTACATCAAGATCCACACCACCGCCGCCGGCGCAACCGCCTACAGCGACACCACCGTCACCGAAGGCAACTCCTACAAGTACAAGGTCCGAGCCATCAACGCGATCACCTCGTCGGCTGACAGCTCGGTGCAATCCGTCACCACCAAGCCCGCCGCGCCGACCGCACTAAGCAAAACCGTCGTCTCCACCACCCAGGTCAACCTCACCTGGACCGACAACTCAAGCGGCGAAACCGGCTACCGCGTCGAACGCAGCACCGACGGCGGCACTACCTTCACCACCCTCCACACCCTCTCCGCCAACGCCACCTCTGACAGCGACACCACCGGCGTCGAAGGCGTCAGCTACGTCTACCGCGTCATCGCCACCAATGCCGCCGGCGATTCCACCGCCAGCAACACCGTGACCGCCGTCACCCTCCCCGCCGCCCCCGGCACCCCAACCATCACCGTCAACAGCGCCACCAGCGTGCATATTACATGGACCGACAACTCCGCTAACGAAGCCGGCTATATCGTCGAACGCAGCAGCGATAATGGCGAAACCTTCGCCTCGGTCTCCGGCCCGCTCGACGCCAACACCGTCTCCTACGACGATACCACCGACGCCGGCACCTCCTACGTCTACCGCGTCCTGGCCGTCAATACCGCTAGCGCCACCTCTGCCAGCGCTACGCAAACCGTTCTCACCCTCCCCGCCGCTGTCGCCGCCCCGGCTGCTTCCGTCACCGGTGCCACCAGTGTGCATGTCACCTGGACCGGTGTGACCGGCGCAGCCACCTACCTCGTCGAAGTCAGCGCCGACGCCGGCACCACTTGGACCACCGTCGGCACTTCCTCCACCACCAGCATCGACGACACCAACGCCACCGAAGGCGGCACCTTCATCTACCGCGTCACTGCCCACAACGCCACCGGCGATAGCGCCGCCAGCACGGCTTCCTCTTCCGTCACCACCATCCCCGCGGCTCCGACCGATCTGGTCGCCACCCCCGTCTCCGCCGGCGAAGTTGATCTCGCCTGGACGGACAACTCTTCTCACGAAATCAATTACGTCATCGAACGTTCCTCCGACGCGGGTGCAACCTGGACCACCATCCACACCAGCAGTGCCGACGATGAATCCTACGACGACACCAACGTCGTCGGCGGATCGAGAAACCTTTACCGTATCCGCGCCACCGGCGTCGCCGGCGATAGCGCGACCCTCTTCTCCAACTACGCTCTAACCGTCCCGAACGCCCTCACGGACGTTGCTTCCACCACCGTCTCCGCCTCGGCCACGCACATCACCTGGACCGACACCACCGGCGAAACCGGCTACCTCGTCGAACACAGCACCGACGCCGGCACCACCTGGTCCACCGTCGCCACGCTCGACGCCGACTCCACCTCCACGGATGACACCGGCCTCTCCGAAGGCGTTACCTACACCTACCGCGTCACCGCCATCAATGGCTCCGGCTCCAGCACCACCAGCAATATGCCATCGGTCGACACTCTTGTCGCCGGCCCGACTTCCACCGTAGCCACACCCGTCTCCGCTACCCGCGTAGATCTCACGTGGACCGACAATTCCGCTCACGAAACCGGCTACCGTGTCGAACGCAGCGACGACAACGGCACCACCTGGAATCAGGTCGGCTCCACTCTCGCCGCCGATACCACGTCTTACTCCGACACCACCACGACTGCCGCGACATCCTATCAATACCGTGTCATCGCCATCGGCGCCGCCGGCGATTCCGCCGCCAGCAACACCGCCACCGCCCTCACTGTCCCCGCCGCCCCCGGCTCCGCCAGCGCCGTCGCCTCGGCAGACACCCACGTCAGCCTCTCCTGGACCGCCGTCACCGGCGCAACCGGCTATTCCATCGAGCGCTCCGACGACGGTGGCACCACCTGGAATTCCCCCGTCACTGTCGGCAACGTCCTGACCTACGCCGACTCCTCCGCCGCCGAAGCGACTCTCTATGTCTATCGCGTCAGCGCCACCAACGCCACTGGCATCGGTGCCGTCAGCTCCACCACTTCCGTCACCACCCTCCCCGCCGCCGCTACCAACCTCACCAAAACCGTCGTCTCCGCCACCCGCGTCGACCTCTCCTGGACCGACAACTCCAGCGGCGAGACCGGCTACCTCATCGAACGCTCCTCCAACGGCGGCGCCAACTACACTCCCCTCAATGTCATCTCCCCCAACACCACAACCTACAGCGACACCACCGCCGTCGAAGGCACCTCCTACGTCTATCGTGTCAAAGCCGTCGATATCACCGGCACCGGCGCCGGCGTCACTGTGAACGCTCTCACCGTCCCCGCCGCTCCTGATACCCTTGCCGCCACCCCGATCAATGACGGCGAAGTCGACCTGACCTGGCACGACAACTCCACCGGCGAAACCGGCTACGTTATCGAACGCTCCGCAGACGCCGGCACTACCTGGACCACCATCACCACCACCGCCGCCAACGTCACCAGCTACGCCGATACCGGTGTCTCCGGCGGCGTCACCTACACCTACCGTGTCTCCGCCATCAATACCAGCGGCAGCTCAGCCCTCTCCAACACCCCCACCGCCCTCACCATCCCGGCCCGTATCTTTGACCTCACTCCCACCGTTGTCTCCGACACCGAAATCGACCTCACCTGGACCGGCGTCGTCGGCGAAACCGGCTACGAACTCGAAAGCAGCACCGACGGCGGCAATACATGGAACCACGTCGCCAGCCCCAACCCCGGCGATACTAGCTACTCCGACACCGGCCTGACCGAAGTCACCGGGTACATGTACCGCATCGTCGCCTCCAACGGCACCGGTGCCAACGCCCCCGGCAACTTCCCCACCGCCACCACCACAGCCACCGCCCCCGATACCCTCGTCGCCACCCCTATCAACGACGGCGAAGTTGATCTCACCTGGAACGACAACTCATCCGCCGAAAACGGCTATGTCATCGAATCCTCCGACGATGCTGGTTCGACTTGGACCATTGTCACCACCACCGCCGCCGACGCCACCAGTTACCCCGACACCTCCGTCTCCGGCGGCGTCTCCTATCAGTACCGTGTCTACGCCATTAGCGCAGGCCCCAATTCCGCCCCCACCAACACCGCGACCGCCCTCACCATCCCCGCCAGTGTCTCAGACCTCACACCCACGGTCGTCTCCTCCACCGAAATCGATCTGACCTGGACCGGCGTCAACGGTGCAACCAGCTACGAACTCGAAAGCAGCACCGACAGCGGCAACACCTGGAACCACGTCGCCAGCCCCGCCTCCAGTGACACCAGCTACTCCGACACCGGCCTGACCGAAGGCACCACCTACATGTACCGCATCGTTCCCTCCAACGGCACCGGCGCCAACGCCCCCGGCAATTTCCCCACCGCGACCACCCTCCCCGCCGCTCCCGATACCCTCGTTGCCACCCCCGAAAGCGCTACCGAAGTCGACTTGTCCTGGCACGACAATTCCTCCAACGAAACCGGCTACGTCATTGAACGCTCCGATGACGCCGGCGAAACCTGGACCTCCATCCACACCACCGCCGCCAACGCCACCACCTACAACGACACTTCCGTCACCGGCGGCGTCTCCTACATCTATCGTGTCCACGCCACCGCCTCCGGCTCCGACTCGGCCGACTCCAACACCCAAACCGTCCTCACCTACCCCAACCAGGTCACCGGCCTCACCGCCACCCCGTCCAGCAGTACGCAAATCGATCTCTCCTGGAACGCTGTCGATAGCGCCGGCAATTACATCATCGAATCCAGCACCGATGCCGGCAGCACATGGAACACCGTCGCCACCGTCGGAGCCATCACCTCCTACAGCGACACTTCCGTCGTTGAAGCCACCGCCTATCTCTACCGCATCACCGCCCATAACCCCACCGGCGTAAGCGCCACCAGCGCCACCCAACCCGCCACCACTCTCCCCGCCGCCCCGACCACCCTTAGCGTCACCGACATCAACGCCGGTGAAATCGACCTCACCTGGACCGACAATTCCTCCGGCGAAACCGGCTACAAGGTCCAGCGCTCCGACGACGCCGGCGAAACCTGGACCACCATCCACACCACCGCCGCCAACGCCACCTCGTATCACGACACTTCCGTCTCCGGCGGCACCACCTACCTCTATCAGGTCCTCGCCACCGACACCGGCGGCGATTCCGACGCCAGCAACTCCGACTCCGCACTCACCACCCCCGATCAGGTCAACGGCTTCAACGCCTCCTGCCCGTCCCCGACCGAAATGGATTTCACCTGGACCGCTGTTACCGGCGCCGATTCCTACACCCTCCAGATCAGCACCGACGGCGGCTCAACCTGGACCACCGTCAACACCTCCTCCGAAACCAGCTACAACGTCACCAACTTGACCGAAGGCACCAATTACGACTTCCAGGTCTTCGCCACCAACACTGCCGGCGACGGCGCTCCCAGCAGCGATGCCTCCGTCACCACCATCCCTGCCACCCCGACCGACCTCACCGCCACCGCCTCCGGCGCAACGCAGGTTGATCTCACCTGGACCGACAACTCCGCCAACGAATCCGGCTACGACATCTACCGCTCCGACGACGGCGGCTCCACCTGGACCAACATCCACTCCTCCGCCGCCAACGCCTCCAGCTACTCCGACACCACCGCCCCCGAAGACGCCGCGCTGAAATACAAAGTCGTCGCCACCGGTGCCGGCGACTCCGCCGACAGCAACGTCTCCGACGCCACCACTCCCATCGCCGCCCCCACCGTCCTCACCGCCACCCCGACCAGCAACGCCGCCGTGGATCTGGCCTGGACCGACAATTCCTCCATCGAAACCGGATACAAAATCGAACGCTCCACCGACGGCGGCACCACCTGGACCCTCATCACCACCACCGACCCCAACGCCGACACCTACACCGACACCGGCCTGACCGAAGACACCACCTACACCTACCGCGTCACCGCTACTGACGGCACCGTCAATTCCGCTCCCAGCAATACCTCCGCCGCCCAGACGGCGCTGATTGCCCCAACCGACACCGCCGCCGTCTCCACCACCGCCACCCAGGTCGACATCACCTGGACCGACAACTCCTCCGCTGAAACCGGCTATAAGGTCGAACGCTCCGACGACGGCGGCTCGACCTGGTCCGTCATCGCCACCACCGCCGCCGACGCCACCACCTACTCCGATACCACCGCCACCGAAGGCACCGCCTATCAATACCGCGTCCGCGCCTCCGACGCCGGCAACTTCTCCACCTACGACTCCACCGTCTCTCTCACCACTCTCCCCGCCTCCCCCACCTCCGTCAGCGGCTCCCCTTTCTCCACCACCCAGATCAACCTCACCTGGGCCGACAACTCCAGCCACGAATCCGGCTACATCGTCGAACGCTCCTCCGACGGCGGCACCACCTGGACCGATATCCACACCCTCGCCGCCAACTCCACCAGCTACTCCGACACCGGCCTGACCGAAGGCGCCGATTACGAATACCGCGTCCGCGCCACCAGCGGAGTCACCGCCGATTCCCTCGAAAGCGACCCCACCTCCGCCGTCGCCACCAACCCCAACGCCCCCAGCTCCCTCGTCTCCACCGTCGCCAACGCCAACGAAGTCGACCTCTCCTGGACGGACAATTCCAACGGCGAACTCGTTTTCACCATCGAACGCTCCACCGACAACGGCTCAACATTCACCTACCTCACCACCGTCGACCCCAACACCACCACCTACCAGGACACCTCCGCCGCCGAAGCCACCGCCTACGTCTATCGCGTCCGCGCCGAGCGCAACGCGTCGTTCTCCTCCTGGAGCAACTCCACCACCCAGGTCACAACCCTCCCCGCCGCCGCCACTAACCTCGTCGTCACCACCCCCACCAACACCCGCGCTGTCCTCACCTGGTCCGACAACTCCTCCGGCGAAACCGGCTACAAAGTCCAGCGCTCCACCGACGGCGGCTCCTCCTGGACCACCATCAACACCACCATCGCCAGCGTCACCACCTATTCCGACAACACCATCACCGAAGGCGGCTCCTACACCTACCGCGTCATCTCCTTCAACACCACCGGCGACGGCGTCGCCTCCAACGCGCCAACCGTCTCCGTCGTCCCCGCCAGCCCCACCGGTCTCTCCGGTTCCGCCGCCAACCCCACCCGCATCGATCTCTCCTGGATCGATCACTCCTCCTACGAAACCGGCTTCTACGTCGAACGCTCCGCCAACGGCGGCTCCACCTGGTCCGTCGTCGCCACCCTCGATGCCAACACCACCTCCTGGTCCGACACCACCGTCACCGAAGCCCACAACTTCCAATACCGCGTCCGCGCCTTCAACGCCGGCGGCAACTCCGGATACACCGCCTCGGTCTCCATCACCACCCCCCTCATCGCACCGACCAACATCAACGCCGTCGACGTCTCCCCCACTCGCGTCGACATCACCTGGGCCGACAACTCCTCCGCCGAATCCCAGTACAAGGTCGAACGTTCCGCCGACGGCGGCACCACCTGGACCGTCATCGCCACCACCGTCGCCAACGTCACCAGCTACTCTGACACCACCGTCACCGAAGCCACCGCCTACCTCTACCGCGTCCGCGCCGCCAAGACCGGCAACACCTCCACCTATACCTCCAACGCCTCCGTCACCACCCTCGCCGCCGCTCCGAGCAGCCTCACCGCCACCGTCGCCAGCGACACCCAGGTCAACCTTGCCTGGACTGACAACTCCTCCGGCGAAACCGGCTTCGTCGTCGAACGTTCCGACGACGGTGGCTCCACATGGACCCAGGTCGGCACCACCCTCGCCGCCAACACCGTCACCTACAACGACACCTCCGCCTCCGAAGGCTCCGCCTACACCTACCGCGTCAAGGCGGTCAACACCGGCGGCTCCTCCACCTACGCCACCAGCACCTCCGTCACCACCCTCCCCGGCGCTCCGTCCGACCTCGCCGCCACCAGCCCCGACGCCAACACCGTCACCCTCACCTGGACCGACAACTCCACTCACGAAACCGGTTTCAAGATCGAACGCTCCGACGACGGCGGTTCCACCTGGACCCAGATCAACACCGTCGCCGCCGACACCACCACCTACGACGACACCACCGTCGAGGAAGGCTCCACCTATCAATACCGCGTCCGCGCCAACTTGAACGCCGCCAACTCCGCCTACTCCTCCGCCCAGACTGTCACCACTGTTCCGATGGGTCCCGATTCTCTCACCGCCAATGTCATCTCCGCCACCGAAGTCGACCTCACCTGGGATGATCTCTCCGCCGGCGAAACCAGCTACAAGATCGAGCGCTCCGACGACGGCGGCATCACCTTCACCGAAATTGCCTCTGTCGCCGCCGACACCACCACCTACAACGACACCACCGCCTCCGAAGGACTCGACTACCAATATCGCGTCCGCGCCCACAACGCCGGCGGCTACTCCGGTTACAGCCCCTCGGTCGAAGCCCTCACCATCCCCGCTGGCCCCTCCAGCCTCTCCGCCACGGCGGTTGCCTACAACGAAGTCGATCTCGCCTGGACCGACAACTCCGTTGGCGAAGACGGCTTCTACATCGAACGCTCCGACGACGGCGGCTCCACCTGGAACCAGATCGATATCCTCGGCCCCGATTCCAACTCCTACGCTGACACCACCGTCTCCTCAGTAACCGCCTACAGCTACCGTGTCCGAGCCTTCAATTCCACCGGCGACTCCACCAACTCCAACACCAGCTCCGTTACCACACCCGCAGCGGCCTAATTCAGATTCCCAACAAAAGAAGCCCACCAACCGCGGTTGGTGGGCTTCTTTATGCGCATAAAAAAGGGCAGGAGGAGTCGGGGGTAGGGGGGATACCTTATCCGACAAGCTCTGGGGGGAGAGCTCTCCTGCCCGTGGATCGTTTCATCAATCCCCGGAAAAACCCCGTCGGACTTATGCCCCCTTCGGGTAGTGCGTCCGACTGACCAATAGTGTATTCAGTATCCGTCTTTCGTCAAGTGCTGTTCTTTGACGCGCCAATTTTTTTCCCCGACGCAAGACTTCGAATCGGAGCGACCATGATCAACCGCAGAACGTTCCTCAAATCCAGTGCCCTGGCACTCGCCGCCGCCCCGGCCATCCTCCGCGCCGACTCCCCCGACGCCTCCGACCAGTATACCACCGCCCTCATCGGTTCCGGCTGGTGGGGTGCCACCATCCTTACCGAAGTCCTCGCCCTCGGACGCGGCAAAATCATCGCCCTTTGCGACCCCGATCCCGCGCAAATCGACAAATGTGTCGCCATCAACTCCCTCGGCAACCTCCCCCTCAAACGCTACACCGACTACCGAGAACTTCTCGACAAGGAAAAACCCCAGATCGTCATCAACGCTACCCCCGACCACTGGCACGCCCAGATCACCATCGACTCTCTCCGCGCCGGCGCTCACGTCTACCTCGAAAAGCCCATCAGCCACACCATCCTTGAAGGAGTCGCCATGGTCGCCGCCGCCGCCCAGGCCAACCGCGTTGTCCAGGTCGACACCCACCGCCGCATCTCCCCTCACAACATCAGCGCCCGCGAATTCCTCCGCTCCGGCAAAGCCGGCAAAATCGGAGCCATCCGCGCCTTCGTCAACTACGGCGGCGGCCCCGAAAAACCCACTCCCAACTCCGCCCCCCCGTCAAACATGGACTGGGATCTCTACTGCGGCCCGGCCCCCCTTCGCCCCTTCAATCACAAAATCCACCCCAAAGGCTTCCGCAATTTCCTCGACTATGCCAACGGCGAGATCGGCGACTGGGGTGTCCACTGGTTCGACCAGGTCCTCTGGATCATGGACCGCCAGGCCCCCACCACCGTCTTCTCCTCAGGAGGTCGCCCCGTCCGCGGCCCAGCCATCAACGACGGCCAATCCCAAACCACTGACGCCCCCGACCACCAGGCCGCCACCTTCGTCTTCGATGGCTTCACCTGCACTTGGGAACACCGCGAATTCGGCGGAAATAACGCCGAAAAAGGCGAAAACCTCGGCGTCTATTTCTTCGGCACCGAAGGCACCTTCCACCTCGGCTGGCAATCCGGCTGGACCTTCTACCCCGCCGACTCCCGCAAACAAACCCTCCATCAGGACGCCCAGCTCCACACCCCCGCCGCCCACAACATCCGCGAACTCTACGCCGACTTCCTCGACGCCATCGACAAAAAACGCCCCCCCGTCTGCACCATCGAATCCGGCCATCGCGCCACCACCTGCGCCCTCCTCGCCATGCTCTCCCTCAAACTAGGCCGCAGCATCCAATGGGACGCTAAATCTCAAACCATCCCCAACGACCCCGAAGCGCAATCCCTCCTCAAACGTAACTACCGTGGTCCCTGGAAATATCCCACCGTTTAAAATGAGAAGGGGCTGCGTCTCTCGAAGCAGCCCCATTCGCATTTAAACGAACGCAAAAACTTACTTCGGCTCCCCACCCTGTCCACCACCCCGCGGGCCACGCCGAGCCGGCGGTGTATCACTCGTCTTGATCTCCACCGTCGCCGTCTCCCCATCCTTCACCGACACGCGCGTCATTCCAAACACTTTCTTGTCTGGATCGCGCACGCCCACCATGAAATCCCCAACCGGCACATCCTTCATTTCAAACTTTCCATCCGCATCCGTCGTCGCCGTTGCGATCGGCTTCGGAGGCCCGGGCCGCTTCCCTTCCGCCGGTGGCGTCGGTGCATCATCCAACGGCACCGCCTGACCCCGTACCCCATCACTCGCCTGCGGAGCCGGCTTATGATCTCCACCGCCGCCGCCCCCACCACCGCCACGACGCATCATCGGCTTCATCAGCCGAACTTCCACGTCCGCGACTCCCTTCCCGTCCTTATCGACCACCGTCCCATTGACCGTCCCCTTTTTCTCATCTGCCGCCCGTGTCGAGACAGCCGAAAACCCAATCAGCAGCGCCACCGCCGCCGTCGCCGGCACCAACCAACGCATTTGCTTAACCATAACAATTCTCCTTATAAAATAGACCGCAAACACAGTCCCCCGTCCGGCGCAACTTCTTCCCTGCCCCCGATAATTTTCAAATCCCCGTCGGGCTCATCCCCAATACAACCTCATATTTTGCAACCAGTTCCCCCGCCTTCGACTCCTTCAAAGGCGCAAACTCCGACAGCACCGTCCGCTGCGCCTCCAAACTGTCGATATCCTCAAACACCCCATCCCGCTGATTCTGCTTCTCCCCTGCAATGAAGAACTGCGTCGTCAGCACCTCCTGATTCTTCACATGCACCTTCACATGGATATGCGGCGTCCTCCCCGGATACGCCACCGGCTTGATCGTCCGAAAATAATACTCCCCCGTCGACGCCGTCAAAAACCGCCCATACCCCTGAAAATTCTTATCCCGCTTCCCCGTCTCCCGGTTGAGCCCATGCGAATGAATATACGACCCCTCATGATCCACCTACCAAATCTCAATCAGCGCATTCCGCACCGGCTCCCCACTCGCATCGAGCACGCGCCCGCTCAAATGCGTCACCTCTCCCACCGCCGGCGTAATCGAATCATTCACAATCAACAAATCATTATCCGTATCCAGCGGCAACCGATCCGGATAAAATGGCCCCTCCGTCAACTCCGGCGTCCGCACCCTCTTCCGCGTCGCCTCCAACTCCTCCGCAAACACCCCCCTCTCAAACAATTTCGAGACCGACACCCCCGCCGCCACTGTTCCAACTCGCCCCAAAAACCGCCGCCGACTGCTGAACACCTGTTTCATAAATCCTTCTACTTCCGTCGAAAGAAATGTTCCAGACCCGAAATCAGTTGTTCCATCCCTCTTAAAACTTCCCATTTTGCGTCATTTATTCATGCGGCATGGCTCGTTTCATAAATTCGTCAAACAAAGGCACCGTAAATGCAGTTTCGCCATGCGACGGGCTATAAATCATCCCTTTCGCAATGAGCGACGAACGTGTTGGTGCCACTGATTGAACCGTTACTTGCAGATCCGTTGCAATATCTCCCGAGCGATGCGACCCGGGGCCCAAATTCGCCATTGCGCGCAGATAACGCTTTTCCGCCGGCGTAAGCCGATCAAAACGAACTCGGAAAAAACTCATGTCTAATTCCACCAGCGCGCTTCGTCGCGCATCATCTACGTTTTTCTCGGTGATTGGCGAACCGCTTGCAACATCCCAGCTATGCTTCCCCCATTCCTGAAGAAAATAAGGATAAGCCTGCGTATCTGCGAGAATCATCCTGACAGCTTCATCCTGATATTCGATTCCCAGCTTCCGTGCCGGAACAACAATCGCCGCTTTGCCAGCTTCCTCTGACAACGGGCCAACACTCGGGAAATCAAAAAGGCGTTCGGCGTAGGACTTTGCCTTTCCCATATTGCCAATCAACTGCGGCAATCCCGCACCAATCAACGTCACCGGCAACTTGGATTGCGCACATCGATGCAGCGCCGTAATCAGAGCCGCTAATTGTTCTTCTTCAACATATTGAAGCTCGTCAATGAAAATCGCGAATGCCGTCCTTCTTTCGCTGGCAGCTTCTCCGATTGCTTGCAGAAGGTCCCCCAGATCGTTGTCTAAATCGCCTGTATCTCCTAAGCCTGGCTCACTTCCCAGATCAAAATGAAATTCCACATCCGTATATTCAAATTTAGCCGCCTTGATCAGCCCTCCTAAAACCCGCAGGGCACGCTTGGCTTTGTCGCCCGCATTTTGAATTCGATCCAATTTTAATAACGCCGCCCGCACCGGTCCGCTCAATAGCGCCGGCAGTGACTTCCGCTCTGGCGCCTCAATAAAAACGGTGGAAATACCTCTGGCATCAGCGTCCAGTCGAATTCTGTTCAGCAATACTGTCTTCCCCACGCCCCGCAGACCCACCATCAATAAACTCTTCGTCGCCAATCCATTGCGAATTCGATCAATCGATATAGCAGCACGCTCAATCAAATCATCTCGTCCCGCCAGTTCTGGAGGTGGAGAACCCGCTCCGGGAGAATAAGGATTGGTCCGTGGGTCCATATTAAGTAATGTTAGCTATGTTATAAAAAAAACATAAACTTACATAACTTCACTATACATATTAGCCATTATCCTCCCACTTTTACTCCCAGCACGTCCCCCACCGATCGCTCTTTCCCATCGGACGGATGATTCAAAATCACCATCTTATGAGTCCCCGGATCGCGTATCGCCAGCACAGACGACCCCCCGCCATCCAGATTAATCGCCTCTTCTGCTCCTAGTTTCACGAATTCTTCTGCTAATTCACGCAATGACATGCCTTTAGAGGTTTTCGTCCTCCCATCTACCACGACCAGAAACAGCGTTTTTCCGCCATTCCCGATCCCCACCGCCGTCCGCGGATGAGGCCCCTTGGCAAACTTCGACGACTCATCCGCCGGTGCTACATTCTTGCCTGCCCGCACCAACACATGCGACCCCGCCACCACCTGCCGCGCATCCGCCGGCGGCTCCTTCCCCTTCCCAATCCCAGGCTTCCCATTCACATCCATATAAAAAAACGGCCGAGCCTCCTTCTCCGACTTCGCCCAAACCACCCCATCCGTCTCCGCCGGCCCGTCCACCGCCCCCATTGCGTTCGCCTTAAATTCCTTCTGTGCCGCTGCACCCTCTGCATCTTTCCCATTGGCGTGCGAAAAGAAATCCCCATTAATCACCACATCAAAATGCTCCCGCTCCGCCACCTTCGTCGGCTGCATCAGCGTCGTCTGCCAAGGCCCATCCCCATCCGGATCTGCCCCCCCGCGCGATACCCGCACCATCACCCCCGGCTTACTCAGATCGATCGTCGCCACGAATATCTGCTGCGCCGCCGGCTTCTCCTCCACTGTGTGCTCATACATTATCGCCGGATATGGATGCTCCGAAATCCCCGCCAGCGCCGAACTCGCCCCCATCAGCACAAACGATAAGCCGACAATATAGTTCAATTTCATCCTCCCAGTGTACCGTTCAAGCTCACATCGCGAAATCCGCGCAAAATCCGCGCAGCAAACCGACATTGCTTGATCAATTCTTCTCAAATTCTCAAAAAAATTCTTATAAGACCAAAAAATTTTCCAAACACACCCTGCGTAATTTGGCTGACACCACCTCATGAAAATTCCGAAACAAACGGCCCTGCCCGGCGTCCGTTATGTTATCGAGCACACGCAATTTAAGTCTTATCGAGCCTGCTCCGTAGCAGGTCTCTGTTCGCCTTCAAAGTATTGTTTGCGGACTGGCTTGGTTGCCGATAAACTCAGCAATTAGATGGGCGGTAGACTGCGCGGGGTCTTCATATGTATCGGCCCCGCGTATGTGCAGATCTTAAGTGCCATCTCCTCGCCGGGATACACGGGCTGTGTTCCCCCGGCATGCGGTGAAGTCCTCTCTAAAAATTTGTGTTTTTCTCCGCGAACGCGCCCGGGTAGCTACCCTCGGCGCATCCAGGTTCGAAAGGTGACTCTGTCACCTCATCGCGCCCGGATGTGTCCGACGCAAGGCTCTGACGCCAAGCGGTCCTTGAGTTGTTGTTTCAGGGAATCACAGGAGTTCTGTATGGCTGTTGCTGCGTCGCTGCGGAATCTGGGCCGGGCACTTCGTCGTTCTTCTTCGTTTAACACCATGGATTGTGGCCCTGTGCTCGATCGCGTCACGCGATCCCACCGAAGCCGCCGCCAGGTCGCCAATTCGATCCGCACGATCGTCGAGGCGCTCGAACCCCGTCAGCTCATGAGCACCACCCTCATCCCTGCTCCAATTGTCAGCGATTGGCAAAGCATCTCGGGCAGCGCCACCACTGACTCCCCAACGTACAATCTCGCCCCCTCCACCGCCGTTGACCCCACCAATCCCAACCGCGCCGTCACCGTCTACGCCCACAACAACCCCAGCGCCAACGGCCCCCAGAAAATCTTCATCGAATACACCTACACCAGCGACGGCGGCCAAACCTGGCAGGGCCCCGTTGATCTTCCCGGCGACATCAACGACCCCCAGTTGACCACCACCAGCTCAAACATCCCCTACGCCCAGGCCACCGACGCCACCGTCGGCTTCGACCGCAGCGGCACCTTCTACATTTCTTACTCCGAGCACAATACCGGCAACTCCGGCGGCGCCATCATGCTCCAGGCTTATGACTGGACCGGCAATAACCCCGTCGCTAACTCCGCCATCAACCACAAAATCATATACCAATGGGTCTCCGCCGACTCCGCCTGGTCCCCCACCCTCGCTGTCGACAACAATGTCGCCAGCTTCACCGACCCCGACACCGGCGATACCCAAACCGACAACTTCACCGGCACCATCTACATCGCATGGGCTTCCCAGGACGTCAATTCCGTCAGCAGCCCGAGTCCCATCGATACCTTCAACCCCAACACCATCCGCCTCGTCTCCGCCCAGTGGGATGACCAGGTCGCCCGCAACGTCCTCTATACCTCCAGCCCGCAAATCTGGAATGCCAACGGCAACACCGGCACCGTCCACGGCGCCACGCCCAAAATCGTCGTCAGCCAAGGCGATGTCGTCGGCAATGTCCCCGGCGGACAAGTCTCCATCGTCTGGGACGACATTAACTCCGGCCGCAACGCCGCCCCACCTGTCGACTTTATCAATGTTACCACCGGCACCTCCGGCGGCGGTGCCTACGTCGCCAGCGACGATACGCCCTCTCTCCCCATTAATATAACTGACGCCGTCAATGAGATCTTCAAAGCTCCTTCTCCCGCCATTCCCGTCCACTCTCCTACCAATCCTGCCAACGCCCCCACTCAGGTCCTCGCTGGTAACTACGACGCCGACACCCTCGAAGATGCCGTAGTTCTCGGCACAACCAGCGACGACATCAACATCCTCCGCGGAAAAGGCGACGGCACCTTCGTCGCACCCGTCACAATCCCCGCCAGCCCCACCGCCGCCACCGCTATCGGCTTCACCCAGGCCATCATCGACGGCGACGCCTTCGCAGACCTCCTGGTCGTCGACTCCAATGGCGTCAACCTCCTCACCGGCACCGGGTCCGCTACCGGCTCGCCCGCCGCCACCCCCCCCGTCCCTGCCTGGTTTAATCCCGCCGTCCAGGTCTTCGCCGCGCCCGCTGGCGATACCCTCACCTCTATCGCCGTCGGTGACTTCAACGGCGACGGAAAAGTAGACTTCGCCGTCACCGATTCCACCGCCAATACCGTCATCATCATGTTCGGCGACGGCACCGGCGCCTTCACCCCTGACCCGGCCGCCCTCAACGGCGCCTTCAGCACCGGCGGCACTGGACCCAGCTTCGTCCAGGTCGCTGATATGAACAACGACAACCACGATGACCTCATCGTCGCTAACACCGGCAATAACCAAATCCGCATCTTGATGAATGACGCTGCTGGCACCGGCGATTTCAGCGCCGGCCTATCGGCCCCTTATGCCACCAACGACATCCCCGTCGCACTTAAAATCGCCGACCTCAACGGTGATAATCGCCCGGATGTCATCGTCGTCACCCCCTCCGACGTCGAAACCTTCCGCAATGCCACCGTCGGCCCCGTCTTTAACCTCGTCGCTGCCGCCACCCTCAACGCCCGCCCTGGCGATACCTTCACCAACGTCATCGTCAATGATTTAAGCGGCGACACCCGCCCGGACCTGCTCATCGCCAGCTCCGGCTCCAACCGCCTGGTCCTCGCCGAGCAAAACGCCAACGGCACCTTCACCATCCCCATCAACGCCAATATCGCCTTCTACGCCGTCGGCACCGACCCCACCGGTATGGTTCAAGCCAATTTCAGCGGCAGCGGCGTCGGTCAAGGTGACGTCCTGGTCATCAACACCGGCGATGACACCGCCACCATTCTCGCCCGCCCGGTTATCCCCGTCCCCATCCCCGCTCCCACCCTTGTCGCCGTCACTGTCAACATCCCCACCGGCCCCACTGATCCCGCCTTCGGCCTCGGCGATGTCGATGTCGACCTCGGCATCCAATTCGCCTCCACCAACGAACTCCTCATTCAAATCACCGCGCCCAATGGCAATACCGCTACCCTCATCCAAAATCGCAATGCCGGCAATGTCACCCGTGAATGGGTCACCGGCGTCGACCAAGGCGTCAGCGTCGGCAATCTGGGCTACGTCGCCGTCGGAAACCAACTCAACTACGTCGGCGTAACCTTCGGCAGCGCCGTCCGCAACGCCAACGACTCCTCCTTCTCCGGCGTCGGTATCTATCTCCCCGAAGGTGATACCTACCGCAATAACCAGACCCTCCTCGAACTCCTCGGCTATACCATCGGCCAAGCCGCCGACGACCCCATCAATCCCATCAATGGCACATGGACCCTCTCCGTCACCGACGAAGTCCCCACCGCCACCACTCCTCCCCCCGTCGAACAAATCACCCACTTCGACGTCCGCATCACCAACAATACCCTCCCAGACTCCGATCCTGCCGGTACGAATGGTGTCAGCCAGTATCGTATCACCAGCACAACGGTCCTCGGCGCCCTCAATCCCAATAATAATCCCCGCGCCGCCTCCGTCTCCGGCATCTCCGGCATTGGCCCTGGCATCCAGGTCGCCGCCGACAATACCCTCGGCGCATTCAGCCCCGTCCAAGGTCGTATCTACGTTACCTTTGTCAATCGCTCCACCGCTACAGGCAATCCCACCGACAACACCGACGTCATGCTTACATGGTCTGACGATGCCGGCCAGTCATGGACCTCTCCCGAGCGCGTCAATGACGACGACGCCGCCACCGATGGATATTCTGAAGCCGCCGGTCCCATTGGAGGATTGAGCACCCGCGGCCGCCCGCAATTCCAACCCGCCATCGCTGTTGATCAATTTACCGGCACCCTCGTCATCACCTATTTCGACGCTCGCCAAGACGCCTCGCGCACCCGCGTTGCCCGCTATATCGCCACCAGCAACGACGGCGGCGACACCTTCAGCCCGCAAACCTTCCTCAATGTCCCCAATACTGCCGTCGACGCCTCCACTGGCAAAACCGTCGTTCTCGGCCCGACCCCCGACAATGGCTCCAAAAACGACGACCCCACCTTCGGCGTTGGCTATGAACAAGGTCTCGCCGTCCTCGGCGGCAATGTCTTCGCTACTTGGTCCGGCAACGAAAACGGCTCCTTCTACAACCCCGTCACCCAAGCTTGGACCGTCAACGACAAGCACCTCCCCGACATCGAAACCGCCGCCGTCCGTATCACCGCAGGCCCGCGCATCATCGACAGCACAATGGGTCCCATCAGCCAGCCCGGCGATACCGTTAACCCCGTTGACCCTGTCACCCACCTCCCTACTCTCACTAGTTTCATCCTTACCTTCGATCGCCCCATCGACCCCAGCACCATCATCACCACCGGCGGCGTCGGCGGCGGTCAGAATATCTGGGTCTACTTCCGCACCCCCGGCATGTCCGGCAACCAAACCGGTACCCTCATCCCCCTCAGCGCCATCATCACATTAATCGACCCCGATACCCACGCCCAGATTATCGACGACGGCCAAAATGCAACCTCCGTCCTGCTCACCTTTGCCACCCCGCAAACCGCCGTCGGCACCTATACCTACTTCGTCGACCCCACCATCAGCGACCGCATCCGCAAAAACTCCGATGTCACTCTCGAACATGATGATCACCAGACCATCACCTATTCCTCTGACACCGCTCAATCCAACCTCCCAGTCCCCACTTCCGGCACCGGCGGCACCGGCACCGCAGCCGACCAGACCACTTCCGTCATTAATGTCTCCGACCTGCCCGCATCGGAAACCGTCACCGATTTGCTTGTCACCGTTAATATCCAGCACACCAACGCAAGCGATCTTCAAATCACCCTCTTCGACCCCGACCATAATGCCTACATCCTGGAAATGAACACCGCAAGCGGCCGAAATCTCAGCAATATCTATTCCTTCACCACCGGCGATCCCGTCGTTGATGCCCTTAATTCCGGCGGCACCCGCATCGGCGATTGGACCCTCCAAATCGTCGATAGCGTGACCGGAAACACCGGCTTTCTCCTCAACTGGTCCCTCGCCATCACCACCTCCGTCACGGATTCGGCCCTCGGAAACGCCATGGATCAGGACGGCAGTGGTATCGGCGGTGAATCCGCCTGGTCCGGACAAACTCTCGGCGACGTCTACTCCGTCCCCGCTCCCACCAACGCCAACGCCTGGGATGTCTCCACCCAGACCTTCCACACACCTTATACCGGTGCCACCCTCCCCATCATTGTCCCTGGCCCTAGCCTCACTACCTCTGATCAGGCCTATGCCGCCAGCGGCTCTAACACCAATGTCGCTATCCCCGACGCCACTAGCGCGGTTCTCGATCCCAATAACATCGCCTCCTCCTCTATTTTCATCGGCGGCGACAGCCGCCAAAAAATCAACAGCCTCACCGTCACCGTCAACATTTCCCACCCATCCGTTGATACCCTCAATGTATACCTCATTGCCCCCGATGGCACCAAAGTCCTCCTTTATAAAGCCGACCCTACATTCTCTGATCCAGTTGCCGATCTCGAAGGCACCACCTTTGATGACAACGCCGACGAAAATATCTCAGCGATCACCGTGCTGGCTTCCCTGTTCTCCAATAATCTACTAGGCGTCTATAACGGCACTTTCCAGCCTGCTGGTCTTGTCATCCCCGGCAATGGTCTCGGCCAACTCGACGGTAAATCCCTTACCGGCACCTGGAAACTTCAGGTTCAAGACACCCAGCCCGACGGCGTCACCGGCACCATCAATGGCTGGTCCATCTCCGCTGACACTTCCACCGTCATTACCAACCCCACTTCCGCCGTCGTTGGCACTACCCCCTCCGTCAACTCGATCGATGTCGTCTTCGATCGCCCCATGAATTCCAGCCTCATCACCACCCCAGGCGCTATCGCCGGGACCACCAGCCCGATCCTCAGCCTTATGGGCCCTGCCGGCCCGATTACCTTTGACCAAACCTATAGCTCCACATCCTCACTCCTCTCCATCCCGGACACCAACACTCCCATCACCTCCTCCCTCACCGTCGCTGATACCTACAACATCGGCCATATCGCCGTGAAGTTCGACATCGCCCACGCCAACGTCGGCGATCTCAAAATCGTCCTCATCGATCCCAACGGCGTCGCCCATCTCCTCGTCCTCAACCGTGGTGGTGCCGGCCATAATTTCACCGGCACACTCATCACCGACCTCGCCTCCACCTCCATCTCCTCCGTCACCGCTGCCAATGCCCCCTTCTCATCATCCGCCGGCTATAAGCCCGAAAATCCCCTCGACTCCACCCTCGCCGGCCAAAATGTCAAAGGCACGTGGACCCTTCAAGTCACCGACTCTGTCGGCAATGCCGTCGCCGGCGTCCTCAATTCCTGGTCCCTCATCGCTACCCCACAGATCGTCGCTGATCCTAATTTCGACGCCAGCAACCCCGACCCTGTCGGCCAGGCACGCACCTTCAAAATCTATCTGCCCAACCAAGCCGTCAGCGGCCAATATTCCGTCACCCTCAACCCCGCCATTACCGATACCTTCGGCAACAGTCTCGACTCCGACCACAACGCCGGCCTCGATGCCCTGCGCGATCCGGTCCTCTCAGCCGCCAACACCCTCAACTCTCCGACCGTCCCCTTCACCTATACCGAATCCGTCTCCACCCCAATCGCTTCCGCCACTGCTCCCGCAACCTCCAACACCGTTGTCTCCACCCTTACCGTCCCTGATAACTTCACTCTCCAGAATCTGACCGTTCGCATCAACGCGACCTTCCCCAATGTGTCGCTGCTCGACATCGTTCTCCAGGCCCCCGATGGAACCCAGGTCATGCTCTTCCAGCATGGCACCGGAAACTTCGGCACCCGCGCCAACTTCACCGACACCGTCTTCGACGATACCGCCACTACCCAGATCCAAAATGGCTCCGCCCCCTACGCCGGCCGCTTCAAACCCCAGAGCCCCCTCAGCGCCCTGGTCACCGCCGGCGTCAATGTCGCCGGCGACTGGAAGCTCATCATCACCGATTACTCCAATACCGGTGTATCCGGCACCATCAACAACTGGTCCATCACCGCCAGCAAGGTCGTCCCCAATAACGGCCTCGGAACCGCCTCCGATCAGGCGACCGTCCCCTTCCGAATCTTCAATCTCGACGGCTCCAATACCCAGTCCTCAAACACCTGGACCCCCGTCACCAGCAGCGCCTCCAGCGACAGCCTCAGCAGCACCCAATCCGCCAACAGTAGTGGTACCACCCTCAGCGCCGGTGCCGTCACCGATGTCGCCGTCGACCCTTCCGATCCTTCCGGTAACACCGTCTTCGTCGCCAGCGCCTCCGGCGGCATCTGGAAAACCACCAACTTCCTCACCACCAGCCCCCAAGGCCCTGTCTACTACCCCGTCACCGATTTCGGCTCCTTCAACAGCCTCAACATCGGCTCCATCGCCGTCTTCGCCCGCAACGCCCAGCCCGGCACCACCGGCCAACTCTCCGCCACCATCGACCCCAGCAGCAGCCCCGCCGCCAATGGCCTCTCCCTCGCAAATGTCATCGATGGATCTTTCAACACCTACTACTCCTCCACTCTCACCAACAATGCCCAGGTCGTCTTCAACCTCGGCTCTCCCCAATACGTCACCACCGTCAAATACGCCCCCCGCACCACATCACAGGTCGGTAATATATTTACGATCTACGGCAACAGCATGATCGGTGGTAAGTTCCAGGGAACCAACAGCCTAAATGGCACCTGGACCGATCTCTACACCATCACCACTGCGCCTCTCAGCGGCACCCTGACCTCTGCTGCTGTCACCAATCCCAACTACTATCAATATGTCCGTTACGTCGGTCCTGACGGGTTTAATTCCCTGGTCTCTGAAATCCAAATCTTCGGAAATCCCACCGGCACTGTCAGCTCTGGTTCTTCCAGCCGCACTATCGTTGTTGCCGGCACCGGCCAAGGTACAGCTGGCAGCACTTTGAACGGCACTACTGCCGGTGTCATTACCGAAACTTCCGGTAGTACTGCTAATGCATCCGGCTCAGGGCAGATCAGCCCTGGCGTCGGATTCCTTCTCTCCTCCGACGGCGGCTCGACCTGGAATCTCCTCGACTCCACCACTAACGTTGACGCCAGCGGCAACTACCTCCCCATCGACTCCCCACTCCGCGATCACATCTTCGTCGGCACTGCCACCTACAAAGTTGTCGTCGACCCCCGCCCCACCCCCACCGGTGACACCATCATCTACGCCGCCCTCACCGGCACCAACGGTGGCCTCTGGCGCTCACTCGATACCGGCAAGCATTGGACCCTCATGCGCGCCGGTGACTGCACCGACATCATCCTCGACTACAACAGCGGCACCGTAAATACCCTCTCCAACCCCACCGGCAACCTCAATATCATCTACGCCGGCTTCCGCGGCGAAGGAATCTTCCAAAGCCCCAACCGTGGCCAAACATGGAACGAACTCCTCGGCACCACCGGCGGCACTCCGGGTGTCCGCGATGGCACGGTTTCCCCCGATCCCGCACTTACTGTTTCCAACCCCGGCAACCCCGACGGCAACAAAGGGCGTATCGTCCTCGCCATGCCCAGCCCCACCGGTGATGTTGCTGCCGATATCGCCCACGAAGGCTGGATATACGCAGCAGTGGTTAATAGCGCCGCAGGCAATTACTCCGGTACGCTCGATGGCTTGTATGTAACAAAAGACTTTGGTCTGAACTGGACAAAAATCCCCTTGGATATGCTTGGCACAGTAAATGGCGTTATTCCGCCGTTCGCTCCCAGCAATGATCCCAATGCCGGCGCCACTGAAAACATCGTCAATGGCCAATATGTCCCCGCAGGCGAAGGTAATCACGACCTCAGTCTGACCGTCGATCCCACCAACCCCGCCGTCATTTATGTCGCCGGCTCCGGTTGGGCCACCCTCTATAGCGTCTTCCGCATTGATACTACCCACATCTACGATGCCCATTCCTTCGATACGCCCCTTGATGCCAGCGATGGCGGCCAGTTGACCCTCAACGTCGCTGCCTCCGTGCAGACCAAAAATCTCGATGCAATTGGTCAGCATAATCCTTTTGGCATGAACATCGGCAGTTTCACCAGCCCGCAGTACATCAACCTTGTCACCGATCCCAATAATCCTTTCGTCAACAATGCCACTTTCCTTACATCCAATGCCACGGGGTTTGTTAATAGCGGTGACGACGCCTGGTGGACCCCTATCGACGACATGTTCTCCCTCCCCACGGATGGCTTCCATCCTGATGTCCAGCGCATTATTTCTGTCGTCGATCCCCTGACCGGTCAGACACGCCTGATCATGGCAACCGACTCCGGGCTCTACGCTGCCGTTGCCAATGCTGATGGAACAATTAATACCGGCGTCGGCACCGCCTCCGCTGCTGATGGCTCGCGCAACGGCAATCTCGACACCGCCCAAGTCCTTAAAGGTGCTGTTCAACCAGGTTCTCTCGCTGCCCAGCTTGCTGGAGCAATGTTCTACGCTATGACCCAAGGCGATGGCCTGATTGTCTCCGATCCCAATGCCCTCACCACCGGTAATATCACTGGATCAGCAAACTATGATCCAGGCAAAGGCAGCGATGTCGCTGTCGACCTCACCGGTAGTGGCACCGCTTACGGCGAGTTCATCCCAGGCCTTCTTGGCACCGACTTCTATCAAGTCTTTACACCCGGAACGTCCACCGGAAATAATGTCGAAAATAATTTCCGAGATATTCCCCCCACTGGTGGCACCAGCCGTACGCTCGGCCTCATTACCACCACCACCTACACTGGTGCCGCAGGCGATACCCAGGACGATGCCTGGCCCGACAGCTTGTCGTTCAACTTCTCCGTCAACCCCGTCAACGGTAATCAAATCGTCGCCGCTACATTCGTCGGCACCGTCTTCGCCACCAACAACCAAGGTGCCTTCTGGACCAAAATCGCCAGTCCCACTGATCTCGACGGTAGCATCATCAACGCCCTTACTTACGGCGCTCCCGACGCAGCCGCCGGCGACTCCACAAGCTCCTTGATCTACCTCGGTTCCAGCGGCATTTACTCCCTCGCCGGCAGCGCCGCCCAACCCCCCGTTGGCGCCGCCAGCCATGGACATGTCTACGTCAGCCTCACCGGCGGACAAAGCTGGACCAGCCTCGACCCCGCCGGCCTCGACGGCTCCGAAGTACGCTCCATCGTCACCGACCCCACCCGCGGCAGCCACGACCTCTACGTCGTCACCGACAAAAACATCTACTTCATGCCCGATTCCTCCGCACCCAACGCCACCTGGACCAAAATCACCGGCAATCTCCCCACCGGCACCAACACCTGGACCAGCGGCCTGGCCGATTGGCGCTATCAGCTCCCCAATACCTCCAACTCCGGTACACACCCCGTCATCTACATCGCCGGTGACTCCGGCGTCTTCCGATCCCTCGACAACGGCACCACCTGGACCTCCTTCCCCAGCGCTGACCCCACCCTCGATAACGCCCCCGCAGACGGTGGATATCTTCCCAGTGTCCGCGTCACCGATCTCGACCTCGCCATCGGCAACGTCGACCCCACCACCGGCTTCACCGATGTCGCCTCCGGTCCCAGCATCCTCCTCGCCTCCACCTTCGGCCGTGGCCAATACGCCATCCGCGTCGCCCCCCTCACCCTCAATGCCGCCTTCGGCCCCAATGACGGCTTCGGCAACCGCACCGTTACCGGCCTCTCCGAAGCCTCCGACTACGGCAACCTCGTCACCATCCAAGTCTTCGACTCGGCTAACCTTACCACCCCCATCGGCACCGGAACTACCAATGCCGACGGCTCCTTCTCCGTCTCCCTCACCTCACCCCTTGTCGGCTCCAGTGTCGTCGTCCGCGCCGTCGACGCCGCCAATGTCGTAGGCCCAGACACCACAATCGCCACTCCCCCCGACGCCCCCGACGCCCCCGAACTCGCCATCCCCAACACCGTCCCCGCCAACCAGGACACCGGCACCAGCAACTCCGACGGCCTGACCAAAACCAACAAACCCACCCTCGATAACCACGGCGAAACTCCCGTCGTCGCCAATTCCCTCATCACCATCTATGTCGATGGTGCCACCTCCACCGGCTGGACCACCACCGCCGACTCCTCCGGCAACTGGGTCTTCACTTTCCCCACCCCCTTCGCTGACGGCCCGCACGCCTTCACCATCACCCAGACCGACCCCACCAGCCATCTCACCAGCCCGCAATCCGCTGCTCTCGATCTCATCATCGACACCGTCGCCCCCGCCGGCACCGCCGCCGCCATCCCCTCCGTCGTCAAAGGCACCCCCCTCACCAACATCCTCCTCGCCACCTTCACCGACCTCCACCAAGTCGTCTCCGCCACCGTCAATTGGGGTGACGGCACCACCGATATCATCACCAATCTCTCCCCCGTTGACGGCGGCACCTTCCAGGTCCGCGGCACACACACCTACACCACCGCCGGCAACCGCACCGTCACCATCACCGCCATCGATAACGCCGGCAATACTTCCTCCATCATCTCCACCTCCGCCTCCATTACCGCCCCGCCCCACACCTTCAGCGTCACCTCACAATCTCTTACCGGCCAGGAAGGCTCTCCCCTCTCCAGCGTCGTTGTCGCCGTCGTCAACGACTCCATCCCCACCTACACCACCGCCAGCATCGCCGCCACCATCAACTGGGGTGACGGCTCCCCCCTCACCAATGGCACCATCGTCGCCGATGGCTCCGGCCATTGGGATGTCCTCGGCACACACACCTACATCGACAACCGCCAGGATCGCCCCGCTTACGACGTCACTGTCTCCGTCACCACCGTCGACGGCGATAGCCAAACCGTCGGCTCCACAGCCAACATCTCCAACGTCATCCCCACCGGCACCGTCTCCAACCCCGGCGCCATCTATCTCGGCCAAACCGCCACTCTCACCCTCACCGCCAATGACGTCTCCTCCGCCGATGTCGCCGCCGGCTTCCAATATGTCGTCAACTGGGGTGACGGCACCCCCGCCACCACCGTCCTCCGCGCCGCCGGTAACGGCTCCGGCGTCAGCCTCTCCCACACCTTCAACGCCGCCAGCTCCCTCATCACCGTCTCCATCCTCGACAAAGACGGCGGCACCCGCGTCCTCACCACCCCCATCACCGTCAAAACCGCCCCCGTCCTCAACAGCTTCAATATCAACGGCAACAAGAGCCGCTCCGACATCAACCAGATCACCTTCAATATCTCCAACACCGACATCGCCGGCGGTGTCTCCCTCTCAAACCTCAAACTCTACTACAACGGTGACGGCGTCAACGCCCTCTCCCTCAACGGTGCCTCACTCGCCTTCGACCCCGCCAGCGGCAACGGCACCCTCAACCTCCAAAACCTCACCACACCCCTCAAAGACGGCGACTACCAACTCCAAATCTCCGTCGGCGGCAAACTCTTCGTTATCAGCTTCTTCCGCCTCCAAGGTGATCTCAACGGCGACGGTGTCGTCGACTCTAAGGACGGCTCCATCATCACCAGCCACAAAGGTCAGTCCGGCCTCAATATCCTCGGCGACCTCAACCACGACGGCGTCGTCAACCAAGTCGACGTCAACCTCTACAACAAACTCAAAAACGACAAAGCCACCGGCGGTAAAGTCACCCTCACCCTCCAGACCGGCAAAGTCGGTGTCATCCCCACTATTAACTTCGGCACCATCAACAAAAACTCCAACGGCGGCTACATCGACCTCGTCATCAAAAATACCAACATCAACGGCGTCAGCCTCGACATCGGCAAAATCTCCCTCGCCGGCGGGATCTTCACCTTCGCACTCCCAGGCCTCCCCTGGGGTCCCGCGGCCGGCTCCGCCATCTCCACCATCGCCCCCAACAAGACCGTCACCATCCGCGTCTATCTCAAAAACACCACCAAGGTCAAAACTCAGACCGGCAAGCTCCTCTTCAGCTTCGCCACCACCAACAAACGCGACTACAACGACGTCACCATCCCCCTCAAAGCCATCATCGCCGCCGCCCCCGTCACCTCCGCCATCAAAAAGGCCGTCAAGAAGAAATGATAGCCCTCTCTGTCAACTAGCCCTCGAAGCCCCGCATGCAAATGCGGGGTTTCTTTTTTCCTCGCTATAATAACCCCATGTTCACCAAATCCCTCTCACTCCTCCTCTGCTTAACCTCCCTTACCCTTGCCGCTGAACCTTTAACCGAAGTCCCCTTCACCCAGGTCCAGTTCCACGACCAATTCTGGTCCCCCCGCCTAGAAACCAACCGCACCGTCACCATCCCCCACTGCTTCAAAATGTGCGAATCCACCGGCCGCATCGACAACTTCTCCAAAGCCGCCGGCCTCATGCCCGGCCCCTTCCGCGGCATCTTCTACGACGACTCCGACGTCTACAAAGCCATCGAAGGTGCCTCCTACTCCCTCGCCACCCACCCCGATCCCGACCTCGACACCTACCTCGACTCCCTCATCTCCAAAATCGCCGCCGCCCAGCGCCCCGACGGCTACCTCAACACCTTCTACACCCTCACCGGCCTCGACCACCGCTACACCGACCTCGCCCACCACCACGAACTCTACTGCGCCGGCCACCTCATCGAAGCCGCCGTCGCCCACCACCGCGCCACCGGCAAAACCTCCCTCCTCAACGTCGCCATCAAATTCGCCGACCAAATCGCCGACACCTTCGGCCCAACCAAACGCCACGACGTCCCCGGCCACGAAGAAATCGAACTCGCCCTCATCAAACTCTCCGCCGACACCGGAAATCCCAAATACCGCGACCTCGCCCAATTCTTCCTCTCCCAGCGCGGCGACCCCGCCGGCCATAAACTCTACGGCTTCTACTTCCAGGACCACACCCCCATCCTCAACCAAACTACCCCCACCGGCCACGCCGTCCGCCAAACCTACCTCCTCTGCGCCGAAACCGACCTCGCCTCCACCAACCCCGCCTACCTCCCCACCCTCGACGCCATGTGGGATAACCTCGTCCACAAACGCATGTACCTCACCGGCGGCATCGGCTCCCGCGCCGCCGGTGAATCCTTCGGCTCCGACTACGAACTCCCCAACGACACCGCCTACGCCGAAACCTGCGCCGCCATCGGCAACGCCCTCTGGCAGCACCGCATGAACCTCCTCCACGCCGACGCCAAATACGCCGACACCTTCGAACAAATCCTCTACAACGGTCTCCTCTCCGGCGTCTCCCTCTCAGGCGACCACTTCTTCTACACCAACCCCCTCTCCTCCTCGGGCGACCACCACCGCCAGGAATGGTTCGGCACCGCCTGCTGCCCCGTCAACCTCCTCCGCTTCCTCCCCTCCCTCCCCGGCTACGTCTACGCCACCAACAACTCCGACACCATCTACGTCAATCTCTTCGTCGCCTCCGATTCCACCATCACCCTCCCCCAATCCACTATTAAAATCGCCCAGGAAACCCAATACCCCTGGAATGGATTAATCGCCCTCATCGTCCGCCCCGATACACCCAACCCCACCTTCTCCCTCAACCTCCGCGTCCCCTCATGGTCCGAAAACGCCATCATCCTCGTCAACGACAAACCCGCCCCCTACACCCTCGACCACGGCTACGCCCATCTCACCCGCCAATGGGGCCCCGCAGACGTCGTCAAACTCATCCTCCCCCTCACCCCCCGCCGCATCCACGCCAACCCCCACATCACCGCCGACAAAGACAAAGTCGCCATCTCCTACGGCCCCCTCATCTACTGCGCCGAATCCGCCGATCAACCCACCCTCAATCTCTCCGCCCTCACCCTCCTCCCAAGCACCCCCATCACCACATCTTCCAATTCTGCAATACCCAATATAACCACATTAAAAACAACCACAACCTCCAACACCCCCCTTACCCTCATCCCCTACTATGCCTGGGACAACCGCACCCCCGGCCCCATGTCCGTCTGGCTCCCCGAATCCCCCACCACCGACGCCAAGAGCTCCCTCAACTCCCCCGGCCCCCTCACCCGATAACGCGCACTCGTCGCCCCCTCCCCCACCTTGATCGATACCAGATTCTCCACATTCATTCTGAACATGCTCTCATCCGTTAGATCATCCCCCGCTGTCACCACCAGGTCGTAATGCTTCCCCTCCATCAACCGGATCGCCGCCGCCCCCTTGTTCACCAGCGTCGACGCCACCTCCACAATCTTCTTCCCATGCCTCACCTCCAGCGGCTGATTCGCCGTCACCGCCGTCAACTCCTCCACAAGCTGCTTCGCCTTCCACTCCCCAAACTGCATATCCGATTTGCGATAATGCCACACCACCCCCGTCTGCTTCTCCTCCACAAAACTCCCCGGCGTCGACCGCTCATACCCCCGTAGCACATGCGTAATCTCCCCCTTCCACCCATAACTCACATTCAAATCCAACCGCTCCCACACCTTCGATCCCGCCCGCCGCACAATCGCACCATGCTCCGCCACCAGCCCAAACCCGCATTCCCCCAGCCACCCCTCCAGGTCCTCCGCTTTCCTCCCGCTGATAATCGTCACCTCCACATCTTCTTTCTGCTTTAACTTCCCCAGCAGCGCCATCAACTCCTCTGTCGGACACGCCGCCATCGGCTCGCGCTCCAGCTCTCGCAGCGTCCCATCATAATCCACAAAAATCGCCATCTTCTTCCCCTTCGCCATCAACACCTCCCGCAACTCTTTCCCCGCCGCCTCCGCCTCCCTCGATTCTCCACCCCCGCAATGAATCTCCCGCAAATCCCCCACAAACGACCTCGCCCACGCTTCCGCATCAAACTTCATCACCACCTCTCGCATCGCCCCCATCCGCCTCTTCTTCTCCTCTTCCGGCATCCCCAGCGCCCCCCGGATCGCCTCCGCCATCGCCGGCGGATCATACGGATTCACCTGCACCGCCCCGAACATCTCCTGCGCCGCTCCCGCAAACTCGCTCAATAGCAACACCCCCGTCTCCTCCCGCTTCGCCGCCACATATTCCTTCGCCACCAGATTCATCCCATCCACCAGCGGCGTCACCAGCGCCACATCCGCCGCCGCATACAACGCACACAACTCATGAAACTCCACCGACCCATGAATAAAATGAATCGGGCTGTTATGCACCGTCGCAAACCGCCCATTCATCCGCCCGATCCGCGATTCCACATTCGCCCGCAGCTCCCGATACTGCTCCACCCCCCCGCGCGAAGGCACGCTCACAAATATAAATTTAATCCCATCCCGATCCGCGCATTTCTCCAGAAACAACCGGATCGCCGCCAGCCGCCGCGGTATCCCCTTCGTATAATCCAGCCGCTCCACCGACAGCACGATCTTCTGCCCCGGATTACTCTCCCGAATCCGTTTCTTCTCCGCCGCATGACGCTCCGTCCCCAGTTCCTCTTCAAACTTCCCCGCATTGATCCCGATCGGATACACCCCCAGGCACGTCGTATGCGCCCCATGCCGAACGTGCATGAATTCCGACTCCAGCCCCAATATCCGCAACACCGCACTGCGAAAATGCCGCAAATATCCAAACGTATGAAACCCCACCAAATCCGCCCCCAGCAACCCCTCCAGAAGCGCCCTCCGCTTCGGATGACACCGAAACACCTCATACGATGGAAACGGCGTATGCAAAAAGAACCCCACCCGCAACCCCGGCCTCTCCCGCTTCAACATCTCCGGCACCAGCATCAACTGATAATCATGCACCCACACCACATCCCCCTCCTCCGCCACCTCCAGCACCTTCTCCGCAAACCGCCGGTTCACATCCCGATACGCCTCCCACCACCCTCCCTCATACCGCATGAACCACGTCATCGAATGCAGCATCGGCCACACGCTCGAATTCGCAAACCCCTCATAAAACAGTCCCGCCTCCTCCTTGCCCAAATAAATCGGCAGGCACCCCTCTTCCTCCCGCAGCCGCTTCTCCACCTCCCCTCGCTCCTCCTCCCCGATCGCCCCCCCCGGCCACCCGATCCACAACAGCCCTTCATCCCCGCCCATCATCCCTTCCAGCGCCGACACCAACCCCCCCGACGATTTCCGGATCTCCCCCCCGCTAATCGTGACCGGCAAACGATTCGATACATTGATAATCTTCGCCATGATACTCCCCCTCAGCTATACTGGCCTCCCGCCTATCCCGCTACCCATATACGGAGTTCAAATGAAAAATACTTTCCGCGCCTCCCTCGCCCTCTCACTTTCCCTCCTCGGCTGCTCCCACTCCCACCCCGCCTCCACAACCCCCGCCCCGCTCGCCGCAGAAACCCCCGCCCAGCACGATGCCCGCATGGCCTGGTGGCGCGACGCTCGCTTCGGCATGTTCATCCACTTCGGCCTCTACTCCTCTGCCGGCGGCAACTGGAAAGGTCAAACCACCCCCTCCGCTGGCGAATGGCTCCAGGACCACTTCAAAATCCCCGCCGACGAATACGAACGCGCCCTCCTCCCCGCCTTCAACCCCACTCAGTTCGACGCCAAAAAAATCGTGCAGGTCGCCAAAGACGCCGGCATGAAATACATCGTCATCACCTCCAAACACCACGAAGGCTTCTGCCTCTTCGACTCCCGCTACACCGATTTCGACGTCCGCGTCGCCCCCTTCCACCGCGACATCATGAAAGAAATGGCCGCCGCCGCCCACGCCGCCGGCATCCAGATCTGCTGGTATCACTCCATCATGGACTGGCACCAACCCCTCGCCAAAGGCGAAACCTTCCCCCTCTACCGCGACGGCATCCTCCGCCCCGAACTCCGCGAACTCCTCACCAACTACGGCCACATCGGCGTCCTCTGGTTTGACGGCGAATGGATCAAAGAATGGACCGAAGACCAGGGCAAAGCCCTCTACGCCGAACTCCGCAAAATCCAACCCGATCTCATCATTAACAACCGAATCTCCAAAGCCCGCGCCGGCATGCAGGGAATCAACAAATATCAAGGTGCCGGCGATTACTCCACCCCCGAACAGCAAGTCCCCAAAACCGCCCCCGCCGGCGACTGGGAAACCTGCATGACCATGAACGACACCTGGGGCTACAAATTCAGCGACCACAACTGGAAATCCACCCCCACCCTCATCCACACCCTCGTCGACGTCGCTTCCAAAGGCGGCAACCTCCTCCTCAACGTCGGCCCCACCGGCCAGGGCCTCATCCCCGATGCATCCCTCGACCGCCTCGCCGCCATCGGTGCCTGGATGAAAATCAACGGCGACTCCATCCACGGCACCACCCGCTCCCCCTTCCCCGACCAGCCTTCCTACGGCCGCATCACCGCCCACGACAAAACCCTCTACCTCCACCTCTTCAACTACCCCGCCGACGGCAAAATCACCCTCCCCCCCACCTCCGCCCACCTCCTCACCGCCCACCTCCTCGCCTCCCCGAGCATCGTCCTCACCTTCCCCACCCCCACCACCCTCCAACTTCCTGGTACCGCCCCTGACCCCATCGACACCGTCCTCGCCCTCACCTACGACACCACCCCCACCCCATGAAATATCTCTCCACCTTAATCATCTCTCTTCTCTTTCTCACCCAAGGCTGCGCTTCCTCCTCAACTCATCCCCACCCCACCAACTCCACCACCCTCCTCTGGATCAGCATCGATGGTTTGAAAGGCGCCTACATCCAAGACCCAATAGCCCGCACGCAACGCGTGCGCGGATCCTCCGACGATCAAGACCCCACCCCCTTCCTCTCCTCCCTCCTCTCGCACTCCTACTACTCTCGCCAGCTCATCCCCATCTTCCCCTCCCTCACCTTCCCCTCCCACAGCGCCGAAGCCACCGGCGTCCCCGCCTCCCAACACGGCATCACCTCCAATACCTTCTACGACCCCGCCACCCACCAAAAATACTCCTTCCCCGATGACCCCCGCCTCCTCCAATCCGAGCCCATCTGGCTCACCGCCCCCCGCCAGCACGTTCGTACCGCCGTCATCGACTGGCCCCTCTCCAACCACCCGTCCCTCCTCCCCGCCGGCACCCCTCTCCCCGACTACTCCTCCGAAACCTACAACAACGACCTCACCGACACCCAGCGCTTGGGCCACCTCGCCGACCTCTACGCCGCCGACTTCACCACCCACCCCAATGGCCCACCCCTCCGCCTCCTCATGGGGTACATCCACGCCGTCGACACCGCCGGCCACCGCTTCGGCCCCGACTCCCCCGAAATCACCCAAACCCTCCGCGCCACCGACGAAGTCCTCCACACCGCCATCCTCCGCATCGCCGCCACCTTCGATGCCCACTCCCACCCCGGCGACTCCCTCTACATCCTCCTCACCGCCGACCACGGCATGTCCACCGTCACCTCCAACACCAACCTCCAATCCCTCCTCGGCGACTCCCTCCCTGCTAGCGCCACCTCCGTCACCAGCGGCCCCCTCGCCAACATCTACCTGGACCAACTTCCCCCCAATGAGCGCGCCTCCGCCATCCACGAAATCCTCTCCCGTTTAGCGCCGGCCCAACGGGCCGGACTCTCCTACTGGACCCCCAGCACCCTCCCAAAAGATTTCTCCTACAACAACCCCCGCTCCGGCGACCTCATCCTCATGCTCCCCAATCACCAAACCTTCCACACCCCCTCCCACACTCCTTCCCTCCCCCCCAAAGGCATGCACGGCTACACTCCCACCCTCACCCCCGACATGCAAGCCTTCACCCTCCTGTGTCCCCTCCGCTCCCCCCACCCCCTCACTCGCCCCATCAACCTAGGCCCCCTTGACTCCCTCCGCCTCGAACCCACCGCCGCCCACCTCTTAGACATCACCCCCAACCCCCAAGCCATTAAAAACCCCATCCCCACCATCCCCAACAACTAATCCCCTATTCTCCATTTTGCATTCTGCATTCTGCATTTCCCTCCACCCCGCTACACTCCCCCCGTGCCACCCCCCACCCTCACCCTCCGCTGCGGCCTGGAATTCTCCTACCACTCCCCCGCCCCCACTCCCGCCACCTTTCTTATCACCCCCCGCCTCGACCCCGACCAGCACCTCCTCCACCAAAACCTCCTCATCACCCCCACCCTCCCCCACACCCACGCCAAAGACTCCCACGGCAACTCCATCCTCCGCCTCACGATCCCCGCCAATCAAGTCACCATCCTCCACCACGATTCCTTCCTCACCCTCCCCGCCACCCCCGAACACCTCTCCCGCGTCGATGGTCCCCACCTCGTCCAGGACCTTCCCCTCGACATCCTCCGCTACACCCTCCCCAGCCGCTACTGCGACTCCGACCGGCTCAGCCAATTCGCCCTCTCCACCTTCGGCTCACTCTCCCCCGGCCTCTCCACCGTCCAGTCCATCGTCGACTGGACCCACTCCAACATCCAATACCGCTGGGGCACCGGCTCCCCGCACACCGCCGCCAGCGAAATCATCTCCCAACGCTCCGGCGTCTGCCGCGACTTTGCCCACGTCGCCATTGCCCTCTGCCGCTGCTTCAACATCCCCTCCCGCTACGTCACCGGCTACGTCCCCGACATCGCCTTCCAGGACCCCGGCGACCCCATGGACTTCCACGCCTACTTCCAGGTCTACCTAGCCCACCGCTGGCAAACCTTCGACGCCCGCTTCAACGCCTCCCGCATCGGCCGCGTCCACATCGGCGTTGGCCTCGACGCCGTCGACGGCGCCTTCGCCAACCTCTTCGGCCCAGCCTCCATGACCCAATTCAACGTCTGGGCTTACCAAATCGACCCCTCCATCACCACGCCCCACTCCCCCATCGACCTCTCCCAACGCCTCTGCGGCACCCCCGAACTAAAACTGCCGAAATAATCGCTCGCCAACACAATGTTCTTGTTTTCCTCCCCCCCAGCCACCGGGTATACTCACACTCATGGACCCAGCGCTCCAGACCCTTGATCGCCTCCTCGACCCCCTCGGCCGATCCCTCAATTCCGACGCCGCCCGCAAAATCCTCTCCCTCCGCGCCGATCCCGATTCCCAACAACGCATGGATTACCTCGCCAACCGCTCCAACGACGGCCTCCTTACCCCCGACGAACGCGCCGAATACGAATCCCTCGTCTCCGCCGCCGGCCTTATCGCCGTCCTCCAATCTAAAGCCCGAACCGCCCTCGCCACCAATCCCGCCGCCTAGCTTAGTGGACGCCGCACTCCACAAATTCGTCCGCGACCGCGCCGCCAACCGCTGCGAGTATTGTCTGATCCCCCAACACGCCGACCCCTTCTTCACCTTCCACATCGAACACATCATCGCCCGTCAACACGGTGGCCCCACCACTCCAGATAACCTTGCCCTCGCCTGCCATCATTGCAATTTGCACAAAGGCCCCAACCTCACCACCATCGACTCCGACACCGGCTCGATCGTCACTCTCTTCAACCCCCGCGTTGACCAATGGAACGACCATTTCACCCGCCAAGGCCCCTACATCCGCGGCAACACCCCCACCGGACGCGCCACCGCCCGCCTCCTCGCCATGAACACCCCACCCCGCCTTGAACTCCGTTAATGCCTTGCGTTACAAGCTCGTTGCCAATCTCACTCCCCTCACAAAATAAAAAAACCGCCGACTCCTTTAAGAAGTCGACGGTTTTGTTTTTAACCTTCAATTGCTCAAGCCATTAGCTTGCGACGACGAAGTAATGCCATCGCGCCGAGCAATCCCGTCCCCATCCACGCCGAAGCCGGCAACGGCACCGGTGCCACCGCTTCCAGATTCAACGTATACGTATTCCCACCTACAGAAAACACGATGTCATCGAGTGATCCAGATTCAATTCCCCCGCCGGTCGCCGCCCCCAATGAAAAATCAACATACATGATCGACTCGCCAGTGAAATCACGAGAAATGCCATGAATCGTCACCGCACCATTCTGGATATCAGAATATGACGTGGTCGGCGATTGAACGCCGCCATTGATATTGGTCTCAGCCCAAAGCGTGCCCGCGCTGGTCTGCTGGGCCCAATTCCCACTTGTGCCGGCCGCCGGCAACATCTGCAACCGGCTATGATAAAAGCTTCCAGTATTACCGTTCGGATCGCCAGGGAATGTTTTGCCACTTGCTCCCGTCGGGGCCGTATAAATCGATACTTTCCAGTCATTCGTCCCCGTCGTATTGCTTTGATAACTTAACGCATCCAAATCCCCGACCGTCACACTTGAACCCAATAGGGCCGGCAGATAAACGCGAAAGGTCTCATACTGCCCATTGCCTACATTGGCGTAAAAACTACTCGATCCAAATCCTGTCGGTGCCGTCGCAGAAACGCCGGGTTTATTCGTATCAAATCCAAATGCGCCTGCCGGCCCGGTTGAAGAATATCCTGTTGGACTCGTCACATCCGGATACACCGTATAAGTTACATTCGCCGCCCCCGCCACCGACGCCATCAAAGCCAGACCCAACGCGCCAACAATCGCTTTACGCATTTCCCGCTCCTCAAATTAAAAAAGGTGTGCTGTGCTAATAAACAAATAGATACGCATTACAAAATAAAACATTTACTGCGCAAATCAACCAAATATTAAAAAATATTGGAGTCCATATTATTCTGACTTTCCACATCATCTTGACCCCACCCCTCTCCCCCCCGATCATCTATTCCAAAGCATTATGAGCAAAGCCATCATCCTCCAACACGTCCCCCACGAACCCCCCGGCCGAATCATCCCCGTCTTCCGCGACTTCGGCATCCCCACCGAAATCCGCCACCTCTATAAAGGCGACGAAGTCCCCACCGACCTCGACGACCTCCGCTGCCTCATCGTCCTCGGCGGCCCCATGGGCGTCGCCGACATCGCCAACCCCGCCTACCCCTTCCTCGAAAAAGAAGTCGCCCTGCTCCAGCGCATGATCAAAGCCGACCGCCCCACACTGGGAATCTGCCTCGGCGCTCAGCTTCTCGCCCACGCCGCTGGTGCCAAAGTCTACCCCAACGTCAAATCTCCACCCCCCGCCCCCCACGGCGCACCCCCTCCCCCCGCCGATGCCCCCCCGCCTCCTCCCCCCACCCCACTCCCCGAGCTCGGCTGGCTCCCCGTCACCTTCCCTTTCCCCGGCGGCACTGATCCCATCGTCTTCGGCCTCATGGACAACGCCCCCATGTTCCATTGGCACTTCGACACCTTCG
>DASRRR010000011.1:0-22026 GCA_035656825.1 Tepidisphaeraceae bacterium | reverse complement strand
GGCTGGGACGAAAAGGAGACAGCCGGCCAGGCTGGAAGGCCATCTGGACCGGCTGGCACGATTTACAGCAGATGGTTGAAGGCGCCGAGCTGGCAGCATCATTCCCCCCGCATTCCCATAAATGTGGGTAAGGGTGAGGACCGCAGTCGGTGGGCTTTATTTTGCGCCGCGCAACACTAACAGCCCCATCCAATTCTCATCCCTCCCAAAATCCACCGGCCCCGCCCACGACGCCGACTGCCCCGTCGCGCTCTTATGCTGCACAAAATTAAACCGCAAATACCCCGGCCTCCCGCGCCGCACATCATTCAATAACTTCCACGGAATCGCCACCTCCCCGCGCCAGCTATCCCCCTCCAGCCTCCCCGCATACAACACCCCCGCCCCCGTCATCGGCGACCAGTCCGCATCATCCACCCCGCGCCGCTCCACCCACTGCCCGTTCGGCTTACACACCAGATGCACCACCGGCCCAGTCGCCCCGCCGTCATACACTCCCTGCACCAGCATCTCACACAAATCCTCCCCCCACGCCCGCCGATCCTGATAATCCACAAAATTTCGCATCGAGCGCAAATCCGTCCCCGTCAATCCCGCCACTTTGAACGCCACATAAAACGAATCCTCCCCCCACCCCGTATAAATCGCGCTCGGTGTCGTCGCGTGCTCCAATTCCCCCCGCCGAATCTCCGGCTGATTCACCATCTTCACCAGCGGGCCATTCTGAATCGCATCCAACTCATTCCAATCATCCAGCTCCCCATCCAACTTGATCCGCCCCTCATGCCGATCACACACTCCCACTGGCAGCACAAACCCCGCGCTACTCTTCACTCGGTTATACCCGCTGACAAAATCGACCTGTCCCGCCGCCGTGCTCGCCAGCCCACCCGCCTCCGCCTTAAACCGCGCCGCCAGTTCCACATGCGTCACCTGATTCGCCCCCAGCGTCGGCACCTCCATTGGCCTCGGTTTTCCTTCCCACCCCGCCGGCAGCTGCGCCCACTCGATCGAATTCTTCTCCGCCGGATCATCCGACGGGCTATACAAATCCACCCCCAGCTTCACATCCAACATCCCATCAAACCTCGGCGTCCACTGCACCCCCCGCGCCAGTACCGTCGGCCTCCCCTGCGCAATCGTCCACCGCAGCGTCTCCAGCCGCAAATCCTCCGACGTCCGCGCATCCGGCTTCTGCCCCGCCTGCGTCAAATCAATCGCCCGCGCCACCAGCCGCCGCGCCTCCTCCCACGCCCGCCAGTCCACCGTCCCCGACACCAGCGAATACAGCGGATCAGCGCTCTGCCCCTGCCGCACCTCCACCGGCTTACTCAGCAGCTTCGCAATCAACTCCGGACTCACCACCTGCCCGCGCTGCCGCGCCAGCCACAGATACTCATAATCCTGCGCCGCCCGCCGCGCCCATTTCAGTTGCACCGTCTCCACCGGCTCCTTCACCCCAAACCAGCTCCCCGGATACATCCACACCTGCTCCCCCGCCCCCGCGGGCGCCAGCGCACTCTGCTCCGCCGGCAGCGCCTCATTCCACAACACCATCCCCACCTTCTGCACAAACGCCAACCACGCCCACTGCCGCACATCGCGCTCGCTCTCTCCCACGCCCACATAAGGAGTCGGCGCATTCATATTCACCGCCAAAAACCGCTTCGGCTCATCAATCCCCTTCGGCCACTGCTTACCCCCCGCCATATAAACCAACCCCGGCCCCCACCCTGCCACCCGTCCCGCATTCGCCAGATCAACCCGCCCCTCCGCCGCCCGCTCCGACACATCCAGCGTCTCCGCCGGCACCGGCGCCGTCACGCGCACCTTCGTATGGGCCCGCACGATATCCGCCGCCTCCGCCGTCACGTCGCGCTGCCGCCGCTGCTCATTCCCTCCCATCTGTCGATCCATGAGCACCGTCGCTTGCCCCAGCCAATCCTTCTGATCAAAATGCGTCGCCGCCCCCTGCCAATATTCCATGCGCGAATCCCGATCATACCGATCCAGATTATCCGCCTTGGGAAGCGGCCAATACCCATAAGGCACATGGTCCGCAAACCCATCCCCACTGAGCCACGGCCCGACCACCGTGTCATAATCCGTCCAGTCAAACTCCGGCCTCTCCCCCGCCGGCCATTTCACCGTCGGCTGCACCCGATCAAACACCACCTGCACCCGATTCTTCTGCGCCAGCTTCACGATCTCATCCATGACATGAATCGCCCCCGCATGTCGCGGCTCATCCCGATTCAATAACCTCGGTGTAATTGCCTCAAACTCCTTCGGCCAATGCTTGTACAACGTCTCCCACTCCACCCGCGACACCATGAGCAAATGCCGCTCATCCGGCAATACAAAATCATCCACCCCCACCCGCACCGGCAATGCCCCGATCACATGATCCCCAAAATTATTCTCAATAAGCTCTATGCTCGTTCCATATTCCCCAGGAGATACCTCCGCCGGCACATGCACATCCACCCACAACGTAATCGCCTCTCCGATCCCTTGCTCCTTATCCCCCACTCGATCCACCCTCCCCCCATCGCGCACTTGCGCCAACTGAATCCTCCCCTCCTTATCCACCTCCAGCGGCAACAGCGCCCCCGGCATCCGCTGCTGCGTCGTATCCATCCCCGTATGCCTGACGTACGCCGCCCCATTCGTCTCCACCGGCATATCCACCACCTGATACACCGTCACCTGCTTCGCATCGATCACACCACCCCCCGCCGACTTCAGCGCCCCAACCCGCAGCGACAACTTCTTCCGCGCCCGCTCCTTCGATGGCGGCACCAGCCGAATCTCCACCCCCACCGTCTCATTCCGCGCCGAAGCCAACCGCCCATCCCCCTCCACCACCGCCAACACCGGCACCCCCACCCCCAAAAGCGCCCCCGGCTTCGCGGGCATCTGGCATGACGCCATCCCCGCGAATACAACGACCGCCACGGCTCGTTTCCAATCCATTCGGTGCATACGTCGGTGCCAGCCCATCCCCCACTCTATCGCAATTCCCTTCCTTTACCCACTTCCAATCGCCTGCAAAATCTGCCCGAGCAACCTTTCCTCATCCCCTTCCGCAAACCGCATCTCCATCTCCACCCGATAAATCCCCATCTCTGCCGGCGCTTCCAGCCGCGAAATTTTCACCCAATCCTTCTCCGTCGTCACCAAAAAGCCAGCATTCTTCTGCCGCGCCTCCTCCACAACGTCATCCAAATCACGCTGCGAATAATCATGATGATCGGCAAACCAATGGCGCCCCACAAAATTCTCGTCCCCCAATTCCTGAAGCTGTTCCCCAAAACTCTCTGGGTTTCCAATCCCCGCAAACGCAAAAAAACGAGTTGTTTGCAATTCCTGCAAATCCCGTCTCCCCTGCCGCGACGAAACCAGGCCCACCAGAGCATGCCGGGCATGATAGATCGCCACGTCCGGATTACACCGCCGAATACGCTCCTCGATTTTCTCCAGCACATTCCGCGAAACCTGATCCGAGCGCGTCACCACCACCGCATCCGCTCGCTTTAATCCCGCCAGCGGCTCACGCAACATCCCCCGCGGCAAAACCCGCTCATATCCAAATGGATCCGCCGCATTCACCAGCACCAAGTCAAAATCCCGTGCGACCTGACGATGTTGAAACCCATCATCCAAAATAAATGCTTTTACCCCCGGCTTCGCCGCGAGCACCCGCGCTCCCGAATCCGCTCGACTACTCCCCGCCTCCACGATTGCCTTATCCCCCAACCCCTCCGCCAGCAGCATCTCCTCATCACTCTTTCCATCCCGCGCCCCCTTATATCCGCGCAGCAGCACCGCCACTCCCGATTCCCCCAACCGCTCCGCCAGCCATCTCACCATCGGCGTCTTTCCCGTCCCCCCCGTCGTGATATTTCCCACACTAATCACCGGCCTCCCCAACCCCTTCTTCCTCAGCATCCCCCAGTCATACATCGCATTCCTCCCCCGCATCACGATCGCATACCCCGGCTCAATCATCGAAGTCGCCAGGCGCAGCGCCACCCCTTTGACAGACCGATCCTCCCCGCTCATCACCCGACGAATGAATTCGCTCATCGCATCCTCAAATAAGCTTCATCATCCGCCGTAAAAACAATCTTCTCGCGCGACATTCGCCCCAGCTCAAACTGTCTCAATAAATCCCCCGCACATCCTACCCGACCCTGCACCTCCATCCCGCACCAGCGCGCCAACAATTCCAACACACGCGAAGCCGGCACCCCCGCCTCCCGATACGACGCCAGCCGGGTATCCCCATGCCGCTTCGCCAGCCGCCTCCCATCCACCCCCACCACCAGCGGCAAATGCCAATACCGCGGCACCTTCTCCCCCCAACCCAGTGCCCGATACAACAACATCTGCCTAGGCGTCGAATCCAGCAAATCATCCCCCCGCACGACCTCGGTCACTCCCATCTCCACATCATCCACCACCACCGCAAGCTGATAAGCCGCCGTCCCATCGCTTTTACGAATCACAAAATCCCCCAGTTCCTTCGCCACGTTAAACCGCTGCCTCCCCGCAAACCCATCCTCAAACTCCACAATCTCTTCCCCGACCCGAAACCGCACGGCCCCCGTCCCATGTTTTTCATCCCGACAAGTCCCCGGATAAACCGCACTCCCATCCCCCGCATTGGGCGCACTGGCCGCCAGCTCAATATCCTTCCGCGTACACCTGCAAAAATACGAGTATCCCCCCTCAATCAACCGCTCGATCGCCTCCCCATACCGCTCCGTCCTCTGCGTCTGATACACCGGCCCCTCATCCCAGTCGATCCCCAGCCACCTCAAATCCTCCATCGCCAGTTCATCCGCCCCCTCCTTAATCCGAGGCCCATCAATATCCTCCACCCGCAAAACAATCCTCCACCCCGCCTGCCGAGCCATCCACCAATTCACCAAAAACGTCCGCGCATTCCCCAGATGCAATGCACCGGTCGGAGATGGAGCTAGCCGCGTAATGCCCACAAAACGCATGATATGCGATTTTTTTGCTGAGGCTATTATTGCGGAGTACAATCAGTAAATCAGGAGCAAGTCATGGTCAGCCACAATGTCGACAAAATATATCAATCGGCCAAAGCGCTCAGCGAAGCCGAGCTCCAGGAACTGCGACGCCTGCTCGACAACCGTGAATCCCAGCAGCCGGAATTAACCAAGCAAGAGCAGGTGCGCCACGCCCTCGTTGAGCGCGGACTGGTTGAACAACAATCCCCTCTCGGCAAAGACCCGAAACGCTTCCAACTCTGGCAGCCCGTGCCCATCCAAGGCAAACCCCTTTCAGAAACAATCATTGAGGAGCGGCGCTAAGTGGGAATTTTGTTCCTCGATAGCAGCGCCGTCGTAAAACGGTATGTCGCCGAACCAGGCTCTGATTGGATTGCCGACCTGGTTGCTCCTGCCCGGGAAAACATTGCTCAGATCAGCGTAATCAGCGGAGCCGAAGTCATCGCAGCTTTCACCCGCCGGCGGCGGACCGGAAGCCTCACGGAAGATCAAGCCACCCGCGCCATCGCCGAATTTACTGACGACTGGACAAATCTTTACGATCTCGTGAAAGCAGATCGTGAACTAATCAATCGTGCCATGATCCTCGCACAACGCCACAGCCTCCGCGGTTATGACGCCGTGCAGTTGGCCTCTGCTCTGGAAGTGGACGCGCTCGCCCGCCAATTCCAGGCCTCATTCACCTTCATCTCCGCAGATCGGGAACTGAACGCCGCCGCGGAAATGGAGAAATTACAAGTCGAAAATCCAAACAGCCATCTGTAGCCAGGTCGCGCATCAACTCGAGAACTGCCCCCCCTCCGCCACGACCGCATGCCGCGCATTCCGCTCATCGCTCTGAATCCGCCCATCATGCAATCTCACCACGCGCTGACACCGATGCGCCACCGTCGGATCATGCGTCACCATGATGATGGTCTTCCCGCTGGCCACCAGCTCATCAAACAATTCCAAAATCTGCTGCCCCGTCTTCGAATCCAGCGCCCCCGTCGGCTCATCAGCCAGCAAAATCAAAGGCTCATTCACCAGCGACCGCGCAATGCACACCCGCTGCTGCTGCCCCCCCGACAATTGCATCGGCCGATGGTCCAATCGCTCCCCCAATCCCACCTTCTCCGCAATCGCCGTCGCCCGCGCCCTCCGCTCATGCGGCGGCACCCCCAGATAAAACATCGGCACTTCCAGATTCTCCAAAACCGTCAACTGCTGAATCAAATTAAAATTCTGAAACACAAACCCGATCTTCCGCGACCTGATCTCACTCAGCTCATCATCCTCCAACTGACTGATATCATTCTCCCCCAGCGTATAAGACCCGCTCGTCGGCTGATCCAAACATCCAATGATATTCATCAGCGTAGACTTCCCCGACCCGCTCGCCCCCATAATGGCCGTAAACTCCCCCTCCATAATATCCAAATCAATATTGCGCAGTGCCGCCACCTCGACATTCGCGCCAGGCTTGCGATAAATCTTGCTCAACCCTCGAACCGAAGCAACTGCTGCCATATCGCAAAGTTTATCCAGTAATCATCCCCGCAGCCATCATTTTCAATTCAGAGAAGAGATTGAACCACCAAGACTCCAAGACACCAAGCGATTTCTTTAAACTGGAAATCGTTTTCGCTTTTTAAACACTCAATTTTATAGCTCAGATTACAAGGCCTATCATCAAACCAAGAGGCACGCTTGGTGTCTTGGAGTCTTAGTGGTTCAAACTTCTTCTCTCCAACATTATTCGCCACAACTCCCCCTCCCCGATAAGCTACCCGATACCCCATGCCACTCTTCCCGATCCTCCTGATCCTCTTCGCCTCCCTCAGCGCCGCCGCCGTCGCCTACGGCACGCACCCAGACTGGATCCTCCGCCCCCACGGCCTGCAAATCATCACCGCCTCCCACCACCTCCAGTGGCCTCTCACGCTCCTCTCCATCCTCCTCTGCCTCCTCCTCATCGCGTTGGTCGCCAGCGGCAAACGCCGCATCTTCTGGCTCCTCGGCCTCGCCCCCGTCGCCGCACTCCTCTTCCACCACTTCCACTCCGACCCCATGCTCTCCTTCTCCATCCTCGAAAATCCCCCCTTCATCTCCTCCGCGAATTCCCCCAATCTCCTCCCCGACGACGACTACCTCGTCGGCCTGCACATCGGCGACACCTCCTACGCCTACCCATACTCCCTTCTCTACACCAATCCCGTCATCCTCCACACCGACCGCCAGCGCCGCATCCTCCTGATGTGGTCTCCCTTCGCCAACCGCGCCACCGCTTTCCTCGTCGACCACGACATCCGCGCCACCGAACTCGACATCGTCTCCATGCCCGCCAACGCCCTGCTCCTCTACAACTCCCGCCTCGGCCAGTTCATCAACGCCCTCACCGGCACCACCCCCGCCGGCACTTCCCCCCAAGGCTTCCTCACCCCCATCCCCGTCACCAAAACCACCTGGAAAACCTGGCACACCCTCCACCCCGACACCCAGCTCCTCGCCATCCCCCCCCAATACGCCACCGGCCTGCCCCACCGCCCCGTCCTCCCCTATTTCCAAACTCCCCCCGCCTCGGGCCTCCCCGCCGACACCCGCATCACCCTCATCGGCTCACCTCCCTCACCCCTCGCGATTCCCTCAGAGGAAATCACCATTCACCCCGCCAACCTCACCCCCGACGCCGGCACCCCCCTGCTCCTCTACCGCGACCCCGCGTCCAATCTCGTCCGCGCCTTCGACCGCCGCTTCCAACCCGACCTCTCCCCCGCCTTCCGCCTGATCTCCGACCCCAAACGCCCCGGCGTCTCCCTCACCGACGACGCCACCCACACCGGCTGGTCCCTCGCCGGAGTCGCGGTCGACGGTGACCAAAAATTCAAAGGCCTAAAACTCGCCCCCGTCCCCACCGACGACGACCTCCCCTACCCCGTCCTCAAATACTGGCTCCCCTCCCTGACCCTTACCCACCTCCACCCGGAAGACCTCGCCCCCGACAACACCCTTTCCAACAACTCATCCGTTCCCACCCCCCACCTCATCCGGCGTCGCCGCACCCCGCGACGCCACTGATCTTGCTATAGTGGCGTCTTCTTCCCCATCGCCCGCACCACACACCACCCGGCCCAAGCTTCAAAGATCATAAACCCACCCGCCACCACTCCCGCGCACCCCAACCCCCACAACACCACACTCCCGGACCCATACGCATGAAACCCTAGAATAAGTCCTCCCATCACGCCCACCATCATCCCACAGATCAACCGCACCACTTTTCCCCGACCATCAATATTGCATTGCAGTGCCATTTAATCCTTCATCCAAGTTCTCAATATAATCTTACTCCTTCCGGAACCAATCGGAAAAGTCTGTTGAATCAATTCCCCTGCGGTCACTCGCTACGAGCATGAACACCATCTGCCGAGGAACATTATATTGTTTCTTTTTGGCGCTTCTGGACCCGATTGAGTCGTAATCTCCGGAATACTCTCAAGTCCACTGGCAATGGCTTCGACATGATAAATGTCGCACGTCATATATCCGGGATCTTGATGATGCTCGGAGGAAAGGCCGATGTAGTGATACCCAAAAACGCATTAACTTGTTGCGAACATTTATATCAACCTGACAAATCCCCACCACCATCTGCGCCGTTTGACTTACAATCTGTCGTCGACAATTGCATGGGGAATATGGCAGTCGTAGGGGAGGTATTGGGTGAGTTCGAACGTCAGTTGACGGAAGATTCTCAACGAATCATTGCCGATGTCCAAACCCGCTACAGCGAATCGGCTCGGATATCGGCACACAAACTAAAGGGCGCCGCCGGGATTTTCTCTGCTAACGCGATATCCGGAGTGGCGGCGGAAATCGAATGTCTCGCGCACAACAATCGACTTGGCGACGTCGAGCCGCTCATCGCGCAGTTGCTTAATGAGGCGAAGCGTTGCCTCGAATATATGCCAACCGCCAAAGCACAATTGGCCGCCATGGCGGTCCAGCATATGCGGCGCTAGACGACTGCGCCAACGGCAGTGGAACGGAGGAACGAAATGAAAGTATTGATCGTCGATGATGACCGGCTAACGCTGACGGTCCTAAGAAATATGCTCGCCAGCCGTGGGCATGAGGTCACAACTGCCAGCAATGGTCAGGATGCTATTGAGATTCTTCGTCATGGCGGGCACCGACTCGTCCTGTCTGACTGGGAGATGCCGGACATGGACGGCTTAGATCTTTGCCGGGCGATCCGAGCAGAAAAGCACATTGGTTACACCTATGTCATCTTGCTGACATCTCACCGAGAAGCCGATGAGAAAGTTAAGGGGCTTCTCGCGGGTGCCGACGACTTTATTGCCAAGCCGTTTAATCCCGCCGAATTATTGGCACGGGTGCAGATTGGCGAGCGTCTGCTCTCACTTGAGACGCGAGACGCGGCGTTATTCGCGCTCGCCAAACTCGCCGAGAGCCGTGATCCGGAGACTGGATCGCACCTTGAGCGGGTGCAATCCTACTGCCGTGAGATCGCCGAACGCATTGCCGACACTGGTCGCTGCGGCGGCCACGTTACGCCTGAATACGTCCATCTCATCTATCTTACAAGTCCCCTTCACGATGTGGGAAAGGTCGGAATTCCCGACCACGTCCTCCTCAAGCCAGGCCGCCTGAATCCTAGCGAGTTTGAAGTCATGAAGACCCACACAACCATAGGCGCCCGAACACTCAGCGCGGCTCTCGAGCAGTTTCCGGGGATCGAATATCTCCAAATGGCCTGGGCTATTGCCGCCACACACCACGAAAAGTTTGATGGAACCGGCTATCCCAACGGGCTGAAGGGGGACAGCATCCCGCTCTGTGGCCGCATCGTTGCGGTCGCGGACGTTTACGACGCTCTGACTTCCCGGCGCGTATACAAGCCTTCATACGACCACGATGTTGCCCGCACCATGATCGTCGCCGACAGCGGCGTCAGTTTCGACCCTGATGTGGTTGAGGCATTCCTGGAAATCCAAGGAAAGTTCTCATCAATACGGAAGGAATTCGAGAACGAGCTCGCAATGGCTGCCTGATCCCAAGTCCGACGCGCGGTGATTCCTATGGATGAAATGGCTAAATTACTCATCTTCCGTCTGGATCAGTACAGCTATGCACTGCATCTGTCTCAAGTGGACTGTGTTCTGCGCGCAGTTGAAGCTGCGCCGCTTCCCGCAGCCCCTGGAATTGTTGTGGGCGTGTTCGACCTGCATGGGGAGATCGTTTCCCTTCTCAGCTTACGCAAAAGACTCGGGTTAGTGCTGCGGGAGGTCGACGTGGCCGACGTCTTCATAATCGGACGTACATCCCGGCGCGTGGTCGGCCTTCAGGTCGACGACGTCGTCGGCATCATCGAGCATCCGGTCAAGCGGATCGTGCCAGGCGATCAATTTTGCAATAGTCCCTTCCAAATCGATGGTGCGATCCAATTAGACGATGGGCTGGTCCTCATTCAGGACCTCGACCGTTTCCTGGCTGCCGACGAGGAATGCGTACTGGACAGAGTCCTTGGCGAATTACAGGTCAATGCTGCAAACCAATAACATCCTCGATACGCAACTTCTCGCGCGCCTGAGCGATCTGGTCGTACGCGTGCTGGGCCTGAATTTCCCGCCTTCGCGATGGCCAGAGTTGAGTCGCGGCATTCAAGAGGCAGCGGAGGAACTGGGTTTCACCGACGCCGGCGAATATGCCCATGCGTTACTATCGTCGCCATTAACGACCAAAGAAACGGATGCACTCGCCGCACATCTGACCGTCGCGGAAACTTATTTTTTTCGTGATGAAGGGTCGTTCGATGCCTTAGCCAATCTCATCATTCCTTCCATTGCCAATGCGATGTCCGGCAAGGGAAAAGGCTGTTTCCGTATATGGTGCGCTGCCTGCTGTACTGGTGAAGAGCCGTATTCCATCGCGATCCTTCTTCGCGAAATGATTCCCAACCTCAACGACTGGGATTTGACGCTGCTCGCCACAGACATCAATCCATGTGCTTTGCGCGCGGCCGAAGCGGGCATCTTCGGGAAATGGTCTTTCCGTAACACGCCGGATCGGCTGAAGAATAAATATTTCCGTCCCGCTCCAGACGGGCGATACCAGGTCATCCCGGAAATAAAACGCCTCGTGCGTTTCGCCAAGCTCAATTTGGCAGAGGAGGGGTATCCCTCTCCCGCCAACAACACGACTGCAATGGATCTGATCCTCTGCCGCAACGTGTTGATCTACTTCGAGGCCTCCCAGGCCCGCGGCGTGGTTGAGCGGCTCTACCGCGCCCAGGCTGATGGCGGCTGGCTCCTGGTCAGCCCCGCTGAATTGCCATATGTCTCGACATCCCCGTACGCCATGGTCAACCGACCGGGCGCGATCCTTTGCCACAAGACAAGAGAAGCCCACGCAGCAATCGTAAGCCACACTCTCTGCGACAAGGCGGACGTGAGAACGATGCCGATGCCGTCGGAGCCGTTGAATCTCACCGTCGATCTCGGCGTATTGGTGCAATCTCTCGCTGATCAAGGCGACCTGCCCGGCGCTCTCGCACATTGCGACGAATGGCTTATGACCAATAAACTCGACGCCCCGGCGCATTACTTGCGCGCCATCATTCTTCAGGAGCAAGGCTCCATTGAAGAGGCAAGCCGGTCACTACGGCGCGCGCTATATCTCGACCCGCATCTCGTTCTGGCCCATTTCGCACTCAGTCATATCTCCCGCAGCCGCGGCCTCATCGCTGAGGCGGAAAAACATCTTGGTACCGCGCGATGCTTGGCCGCACGAATTCCCGCCAGCGAGCTTTTGCCTCAGTCCGGCGGAGTCACCGCCGGACGACTCTCGGAAATGATCAGCCTGATGACCGACTTGAAAATGGCCGCATGACTATCAGCAACACAGACATCCTCAAGGCTCGCGCGCGATCGCTCGCACGTCCCTCTGCCTCAGCGCAATCCCCCGACGCATCGATCGAAGTCGTCGAGTTTCGTTTGGCACAGGAACTTTATGCCGTCGAACAGCGATATGTCGAAGAAGTTCTCCCGCTCAAGGATTTCACTCCTCTTCCCGGCACCCCGCCGTTCCTGCCCGGGATCGTCAACGTTCGCGGCAAAGTCCTGGCGGTTATTGACATCAAGAAATTCTTTGGCCTGCCTGATGCAGGCATCGCCGACCTCCACGCCGTTATCGTCGTCCGTGTCAACGACGTCGAAGCCGGCATCCTTGCCGACCTTGTTGGGGGCGCACGGTCCGTCCCCCGCGCGACCATCCAGCCACCGCTCCCCACGCTCAATGGCATCCGTGCGGCCTATCTCAAAGGTATCACTGCTCAATGTACCGCGATTCTTGATGTCCCTGCGATCCTCAACGACCCGGCCGTCCTGGTGGACGAACCGGTGCAATTCATACAAACCGAAGCAAAGGGGAATGAGTCATGAAATGGACCGTTGGATTGAAAATCGGTATCGGGTTCGGGCTGGCGTCGGTCATTTTTGCCGCCGTCAGCATCACCTCATATATCAGCATGATCAAGCTGACGACCACCGCCGACTGGGTCGCCCATACCCACCGCGTGATCGAGGATCTTGATGGCCTGTCGCAATCGCTGACTGATGCCGAAACCGGCCAGCGAGGGTACATCATTACCGGGAACGACGACTATCTCGGGCCGTACCACATTGGCACCGCGGCGATCGACCGTTATGTCATCGATCTGCGCCAATTGATCCTCGACAATCCGGAACAGCAGAAGAAGCTTGAACTGTTCCAATACTTTACTTCCCACCGATTGTCCGACCTCAACAACGTCATGGAGGTGTTACGCACCAAAGGGTTCGACACGGCACGCCAAGCGGTCCTCGCCGGAAAGGGGCGGGACGACATGCTACATGTGCGCGAGGTGATCGCGATAATGAAGGAGACCGAAGCATCCTTCCTGAAGCAGCGATCCGAGGACGCTCATGAGAGCGCCGAAAAAACAAAGCTCATAATCATTGGCGGCGCCTGCACCGGGCTCTTGACGATCTTCCTGGCGAGTTATCTCATCACCCGCAACATCTCCACGCCGCTCCGTGATATCACTGCGACGGCAAGACGCCTCTCCGAGGGGGATCTCGACGTCACGGTCATTACATCCAATCGCACAGATGAGGTAGGCTCTCTGACGCGAGCGTTCGGATTAATGACCGAGTCGCTGCGCGGCATGGCGGAGGTAGCCGGAAAGATTGCTGGCGGTGATCTGCGGGTAAACGTCAAGCCACAGTCAGGTAAGGACGTTCTCGGGAATGCGTTCGCTCTCATGATCGAAAACCTTCGCCGCCTGACCAGTCAGATCACCGAGGGGGCCGGCATCCTTGCGGCTTCGGCCAGCCAGATTTCTGCTTCAACCACGCAGCTTGTCTCCAGTTCCACGGAGACCGCCGCAGCGCTTGCAGAGACGACAACGACCGTTGAGGAGGTCCGCCAGACCGCGCAGGTTTCCAGCGAGAAATCCCGCACTGTTTCAGACAGTGCCCAACAGGTCGCTCAGACCGCCCATGCAGGGCGTAAGTCGACCGAAGCGACCGTTGACGGGATTCAGCGAATCCGCCAGCAGATGGATTCAATCGCCGATGGGATGTCGCGTCTGAGCGAGCAGACACAGGCGATCGGGCAGATTATTGCCGCCGTCGACGATCTCGCTGCACAATCTAACCTACTGGCGGTTAACGCCGCTATTGAGGCTGCCAAGGCCGGGGATCAAGGCCGCGGCTTCGCGGTCGTCGCCCAGGAGGTCCGCAGCCTCGCAGAGCAATCCAAGCAGGCAACCAGCCAAGTCCGCACAATCCTTAGTGACATCCAAAAAGCTACTACGGCAGCGGTCCTATCGACAGAGCAGGGTGCCAAGGCGGTCGATGCCGGTGTCAAGCAGTCCGGCGAAGCCGGGCGGTCGATCGAAGCCCTCTCCAGTTCAATGACCGACGCGGCCCGAATGGCTACACAGATCGCCGCTTCCAGTCAGCAACAGCTCGTCGGCATGGACCAGGTTGCGGCCGCCATGGAAAGTGTGAAGCAGGCCAGCACTCAAAATGTCTCCAGTGCTAAACAACTTGAGGCCGCTGCGCGCGGACTTAACGACCTCGGTCGCCAATTGAAGCAGACCACTGAAAAATACAGGGCCTGATAGGAATGACCACGCAAGACGAACCATTTCTCCAGCAATTACGCGCGACTTTCGCGGTCGAAGCGCAAGAACACCTCCAGGCATTGTCTTCCATGCTATTGGACTTGGAAGGATCACCAAGCCCCCCCGGGCAGCCTGAAGTGATCGAAGATCTCCATCGCCATGTCCACAGCCTCAAAGGCGCCTCGCGAGCTGTTGATCTCAGCGAGGTCGAAGGGATCTGCCAAGCTCTTGAGGACATGTTAGCAAGCTGGAAATCCGGCGCTGTCACTCCGACCGTCAGCGCCTGCGACACGGTCCACCAGGCCCTCGATGTGATCGGCGGTCTGATTTCCAGCGACTCCCCCACTCATGACAAAACTCCGGAATACCTTGCATTGATCGAACATCTGCGAGCAGTCCCCCAGGCTGGCGACATATCCGCCCTTATCGCGCCGACTGCCACTCCCATTGGCATGAAGAAGCCAGCGTTGGCGGATACGGTCCGCATCGCCGTCTCCAAACTAGAAGCCGGTTTGCTCGAAGCAGAAGGGATGCTCGTCCTCAAATCCGCTGCCGCGCTGCGGGTCTCAGAGCTCCGATCCCTCACTGCCGTCTTCAGTCAATGGCGCAAGGAATGGGATGGCATCTCCGATGAGGTGCGCACACTCCGTTATAACCGAGCACGCGGTAGCGACCGCGATCGCCGGCAGCATCCGAGTTCTCCCCAGATCCTCCAGTTCCTCGACCGTAATCTTGAACATCTCCGTTCTCTGGAAGACTGTATCTCTTCCTTGGCTTCTCAAACCGAGCAGGATCGCCACGACCTGACTCGCATGGTTGACGGTTTCCTGGAGAACTCAAAACGCCTCCTAATGCTCCCGTTCGCGACCCTTGCCGACTTCTTTCCCAAAGTCGTCCGCGATCTCTGCCGCGACCAGCACAAAGACGCCGCCTTCGTTCTGGTCGGTGGCGAAGTCGAAATCGACAAGCGTATTCTTGAAGGAATTAAGGACGCCCTGACGCATGTTCTCCGCAACTGCGTTGACCACGGTATCGAAACCCCGACCCAACGAGAGTCTTCAGGCAAAGCCGCTCGTGCGTGCATCAGCCTCACTGTCCGCCGCACGACTAGCGGCATGGTCGAAATCGTCGTCGCCGATGACGGTGCCGGCATTGATGTCGGGCGGATCAAAAACGCCGCCGTTGCGGGCGGTCTAATTACCCTCGAGGACTCGCGCACTCTCCCCGACAATCAAGCACTCGCGCTCGTTTTTCACTCTGGCCTTTCCACCCGTGAGACCGTCACCGAAATCTCAGGCCGCGGACTTGGCATGGCCATTGTCCGTGCGGATGTCGAGAGGCTAGGTGGCCGCGTCACCATTGATAGCCAACCCGGCATCGGCACGACTCTCCGCATCATTCTTCCCCTCACCATCGCCACCACCCGAGGTCTCTTCGTTACCGCCTCCGACCAAACGTTTGTGCTTCCCACCAACAACGTCGAACACGTCTTCCGTGTAAAACCGTCCGACCTGCAAACGGTTGAAAACCGTGAAGCAATCCTCATCGATCATCAAATCCTTCCAGTCGTCCGGCTCGACGATGTCCTAGGACTTTCATGCACGTCGGTGCAGGACGCCACCACTCCTATATCTCTCGTTATTATCCGATCGGTTGATCGACGTATCGCCCTCGTTGTCAGCAAGATACTCCACGAAGAGGAAGTCCTCATAAAGCCATTCCGCCGGCCCCTCATCCGAATTTGCAACTTTGCGGGGGCGACAGTCACCGGCTCTGGGAAAGCCCTCCCCGTCCTTGACGTTGCCGACCTCTTTATTTCCGCCCAGACGGCTTCCTCACAAACTCCGGCAGCTTGTTCCGAAACAGATCGATTGGCTCCTCGTCACACCGCATCGGTTAAGCGTCTCTTGGTTGTCGAGGATTCTATTACCTCTCGTATGCTTCTAAAGGGCATGCTGGAGGCCGCCGGTTACTACGTCAAGACAGCTCCCGATGGTGTCGAAGCCTTTACGTCACTTCGGGGCGAACATTTTGACCTCGTCGTCTCCGACGTTGAAATGCCGCGCCTCAATGGGCTTGGCCTCACCGCCAAAATCCGCTCCGATCACCGTTTCGCGGACCTTCCCGTCATCCTGGTGACGGGTCTCGAATCTCCCGCCCAGCGTGAGCAAGGTATCGACGCCGGTGCCGACGCTTATATCGTCAAGAGTGGCTTCGATCAGTCCCAACTTCTCGAAGCCGTAGGAAGATTAATCTAAACATACGCATATACATGTCGATCAGCGGCCGGAAAATCAGGGTTCTTATCGTCGACGACTCCAGCGTGGTTCGTATGCTCCTCATCCACCTCCTCGGCTCTGACCCGCAGATCGAGATCATCGGCACCGCCAGCAACGGCATCGAGGCGATTCGTTTTGTCAGCCGCGAGATCCCGCCGGACATCGTGCTTATGGACGTCGAAATGCCGGAAATGAACGGCTACGAAGCCACGCGCCGTATTATGGAAACACGCCCGATGCCCGTTGTTATCTGCGGAGGCAGCGTCATGCCGTCCTCCTCTGTTGCCCGTCGCGCGATAGACGCCGGTGCGCTCGCCTGCGTCGACAAACCGGTCGGAACCAACCACAAGGATTATGCTGCCACAGTCGCTCACCTGGTGCAGACCATTAAGTTGATGTCTGAGGTCAAAGTCGTCCGGCGGTGGCCACGATCGCGACGCGATAGCGCTGCACTGCCATGCCTGCCCGTGGTCCATCCGGCCACCCGTGTCGAGATCGTTGGGATCGGTGCTTCCACTGGGGGCCCACTCGCGCTCCAAACCATCCTCGCCGGCCTGCCGGCCAGCTTGCCCGTCCCTATCCTTATCGTCCAGCACATAGCTCCCGGCTTCGTTGCCGCGCTCGGCGAATGGCTGGAGGCCATTACGCCATTGAAGGTTTGCATCGCGGAGTATGGAACCCAACCTCTTCCGGGGCACGTCTACCTTGCCCCCGACGATTTTCATATGGCCATTAACTCTTCTGGACGCATTCTTCTCTCATCTGCCCCTCTCCAAAACGGCCTTCGTCCCTCGGTAGCCCATCTTTTCCAATCGCTAGCTGACGTTTTCGGCTGCCGCGCGGCCGGTGTCCTCCTTACCGGGATGGGTAAGGACGGTGCCTGCGAGCTTAAGTCCATGCGAGACTGCGGCGCAGCCACGATTGTCCAAGACCGCGAAACGTCCGTGGTCCATGGCATGCCCGGTGAAGCCATAGCCCTCGACGCCGCCACATATGTCTTGCCCGTGGACCAGATTGCTTCGACTCTTCACAAGTTGATTTGCGAAGTTGCATTGCCGTGATACGAATCATTCGCAAACTTCAGGGAAAAAGAGAATGCCATTCATGTTTATAAGATTGTTTAGGCTCGCAGTTATTACCGTTCGTACCGCAAGGAATACTCGTTACAAGCATAAAGCGTCGCTCTAATCAAAGGGTCCAAAACGACTTATGCCCGCGACGCCCAGCCGCTTCCGCTCCGCCACCCACGCCTCCATGCATCTTCATGCCTACCTCCTCAACTCCGAAGGCTGTGACCTCGATCCCCACCCGTGCCTCAAGCCCAACCTCATCACTCACGCCACCAGGCTCGACTCCCTAACCACCCCCCCCATCCCTTCCCGCAGTTCATTCGTCATTCGTCATTTCCCTTAACCTTCCCCTCCCGTATGCTACGCCGTTTCAAACTCAACGACTAAAAAAAGTGGGAGGATCACGATGGACCGTATCAGCCTGTATTACAAAAACGCCACCGCCGACGCCGTCACTGACAAGCATGGCGTCACCGAAAAAGAACTCGCCGCCCTGGCCCCGCGCATCAAGGACATCACCAAGCAAATGTCCGACGACCGCAAAGCCGGCAAACAAAAATTCCGCGACCTCCCCTATGACGAAGACATGATCGAAGCCGTCAACGCCCAGGTCGAGCACTTCCGCGACCGCTGCGAAGTCCTCATCGTCCTGGGCATCGGCGGCTCGGCCCTCGGCAATACCGCCCTCCAGTCCGCACTCAACCCGTACACCTACAATCTCCAATCCGACCGCACCCGCCCAGGCCCGCAGCTCTTCGTCCTCGATAACGTCGACCCCGACCACATCAAATCCATCGTCGACCTGGTCACCCCCAAGCTCAAAAAGACCATCATCAACGTCGTCTCCAAATCCGGCGAAACCGCCGAAACCGCCAGCCAGTTCATCCTCTTCCGCGACCTCCTCCAATCCAAGCTCGGCAAAAAATACGCCGAAAACATCCTTGCTACCACCGACCCCTCTGGAGGCACCCTCCGCGAAATCGCCACCAAAGAAGGGTACCGCACCCTCGAAGTCCCCGACGGCGTCGGCGGCCGCTTCAGCGTCCTCTCCGCCGTCGGCCTGTTCTCCGCCGCCATGACCGGCATCGACCTCGAAGCCCTCCTCGCCGGCGCCGCCGACATGGACAAACGCCTCAAGACCGACGACCTGACCAAAAACCCCGCCGCCCTCCTCGCCGCCATCCACTACACCTTGAACAACAAAGGCAAATCCATGTCCGTCATGATGCCTTACTCCACCAGCCTCTATTACCTGGCCGACTGGTTCCGCCAGCTCTGGGCCGAATCCCTCGGCAAAAAATTCGACATCACCGGCAAAAAAGAAATCTTCGCCGGCCAAACCCCCATCAAAGCCCTCGGCACCACCGACCAGCACTCCCAGGTCCAGCTCTACCGCGAAGGCCCCAACGACAAAATCATCACCTTCCTCGAAGTCGAACGCTTCAACAACAAGCTCACCATCCCCAGCAGCATGAAGAGCGTCGACACTCTCAAATATCTCGCCGACTCCAACTTCCAAACCCTCATCAACGCCGAAAAACTGGGAACAGAATACGCCCTGCTCGAATCCCAGCGCCCCACGCTCACCGTCTCCTTCCCCACCATCTCCGCCGAAACCGTCGGCCAGTTCCTCATGCTCTACGAAGTCGCCGTCAGCTACATGGGCGCGCTGCTCAACATCAACACCTACGACCAGCCCGCCGTCCAGCTCGGCAAGGACGCCACCTACGCCCTGATGGGCAAGACCGGCTTCGCCGACCTCAACAAAAAAATCCAGGCCGTCGCCAAACGCGACAAGAAATACATCATCTAAAAACCAACTACACCCCCGCGTCCGCCGCCTGCACAAACGCCGACATCGACCCCGCACAGGTCGCCACCCGATAATCCATGCCATACGCATGGATCTGGTCGCGCTTCAATTCCGCCTTTTCCTTATGCGTCGTCAGCACGACCGCCTTCCCGCGTTCATCCACCTGCTGCGCCAACTTAAACCCCATCTCCGCCGGATGCCCGAATAACGCCTTGAGCATCTCGATCACATACTCATACGAATGATCATCATCATTCAGCAGCACCACATTAAAAGGCGGCAGCTCCTTCACCTTCTCAGAAGACTTGGTCTCCTCTTTAGGCGGACTCTTCGTTGCCGCTCCCCCGCCAGCGGTTTCTTCCTTCTTTTTTTTGGGCATACGCACCTCTCAGTCGTATCCCTCGCCCTCACCCACTCTATCATGCCCAAAAATAACCCTCTGCGCCAACTTAAATTTTCCCTACAATCCCAATTCCGGTATTATTCCTCACCCGTGACCCCTGCCGAACTCCAAACTCATCTTCTGAATACCCGCTCTCTCCGCATCGGCGAGCACATGGCCTCCTACATCCTCCGTCACACCCCTTCCACCACCCCCCTGCCCATCCTCGCCCAGGACGCCCGCACCGGCCTGCCTTTAGCAACCACTCTCCCTCCTTCAACCCTAACCACCAAACCCTCATGATCATCACCACTCACGCCCACGCCCGCGCCGGTCTCGTCGGAAACCCCTCTGACGGCTACTTCGGCAAAACCATCTCCTTCATCATCCGTAACTTCCGCGCCACCGTCACGCTCTGGGAATCCCCCCATTTCGAAATCGTCCCCTCCCACGGCGATCTCGTCCGCTTCGACACCGTCTCCGACTATCTCCGCGACCTGCGCCTGCATGGTTACTACGGCGGCCTCCGCCTCGTCAAAGCCGCCGTCAAACGCTTCCACGATCATTGCAACCAGCACTCCATTCCACTCCACAACCGCAACTTCACCCTCTCCTTCCAATCCAACATCCCCCGCCTGGTCGGCCTGGCCGGCTCCTCCGCCATCATCACCGCCACGATCCGCGCCCTCATGCAATTCTACAACGTCGACATCCCCCTCCACCTCCTTCCCACGTTGATCCTCTCCGTGGAAAAAGAAGAGCTCAACATCTCCGCCGGCCTGCAAGACCGCGTCATCCAATCCTACGAAGGCATCGTCTACATGGACTTCGAACGCTCCTTCCTCGAAGCCCATCGTTACGGCCAATACGAACCTCTCACTCCTCCCAAACTCCCCCCCCTCTACATCGCCTACGACCCATCCCGCGCCGAAATCTCCGACATCCCCCACCGCAACCTCCGCCAGCTTTTCGAAAATGGCGACCCCACAGTCCTCGCCGCCATGCAGCAATACCGCCAGCTCACCGACCAAGCGCGAGCCGCGCTAATCAATAGCGACTGGCTCACCCTGGGCCAAATCATGGACGCCAACTTCGACCTCCGCCGCACGATTATGCCGATCGCTCCTGAAAATCTGCGCATGGTTGAAGTCGCCCGTTCCACCGGCGCCCCGGCCAAATTCTGCGGCTCCGGCGGCGCCATCGTCGGACTCTACCGCGACGCCCGCCACTACCAACAACTCTCCGACGCCCTAGCCAAAATCCGCTGCACCGTCATCCGCCCTTTGATCTATGACACTTGAGTAATGCTCCTCACGATGCCGCATTTTTCTTTCCTGTACACCCCACACATTATAGACTCTCCAGCAGCCCCATCTGTTCCGTCCGTGGAGAGAGGCCATTCATGTCGCAGCGTCCTCGCACTTATTTGCCGCCCGACCATCCGCATGTGATTCCGTATCTGATCGTCCGCCGGGCACCGCAGCTCATTGGTTTTCTCAAAACCGCCTTCGGCGCAACCGAAGAACTCCGCACCGACCTCCGCGACGGCACGGTCACCCACGCCCGTCTGCGCATCCGTGACTCAATCATCCTGCTTTGCGAAGCCCGCCCGGACTGGCCGCCGATGCCGTCCGCCGTTCACCTCTACGTTCGCAATTGCGACTCGGCGTTCGACCGCGCCATCGCCGCCGGCGGGACGATGCTGACTCCGCCCACGGATTCGCCCGCGACCCAATCCCGCACGGCCTCCATTCAGGATCCCTCCGGCAACATCTGGTTTCTCGCAACTCACCAGGCCTCCCCGGCTTCTCCACCCAAACCTCAAGTTAAAACCTTCATACCCTCCTTCGCTGCCAGCCGTACGCCTCGCTAATTTACATTCAGCAGGGCCAGCTATTTAAAAATAAGTTTGCGTTTACTAACTAATACTTTTTCTTCGTGTCTTCTTTCATATACGCCAAAGGAGACACGCTATGAATTATCTTTCGACTGGCCTTCCCAACGAACGGTTGGCGCGTCCTCTAATTGAATTGAGCCTCGAACGCTTCGGGGCTCTTGTATCCCAAACTGCTGTGAAGTCTTTCGCGATTATACCAGCATTCGATCCACTCAAACACGCTGGACCGTGCCTCGCTCAGACTCTGATACGTCTGACCATTGACCTCTTCCCGTTTGAACGTCGCAAAAAAGCTTTCGGCCACTGCATTGTCCCAGCACTGGCCTACGCCGCTCATGCTCGGTTGAATCCCGTTTTGACTCAGCAGCCGCTGG
>DASRRR010000010.1:0-7981 GCA_035656825.1 Tepidisphaeraceae bacterium | reverse complement strand
CGGTGGCGTGTGAAGGGGGGGGGAAAGGGATTGTGATTCAGAGGAAGGGGAAGAATGTGTTCAGGGGTGAGGGGTTGTCGGCGATTACGGTGGAAGATCCGTGGGGGTCGTGGGGGGGGATGGCGGAGGAGCCGGAGAGTTTATCGCTGTCGACGGTGAGAGATGAGTGGGTGGTGGCGAAGACGGAGTTGGTTGAGGCGGGGCCGCTGCGGGGGATGTTGTGGGTGCGGATGGAGGGGGGGAAGTCGTCGATGGAATTGACTTGCTCGGTGTCGCGGGGGAGAGATGCGGTGGATGTGTCGGCGCGGGTGTTGTGGAATGAGCGGTCGGCGCGGTTGAAGATGGTGATGCCGCTGGCGGAGAAGGGGGAGACGTTGCGGGCGGAGTATCAGGTGCCGGGGGGGACGGTGGTGCGCGGGCCGAGTGGGGAGGTGCCGGGGGGGAGATGGGTGCGGGCGGGGTCGTTCGGGTTTGCGTCGGATGGGATATACAATTTTGATCAGAAGGATGGGGAGTTGCGGGCGACGATTTGCCGGGCGACGCGGTATGCGAATGATGTGAATACGCCGGCGGATGTTGAGCCTTGGCGGGCGGCGGTGGATGCGGGGGAATTGAAGTTTCGGTTTTTGATTACGAGCGGGGGGAAGGATTTGCCGCGATTGGCGGCGGAGTTGGAGCAGGGGTTGATTGCGTTACCGGTGCCACCGCATGGGGGGGAGATGGGGCAAGAGGGGTCGTTAGCGGAGTTGTCGCCGGAGTCGGTGGAGATGCTGGCGCTCAAGCCGGCGGCGGATGGGAGGGGGTATGTGCTGCGGATTCGAGAGACGGCGAATCGGGCGAGTCGGCCGCGGTTTGTGCTCGGGGGGCGGGTGGTCAGGTTGGGGGTGACGGAGCCGGGGAAGATTCAGACTTACCGCGTTGTGGCGGGGAAGGCGCGGGCGGTGTCGATTGTTGAAGAGGGATAGGGGGGGGTGTGGATAAAGAATGCGGGCCGGGGACGGCCCGACTCTCCTTGGAAGGGGATGATTACTTTAGATCGAGCGTGAATTAGGACAGTGCCATTGAAGAGAAAAAATCCGAGTCTTCGCTTCGCTCAGAACTCGGCGTTAAATGCTTCATCAATCACATCATGACGAGAAGAAATTAAGCGGCTTTAATAGCATTGTAGTAGGAGGGGAGGGGGCGGCCGAGTTTTTCCCATTGTTTGAGGACGGCTTCGGCTTTGCCGGCGCTGTTGAGGACGTGGAGTTTGCGGCGGACCATGCTGATGATGGCTTCGCGTCCGGGTCCGAGGTAGTTGCGGGGGTCGAACTCGGCGGGCTTGGTGGCGAAGGCTTCGCGGATCTTGGCGGTGAGGGCGAGGCGCAGGTCGGTGTCGATGTTGACCTTGCAGACGCCGTATTTTTGAACGGCCATGGCGATCTGGTCTTCGGGGACGCCCTTGGCGTTGGGCATATTGCCGCCGTATTTGTTGACGAGGTCGATGAATTCCTGGGGGACGGAGGAGGAGCCGTGCATGACGAGGGGTAGGCCGGGGCAGGTCTTCATGATTTCTTCAATGCGGTTGAAGGCGAGCTTGGCTTCGTGTTTGAATTTGAAGGCCCCGTGGGAGGTGCCGATGGCGACGGCGAGGGAGTCGATGTTGGTGCGTTTCCAGAAGTCTTTGGCCTGGACGGGGTCGGTGAGGAATTTTTCGATGTTCTTTTCGTATTCTTCGGCGTTGAGTCCGACGACGTCTTCTTCGATCCCGCCGAGCATGCCGAGTTCGGCTTCGACTGTGACGCCGGCGGCGTGGGCGACTTTAACGGCATCGGCGGTGAGGGAGATATTGTGTTCGAAGTCGTGGTGCGAGCCGTCGATCATGACGGAGGTGAAGCCGTCGGAGATGCAGGTTTTGACGAGGTCGACGGTGTCGCCGTGGTCGAGGTGGATGGCGATGGGAAGTTCGGGGTGGTCCTCGACGGCGGCGAGGATGATGTGGCGGAGGTAGCGCATGTTGGCGTATTTGCGGGCACCCTTGGAGATCTGGAGGATCAGGGGGGATTTTTCCGCGGCGGCGGCCTCGATGATTCCCTGGGTGATTTCCATGTTGTTGACGTTGAAGGCGCCGACGGCGAAGCCGCCTGAGTAGGCGAGGTCAAACATGGGCTTGGTGGTCATGAGAGGCATGGGCAAAACTCCGTAAGGTGGCTTATTTGTAACGAAGGGGTCAATGTAAGAAAAAAGTGGGTGGTGCTCAAGATGTGGGAGGGGGAAGTGGGTTTTTGGTGTAAAAAGCGGGTTGGTGGGTTCGTTTGGTATTGGGCGAAAGAGAAGAGATCGCGAAGATCCGCGAAGGGAAGACGCGAAGAAATTACTCGAAGAAGAAAAGATGATGGCATAAGAGGTCCTCATATAGATAGATGGAGTTTGCGCGCCAGGGGGGATGGAGGCGCACATAAAATTTGGGATTTGGGGAAATGCTGAGGGAAACGAGGAAAAGATTTTTGAGATTTGGGTTAGCGGCTCAGGTGGTAGACGGTGATGAGCATGGGGAGGACGACGGCGGCGAGGACGAGGAGGAGGACGATGGCGAGGATGATGCGTTGGCGGATTTTTCGGCGGCGGGCGAGGCGGGCGATTTCGGTTTCGATCTGGGACCATTGGGTGGTGGCTTGGTCGAGGGGGGCGCGGTTGGCGAGGAGGGATTCGAGGCTGAGGGCGATGGAGGTGAGGAGTTCGCGGTGGAGGCGCATGCGTTTGCTGGTGGGCTTGCCTTCGGTGTAGAAGGAGCCGCCGCCCCACGGGCCGCCGGGTTGGAGGGAGATGGCGAGGTTGATGCGGCCGCGGTCGAATTGGAGGCGGAGGATTTGTGGGAGTTGGGAGATGCTTTTGGCGCGGCGGGGGTTTTTGACGCCTCGGGCCATTTTGAGGTCGGTCCATTCGGGGCCGGTCATGGGGAAGGCGCTTTCGCCGGCGGTGACGAAGCCGTGCTGCTGGCAGAGCTGCGCGGCGGACTGGAGGGCGGTGGAGCTATCGAGCGTGGTTATGAAGGTATGTTCGATCACCATGGGAAGTGGACTCCGTAATGTTCGGTGAGAAGGACGAGGAGATTGTGTGAGAAGTGAAGGAGCATGCCTGGGTAGAGGGAGCCGCTTTTGAGGCGGAGGAGTGCGGTGAAGAGGCCGAGGAGGAAGAGGTGGGGCATGGAGGGGATGGAGCAGTGTAGGATGGCGAACATGAGTGCGGAGGTGACGACGGCTTCGTAGGGGCCGATGACGCGGGAGAGAGAGGTTTGGATGAAGCCTCGGAAGGCGAGTTCTTCGAAGAGGGCGGGTTGGACGCAGATGATGAGGATGCCCCAGCGCCAGTCGGCGTTCGCGGCGGCGAACATGTTGAGGTAATGGAGGATGGGCATTTTGAGATATTGATGGAGGGCGAAGAGGGTGGTGGAGGCGAGGGTGAAGGTGAGGAGAGAGGCGGCGATGGCGGCGGGATACCAGAGGGGTCGGCCGGTGTGGCGGAGGAGGGTGAGGATGCCGGCGGGGCGGAGGAGGCACCAGAGGACGACGATGAGGGAGATGGCGATGGAGACGATGGTTTGGAGGTGAAGCTCATCGTTGCGCGAGGAGGAGAGATCGACGAGGGCGAAGATCATGCAGGTGCCGAGGAGGGTGAAGTAGAGGTAGAGGGAGGATTTGACCAGGCGGATGTCGAGTGCGAAGGAGGAGGTGGTATCGATGGGGGTGGTGGAGGATTGGGAGCAGCGGGGGCAGTTGGAGAGATCGGGGGGGAGGGATGAGCCGCAGGATCGGCAGAAGCGGAGGGGGGAGACGGCAACCGGGAGGGGAGTGGGCACGGGAGGCGAATCCGGGTCGAGGATGGGTTGAGGGTCGGCCACGAGATTATTTATGCGGGTTGGGTATTGGAGAGCCGGCGGTGTTTGAGGGAGGCGCCGATGCCTTGGATGAGGAAGGCGAGGATGAGGATGTCGATCCAGCCGATGCCGACGCCGCCGAGGCCGTTGTTGGAGTTTTGGGTGGGGTGTTTATTGAGGATGGAGATGGCTTTGACGACGTTGAGGGTGACGAGTGTGCCGTAGAGGACCAGGCCTGTGATGGAGGCGGGGAGCGGGGAGCGGCGAGCCCAGAGGTAGAGGGCGAGGAAGAGGAAGGCGACGATGAACTGGACGACGATGATGGTCATGGCGTCGGGGACGGGGCGTTTGGTTTGATTGAAGATAGTAAGGAGGAATGCACCGACGAGGAGTTGGATGATGCCGACGACGAGGAGGGTGTTGGCGGCGCGGCGGGTTTTTTTGCCGAGTTCGGAGGTGGTGAGTTCAATGCCGACGGAGGTGGTGGGGAGTTCGGAGTTGAGGAGGAGGCGTGGGGGGGTGGGAGTGGGGGACGGGAGGGCTTTGCCGCAGGATTCGCAGAAGGCGCTGGCGGGGGGGTTGGGGGAGGAGCAGTGGGGGCAGGTGGTGGGGGGGGACATGGTTTTCCTTATGGGGATAGAAACGCGCCTCGCACTTCGACAAGCTCAGTCCAGGCACGCGGGACGGCTAAACAAGAAGGTGTCGCGTTGCGATGCGGGGATTGTAGCAAGGTTGTATGCGGATGCAGTAGATTGTGGTATTTGGCGACAGGGATCAGGGGGTGGAGGAGAGGAGGTTGGAGGGGATGGGTTGTTCGGGGGTGTTGGGGCGGGAGAATTGAAGGGTGAATGGTGGGGTTGAGGGGGTGGGGTGATTGTAGATGACGCGGATGGGGTGTAGGCCAGCGCGGAGATATAGGGAGACGCGATCTGGGGTGGAGGCGGGGAGGGGTTCATGGGCGAGGAGGTGGGCGTCGTGGATCCAGAGTTGGAGGCCGATGTTGGAGGGGGCGATGAAGGTGTACTGGCCTGTTATGGGGGCGGTGAAGTAGCCTTTGAATTGGAGGGCGTAGGAGGGTGGGATGTTGGGGGGGAGTAGCAGGTCGTTCTGGGTGGTGGAGGAGCTGGGAGTGAGGAAGGTCGTGTTGGGGGTGTAGGTGAAGGAGCCGGGGGGAGAGCAGTGCGACGCGGATTTCGCGGATTGAGGAGTTGCTGGGGAAGGCGGGGAGGCCGTTGGATATGGGGGCGTTTGTGGGGATGAGCAAGGACCAGCATGATGGGGTGAATGACAGTCTTTGGCGGACGGGGAAGGAGACTGCGACGCTGTCGTCGTGGATTATCGAAACGCCGGCGGGAGGGGTGCCGAGGTTGAGAGTGTTATTGGCGAATCCGGGGGAGGGGGAGAAGGTGGAGATGTTTAATCTGGATGAGGGGTTTTGGAAGGGTGGGGGGGGAAAATAAAGAGAGGGGAGGTGGACACCAAGGGGGAGCAAGACACCAAGAGCACCAAGGGGGAGGAGGGGAGGGAAGATTTTTTATGGGGGAAAGGGGGGAGATTTGGGGGTTAGGGTCTTTGCGGGTTTGATGGACGTTTGTCCCTGGGATTTGAATCCCAGGGCTTGGCTACGATTGGGAGGGACTTTGGAAAGATACGCTTAGAGAACTGCGAAAGTTACGCGGGGTGAGATGTACGCTACGGGGTGTTAGTTGGCAGATTGGAGGGCGGACGGCATTGGGGATGTTGGGGAAGTTGGAGGCGTGAGAGCTATCAAGTGAAGCTTGATATGCAATGATCGAAGATACTCGAAAAGTTAACGTTTGAATATGCCTTCACTTGGCCTTAGCATATCTTTGCAAAAATAGGCGATCATTACAATTCATCTGTACGATGAGCTGAGTGGAGGTTTGATGGGCTACGATATTTTCATCAGCTATTCGCGCCGTGACAATGGACAGAATCGTGTTACTGAGCTCGTTAAGCGCATCAAAGCTGATTTTTTTCAATACGCAAACCGTGAGTTAGTGCCTTTTTTTGATTTGCAGGAAATTAACGGGATGCAAGATTGGCGGCAGCGTATCCTACAAGGACTCCGCGAATCACGTTTACTGCTTGCTTGTCTTTCCCCCACCTATTTGAAGAGCGAATATTGCGAATGGGAGTTTGTCGAATATCTTAAATATGAGATTGGCCACCTTCACGGCTTCAGTGGCGTCGCTCCGATCTATTTCATTCAGGTGCCTGGCTGGGAAGCTTCTGATTTCGACCAAAAATGTGCCGCCTGGGTTTCGGAACTCCGCCGTAGACAGAATTTTGACCTGCGCCCTTGGCACGACCAGGGCGAGGAAGCCCTGCGCGAAACTGCCGTGCAGGACCGCATGGCAAAACTCAATCGTCAGATATTGGAAACCATTACGCGAGGAGAACGCGCCGAAAAAAGCCTTGGCAATGTGGATGCCCATAACCCTCACTTCATCGGCAGAACGGCAAACCTCCGTATGTTGCGAAAGAACTTCGTTACGCCTGGCAATATCGGCGTCATAACCGCTGTTAATGGTCTTGGCGGCTTGGGCAAGACTGCGCTCGCCATCGAATATGCCCATGCTTTTGCCGACGAATACGGCGGGGGACGTTGGCAGGTGCGCTGCGCGGGCAAAGACGACCTGCGTCTTGCCCTTGCTGAACTCGCCACTCCCATCGGCTTCGAGTTTACCGAGGATGAAAAGAAAAACGCCGATCTCCAATTCGAACGTACCTGCCTCGAGCTCAAGAAACTCGCCGAAGCCCGCGCACCGCACCGCTGCCTGCTCCTCCTCGACAACGTCGAGCAGACTGATATGAGCAAGCCCGGCCTACTTGATCCAGCATTGGTCGCGAAACTCAATTGTGGCGATTGGTTGCACATCCTGGCTACCACGCGGCTTGGACCCAATGAATTGCATGGCGCGCACAAAGACCGTTCATTCCTCCCCATCGACGAACTCCCGGCGGACGACGCACTTGCGCTCATCGAAAGCTACCAGCCCGACGGATGTTTCCGTAACGATGCGGAGCGCGACGCTGCGCGTGAGATCGTGCGGCTGCTCGGCAGCTTCACCCTCGCCGTCGAATCCGCGGCTGTCTACCTCGGCCAGTTCGCCAACGACGTAACTTGCGCCGCCTTCCTCGCACGGCTGAAAAAGGAAGGTGTGGAAGGACTTGACACTGCCGCCACCGAGAGCAGCGAAGGAGTATTGCACGGAGAAAAGCGTCTGAGCGCTACGCTCCAGCCAACGCTGGAACGCCTGGGCGAGGCAGAAAAGCTAACGCTGGAATTTGCCGCCCTTCTCCTCCCAGATCAATTGCCGCTGCCTTGGCTGCGCGGACTGGTGGCCAAAACATTCCCCGAGATCGAGCGTGATGCCGAGCCAGGTTATCCCGACCCGTGGAAAAATGTTGTGCGACGTCTATTCAGTCTGCGTCTATTTACGCCTGGAGATCAGCGCGAAGTCGGACGTATGCATCGACTCATGAGTGCTCTTATAGCCGGAACATCAGATGGGCAACGCAATAGCTCGATGACCGAGGAAATATGCACTTATCTCATCGACAATCGCGCTCGTGCAATCTACTTACGCGACGATGTAATAGAGGCATGGGAATTACCCGCAATCCTTCTCACGCTCTCACAATTGCCAAGTAACTATCCGGATTCTGCGAGGAGACTCAATAATCTTGCCATTGACCTCGAGAAGTCAGATCGATGGCAAAAAGCTCAACTACTTATGGATACCGCGGTCGAACTGCTTGGCATGCACTTTAGTAAAACCGGGTTATTGGCTCCATTTTTCGAGAGAATCGCATACAATTATGTTTGCTTTGGGCCGCCTATGTACAGAGGGGAATGGGGGGCGATTGGGCCTCTTCGGCAAATTTTAAATAAGTATGGCCTTGAGTGTAACTGTCCTTTTTGATGCATATACAATGCCTAAGCTTGCTCACTCTGTTTGTAACTCAACTGGGAACCCGCCGTTGGAGCGAAACTAGCAAATATCTCATGGCCCGATATTGCTCGTTCTATGAGACTTCTCGATGGGTTCTCATTTATGGTGAAACGGTGGATTGGAAGGCGGAGGGGGGCATGGGGGT
>DASRRR010000009.1:0-10463 GCA_035656825.1 Tepidisphaeraceae bacterium | reverse complement strand
TCCTCACCCTTACCCACATCGGGCGAGGGTTTTTTAATGGCTGAGCTTGTGTTTCTTGGCCATGCGGATTGAACTGCCCTTTTTGCCCTTTACTGACATGGAGGTCAGTCATGCAGCATACGTCCGCTGGTCTGTGGTCCTTGCACCACTTCGCCAATATTGATCTCGGCGATGCCCGTCTCTCAAAAGACTCGTTCAGGTGGGATCTCTGATGGTTCGTCATCCGGATCGTTCGCTGCCCAAACAGGCTGGGAAGTGGGCCGAACTCAAGGGGGCGTACCGGTTTTTGAACAATCCGCGCATCGAGCCGGCGCAGATCAGCAGCCGACACCGGGAGCTGACGGCCCGGGCGTGCCTGGGACACCGGGTGGTGCTGTGTGTGCAGGATGATTCGGATTTGTCGGGGGTGAAGATCGAGGGGGACGAGTTTGTGATGCACCACACACTGGCGGTGCTGCCGGGAGGGGAGTTGCTGGGGATATTGCAGCAGCGGTTTTTCCAGCGGGTGCAGACCCCGGCCGGGGAGACGCGCAAGCAACGCGCCGGTCGCTGGCGCGAGAGCGACGTCTGGCAGGAGGCCGTTGAGGAGATTGGCGCTTCGCCGGCGCCGACGCGGCTGATCCATGTGGCCGACCGCGGGGCCGACAACCTGCGGTTCATGCACGCCTGCGTCGCCAGCAACGCCGGGTTTGTCGTGCGTGCCCATCATGACCGGCGGGTCAATGCCGCGGCGGCCAAGCTCTGGGACCACCTTGAAGCCCAGCCAGGCGTCGGCACGACGATGGCGCAGATCGGCACGCAGCGCAACGGCAAAGGGCGGATCGTACGCCGGGGAAGAGAGGCAAAGCTGGAAGTGCGTTTTGCCCGGGTGCGGCTGGAAGAGCCGTGGAACCGGCATGAAGAGCACGATGGGCCGCTGGAGGTGACGGCGATCTATCTCCGGGAGATCGATACTCCGGCGGATGCTGAGCCGGTGGAGTGGATGCTGCTCAGCAGCGAGCCGGTGAGCAGCCTGGAGGAGGCGCTGGTGATCGTGGGGTATTATCAGTGCCGCTGGGTGATCGAGGAGTGGCACCGGGCCCTTAAGGAAGGATGCCGGCTGGAAAGTTCACAACTGGAAGATGCCCGGGGACTCATGCGTCTGGCGGCGGTGCTGTCGATCGTGGCGGTGCGTTTGATCCAGCTGCGCGACTTTGCCGATCAACAGGTTGAGGAACCCGAGACGCTCAAGAGGCTGGTTCCGACGCTGTGGATCCAGATCGCCGCCGCCCTGGCCCGGCGGGCGGCGGAGGAATTGACGCCCAAAGAGTTCTGGCAAACCCTGGCCCGGCGTGGCGGGTGGCTGGGACGAAAAGGAGACAGCCGGCCAGGCTGGAAGGCCATCTGGACCGGCTGGCACGATTTACAGCAGATGGTTGAAGGCGCCGAGCTGGCAGCATCATTCCCCCCGCATTCCCATAAATGTGGGTAAGGGTGAGGATCGAGGTCCGTGGGCTTTCTTTTTTATTGGGGGAGGCGGAGGAGGGTGGAGACGCGGTGCCAGTAGGCGTCTTCGGTGAGGCCCAGGCGGCGTTTGATGAGGATATCGCGGGTGAGCCAGTTGGGTTCTTGCCAGGAGGAGAGTTGGGTGAGGGGTGGGATGGGGATGACGGGCCAGTCGCTGCCGTGGAGAAGTTTGGAACGTAATAGCGGGTCGGAGAGGAGGGTGGGGTAGGCGTAGGAGCGGGTGGGGAGGTTGAGGGCGGCGGTGTCGCCGTAGAAGTGCTCGTGGTCGCGGGCGAGGCGGGACCATTGGGGGAGGTAGTCGGGTTCGGAGGGGGAGGATTTTGTGCCGCAGTGGGCGGCGATGACGATGACGCCTTTTGGGATGGCGGGGAGGAGGAGCTTGGGGTCGGCGAGGGAGTCGTCGATGCGGGGGAGGGTGTGCTCGCCGCCGGTGTGGGAGAGGAGGGGGACGCGGTGGTGGGCGAGACATTCGTAGAGGGGGAAACAGCGGGGATCGGAGGGGTTGAAGCCTTGGACGATAGGGAGCCATTTCATGGAGACGGCACCGGCGGCGATGCAGCGTTCTAGTTCGGCCAGGGCGTCTTTGCGATGGGGGTGGACGGAGCAGGAGAAGAGGAGTTTGGGGTTTTGCTGGCAGAGTTGGATGACGTGGTCGTTGCTGACGTAGAGGTGGGTGCGGGCGGGGTCGGGGTGGCCGTCGTTTGTGTAGACGGAGTCGAAGGCGAGGATGCAGGCGGCGTCTAAAGGAGACTCGTTGATGGTGGAGAGAAGTTTGGATTCGACTTCGCGGTCTTGCTGCTGGCCGTGGCCTTTGATGCCTAGGCGCCAGCGCATGAAGCGGAAGGGGAGGCTGTGGAGGATTTTGGGGGACATGACCCCCCTGCCGGGGGAGGTGACGGAGGTGTGGACGTGGCAGTCGATGATCATGGATTATTTTTCGAGGATGGATTGGTAGCGGGAGTAGGCCTGGTCCCAGAGGGTGGTGTCGTTGGGGGTGTAGTGTTTAACGTCGAAGCTTTGTTGGACGATGGAGCGGGCCTGGGGGAGGGATTGGAGGTCGCCGGTGGCGAGGGCCTGGACGAGGACGTTGCCGATGGCGGTGGCTTCGATGGGGCCAGCGATGACGGGGCGGTTGCAGGCGTCGGCGGTGATTTGGTTGAGGAGCTGGTTTTGCGTGCCGCCGCCGACGATGTGGATGGTGTCGATGCGATGGCCGAGGATGTCTTCGAGGCCTTCGAGGGTGCGGCGGTAGGTGAGGGCGAGGGAGTCGAGGCAGGTGCGGATGAACTGGCCGTGGGTGGTGGGGATGGGCTGGGAGGATTGCTTGCAGAAGGAGGCGATTTTGTTGGGCATGTCGCCGGGGGTGAGGAAGGGGGCGTGGTTGGGATCGATAAGGGTGGTGCAGGGCTGGCAGCGCTGGGCCATTTGGGTGAGTTCGGTGTAGGAGAGGTCGGCACCATCGCGGAGGAACTGGCGGCGGCATTCCTGGACGAGCCAGAGGCCCATGATGTTTTTGAGGAGGCGGGTGGTGTTGTTGATGCCGCCTTCGTTGGTGTAATTGTATTTGAGGGTTTTGTCGTTGATGATGGGTTTTTCGAGTTCGACGCCCATGAGGGACCAGGTGCCGGAGGAGATGTAGCACCAGTTGCCTTGATCGGCAGCGGGGACTGCGGCGACGGCGCTGGCGGTGTCGTGGCAGGCGGGGGCGATGACGGGGATTTCGGTGGTGATGTTGCATTCTTTGCGGACGTCGGAGAGGAGCGGGCCGAGGAGTGTGCCGGAGGGGATGATTTCGGGGAGGAGCTTGGTGGGGAGTTTGAGCTGTTCGAGAAGCGGGAGGGACCACTGGCGGGTGTGGGGGTCGAGCATTTGGCTGGTGGAGGCGAGGGAGTATTCGGCTTTGCGGACGCCGGTGAAGAGGTAGTTGAAGAGGTCGGGGACGAAGAGGAGGGTTTGGGCGAAGTGGAGGAGTTCGGGCTCTTGTTCCTGGAAGGCGAGGAGTTGGAAGAGGGAGTTGAACTGCATGAACTGGAGGCCGGTGAGTTCGTAGAGTTGTTCGCGGGGGATGCGGTGGAAGGTGCGGTCCATGATGCCGTCGGTGCGGGAGTCGCGGTAGCAGTAGGGAGAGCCGAGGAGTTGGCCGTTGGGACCGAGGAGTCCGAAGTCGACGCCCCAGGTGTCGACCCCGATGCCGGCGATGGGGAGGTTGCCGGCGGCGGCAATGCGGAGGCCGGTCTTGAGTTCTTCCCATTGGGCCAGGAGATTCCAGTGGAGGTGGCCGAGGATGCGGGAGGTGGGGTTGGGGAAGCGGTGTTTTTCTTCGAGGGTGAGGCGATTGGCGGAAAGGGTGGCGAGAATGGCTCGGCCGGATTCGGCACCGAGGTCGAAAGCGACGTAGTTGCGGGGTTGCTGGCTCATATGCGGTATCGTACGGTTTGATTGAGGTGGGTTGAAGCGCGTAGCATGTGGGTATTGTGATGAGAACTCGAATTAAAATTTGCGGGGTGTGCAGCGTGGAGGATGGGGCGCTGGCAGCGCGGATGGGGGCGGATGCGGTGGGGATGATTATGCAGGAAGGGGCGCGGAGGTATGTGGAGGTGGGGGTGGCGCGGGACATTGTGCGAGGGCTACCGCCGTTTGTGACGCCGGTGGGAGTGTTTGTGAATGCGGCTGGTGGGAAGATTCGCGAGGTGGCGGGGGAGATTGGGTTGCGGTCTGTGCAGTTACATGGAGCGGAGGGGGAAGCGGAGATTGCGGAGCTCGCGGATTTTCTGGTGATGAAAGCGATTAAGGTGGACCAGCGGATTGGGGAAGAGATCAGGAAGTGGTCGAGGATTGCGGAGAGGCATGCGCATTTCCGCGGGCTGGTGCTGGAGACGGGGGGGACTGCGGAGGCGGGGGGAACTGGCGTGGAGAATGACTGGACTGCTATCGCGAAGGCAATGGCGGAGTCGGGCAATGTGCTTCCGATTGTCGTGGCGGGTGGATTGAGGCCGGATAATGTCGAAGAGGTTGTGCGGCGTCTTCGGCCTTATGCAGTTGATGTCTCAAGCGGTGTAGAGGAATCGCTGCGGGTGAAATCGGCCCGCAAGGTGGAGGATTTTATTGAAGGATCGCGGCGGGGAGATTTAGTTGGTGGAAGCGCCACCTAGAGTTAAGGGGATGAGGGGAGTGGATTGCTGTTGTTCTTTGCGGCGGAGTTGGCCGCAGGCGGCGTCGATGTCTCGGCCGCGGGATTTGCGGACGTGGGCGTTGACGTGATTGTCGCGGAGGATTTGTTGGAAGATGACGACGTCGTCGGCGAGGGGGCGTTTGAAGGGGAGGGTGGAGACTTCGTTGTAGCGGATCAGGTTGACGTTGGCGCGGATGGATTTGCAGACGCGGGCGAGTTGGCGGGCGTGTTCGGGGCGGTCGTTGACGCCGGAGAGGAGGATGTATTCCATCGTAACTTCGCGGCCGGTCTCGTCGAAATAGAATTGGGCGGCTTGCAGGATTTCGGGCAGGGAGAAATGTTCTGCCCAGGGAATGAGCTGTTTGCGGAGGGGTTCGTTGGGGGCGTGGAGGGAGATGGCGAGGTTGAGGGGGAGATTTTCGCCGGCGAGTTTTCTGATCTGGGCGGGGATGCCGACGGTGGAGATGGTGGTTTTACGGGCACCGATGTTGAAGCAGTTGGTGTCGTGGATGATGCGGATGGCCTTCATGACGTTGGCGTAATTGGCGAGTGGCTCGCCCATGCCCATGAAGACGATGTTGGAGATGCGCTCCTGGCGAGGGAAGAGGGATTGGTTGAGGCGGAAGACTTGTTCGACGATCTGGGCGGCGGTGAGGTTGCCTTTGACGCCCTCAAGTCCACTGGCGCAAAACTTGCAACCTACGGGACACCCGACTTGGGAAGAGACGCAGGCGGTGCGCCGGTCGCCGTCGGGGATCATGACGGTTTCGGCGTTGGCTAAGTTGGGCCAGGTGAGGAGGAGCTTTTGGGTGCCGTCGGTGGAATCCTGACGTCTTGTCACGGTAGAGGTGGCAAAAGAGAGCAGACCGGACAGGAGGTCGCGGTCGAGTTTGGGGAAATTCGACATTTCCGCAGGGTCGGCAATGGCCTTTTTGTAAGCCCAGTCACGAAGCTGATTCGCACGGAAAGCAGGCCAATGAAGGGGTTTGAGGAAGGCATTGAGCTCTTCGGGGGTGAGGCCGAAAAAATCGGCTTTGGGGGGAATGGGAGGGGCGTCTGGCATAACATTAGTACGGTAAGGAATATGAATCGTTTGGAGAATTGTAATGCAAAGTCAGCGGGGGTACGGTATTTATACGTTGACGGACCGAACATTAGCGGGTTTGTTGGAGACGTGCAATGAGTATCTCGCCGTCCAACCGTGAAAGTGATACGCGTTCGCCGGGATCAAACGGGAACGGGTATGGTAAGGAGACCAATCCGGATCGCACGTCATCGCCAGTGATGACGGCGTCGGGGTTTCAGGTCGCGGATATCGCTTCGCGACGGGAGGATCGCACGGATGAGCAGCTATTAGCGGGATATCGAACGGGAGACCGGGCGAGCTTTGCGGAACTGGTGAACCGGTATCAGAGGGAGTTATTCCACTTTCTGGTGCGGTTTCTGGGGGATCGGGCGGCGGCGGAGGATGTTTTTCAGGAGACTTTCCTGCAAGTGCATCAGTCTGCTGACCAATTTGACCCGGAGAGACGATTTAGGCCTTGGTTATTTACGATTGCGGCGAACAAGGCGCGGGACCTGATGCGGTCACAGGCGCGGAGGCCTACGAATCCTTTACAGGCGTCGATTTCGCCGGGGGATGATGATTCCGGGCAATTTATTGACTTGATGGAGTCGGGGCAGGCGATGCCCAATGAGCCTTTGGAGCGACAGGAGTTACAGCAGCAGGTGCATAAGGCGGTCATGAGCATGCCTGAGCATTTGCGGGAGATTTTGCTGCTCAGTTATTTTCATCAGTTTCCATATAAACAGATCAGTGACATACTGCAGATCCCGCTGGGTACGGTAAAAAGTAGGCTGCACGCGGCGGTGGCGCATTTCGCAGATAAATGGAAGGCAACGAACCAGCAGATGCCCCTTGCGTAACAGGCATGGAGAGACAATTGGGTCTTTCCAGGCATTTGGGACAAAAGGGTGCTGAAACGCGAGGCTGGATTGGCAGTTTCGAGATACGTTTTGGTATAAAATGACAAAGGCGATTGTCTCGCCGATTTTGGAAAGAACGGGGATTTTTATGAGATTGAAACCTGAGGATGCGTTAGCGGTGGATCTGCTTCTGGATGGCAATGGCCGGCTGGAAGTGTCAGGGGAGGCGAAGGTTCGGCGGGATGCGGCGCATAAGGTGCTGCGGATGCTGGATGCGCTGCCGACGATTGATCCTTCGACGAATTTGATCGATATGACATTGTCGCGCGTGCAGGATGCGGCGGGGCGGGTGGCGGCGATGGGGGATAGCGCCAGCGAAGGGACGTTTGTTCCTCCGACGGGACTGCGGGCGTCGTAAGTTTTTATTGTAATAATAGAAATAGCGAAGACCCACGGACCGCGGTCCGTGGGCTTTGCTTTTTTAGCGGGGGAGATTTTTTAGGGCGGAGAGGAGTTGGGAGATTTCCTGGTCGGTGTGGGCGCTGGAGAGGGTGAGGCGCAGGCGGCTGGTGTTGGGGGGGACGGTTGGGGGGCGGACGGGGATGGTGAGTAAGCCTTGGGAGAGGAGGGTGTCGGCGGCGTTCAGGGCGGATTGTTCGGAGAGGAGGATGAGGGGGATGATGGGGGAGTCGCCGGGGGGGAGAGTAAATCCGATGTTTGTGAGGTCGGCGCGGAATTGCTTGGCGATCAGGCGGAGGCGGTGTTGGCGGGTGGGTTCGGTGCGGAGGATGTCGAGGGCGGCGATGGCGGTGGCGGCGATGGAGGGGGGGATGTTGGTGGTGTAGAGGGAGGCGCGGCCGAAGTTGAGGATGGCGTCGCACCAGGCGGAGGAGGCGCAGATGACGCCTCCCTGGGAGGCGAGGGATTTGGAGAGGGTGAGGGTGGTGAGGTCGGCAAGGTGGGAGAGGTTGAGTTCGGCGGCGAGGCCTGCGCCGTGGGGGCCGTAGACGCCGGTGGCGTGGGCTTCGTCGAGGAGGAGGAGGAAGGGATATTTGGATTTGAGCTGGGCGAGGGCGGGGAGGTCGGCGGAGTCGCCGTCCATGGAGAAGATGGATTCGGTGATGACGGATTGGAGTTCGGTTGGGTCAGCTTCGGCGAGGAGGCGTTCTAGTTTGGGGAGGTGGTTGTGGGGGAAGATGCGGAAGGGTTTGCCGGTGGCGCGGACGGCGTCGATGAGGGAGGCGTGGCAGAGTTTGTCGAGGAGGAAGCGGAGGGGTTTATTGGTGGCGTCGGCGATGGCGGAGATGGTTTGAATGGCGGCGTGGTTGGCCTGGTAGCCACTTGGGAAGAGGAGGGCGCGGTCGGATTTTTTCCAGGAGGCGAGGGAGGATTCGGCGGCGGCGTGGAGGGGGGTGTAGCCGGTGATGAGGGAGGAGGCGGCGGCGCCGGTGCCGAATTGGGTGGTGGCGCTTGTGGAGGCGGAGATGAGGGCGGGGTGGTGGGTGAGGGCGAGGTAGTTGTTGGAGGCGAAGTTGATGTAGGTGGAGGAGCCGATGCGGATGTGGGTGGCGTCGATAGGTTCGATGATTCGGCGGGTGCGGAATTGGTTAGCGTGTTTGCGCTGGTCGAGAGCGGAGTGGAGCGCTGCGAGGATGTCGGTGGTGGTCATGAGGGGAAAAGACGCGCCCCGCACGCGGGGCGGCTAAACGGGGGACGTTGGGGAATTAGTGTTTGTCGGAGGTTTCTGTTTCGTCGTCTTCTTCCTCGGTGTCGGCCATTTCGGCGACGTCGCCGGCTTCGTCGTCGATGGCGGCACCGGTGAGTTCGCCGAGGCGGGCTTTCATGAGACGGCCGACTTTGAATTTGACGGTGCGTTTTTCGGGGACCTCGACGGGTTCGAGGGTTTTGGGGTTTTGTGCTTTGCGGGCTTTGCGGAGTTTGGTTTCGAAAACGCCGAAGTCGCGGAATTCCAGACGGTTGCCTTGACCGAGCTCGCTGATGATCTCGTCGAGGAACTGTTGGACGACCCGTTTAACCTGCACGCGGCGCTGGTTGGTGGTTTCGGCAATGCGATCAATCAATTCTTTTTTAGTGATGGTGGCCATGTGTTTCCTCGAGATATGCCTTTAACGTGCGATGGGAAACGGACTTACCAAAGGAATATGACTGGTGATCCGCTTAATTGCAAGAAATAATTGCTGGACTTATGTGCGAATGTTAGAGATCTGACAAAATGATCGCCGTCGAGATTGCGCGTAAGGATCGATTTTATAAGGGATTAAATCGATTTATCGAACGCTTGTACCGATTTGAGAAATGTAGCTATAACGGTCGTAACTATTGTGGAAATCGGTGCTTTGGTGGTCGTCGGTGAAGGTGTAGGTGAGGGAGGTGGTGGATTGTTGGAAGCCGGCGAAGGCGGAGGGGCCGCGGTCGTTGCGGGAGAGGTCGAGGGCGGGGACGTTGTAGGCGATGGGGGGATCGAAAACGAGGGCGCTGGCGGGGTAGGCGTAAGTGGGGGTGAGTGCGGGGGTTTGGGCGGTGGAGGCGGGGTGTTGAGAGGCACAGCCGATCAGGGTGGAGAGCAGAAGGATCGTGATAATGCGTTGCATGAATGGCACATCACAAAGATGGTGCCAAGGGGGGTTATGTGCTGAAAGTGGCTTATCTTATGGCGAAATGGCGGATGGTGAGGGATGGGGTTTGACGGATGTGGCGTGGGGGCAACGTGAGCGTGGTTAAGAGACAACATCGAAGATCCAGCAGCTAACGCTGCGGTGTGGCGCGCTAGATTTGGAAGTCTAGGGGTTCGGGGGTTCGGGATTTTCGGCGTTCGCGGTATTTGAGGCGGGGGGGTTCCATGGAGACCTGGGTGTGGGGGGGAACGCTGGTGGTGAGGAAGACGTTGCCGCCGATGACGGAGCCTTTGCCGATGACGGTGTCGCCGCCGAGGATGGTGGAGGCGGCGTAGATGATGACGTCGTCTTCGATGGTGGGGTGGCGTTTTTCGCCGCGGAGCATTTGGCCGAAGTGGGGGGCGAGAGCGCCGAGGGTGACACCTTGGTAGAGCTTGACGTTGTTGCCGATGGTGGTGGTTTCGCCGATGACGATGCCGGTGCCGTGGTCGATGAAGAAGGAGCGGCCGAGCTGAGCGCCGGGGTGGATGTCGATGCCGGTGAGGGAGTGGGCGTATTCGGTCATGATGCGCGGGAGGAGGGGGACATCTAGTTTGTGAAATTCGTGGGCGAGGCGCTGGATGGAGATGGCGAGGAGGCCGGGGTAGCAGAAGATGGTTTCGTCGGTGCTGCGCGCGGCGGGGTCGGAGTCGAAGGCGGCCTGGACGTCGGTGGCGAGGATTTCGCGGATGGCGGGGATGCGGGCGAAGAACTGCGCGACGATTTCGCAGGCGTGCTGGTCGCACTCTTTGGTTTTGGGATTGGCGGAGGAGTCGGGGAGTTGTTCGCGATAGCGAAGGCAGCCTCGGACCTGGTCGTGGAGGGTTTCGGTGAGTTCGAGGACGAGTTCGCCAAGGCGATAGGGGAGGTTGTCTTTGGTGAGGTTTTGGTTGCCGAAGTAGCCGGGGTAGAGGAGTTGGCGCAGCTGCTTGATGGCGGAGATGATCAGGTCGCGGTTTGGGAGGAAGACGCGGTCGAGGTGCTGCATCCTGGGTTCGGAGAGGATGCTGGCAGAGAGCGATTCGACGATCTGGGGGAGGCGGGCGTTGAGGTCGTTGCGGTTCATGGGAGTTTTCGGGGGTCAGGGTTCAGGGTTCAGAAAAAACGGGGTGGGGTGGCGCGGATTACGGGCGCCGGGTCGTACATAGGCAGAGGTGACGGGAGGAGGCAACGAGCATGGGGGG
>DASRRR010000008.1:0-8397 GCA_035656825.1 Tepidisphaeraceae bacterium | reverse complement strand
CGCTGGTCCGGTTTCCTGTTCATCCACTTCGCGGGCACTAAATGTAACACTGCCGTCGGCTCGCGTGCGCTCTTCAAACGAGGCGCTTTCCACCAATGTGGCATCCCCCAGCGGCATATACTCAATAAACCGCACCGTCACCTTCCGCCCAATCGTCATCCTCGCAAAATCCGCCAGCTCATCCTCATTCGTCCCCCGCATCGTCACCACATTGATCTTCACCGACTCAAACCCCGCCCCCTCCGCCGCCTCAATCCCCTCCAGCACCGCCGCCAGCTCCCCCGTCTTGGTAATCGCCCGAAACCGCTCCGCCCGCAGCGAATCCAGCGACACCGTAATCCGATCCAGCCCCGCCTCCCGCAGCGGCTTCGCCAGATTTTTCAGTAATATCCCATTGGTCGTCAGCGACAAATCTTCTATGCCCCGTACTTTTCGCAATCGCTCCACCAGTTCCACAATCCCATGCCGAATCGTCGGCTCCCCTCCCGTCAGCTTAAACCGCCGAATCCCATGCACCTCCACCGCCGCCCGCACGACCTCCTCAATCTCCTCAAACGACAAAATATGCTCCCGCGGCAGCCAACTCACCCCCTCCTCCGGCATGCAATACAAACACCTCAAATTACAACGATCCGTCACACTCACCCGCAGCACCCGCACCGCCCCAATCGATCGCGGCCCCGCCTCCCGAGTCTGCCCAGGCATGATATTGTCCATCACCGGAAGTTTCACAACCCGCAATTATACCCGAACCGCTCCCTTTCGTCCGTTTCTCCCTCTTCATTATTTAGCCCGGTCGCTCGCGACCGGTTTTCCCCTACTACAAAAATCCCTCAACTATCTAATCCTTTATCCATATCAGACCCTCCCGCCCTTGTGTAATATGTTGCGTCAATGAAATGAAGCCTCCGCGTAGCAGAGAGGTTCTCTGCTCGCGGGCACACCTTCGATCAACGCTATGGAGTCAACGATCATGAAATCCCTTCGTCGCTGGACCCGTCTCACCGTCATTGCTGCCGCTGTGGCCCTCATCGCCCAGCAGGCCGGCGCCCAGGTGATCAATCAAATCCCCGACACCGCCCTGGTCGTCGTCCGCGTCGCCAGCCTGCAAAAAACCAGCGGCAAAATTGCCAGCCTCGCCCAGAAAATCGGCATCGCCCAGATGGTCCCCCAGCTCCAGGACCCCATGGCCGCCCTTACCCAAAAAATGCACGACCCCAAAGGCATCAACAAAGACGGCGAAGCCGCCTTCGTCTACCTCAATCCCGATGTCGCCGGCGGTGATAAGCGGAAATCCATGCTCATCCTCATCCCCGTCTCCGACTACACCGCCTTCCTCACCAACCTCCACGAATCCAAAACCGAAGGCGACATCACCTCCGGCAAATTTACCGACGACAACGACACCACCTACGCCGCCCACTGGGGCGATTACGCCGTCATCAGCCCCACCCGCGAAGTCGTCGCCACCAAACCCACTGCAATGCTCAAAGTCCAAGGCGTCGCCGCCAAGGAACTCGCCGAAAAAGACCTCGCCGTCTACGCCAACTTCGCCCAGATCCGCGCCATCGCCATCCCCGCCCTCCAAAAGAATCGCGAGCTCATCATGAGCAAGATCGAAGAGGCCGTGAACACCATGCAACAGCGCCAAGCCGCCGCCCCCGCCGATCCCAACGCCCCCGCCGCCAATCCTCAAGCGACCCTGGCCATCAAGGACATGATCAACCAGGGCCTCAACCTCGCCCAGCAATTCCTCCAGGATACGGAATCCGTCACCTGGGGCCTGAATCTCAGCGATGATGGAGTCAAGAGCAGTCTGGTGGCTGAATTCGCCGCCAACTCCTACCTCGGCCAACTCGCCTCCACCGCCAAAAACACCGACCGCCCCCTCCTCTCCGATCTCCCCGCCAACAACTACCTCTTCCTCACCGGTGCCAGCATCGACTCCGAACGCATTGGTAAAATCATCGACGATATCGGCACCCCCATCATCAAAAACCTCAAAACCGCCGGCGTCGACACCGCTGGTCTGGAAAAATATGTCGGCGGCCTCAAACAGTTCTACTCCGCCACCCAAACCGTCCAGATGGGCGTCGTCGCCCCCTCCGGCGCGCTCGGCCAGGAAGCCCTCTTCCAATCCGTCGGCGTCCTCACCGGCAATGCCGACCAAATCGTCCCCGCCATGCATGACATGTCCGAATCCCAGGCAGGTCTCGGCCAACTCCTGGGCCAACCCAAGGACCAGACCAAAGTCACCCTCACCCCCAACGCAAAAACCATCGAAGGCGTCTCCTTCGATCGCGTTCAAACCCAATTCAACTTCGGCAACAACACCCCCCAGGGCGCTCAAGCCCAGCAAATGCTCAACATCCTCTACGGCCCCGACGGTTTGAACCTCTACTCCGGCAAAGTCGACGACAAACACGTCGTCGTCGCCGCCGGCGCTAATGACGCCATGATCGCCAAGACCGTCCAGTCCGCCAAAGCCAACGCCGACGCCGTCGGCAAGCTCGAACAACTCAAGATGGTCAACGCCCAGCTTCCTGCCAGCCGCCTCGCCGTCTTCTACTTCCCCATCGATAACCTCGTCACCACCGGCGTCGCTTACGCCAAACAGTTCGGACTCCCCATCCAAATCCAGCTCCCCCCCACTCTCCCCCCGATCGGTGCCTCCCACTCCACCGAAGCCAGCGCCTACCGCCTCGACGGCTTCGTCCCCGCCCCCCTCGTCCAATCCCTCGTCGCCGCCGGAATGCAAGCCTTCATGGCCATGCAAGGCGGCGCCGGCGGTGCCCAACCCGCCGGCCCCGGCGGCCTCTAAAACTTTCCCCCATCTTCAAACCCCCATAGCCGCAACCCCACGGGTTGCGGTTTTTTTATGCGCCCCATCCCAGTAATATTCCTCCCCCAACCGCGTTAAACCCATACCCCGCGATTGAACCAAAAAAGGCCACAAATGAAACGACTGCTTTTTCCAATATTTGCATCCGCTGCTCTACTCCTCGTCTCCCCCCTCTCTTTCGCCAAAAAACATCTCACCTCCCTCCCACCCACCGGCCCAGACTCCGCCACCACCACCCAACCCTCCACCCTCTTCAACGGCTGGGGCCTCACCCCCGCCGGCTCACACATCGGTCTGGAAAGCATGCCCCTCAAACTCCTCCTCTCCCCAGACCAGCACTATCTTGCTGCCGTCTGCGGCGGCCATGACACCGGCCTCGGCATCGTCGATCTCTCCTCCCGCCAGCTCATCCAATGGATCCCCCTCTCCCACGCCTGGAATGGTCTCGCCTTCTCCAAAGACGGCCATTCCATCTACGTCTCCGGCGGAAACACCAACGCCCTCAACATCTTCTCCTTCGACGCCGGCCACGCCAAACTCACCCGCACCTACGAACTCGAACCTACCACCGGCCGCAAAACCAACACCGACAACTTCTTCGCCGGCATCGCCGTCCAGCCCACCACCGGCAACCTCTTCATCTGCAACGAAGGCACCGACGAAGTCTGGCAGATCCGTCCCTCCGACGGTCACATCCTCTCCAAATTCCGCACCGGCGAACACCCCCACTCCTGCGTCTTCGGCTATAGCCCACGCTACCTCCTGACCTCCAACTGGGGCTCCCGCTCCGTCTCCATCATCGACACCAACACCGGCCGCACCGTCCAGCGCATCCAAGTCGGCATCCGACCCAACGACATGGCCCTCGCCCCCGACGGCCGCCTCTTCGTCTCCTGCGCCGGCGACAACACCGTCCACGTCATCCAAACCAAATCCGACCTCACCGATCGCGGCGAAGAACAAATCACCGAACTCGCCCCGCCCCCCGCCACCGCCCTCGAAATCATCTCCACCAGCCTCTACCCCAACAGCCCTGAAGGCTCCTCCCCCTCCGCCGTCTCCGTCTCCCCCGACGGCCATACCCTCTTCGTCGTCAACTCCGACAACAACGACGTCGCCGTCGTCGATATCTCCCACCCCGACGCCTCCGTCGTCGAGGGATTCGTCCCCACCGGCTGGTACCCCACCGCCGTCGCCACCGACGGACACCGCCTCTTCGTCGCCAACGGCAAAGGCCTCGGCAACCTCGGCCCCAACATCGACGCCCCCTTCACCGCACCCCGCGAAGTCGGCGGCATCAAATTCAACCACCCCACCGGCCTACTTGAAGGTTCCATCTCCTTTATCGATGAGCCCACCCAGGCCGACCTCGCCAAATACACCGACCAAGTCCGCAAAAACTCCCCCTACACCCCCGACGCCTTCCTCCACACCAAATCCCCCTCCGACTCCATCATCCCCTCCAAAGTCGGCGACCCCTGCCCCATCAAATACATCCTCTATGTCATCAAAGAAAACCGCACCTACGACCAGGTCTTCGGCGACATGACCGACGCCTCCGGCAAACCCTGGGGCAACGGCGACCCCAAACTCACCTTCTTCGGCGAAGATGTCTCCCCCAACCACCACCAGCTTGCCCGCGACTACGTCCTCCTCGACAACCTCTACTGCAACTCCGAAGTCTCCTACGACGGCCATTCCTGGTGCGACGGTGCCATCGCCACCGACTTCCGCCAGCGCGCCTGGACCGTTCGCTACACCGGTCACGGCCTCCTCCCCGGCAACGATGACATGGAAAATCCCGCCGGCGGTTACCTCTGGGACCTCTGCAAACGCCACGGCCTCCCCTACAAATCCTACGGCGAAATGGTCAAACTCATCCCCTCCGCCAACCGCGGCACCTGGTCCGGTGGCCGCGACATGAACCGCATCGACGGCTGGATCAAAGATCTCCACGACGCCGAAAAAAATGACTCCCTCCCCCGCCTCATGGTCATGTCCCTCGGCGAAGACCACACCCGCGGCACCGCCCCCGGCCAGTTCACCCCCCAGTCCCACGTCGCCTCCAACGACATCGCCGTCGGCAAAATCGTCGAAGCCGCCAGCCGTTCCAAATTCTGGAACCAGATGGCCATCTTCATCATCGAAGACGATGCCCAGAACGGCCCAGACCACGTCGACTCCCACCGCACCGTCGGCCTGGTCATCTCCCCCTGGATCAAGCAGCACACCCTCGACTCCACCCCCTACACCACCGCCTCCATGGTCCGCACCATGGAACTCATTCTCGGCCTCCCCCCCATGACTCAATACGACGCCGGCGCTACTCCCATGTTCAACTGCTTCGCGAAAGTAGCCAACCCCGTCCCCTACGTCCGCCTGACTCCCAAAGTCGATCTCAACGCCAAGAACACCAAAGACTCCCCCGGCGCCGCCGCCTCCGCCAAAATGGACTTCGACGAATGGGACGAAGCCCCCGAAGACGAACTCAACCGCGTCCTCTGGCTCGCCATCAAAGGCCCCAACGTCCCCTACCAACTCCCCATCCACCGCGCCCTCTTCACCCAATAAAACGCTAACGCATCGGACTCTCACCCCGAGCTGCTCCCTTATGCTAAAGTGGCAAGCCCGCCCGTAATCCTTCAACCACCTGCCAAACCAAATCAATTTGTCCCCGCTCAATCGCCTCTACCGGTTTAAGTCCCCCTAGCATTTCATTAGGCCCATCCAGCCAATCCCCAACATGCTTTGCATCCATCACTTCCCCCATCGCTTGGCACAACCGATTGAGCTGCGCCACCCCACGCCGAATCTTTGCTGGCGCAACTCGCTGCGCCTCCGCACTCGAAATACTCCGCAACGAAACATCCAACAACCGTCCCAGAAGACCCTGAGAAATCCCATGCCTCTGCCGCAGCAAACGTACTTCTCCGACACCTGTGGATCGCGCCAACACAACTTTTTTGCCGGAGCCAGGGTGCTTTACTGCCGTAGCCATGTTCTTACTCCATCATGATTGTTCATCGGTTGCTGCAATAAGTCAAGCGATAATACACGCAAATTTGCGCCTCATAATGCATATCGACATTTTTAGCCCTTCGTTTCATCTTCCTTTTCGAAGAATTCTCATTCCGTCCGATCTCAGCAAATGATCAGGAAAAACAACGAGATTGCATCCATGCTCTAGCGACTGCCCCGACGCCGTCATCAGCATCTGAATTTCGCATGCATAGGCCGCCCGCCCAACTGCCTGTGTGAATGATTCTTCCCCCTTGGCCCGAAATTTCCACCACTCCTCCAATCGCAACTGTTCAACGATTACACCCAATTCCGCCAGCACGACTGCTTCTGTTAAATCGAGCATCCGCTCGACCTTCACGGAGATCGCCTTGAACACCAGCGGGAGAGCTCTCGCCACCGGCACCCCCGCTCGGCGCTGATACGCCAGCGATTCCATCATCGCCAATTCCGGCGTCGTGCTCCCATACACCGTCGCAAAACTCCCCGCTGCATTGAATCGTGCCCCCGATTTTTACTCCCCACTCCTGCAATCATATCTACCCCCGCCGACCATTTCGGCGGTGCCGATCGAAAAGTAACTCCTTCCCAGGGTTGCGCACCCGTTGCCACCCGCTTCATCGCCTGCAACAAATGCGCATATTCAGGATGTGCCTTCGCTGCCATCAAAAGCGATTAAACCTTCAAAAAGATCTTCATCCCATACATCACCCCCATCACCACCCCAACCACCGCGACAAAACTCAGCGCAAACGCCAGCGACCCGTTATGTGAAGGAATCCCCACAAACGTCACCTGCCTCCCCCACGCCGACACATGCTCCGACCAGTACGCCCCCAGCGACATCATCTTTCCATCCTCTCCCTGCCACCGGATCATCCCATTCACGCGCGCCACAATCCCCGCCATCACAAACGCCGTAATCGCATTCATCCCATACCACTTCAACAAGAAAAACGGCTTCCGGATCATCTTCACATCCGCCACATAGAAAAACGCCCCCAGCCCCAACATCGCCAGCCCCGCACACAACACCACATACGACGGCGTCCACAACGGCTTATTAATCGGTATCCCACTCGCGCTCAGCGCATATCCCCCGATCACCCCCATCACCCCAAACGCCATCATCCCCGCACACCGCTCCGATAGCTCTCGCTCGGTCCGCAACCACAATCCGCACAAAATCCCCAGAATAGCCGTCCCAATCGCCGGCAAGGTTGAGATCAGCCCTTCGGGATCGGGATAGCTGTTGTACACATGGTGTCCAAATACGCTGACGTCGACATACCGGGCAAAGTTGTCCCCTTCTCCCCACAAATTCCGCACCATCGTTCCCGGATGTTCGATCGACGGATAACTCACCCCGACCATCAACACCAGATACACTGCGATCAACGCCACCCACGCCACCACCAGCCCACGCCACCGCAGCACCAATCCCAGCGACGCCGCCACCAGATACACCGCCCCGATCCGCTGCAACACCCCCGGTATCCGCAGATGATCCGGATTCAGCAATCCGCCCCCAAAATCCTTCGCATCAAACCCCTGCCCCACCGCTCGCAAATCCATAAAGTGAATCGCCCACCAAGACCCCACAAACCCCGCCAGCACCACAAACGGCACCCCAATCGAAATCCGCTTGCTCTTCCACGGATACAGCAACAATAAAAAACCCACAATCAAAAACGCATACACATACACCCTCACCCACCCCAGCCACTCAAACCCTCCCGGTAGCGCCGGCGGCGTCCGCGGCAACGCATACAACATGTCCCCCAGCAAAAATAACGCGATCCCCCGCGCCACAATATGCAAAAATAACTCCCCCTTCGAATCCGTCGCCTTCCGCTTCGCAAACGAAAACGGTATCGCCACCCCCATGATGAATACAAAAAATGGAAACACCAAATCCGTAGGCGTCCACCCAAACCACATCCCCGACTCCGACGCATGCCCGAGCGGCGCATACGTCCCCCCAGGCCCAGGATTATTCACCAGCAACATCCCCGCAATCGTCAACCCCCGAAACAAATCCAACGACGCCAACCGCCCCCCCTTCGGCTTCGTCGGTCCTATACCATCAATTCCCAACGGCGGCTGCATAGATATGGAAGACATCCCCCCACTATACCACCACCCCCTCCCCCTACAACGAAATCTCATCCTCAACCAACTCGCGATTCTTTACTCCTTCGCGTGATTTCTTCGCGTCTTCCCTTCGCGCTCTTCGCGATCTCTTCTCTTCATCTCCCCGAATACCGATCACCCCCGCCGCTTAATCACCACCGCCGTCAAATCATCCCCCTGCGGCCCATCTCCCGAAAACTCCCTCACATACCCGTACATCCCCGCAATCAACTCTTCCGCCGAATCCCCACAGTGCGCCCCAATAAACTCCGCCAACCGCGAAATCCCCAGCAACTCCCCCGCCTCATCACAACACTCAAAAAACCCATCCGTCACCAGCACCAGCGCATCCCCCGGCTCCATCGCCAGCACCCGCGCTCCCGCCCCCAACTCCTCATCTCCTC
>DASRRR010000007.1:0-30793 GCA_035656825.1 Tepidisphaeraceae bacterium | reverse complement strand
GGAAAGACCGGGGGAACGGGGACGACCGGAGGCACGACGGGGGGAACTGGAGGGACAGGAGGGACAGGAACGACGGGGGGAACAACGACAGCTACGGGGCTGATTAATATCAATACTGCGCCGCGGGAAGTTTTGTTGTGTCTGCCGGGACTAACGGAGTCGGATGTGGATGCGATGATCACGCAGCGTGAGTCGTCGGTGCTTTCGGATCCGATCGATACGACCTGGGCGCAATCCATATTGGCAGGGAAACCAGGTGTAGCAGCTTTGGTTACTGGACAGTCCTATCAGTATTCGGCGGATATTGTGGCAGTGAGTGCGAATGGGAGAGCGTTTAAGAGGGTTCGAGTGGTAATTGATATACAGAGCGGAACGCCGAAGATTATTTTTCGCAGGGATATGACGGAATTTGGATGGCCGCTAGATCCGGCAATATTGGAGTCGTTGCGGAGCGGGAACGGGGTGCCGGGTGGGTCGGGAACGATGGATTCATCGCGGAGGAGCTCGTGAGACGGTCAGGAAGCGGAACATTGATAGGCTTGGCCATTGGGGACCGGGAATGCGCGGTTGCGGAGGTCACGGATTCGCGCGGGGCGCTGGCGGTGACGCGGGTGGGGATGTTGACGCTGGGTGCGGAGGGGGGAGTGGATCGGCCGCAGGCGTTTGGGGAGGCGCTCAAGAAGTTTTTGAAGGAGAAGGGGTTTAGCGGATCGAAGGTGGTGGTGGGGTTGCCGGCGAAGTGGCTGACGTCGCGGGAGAGGCAGGTGCCGCCGTCGTCGATGTCGGTGGCGTCGGCGATGTTGCGGTTGCAGGCGGAGAGGCAGTTTCCGCCGGAGCTAAAGGATTTGGTGTTTGATTATGCGGGGAAGCCGGATGGGGGGGAGGCGCGGACGGTGCTGCTGCTGGCGGCGTCGCGCCAGCAGGTGGAACGGGCGGCGGAGGGAGTGCGGCTGGCGGGGTTGACGCCGGTGGCGGTGACTTCGTCGGCGCTCGCGTTATCGGCGGTGACGGGGTCGAAGACGGTGTTGTCGGTGACGCATGATGCGGCGGAGCTGGTGGTGCGGGGAGAGAATGGGCCTCGGGTGCTGAGGCATGTGGGGGTGTCAGTGGGGCAGATGGAGGGGACGAATGGGGTGCCGGCGGTGGGGATCGCGGCGCTGGGATCGGAGTTGAGGCGGACGGTGGCGGTTTCGGGGAATGGGGTGGCGGATGAAGTGATGCTGTTTGACGGAATGGGGCTGGAGCCGGCGGCGGTGACGGCGCTGGCGCAGCGGGCGAATCTGCAGATGACGCCGGCGCGGAATTTGATGGGGCTGGATGTGAGTGGGGCGCAGGCGGCGAGTGCGGAGGGGGTGCGGTTTGGGCCGGCGGTGGCATTGGCGCTGGCGGGGTTGCGGGGTGGGATGATGCCGGCGGATTTCTTGCATACGAAGTTGGCGCCGCCGAAGGAGAGGAAGATCGGGCGGCGCGTGGTGTGGGGGACGATTGCAGCCGTGATGCTAGTGGGGGCGATTGGGTATCCGATTTACGATTTGTATTCGACGCAAGGGGAAATTGACGGGATTAATGCAGATATTTCTTCACGGCAGGATCAATCCAAGGCGGCGGAGGCGATGGCTTCGAAGTTGACGACGGCGGAGGGGTGGTATGCGACCAAGCCGCCGGTGCTGGAATGCTTGAAGCATGTGACGCAGGCGTTTCCGCAGGAGGGGACGATCTGGGCGACGAATTTCACCATTCGAGAAAATGGGAAGGGGACACTGGCAGGGAAAGCGATTAATCGGCAGGCAATCCTGATGGTACGAGACTTTCTGATGAATGATTCGCGATTTTCGGATGTGCAGCAGCAGCAGTCGGAGACACGCGAAGCGCCAGGCGCGGCGGGGGCGAATTCGCGGGATCGGGATACGTCGTTCACGATTACGTTCATGTTCAAGGAGGGGTCATGAAAAAGCTTTCGAAACGGGAACGGAATATCGTGGTGGTGGTGGCGGCGGTGATTCTGCTGTTTATGGCGGACCGATATTTGTGGTCTCCGTACATGGCGTCGCGCGAAGAGGGGCAGGCGGATCTGGCGGCGGCGCGGGCGAAGCAGTCGAAGATCATTCACCTGATTAAAGATGACAAGGCAAATCGGTTGAAGTTTGACAAGATGATCGCGGATGGATTGAAGATGGATGCGTCGGAGGCGGAGTCGCAGATGCTGCATGCGTTTGACGACTGGGCGCGGGATTCGCGATTGAATCTGCCGTCGATCAAGCGGGAGCGGATGGAGCAGGACAAGGTGTTCGGGCGGATCGTGTTCCGGGCGTCGGGGGCGGGGACGATGGCGGCGATTTCGCGGTTTTTGTGGGATGTGCAGACGGCGAAGATCCCGACGCGGATTGTGGATTTACAGATTTCGGGAAGACAGGGGGCCAAAGAGGGGACAGATGATTTGACGATGACGGTGGCGATATCGACGCTGGTGCGCGGGCGTGTGCCGACGACGGCGGCGGCATCATCGGCGGTGGCGGCGATCAGCGGAGGGGGACGGTAATGAGAATAAGACAGCTCGGCATGGTGGTGGTGATGTCGGTGGCGACGGTGGCGATTGCGCAGTCGTCGTCTTCGTCGAAGTCGGATCGGTCGTCGAGGCGGACGTCGAGCCGGGATCGGCGGTCATCGAGGTACACGACGACAGAGAATCCTTATTCGACGACGCAGCCGGCGAGTTTTATGGATGCGTATCGGCTGGTGCTGGATCGGAATATTTTTTCGAAGAACCGGGTGATATACCGGGAAGCGTCGACGATGCCGACGGGGTACAGGTCGACTTCGTATCAGACGCAGCCGGCGTTGTCGTTGACGGGGGTGACGCGGGAAAGCGGGGTGGCGACGGCGCTGATTGAGGATCGGCGGTCGGGGCGGACGTCGTTTTATCATGTGGGGGATGTGCTGGGGGAGGGGAAGGTCGTGGCGATCAACCTTGACGGGATTGAGTATCAGACGAATAACGGGCAGGCGGTGCGGGTGGAGTTGGGCAGTGCGCTGACGAGCGGGCCGACGTATACGGTCGCTGGGAGCAGCGGTGGAGGTCCGACGACCGGGCCGTCCAGTTTCGGAGCGACGCCGACCAGTAGTGGCGGTGGAGACAGCAACGACCTACTTGAGCGACTCAGGCAACGCCGACTCCAGGAGACCAAGAAATGAATCGTTCAATGATGAATGGGCAGAATGGATGTGAGAAGGACCGCGCACGCGTTGCGTGCGGGCTATCTGGCGCTACGGTGCGCGGGGTCGTACTCGTGGCGATGGCGTGCGCGCAGGTGACGGTGATGGGGCAGGTGGTGCCGACGACGCAGCCGATGATGGCGACGACGCGGCCGGTGGGGAGGCTGGTATCGACGACGCAGGGGGGTGGGATTTTGATGAATTTCCGGGATGCGTCGATTGATTCGGTGGTGGATCAGTTGTCGGAGGCGGCGGGTTTTATTGTGGTGCGAGAGAGCGCGGTCAGCGGGCGGATCACGATGGTGTCCAAGCAGGCGGTGTCGAAGGAAGAGGCGGTGTCGCTGCTGAATACGGTATTGAAGCCGAACGGGTTGGCGGCGATTCAGATGGGGCGGACGCTGAAGATCATGGCGCGCGATAAAGCCAAGACGAGCGATATTCCGGTACATACGGGATCAGATCCGGATCAGATTGCGGAGACGGATGATCTGATTACACAGGTGGTGCCGATCCATTCGATTGATGCGTCGCAGTTGAAGACGGATCTGGCGCCGATGACGGGAGATGCAGCGATCACGGCGAATGCGAGCTCGAATTCGATCATCATCACGGATACGTCGGCAAATATTAAACGGATTGTGAAGATCATTGCTTCGCTGGATTCGCAGGAGGCGGATGCGACGACGGTGAAGGTATTTCATCTGAAATACGCGGCGGCGAGCGCAGCGGCGAAGCTGGTGACGGACGTTTTCGGGACATCGCAATCCAGCAGCGGCAGGGGAAGCGAAGGTGGAAGCGGCAGCAGTTTCCTCGATCGCATCCGATCATTCCGCAGCAGCGGTGGAAGCCCATTCGGAGGCGGAAGCCCATTTGGAGGAGGAAGCCCATTTGGCGGGGGCGGAGAATCGGGCGGGCGGGATAGAGGAAGCGGCGGGTCGGGAGGGTCGCGGACGGTGGTTCATGTGACGACGTCTGCGGATGACCGGACTAATACGCTGGTGGTGGCCGGGCCGACGGCGACGCTGGCGGCGATTGAGAAGGTCATTGATGAGTTGGATGCAAACCCGGTGGATCAGGAATCGGTGTTTGTGTATCCGCTGAAGAATGGGCAGTCGGATAATCTTCAGGCGGTGTTGAATGAACTGATTAATGGTACCAGCGGGACCAGCAGCAACCGCGCGGCGAGCAATTCGCGGTCGACGGGATTCAGCAGCAGCAGTAGCAATAGCAGCCGCCGAAGCGGGTCCAGTGGGGGCTTTGGGAGCAGTAGTGGGGGCTTTGGCAGCAGCGGTGGTTTTGGGGGAAGCAGCTCATTTGGCAGCAGTTCAATTAATCGCAACAGCCTGTCTTCATCGTCGCAAAGTGCGGCGTCGGACCTGGCGGGGGAGGTGACGATCGTGGCGGATGACGATACAAATTCGTTGTTGATCATGACGGCGCCGAAAAATTTTGATCGGATGAAGTTGATCCTGGCGGAGTTGGATCGGGCGGTGCCGCAGGTGCTGATCAAGGTGCTGGTGGCGGAGGTGACGCATGATAATTCGACCGATCTGGGGTCGGAATTTTCGGTGTTGAACCTGCGGGCGGGAGGGGGCGGGACTGCCGTGGGGACGGATCCGACGAGCACACCTGAATCGCCGGGGTTTGGGACAACCTCACCGCCGACGGCGGGAGGTCCGGGGGGTCTGGTGGCGCGGATTAATGAGAGCAATCTGACGGCGACGTTCCGGGCACTGCAGACGGCGGGGAAGCTGGATGTGCTTTCGCGGCCATATATTCTAACGAGTGATAATCAGGAGGCGCAGATCATCATCGGGCAGTCGATCCCGATCCCCAGCAATTCGCGGGTGACGGATGACGGGCAGATCATCAACTCGTTCACGTATAAAGATGTGGGGATCATGCTGGATGTGACGCCGCATATTAATCCGGACGGATTGGTGACGCTGGACGTGTCACCGACGGTGTCGAGTTTATCGGGGGAGACGATACCGATCACGGCGGGGGTGGGTTCGCCGGTGATCAACGAGCGGTCGTCAACGAGCCGGGTGGCGATTATTGATGGGCAGACGATCGTGATCGGGGGGATGATGTCGGACCAGAAGACGCAGAATGTGTCGAAGGTGCCGCTGCTGGGGGATATTCCGATATTTGGGGCATTGTTTTCGCATACGACGACGTCGACGACGAAGACGGAGTTGCTGTTTTTCCTGACGCCGCATGTGGCGTCGAAGCCGGCGTTGTTGGATGCGATGTCGAAGGATGAGATGAAAGGGACGAAGCTGACGCCGAACGCGGTAGCGCCGGGGATGTTCCAGGAGCATATGGAAGGAATGCGGCGTGGGGCAACGACGCATCCGTCGCTGGAGAAGCCGTGATGATGAAGTGGCGGTGGATGGCGGTGGTGTTGGCGGCGGCGGTGGTGGGAGGATGCGCGCCGTCACAGAGAGCCGTGCAGGCGCCGCAGAAAGCGACTTCGATGGCGCTGGATCCTTGTGCGGATCAGTTACAGGATATCGCGGGGTTGTTGCTGGAGTATTATGTGGGGTATCACAAGTTGCCTGGGACGATAGAGGAGCTCAAGGCGCTGGCGCCGGGGGATGGGAAGTTGTTTGTTTGTCCGACTTCGGGCGAGCCTTATGTTTATAATCCGGCGGGGCTGAGGGTGGCGGGGTCGGCGGTGGATATTGGGAAGATTGTGTTGTATGACGCGACGCCGGTGCATCATGGGATGCGGTGGGGGATTGCGGTGAAGGAGCGCGGGGGTGGGCAGCCGATTGTGACGCGGGTGATTGCGATGCCGGGAGGTGGGGCGACGACTCGGAAGGTGGAGGCGGCGCCTTGGAAGTGAGGGGACCGCGCACGCGTTGCGTGCGGGCTGTGGGGGTGGTGAGGGCGTGGCGGGTCAGGCGGTGCGGGTGCGGAGGCGGTCGACGAGGACGGCGGCTAGGAGAATCGATCCTGAGGCGAGGTATTGGTAGAAGGGTTCGATTTGGAGGAGGTTCATGGCGTTGTTGACGATGCCCATGATGAGGACGCCGACGACGACGCCGATGATGGTGCCGGTGCCGCCGGTGAGTGAGACGCCGCCGAGGACGCAGGCGGAGATGACTTGAAGTTCGAGGCCTTGGGCAGTGGTGGGCTGACCGGAGGTGAAGCGGGCGGCGAGGATGACGCCGGCGAAAGCGGCCATAGCGCCCTGGAGGGTAAAGATGACGATTTTGAGGGGGGCGACGCGGATGCCGGCGAGGCGGGAGGCTTCGGCGTTGCCGCCGACGGCGAGGGTATTGCGGCCGAAGATGGTTTTATTGAGGAGGATGCCGAAGATCACGAAGGAGATGAGCATGATCCAGATGGGGATGGGGACGGCAAAGCGGGAGGGATTGGCGGGGAAGGAATTGATGCCGAGGGAGTAGAAGGAAGGGACGTTGATGCCGACGGCTTTACCGTCGGAGATGATGTAGGCGAGGCCGCGGACGATTTGCATGGTGGCGAGGGTGGTGATGAGAGCGTTGATGCCAAGGCGGGCGATGACGAAGCCGTTGACGAGGCCGACGAGTGCGCCGGAGGCGACACCGGCAGCGATGCCGAGGGGGACGGAGCCGGTGCGGTTGATGACGACGGCGGTGAGCACGCCGGCCATGGCGACGATGGAACCGACGGAGAGGTCGAAGTCGCCGGAGGCGAGGCAGAAGAGCATGGTACAAGAGATGAGGCCGACGGTGGCGACGGAGAGGAGGAGGCCTTTGAAGTTGACCCAGGAGGAGAAGTTGGGGACGAAGAGTGCGCAGCCGGCGAAAAGGAGGACGAAGACGAGGAGCATGCCGGTGGCGTCCCAGAAGGAGCGGAGGGAGGGGCGAGTGGGGGATTGTATGTTCATTTCGGATTTTGGATTGCGGATTGCGGATTAAAGAAAAAGCACGGGTTAAAAACCCGTGCCACGGGGGGAGAGGGAGTATTCATGCGGCCTCCTGGGTGGCGGGGAGGGCTAAGGAGAGGACGGATTCGGAGGTGGCTTGGGAGCGATCGAGGGTGGCGGCGATGGAGCCTTGGCGCATGATGCAGATGCGATCGGAGATGCCGAGGACTTCGGGGAGTTCGGAGGAGACGACGATGACGGCGACGCCGGATTCGGCCAGGCGGTAGATGAGGGAGTAGATTTCGGATTTAGCGCCGACGTCGATGCCGCGGGTGGGTTCGTCGAAGAGGATGACTTTGACGTTGTTTTCGCTGAGCCAGCGGGCGAGGATGGCTTTTTGCTGGTTGCCGCCGGAGAGGTTTTTGATGAGCTGTTTTGGGGTGGGGGTTTTGATGGAGAGGGCGCGGATTTGGTCGGCGGCGTTGGTGCGTTCGCGTTTGGGGTTGATGAAGAAATGGAGGGGGGAGAAGTGGCGTCGGCCGGAGAGGTTGATGTTTTCCTGGACGGAGCGGATGGGGATGATGCCTTCTTTTTTGCGGTCTTCGGGGCAGAGGACGATGCCGCTGCGGATGGCGGCGGCGGGGGAGGAGATGCGGGCAGGGCGGGAGTCGATTTCGATGGAGCCTGAGCGGGGGCGAACGGCACCGTAGAGGAGTTTGAGGAGTTCGGTGCGACCTGCGCCGACGAGGCCGAAGAAGCCCAGGATTTCGCCTTTTTTGACGGAGAAGGAGGCGGGGGAGGAGAGGCCTTTGCCGGTGAGGTTTCTGACTTCCAGGGCAACAGAGCCTTGGGGGCGGGGGGAGTAGCGGAAGATGTCGGTGATGGAGCGGCCGACCATGTTTTGGATGAGGGTGTCGCGGGGGGGAAGAGAAGAGGTGGGGGAGTGGAGAGGTGGGGAAGTGGGGAGTGGTTTGGGGTAGGTGATGACGTGTTTTCCGTCTCTTAGGACGGTGGCAGCGTCGCAGAGGGAGTAGATTTCGTCCATGCGGTGGGAGACGTAGAGGATGACTTTGCCTTGGGAGCGGAGCTGGCGGATGACGGCGAAGAGTTTGTCGGTTTCGCGGGAAGAGAGGGAACTGGTGGGTTCGTCGAAGGCGATGACTTTGGCGTCACGGGAGAGGGCTTTGGCGATTTCGACCATTTGGCGCTGTCCTATGGGGAGGGAGGAGAGTTTGGTTTTTGGGGGGATGTCTTCGCCTAGGAGTGCGAGTTGTTGGAGGGCGTTTTGGCGGAGGGTGGATTTATCGAGGAATCCCAAGGAATGGGGGAGGTGGCCGAGGTAGAGGTTCTCGGCGACGGACATTTCGGGGACGAGTTGGAGTTCCTGGTAGATGACGGCGATGCCGGCGGCGATGGCGTCGTTGGTGGAGCGGAAGGATTGGGGTTGGGTGGCGAGGAGGAGCTGGCCGGAGTCTGGGCGATAGACGCCGGAGAGGATTTTGAGGAGGGTGGATTTGCCGGCGCCGTTTTCGCCCATGAGGGCGTGGACGGAGGATTCTTCGACGGGGAAGGAGATGTCGTGGAGAGCGCGCACGCCGGGGAAGGATTTGGAGAGGGATTGGAATTGGAGGTAGGGCATGAAAGAAAGAGCTACTGGCTACTGGCTACTTGAGAAAGATTAGTCCATGAGGCCTTGGTCTTTCATGACTTGTTTGTAGGTGTCGCGGGTGATGAGGATGCCGGTGGTGTAGGTGATTTTTGGGGGTTCGGTGCCGTCTTTTATCCAGTGGTACATCATGGTGGCGGTGTCGTAGCCGTGTTTTTTGGGGGTGAGGAGGACGGAGGCGTAGAAGCCGGTGGGTTGGGGTTTTTGGAATTCGTTGAGGCAGTCGGTGCCGTTGATGCCGATGGCGACGACGTTGTCGACGGAGAATTGGCGGCCTTCGAGGGCGCGGACGGCGCCGAGGGAGGCGCTGTCGTTCATGCCGGAGACGAGCCAGTGTTTGACGTCGGGGTGTTGGGTGAGGAGGACGTTGGTGGCGTCGAAGGAGCCGGGGACGTCGGAGGTTTTTTCGGGGGTTTTGAAGATGTGGCCGGCGGGGAAGCCGGCGGCGGAGAGGGCTTCGATTTCGCCGTCGGTGCGCTCGCGGGCGGTTTGGAGTTCTTCGAAAGTGACGATACAGGCGGCGGTGTCTTCGGGTTTCCAGCCTTTGGCTTTGTATTGGTCGGCAAGGGCTTTGCCGACCATGACGCCGATGTCGTGGGCGCTGACGCCGACGTGGTGGACGGAGTCGAGGGGCTGGCCGTCGGGGCCGAGGAAGCGGTCGTCGACGCTGATGAGTTTGAGGTTGTCGGCGGCGGCTTTGGCGGCGATGGCGGGGCCTAGCTTGGTGTCGGGGGTGCAGATGATGAATCCCTGGGCGCCTTGGGCGGCGAGGTTGTCGATGGCGGCGAGGACTTTTTCACCGTCGGTGGCGCCGATCTTGATCAGTTCGAAATGTTCATCGTCGGCGGCTTTCTGGGCGAATTTCCATTCGTTCTGAAACCAGGGTTCTTCGGGTTGTTTGACGAGGAAGCCGATTTTGATATTGGCGGGGGCGGCGGAGGACGATGATGACGAGGCGGCGGGTTTGGAGTCGCAGCCGGTGAGGCATAGGCCGGCGGTGAAGATGACGGCAGCGGCGGCGGTGAAGAGATAGCGCATGTGTTGGTCTCCGGGAAGGTTGGATTTGTTCCGAATAAGAGGATACTGGAATTACGCGGGCGCGTGCAATTCTTAGTGGAGGTAAATGATGAAGAATTTGAAGAGGCTGGGATGGGGCGTCATGTTATTGGTGGCGGTTGGTGCAGCGGCACCTTCGCCGATGGTTTTCGATGTTCGCAGCTTTGGGGCGAAGGGGGATGGGATTTCGCTGGATACGGCGGGGATTAATCGAGCAATTGATGCAGCGAACGCGGCGGGAGGTGGGGAGGTACGATTTCCGGCGGGGAATTATCTTTCGGTTTCAATCCACTTGAAAAGCAATGTGGCGATTTATCTGGATCAGGGGGCAACGATTGTTGCAGCGGATCAAGGGTATGATTTGCCGGAGGCGAATCCGAAGGGGTTGCCAAATCCCAAGAAAGCGTATCAGGATTTCGGGCATTCGCATTGGCATAATTCGTTGATCTGGGGGGAGGGTGTTGAGAATGTATCGATATTGGGGCCGGGGAGAATTTGGGGGAAAGGGTTGGCGCGGGAGCAGGTGAAAACGGGGAGTGAGGATGGGGTTGGGAATAAGACGATTGCGCTGAAGCTTTGTCGGAATGTGTTGCTGCGGGATTTTACGATTCAGCATGGGGGATGGTTTGGGGTGCTGGCGACGGGGGTGGATAATTGCACGATTGATAATGTGAAGATGGATACGAATCGGGATGGGATTGATCTGGATTGCTGCCGGCATATTCGGGTTTCTGATTGTTCGATCAATTCGCCGCGGGATGATGGGATTTGCCCGAAGTCTTCGTTTGCGCTGGGGGAGTTTAGGCCTTGTGAGGATATCACGATTACGAATTGCGCGGTTTCGGGATTTGATGAGGGGACGTTTTTGGATGGGACTTATCAGCGGCGAGGGAAACACATCCCGACGGGACGAATTAAATTCGGGACGGAATCGAATGGGGGTTTTAAGGATATCACGATCTCGAATTGCACTTTTACTTATTGTCGGGGGCTTGCGCTGGAGGCGGTGGATGGGGCGGTGATGGAAGATGTGGTGATTAGCAATCTGACGATGCGAGATATTGTGAACGCGCCGATTTTTATTCGGTTGGGGAAGCGGATGCGCGGGCCCGCGGAGACGCCGGTGGGGGTGATCCGGCGGGTGAGCATTTCTAACGTTATTTGTAGTAATTCCACGAATAAGCAGGGCATTTTGATTGCGGGTCTGGTGGATCATCCGATCGAGGATTTGACGCTTTCGAATATTCACATTTATTCGCAAGGAGGTGCGCCGGCGAAATTTGCTGAGGCGCATCCGACGGAGCAGGAGACGGCGTATCCTGAACCGGAGGAATTTGGTGCGCTGCCGGCGTATGGGTTATATGCCCGGCATGTGCGTCATTTGTCGTGTTCAAATATGGAGCTGCGCGTGGAGGAGCCGGATTCGCGGACGGCGATATTTTTTGACGATGTGAAGGAGGCGACGCTAACGGACATTCATGTGGAGACGACGCCGGTGTATCAGTTTCATGATGTGGATGATATTGATCTGCATCGTGTACACGGAGTTGCGGATGTTCATCAGGATAAAATGGATGAGGGGAAACTATAATATGCAACACGATTTTCAGCGTTTGTTGAGGGCTGTGGTTTGTATGGGTGTTGCAAATATATCTGTGGCGGCATCGGCGGATTCATTTGAGTATGCCCCCCCTACCGCGGGGCAGGTGAAGCAGGTGATGGATCGGGTGCGCGGGCGGCTGGAGGCGAATGCGCCATTGCGATTGGTGGATCGAAAAAGCGGGGAGGAGATCAAAAATTATTCGAAGGTGAATCCGGATGCGGAGCTGGATCATGGGCCGGAGGGGAAATTTCCTCCGATTGCGTATCCGATGGGGGTGATTTGCTCGGGGATGCTTTCTGCTGCCGAGGCAACGGGGGATGGGAAATATGCGGATTTTGTGGTGAAACGGTATCAGTTTTTCGCGGATCATTATAAGGATTTTCAGGCGTGGCCGATGAATCGGGATAATCCGTTTCGGAATTTTTATTCGCCGGTGAATCTGGATTCATGTGGGGCGATGGCGGCGGCGATGGTGAAGGCGCGGCGGATGAATGTGGGGGCGGATTTGGCGCCAATTATTGAGACGCAGATTGCGTTTATTCATGGAAAGCAGCAGCGGCTGGAGGATGGGACGTTCTGCAGGCCTTCGCCGTTTCCGCAGTCGATCTGGCTGGATGATGCATATATGTCTGTGCCTCTGCTGGCGGAATATGGGGCGATGACGGGGAAGCGCGAATATTTTGATGATGCGGTGAATCAGATTAAGGGGTTTTATAAACATCTGTTCATCCCGGAGCGGGGGCTATTCACACATGCGGCGACGGAGGCGAATGAAGCAAATCATCCGATTCATTGCTGGGGGCGGGCGAATGGATGGTTTATGGTGGCGACGGTGGAGCTTCTGGATTTGCTGCCGGAGGATCATCCGGATCGGGGGAAGTTGATTGAGATTTTGCAGACGCAGGCGCGGGGAATTGCGTCGTGTCAGTCGGGGTCGGGGTTGTGGCATCAGATTTTAGATAAGGATGATTCTTATCTGGAGACTTCGTGTTCGGCGATGTTTTGTTATGCGCTGGCGAAGGGGGTGAATCGGGGGTGGCTGGATGCGTCGTCTTATGGGCCGGTGGCGGTGGCGGGGTGGAATGGGGTGGCGACGAAGATTGATGCGGAGGGGCGAGTGAACGATGTGTGCATCGGGACGAATTATGCCGATGACATGGCGTACTATTACAGGCGTCCGGCGACGGACGATATGCACGGGTATGGACCGGCGCTGCTGGCGGGATCTGAGATGATCAGGCTATTAAAGAATCCGAAGTTTTCATGGGAGATGGGGCCGGGACGGGCAACGCTGATCAAGCAGGCGAAGAAGTAAAAATTGTCTTATTTGGCCGGGGAGAATTTCAGGAGGACGACGCCGTGGGCGGGGACTTGGGTTTCGTACTTGTCGGTCGCTTGGCCGAGGTCTTTTTGGCGCCAGAGGTCGCGGACGGTTTGTTGGCCGGTGAGCTTGAGGTCGGCGAAATTGGCGGTGACGGTCATGGGCTGGTCGCTGAGGTTGAAGAGGCCGGCGGCTTTGGTGCCGTCTTCGAGGTCTTTGGCCCAGACTTGGCCGGAGGAGAGGGCGAGTTTTTCGGTGGGATGGTTGGGGCGATTGTTGGTGATGGAGACTTTGTCGCCTTGCTCGGAGACGAGGGTGGCGGATTTGCCGAGGGAATCCTGGTCGAGGGCGAGGACTTCGTCGTTGGTCAGGAGGCTGAGGGTGAAGTCATCCATGCGCTCGATCGGGCAGCCGATGAGGAGCGGGGCGGAAAGGAGGCACCAAAGGGAGATGTGGGTGTACTGCTCGTCGGGGGTGAGGTTGGAGGGGTGGAGGTTTTTGCTCCAGCCGACGAGGCCGACGACGAGCATGTCGGGGTCGTTCCAGTGGCCGGGGCGGGCGTAGGGGGCCCATTTATTTTGGGAGAAGCCGATGTGGGTGAGGCTGGACCAAGAGTCGCGGATGTCGCCGGTGGTACGCCAGGAGTTAAGCATTTTGGATTGCTCCTGGATTTGATCGAAGGGCATGGCGTTGGAATAACTATATAAAATATCGCGACCGCTGGCGGCGAGGGCTTTTTGCATGTTTTCGGTCTGCTTGTGGAAATCTTCACTGCTGGTTTTGGTGGAGCGCGGATTCCAGTCGTATTTGAGGTAATCGAAACCCCAGAGGCCCCATTGCTTGGCGTCGCGGTCGGCAAAGAGATATTTGCCGTCGTAGTGGAATTTGTTGCTGGCCATGGAGGGGTCCCATTTGCCGGCTGGGTCGTTGGAACTGCCGCCGACGTCAAGGGCGTAGGAGGTGACCCAGGGGGTGGAATAGATGCCGGCTTTGAGGCCCATGGCGTGGATTTGGTCACACATGGATTTGATGTCGGGGAATTTGGCGTTGGTCTGGATGGCGTTGAGTTCGCCGCCGCGTCGTCCTTGCCAGGTGTCGTCGGTGTTGATGTAGGTCCAGCCGTGGTTGATGAGGCCTTTATCGACCATGGCGTGGGCGGAGGCGAGGACTTTTTCCTGGTCGACGTCTTTGGCCCAGCAGTTCCAGCTATTCCAGCCCATCTGGGGGGTAAGGGCGATTTCGTCGCCGATGATAATTTTCAGAGTGCGCTCATTGGAGCCTTGGGCGTTGGTGGCGGTGAGTTTGACGATGTAGGTGCCGGCGGCAGCGACGGAGCCGGTGATACGGCCGGTCTGGGGGTCGATTTGTAAGCCGTCGGGAAGACCGTCGGCTGCGAATTTCATGGGGCGGTCGCCGGTGGCGGGGACGGTGAAGAGGAAGGGCATGCCGGGGCGTTCGCCGTAGACGCGGGCACCGTTGATGCGCGGGGTTGCGGGCGCGGCGGGGGTCAGGATGTATGCACTTAAATCTTTGGTTGTAGTATCCGCAGGCTCAGCGGCCTGGGTGATTCCGACCAGCGTGATCGAGACAACTGCCGCCAGGGCAAGACGCATCCGCATATGATTGGCTCCTTTGTGGGGTGTGTATATTGCGGGATGAGCCGGGAGACGTCTACGGCTGGGTTGGAAAAAGATGGTGGGGCCAGGTCTGGGGGAGAAGACGGGCCGGGACGGCCCGGCTCACCTCGGCAAGGGAAATTATTGCTAATACACTAGCCGTTGATGATGAGACCGCCGGGCATTTGGCCTTCGACTAGGACGGCGTCGGAGGCGGCGATGGCGGCACCGTGGGCGACGGCTTCGGCGGCGATCATGGTGGGGACGATGTTGACCACGCGGCCGGGGATGGGGATTAATGTGCGGTTGACTTCGCGCTGGACGGCGTCAATGAAGGCTTGATTGCGGATGCCGGCGGTGCCGCCGATGACGACAGTTTGCAGGTCGATGAAATTGATGATGGAGGCGAGGACTTGGCCAATCTGCTCGGCAAGGGTTGATAGGCCGTCGGGGATGAGCGCGGAGGCGTCGGCGAGTTGGGATAATCCTTTGATGGTGGTTTCAACCAACGCGGGGGCGAGAGTGGTGCCCAATTCGCCGGCTCCGTAATGAGCGCCGCGATAGACTTTGCCGGCAAGGTAGAGGGCGGAGCCATAGGAGTTGAAGCGGACGCGATCGCCGTCGGTGGTGTGGTTGACGAGGAAGTAGAGGAAGTGAGAGGAGGATTTGGCGGCACCGTCCATGGCTTCGGCCTGGGCGGCGAAGCAGGCGTCGTGATCGATGACGGCGGGGACGCCAAATCGGTCGCTGAGGAGTCTTTGCAGAGGGACGTTGGTGGCGTTGAAGAGAGTGGAACGAAGGACGGCGCCATGATCGGCGTCGACCACGCCGGGGACACCGACGCCGATGCCTAATAGACGTCCGGCGGGTTGACCAGCCTGGCGGAGCCACTGGTCGATGCCGTCTGCGAGGCGATCGGCTAGTTCGGGCAGGCCGCCTTCGATGGGGATTTGTTTTCCGTCGATGCGGCCACCAGCGGCGTTGAGCAGCACAACACGGCCCATTCCCGGACGCAGCGAGGCACCGAGGACCCAACCGAGGTCGGGGTTGATGCGCAGCATGACCTGTTTTTGGCCGACGCGATTGCTGACTTGCTTGCCGACGGCGCGGACGACGTCTTTTTCGATCAGTTCACGGACGATGTAGGTCAGAGTCGAACCGCGCAGGCCGGTCATCTGGGAGATTTGCCGGCGGGAGAGGGATTCGTGCTTGCGGAGGAGGCGAACAGCGAGTCCGCGGTTCCAGGCGGCGGCGGTCTTGTGGTTGGAGCCGGAGAGACTTTCGCTGGAGCTGTTGCTACGAATCACCGGGACTCCTTAGGCATCCGTTTTCGACGAAGCGACATCATGCTGCCTGCTGCGAGTAAGACGATTGAAGTGGTTCCGGGTTCGGGGACGCTGGCGATGAGGTTACTGACGTAGGTGCTCCCGAACATGGTTTCGCGCTCGGATAAAAGGGCCGGAGAGAGCGTACCGCCGTGCAATGCGAAGGATTTATCGGCGAGCATGTAGTCGGAACTATCGACGACGCCGTCGTAATTGAGATCGCCGTTCTGCCAGGTGGCGGAGCCGGCGGGGAGATTTTGGGCGAAGCCGCGGTCCATCAGGGCAAAGTCGTCGGCGTTGACGACGCCGTCGAGATTGATGTCGCCAGTGTATGTCAACTTGGTGACGATGTCGCCGGTGGAGACATTGAGGCCGCCCCATGTGCCGGGGGAGGTGACGGGCAAATAGCCTATAGCGGTGGTGCCGGTGGAATCGGCCTGGGCGGTGGAGCTGATGATGCCGCCGGTGGAACTGAGCCAACCGCGAACGGAGGTTGCAGAGGGGCCACTGAAGATCATTTGGTTATTGGTGGCGTCCAATTGACCTGTGGCGAATCCGAAGGAGGACAAAAGACTGGTGCCGCCATTAGGGGCGAGAGTGACGACGCCGTTGTTGACGCTCAATCCGCCGCCGACGATGGAAGGGATGGTGAGATTACCGGCACCGGTTTTGACCAGGGAGCCGGAACCGGTGACGGAGCCGAGGGTGACGTTTTGGGCGTTGTCGATGGTGGCGTCGCCAGCGATGACGGGGCGGGCGGTGGTGTAAGAGCCGGTGATTTGCAGGGTGGCGGGGTTGGGGGCGGTGGGAGTGTAGTCGGTGGCGACGGTGACGGGGGCGAGGCCGCTTGCGCCGGCGGCGCCGAGCTGGGTATCGTCGCTGATGGAAAGAGTGCCGCCACCGACGTTGACGCCGCCGGTGAAGGTGTTTGGCTGGGTCAGGGTGAGGGTGGCTGCGCCCATTTTTTTGAGGGATTGTGATCCGCCGGTTTCGGCGATGACGCCGCCAATGGTCACGGGGATGGCGGAGGTTTGGATGATGCCATTGCCGGTGAGCGTGACGTTGCCGACCTGCATGGAATTGCCGGTGGTGGTTGTGCTGCCGTTGAGGTTTAACGTCACGGCACCGAGTTTAACGTTGCCGAGTTGGAACAGGCCGCCCGTGCCGCTGGCGGTTTGGTGATCGACATAGATTTGGGCATTTTTTGTGGAGGCGTCGACGTTGACGTTGTAATTTCCACCACTGTCGTTGCGTAAATCCAGGGTCGAATTAGTGGCGTTCAGCGCAATCGTCGCACCGGCAACCGATCCCGGGTTGAGCAGACGAACGCTGCCTTGATTAACGGTGAGTGTTCCTGTGTAACTTCCAGCGGCGTTGTTCATCGCCAGTTCGGTTGTGCCGGTTTTAGTTAGTGATTCTGAGCCGCTCAATGCGCCATTGATCTGATATAGGAAACTGCCGTTGACGTTCAAATCGATCTGGCTGGGCGCGGCGATGCTAAAGGCGCGGGTGGTGGTCACGGTTCCGGTGGCAGTTGTGGTGATGAATTGCAGTGTGCCGCCATTAAGCACTACTTTGTCGGCGCTGTTTCCGAGATTGTTGTCCGCGGAATAGGACAAGATGCCGCCGGTAACGCGGACGATCTGGTTGGCGCCGCCGAAGGTGTTGGCTGCGGGGTTATTCAGGACCAATGTTCCCGAGCCGGTTTTTTCGATGCCATCAGTGCCGCCGCCGGTGTTGTTGCGGATCGAACTGCCGATTATCAGCGTGGCGTCAGGATTGGTGACATTGATGATCGCCGGATCATTGGCCGCTACTGGAGTAAAGTTGAGTGCAAGATAGAGTGATCCATTCACTCCCACGTTGTCGGCAATCGTAATCGTCTGGGCAGCGGTTGCTCCCACGTTGGGTCCGATCGACAGCACGATATTTGAGCCTGCGGTCGCCCATAATGTTACCGGATTGATCGTGGTGATGTTGGTTGAATAGGCGTAGAGATTGGTCAGGGTTGGAGAGTCGAGGGTTAGCTGACCGAAGCGCTGGCCGCCGCCGGTGCCGCCGAAGTAGCGAATGCCGGGGGTGGCGTAGGTTGCTCCGCCATGGAGGTCGTCGATGACGGCTTCGGCGGTTTGGGCGGGATGCGAGCCGCCCAGCCAGTTCAAGGAGGTCAGTAGATCGTCGGTGCCTGCGCCGCGGCTCCAGAAAGTCTGCACGGCACCGGCTTGAGCGCCCAGGCCCGAAACCGATACTGCGGCAGCCAATATCATCATCAAACGCTTCGATTCTTTCGCTGACATGTTTCCTCCACTCTTGTTCAGGTTTTTTATTTCTGCACGACGGTCTTCTTCATCTCTGTGGTTTTTCTTGTTCGAACTTTTGTTTGAATTGCTTCCCGCTCGGCAGGCAGGCGCTGACGGGCGCTTTCTATCCCTTGCCGGAGCAACAGGATCAAGTGATCATCCCGAAAATACTCCACAGGCGGAGCGATCTTTTTGGGATCGTCGGCATGCCGCTCCTGGTCCCAAGCTCCTTCAACCCGGCGAAGCAGGTTTGATCCTTTTTGGTATATCCGTTTGAGTTCGGCGTTCGTCGGGCCATCACTCATTGCAAGCCGGGCTGTCATGGCATACCAATGCGCCGCGACCTCGACCATGAGCCTGAAGGTTCGATACGCCCGACGGTTTCGGCGCACAGTGGAAGAGAGATTGCGGAGCTTTTCCGCCTGGCGTTCCCAGTCAGAGCCTTTGGCTTCGATCTGCTCTGCCGTCATCTCATCGGGCAATTGTGCCTTGCCGATCGCCAGCCACTCGGTGCGCAAGGGAGACAGATGCATCACTCGGTCGCAGAGATCGGCCCATGATCGGGCATCCGAACCTGTTAATCCAAAATATTCCTGGGCAAAGCGATCGAGAGCGTTTTTTGTTTCGACTTTGGGATCATCCATTATGGCGGCGGCAAGATCGATCGCCGGCCAGATGGATTCGGACATGAAACGGACGCCGGTCCAGATGGTGCAGATGCTGCCGAGGATTTTTCCCTGGCCGGTCAATGCTTCATGATTCTTCATGCAGCGGATGTTGGGCAGGGCGAATTCTTCTCCCGGGAACAAGGTCTGATCGTGACTGATCAGAGCCGGACAAAGGACGACGTCGAATCCTTGATCGAGGAGGTATTGCGTTGAATCCGTTGGAGCCGCCGGGCGATATTGCCAATTGCACATCACGACATCGCGAGGCACTCGCCGGGCTACTTCCGGGTCTTTTAGCACGCCATCGGCCCACATCCACATGCGCTTTCCGGCGCGGGTCACGATGCCGTAAATGAAGCTGACGTGGTCAGTAAAAATATCGGCGCGGGTGCGCGTTTGCAGAGCCGCGGCGGTCAGCGGATGGTCGCCGAAATTCGCTTCGTCTAAACCGACGTGAAAATTCGGTCCATCAAAAACCTCGGCGGCTTCTTCGATCAATTTTTTGATTATCTGCCTGGTTTCCTTGGAAATGGGGCAAATCCCCGTGAAGATACTGTTGCTCTCATTCAGGTGTGCATATGCCGGCAGGCGGGTGATGTAGCGCGAATGCCCTAACGAGGCGACTTCGGGGATTAACTCAATGCCACGCGACCGGGCGTATTTGATCAGTTGCCGGATCTCATCCTTGTTATAGGCATTTGGCGATGCAATCCCGGGAACGGAATCGAACTCAAGCGTACACCCCTGATCGTCTGTGAAATGCCATAAGATGGCGTTTGCTCCGCGGTCAGACACAAAATCGATGGCGGACTTATAGTACGACCGGCTCTCCAGGCAACGGGCACTATCGAACATAAACCCGCGTAAAAACATACCCTTACATCTCCAAAATACGTTATGGGATGGCATTATCCGCTATCAAATTACTCCTCTGCGTCACCGTTCGCAACATAATTATTCATTATTTGAATTATTAATCAAAATTGATCCCTCTTGTTCCACTTCATGCTCTCGGCGACAGTCTTTGGGACATTAAAATGACTTGGTTCGCCCTATACATCGCGATTGCCTGGCTCGTGCGTCTGACGATGATTCCCGTGATCCTGCGCAGGCAGATGGCTCCGGGAGCGTCGATCGCGTGGTTGGGCATCATCTTTCTGCACCCTTACATCGGGGTCATCCTTTATCTGTTTCTCGGAGAAACTCGCCTTGGCCCGCATCGTGTCGAGAGGCATAAGGAAATCGTTGCGATTTTTCGCAAAGCCACTCGTGATTCAACGTCGGCTACAGGAACGTATGAGAATCTTGATCTGCCACTGCGGTATGAACCGATGGTGCGCCAAGCCGAGCGAATTAGCGGATTTCCCGTGTTGGGAGGAAATCAATTTGAATTGCTAAGGGCTGTCGACGAAATGATGAGGCGCCTGATCGCGGATATCGACGCTGCGGTTGGGCAGGTGCATTTGCTCTATTACATTTACGCAGATGACGCGATTGGTGGCCCGGTGGCGGAGGCGCTGGCGCGGGCCGCGGGACGCGGTGTGAATTGCAAGTTGCTTCTCGATGCGGTGGGTGCTCGTGCGGTGCTGCAGCGCGATGGACTGGCTGCACGGTTGACGCAAGCCGGAGTTTCCGTGGCGGCGGCGTTGCCGGCGCATGTATTACAGCGCCGGCTGCCGCGCATGGACCTGCGCAACCACCGGAAACTGGCGATCATTGACGAGAAAATCGCGTATGTCGGCAGTCATAATCTCATCAATCCGGATTATGGAGGGTGCCCGGTCGGGCCGTGGGTGGATCTGTCGGCGCGCATTGTCGGTCCGGCAGTCGCGGAACTCGCCGCTGTCTTCGCGGAGGACTGGGCGTTTGAAACCGAGCAGCTTCTTCCGGTGGCGCCGCCGGCGATGGAAACGAACGTGCCCGCGGAATCGATTTCGAGCCTTCTTCAGATCGTGCCAACCGGGCCGATTGATCCCAATGCGACGTATCGCCGGGTGCTACTGGCGGCGATTCAATCGGCTCATGCGTCATTAACGCTGACTACGCCCTATTTCGTCCCGGATGAACCAACGTTGGTCTCTCTGCTCATGGCCGCGGATCGTGGGGTGAAGGTAGCGCTGATCCTTCCTGCGCGTCCGGACCACGCTTTCACCGCCGCTGCGGGACGGGCTCATTTCAGCCGGCTGATGGAAGGTGGCATCTCCATTTATCTCTACCGTCCGGGGCTGTTGCATGCCAAAACGGTTGTCGTCGATGATGCGTTGGCGATTTTCGGCTCAGCTAACTTGGACGTGCGTTCTTTCAATCTCAATTTCGAGCTATCCGTACTGATTTACGGCCGCGAAGCCGTCGCGCCGCTTAATCAAGTTCAAGCGAACTATCTCGCCGATTCCCACTTGCTCAGTTTGGACGAATGGTCGCGCCGTTCCACCATTCGCCGGTACGTTGACAGCGCCATTTCCCTGCTTTCTCCGCTGTTGTGAGCATTAGCGTTTGGATTGGACTTCGCTTTCATAGCGTTTTACATCCACCAGCCATTCACCGGCGCCAGGCGTGCCTTCCCGCTGGCAGTAATAATCCCAGACTGCGCCGGCGGGGAGCATTTTGGCGCGTTCCATCATTGCCAGACGTCCGGTGTAATCTCCGGCCGATTCCATTTCGCGCAATTTCACGGCCGGCTCCAGCAACGCGATGAGAAGAGATTTAATCATGCAGCGTGTGCCGATCACCCATGCCGCCACGCGATTGATGGACGCATCAAAATAATCGATACCGATATGGACGCGCTGCAAATATCCGCCGCGAACGATCTCCTCGGCGGTAGCGCGCAGATCATCCGTCAGAGTGACCACATGATCCGAATCCCACCGAACCCCTCTACTGACGTGCAGCAAAATCTCCGGCAGATGACAGAGCACCGAAGAAATCTTGTCCGCCATCGATTCAGTCGGATGATAGTGGCCCGCGTCCAGGCAGACCAATTTCCCCTTCTTCACGGCGTATCCGAGATAAAACTCGTGCGAACCGACGGTGTACGATTCGGCACCAAGCCCGAACAATTTACCCTCCATGGCATCCAAGTTGTGCTTCGGATCCAGTAGCTCGGCGAAAAGTTCATCCAGCGACCGCGACAGAATTTCCCGAGGCGTCTTCCGATCGGCAGGCGTGTCCTTATATCCGTCGGGAATCCACACATTCGTTATGCATGGAGTTCCCAGTTCCTTTCCGAAATACGCACCGATGCGCCGGCAGGCCTGCCCGTGGCGAATCCAGTACTTGCGAATCCCCTCATCCCGGCTTGAGAGCGTGAAATTGTCGGCTGCTTTGGGATGAGAAAAATACGATGGATTGAAATCCAGCCCCATCCCTTTGCTCTTGGCCCAGGATGCCCAGTTGCTGAAATGCTGTGGCTCAAGTACATCGCGCTCCACCTGCTTGCCGGCGGTCTCGGCATAGATCGCGTGCAGGTTCAGCCGGTGCGTTCCGGGGATGAGGGACAAGGCCTTGTCCAAATCGCTGCGAAGTTGTTCGGGTGTTTGCGCCTTGCCGGGATAATTTCCCGTTGCAGCGATGCCGCCGGTGAGGCCGGTATTTAGATTTTCAAATCCGCTTACATCGTCCCCCTGCCAGCAATTCAGCGAGATCGGGACCCCGCGCAGGACGGCCATTGCCCGCTCGGTATCGACACCAAGTTCGGCAAACTGTTCTTTGGCCAACTGATACGACTGCTCCACGCGCCCGGCCATGCTAATTTCCTTTCGCTGCAATTGTTTATGTCAAAAGAGTAGCGTATCGCTCCCGGAACCTCGGTCAAGCGGATATAATTTGACCATGCCTAACCCTGTTGCTGCTGCATTTGTTATTCTGGCGACCACGCAACCTTCACTGTTCATCCTGCCCGCCGGCATCGTTCCAACTTCTCCACATCACACGCATCATGCCGAGCTCTTTTCCCGATACGCTCCGGGCCAAAATGCTTTGGTCCTGGCAGCCGTCGATAAAGTTCAGGCGACGGCGCCGGATGGCGGCGGGTATTTCATCGGCGTTCGCGCCAAACCTGCCGAATCCCCGATCGGTTACGAACTTAAACTCTTTGGTCAATCCTTACTCTCCCCGCCGCGCACGACCAGCTATTGCTCCGGCTCCTCGTACACCGCATTTATCGAATCTCTCAACCTGATGCTTCCCGGGGGCGCCGCCACAATTTCGCCCGACCGGATCGAATCGCTCCGAATGCAGGAGCCGGACGGCTCTCGGCGCGAGGATGGCGTTAAATTCTGGGGGCACTGGAACGAGGACGGTTTCGGGACGCTGTTCGCGCTGGTTCAATATTCTCATATGGGCACGGTGGTGTCGCCCGCCGAGGCTCGCCCGGGTGATTTCGCCAATATCTCCTGGACTTCCGGGCTAGGGCACTCGGTGGTCTTCCTAGGCTTCTTCCAAGATCCTCGCACCCACGAAAAACGCATCCTCTATTGGTCCAGCCAAAAGGGCACCAATGGCCTCGGTGATCAGTCCTCACCAATCTCCAAGGTTAAAGACATCAAATTCGTGCGCCTGACGCATCCGGAAAACGTCTTCACGTTTGATCCAAACGCTAAGGTGTCCCGAGGGGTCCCCGGAGATCGGATCGAGTGGTAGATTCGCTGACGGCGTTTTGGGTCGTCGCTGGCGTGTACTTCACTTTCACTTCGTTCAGCACTTTTCCGTCCGGGCCTGCGAGCCGGATCGTGAACGGCATGGGCAAGCCGCTTTGGATAAATCCGCGTGCCAATAACGCCAGCAATTTGACGACTTCCGGATTTTTAGCTTTCTCCGGATCGGCGGGAAAAATCACCATCGGCTGACCGTCTGCATCGCCGACCATGAAGACCGTCTTAGGGTTCCCGGAGCCGTCAAAATATCCCGCTCGCTTGAGGACCTCTCCAACGCGCCGAGCATCCGCCTCACCAATGGGCATGGCGTAATTCACCGACTGTTTATCCGCGATCATGATCCGATTCACGACAATTCCCGTGGGCTTTTTAATGATAAGAGGCTGAACCACAAAATATCCAATCGCGGCTACGACCACGCCTGTCCCGACGGCCATCACCATTCCGCGCATACGATCCCGGGTGACCCAATTCCCTTGCAATGTCCGCGCGATCCCCACCATCAACACTCCCCCCGCCGGCAAAAGCGCCCAAGCCGTTACCCACTGCGAAACATATTGCACCAATCCCAATAATGTAAATGTGAGTAGCCCGCCCATCACCAGCGCAATCAGTGCCGCGCCGCGCTGCCGCATCCGCAGTGCATTGATGCCCAACAGTACACCACCCGCGACGGGAGTCCCGATCAGGCTCGCCACCCCGATCGCGATTTCGCCGAACAGTCGATTTTCAACCATCTGCACCGGCTCAGGCTTGTCACTGCTGTTCTCCATTGACATATCCTAATCCGTTTTAGATCGCGTGGTAGTCCCGGATATGTGTGATAACTGCTGAAAATAAGCATCCAGTGCTTCGGTGTATCCCGCCGGCTCAGTCCCGCGCAATGATTCCGGCGGCCGCGCGATGATCAAGCCGGGCACCACGTTTGGATCATTCAATGTGAGTGGGGCAAATCCGTCAGGTCGGCCAAACAACTTCGCAGCCGGCACCGGATCACGATCCGCCAGGTTCGATTGTGCCCGGCGCAGATCCGCCTGCACGCGCCCGATCGCCTGACGGGTCAGGTTTGCCGCCGCGTCCAACGATGCCGGATCGCTCGACGCCACTGCCTGCTGAAGCACATGCAGCGCCGGCGAAAGCCGCGCATCGATCGCATCTGCCGCCCGCGCCGTCTCCGGAGAAACTTGCTGCAATCGCAGCGAGAGCGAATCCGCCGCCGACGGCGCTAAGCCCTGCGCCACGGACGACAGCGTTTCCTGCGCTCCATTGCGAACCGCCTCCGCCTGAACCGCCAGACGCTGCGCCGTTGATTGCCGCTCCGAAGGAGCCGTTGTCGCATCGTGTTTAAGGCTTGTCGCGCGAATCTGCGCCAATCGCGACGCATCCGCCGCTTGCAACAACCTCGCCAAATCTCCGGGCATACCCGCCAGCGTATCCTGTACCTCTCGAATCGCTGCCGATGCTGCATCCCCTGGATCCATCTGCACAACGGGCATCGCCGCCGGATCATGCCCGCTGCTGGCTTCCTGACGGGTGATCGCCTCCGCGGCGGCCAGCAGCAATTCCCCCTCGCCGGCAAATCTGCGAAGCCGCGCCCGCGCGTCCAAGGCTGCCACGGGATGATGCGGCGCAGCCACGATATGATATGACAATTCCAGTGATGCAATAGCCCCTGGCAATTGTTCCCGCGCATCAATCGCCGCCGGACGAGTTGCACTGGTTGTCGAGGCGAATGCGTCCTCCGTCGCCCGGACGGCGCGGGCCGCGAGTTGCAGATCGCCGACACGCTCAGAATTAGAATCTGCCCGCGCCGCTTCCGCTGCCGCCGCCGCATCAAGCCGATTGGAAAATCCTCCCGGAATCTGGAGCCCTGTTCCCAGATTCTTCGCCCATGCCTTCGCCGCTGATGAATAATCCACCGGGATCTGCGTACGAATCATCTCCGCGGCATCATCGACAAGCTGTTGGAGCTTTGCATCCAGATCAGGCGCATTGGGGTCTAATCCCAGCGAAGCCGCCGCGGCCGTCACGTCCGCCCGTGCCCGGTCCAACGTCTGTCTGACCCGCGCCAGCGTTGATTGTGTGGTAGGCAGCGTCGCCGCCGACCGCAAGTTACTTCGATCCGCCAGCGTTGCCATGGCCTGCTGACCGCGTGATAAAATTGCAAGTTGCGCCTTAAGATCACCCGCTACGCGAAGCGCCGCATCCAATTCCAAATGTGTCCCGGTTCCCGTTCTCCCCTGAGCTGCCGCCAGATTGATCTTGTTCCCGCACATCGTCATGGCATCGGAAAAATTTTCCAGCGTCGTGGACAAGCTCGCCGATTCTGACCGCGCCAGTGCTGCCAATATAGATTGCCGTAGATTCCCTTCAGCATCCGTCGCCGCCGCCATCTCGCGGTTGAATACCGATTGCCTTTTTGCGCGAATTGCTTCGGCTAATTCGCTCGTGAGCAACGTAGCCGCTTGCACGCCGTGCTTAAGCGCCGAGATGCGCTGATACGTTGCGATGCTGATCGTCCGCGGCGTAATCAGGACATGCCTCTCCTCGCTTGCCGCCGTCTGATTCAATCCATCCGCCACGGTCACCGACAACGAAAGCAAATCCCCTACTTTGAGGTCCAACGGCGCCAAATCCAAATCATACGTCGCATCGATCTGCCGCCCGTCGCCAATAATCGGAATCGCTATATCACGAGGCTTGGAGTTATTCACACTTATATGCGCCGTTAACGCCACCACACCAATATCATCCAGCGCCTGATACCAAACCGGCAGCACCGCATGTGGATCGATTCGTAAATCATCCACCGGCTGCACTAGCCGCACCAGCGGCGGTCGATCCTTCACCGGCCGCACCAGCACGCGCACCGTTGCCGCCCGCGCCGTCACCCCTTGATCGCTCGTCAGTTCGATCTGATACGCCTGATCGCCGTTCATCGCCAGTTCCGCTTCCACGACGCGCGAATCAGCAGTGCGATGCAATTCCGTCCGCCCTTCGGGTGAAATAAGCATGCCCGACCGCAGCGGCAGTGTCGACACCACCTGCACCGTCGCGCGCGTTCCAATCGGAGCCTCCACCAGCCCGTCCCGGCACGTCGTCTCCAATGGCGCACGGCGCGTGTAATCCGGATAAACATACCGCACACGCAGATCGCTGACATTCGGCTTTTGCAGCATCGTCACCGCATATTCGGGACTCACCGCATCCCCGGCCGATATGCAATAGTTAAACGACTGCTCCACCGTTGGAGTGCGAATGGAATATACCCCCGCTCCCGTCCGCTCCATCGGTATTGCCGTTCGTTCCTCCGCTGATCCCATGCTGAACATCACTTCCCCAACCTCTATGGGATCAACGACCGCCTTGATGATCACCGCTTCCCCCTGCACGACCCGCGCCCCTGCCGGCATTGTGACAATTCGCGTCATCGTCACCGGCGGCGCGCTGCCCAACGGCTCAGTCAACCTCACCAGCAACCGCGGGAAATCCAGCCACGGCGCATGCCACGCAATCGCCCCTACTCCGACCACCAGCATCACCAAAAACCATGCCCCCATCACCCGCGTCCACGGCAACAACCGTCCGGCCCTCCCACGCGGCATCTCAGCTTTTACCTCCTCACTCAGTTGCTCGAGAAACTCCGGCGATCCTCTTCCCTCAACCGGCGCGTCATATTGTGAGATCAATGTAACCAACCGCTGTCCAAAGACAGGCGTCCGCCGTTCGACCTCCTCCGCTGCCTTCAGATAATCAATCCGCCGCCATAAATCCGTCACCGGCTTGAATAACAGCAAAAACAAAACCGCCCCGAGGCAAACAAGCAGTGTAAACCTCACGTCACTGGAAAATCGCCATATCCGATCACACAGGCATATCCCAATCACTAGCAACCCGACAACAGACAAGCTCAAACCGATCCTGCGAAAAAACGCAAGTCGCTGCTGGTGCACGGCAAAACGCCGAACATACTCTCTTAGCTCTGCTGGAACGTCGTGTATTTCCATCGTTCGCCGGTTCATGCCAATCCCAATCTTTTTCGCAGCGCCCATTCTGCCGTCAGGCACGCCGTCACGAAAACGAACAAATAGGGACTATCCCAGAGTGCATATTCTATCACCGCCGGTTGATCGCCACGGGCTCGCAACGCCTCGCTCGCTAATCTCCCGACCTCCGAAATCGGCAACGAACCACTCTCATTCGTCGTTCCAGACGCCACACTCGCCAATTCCTCTTCCAAACCCGACCGCACGCGCAGCGGCAATTCGATGATCGGCGCCAGTGCGTCCCCAACCCCCGGATCCAGCCGGACCACATCTTCCCCCGATGGCAAATCTCTCAAACTCGCGGAAAATCGCCCTGCTCCCAATGCTGTCATCGGCTCCGACTGCGCGACCCGCGTCCCCTTCATGACTAACAATGAAGGTGCCTGCGATCCCCCTTCCGTCCCCCGTCCCAGCGGGATTTTCACACGCACGTTCACCACCTGACCCGCCCCCACATCCACCGCATCCGTATCCAATCCATATCCTCCGCGCTCAATGGCATACGTCGGACCCGCCGCCTCGTGAATCACGGCTTGCCAAAATTGCTCGGCTTCCAGCGGATCACCAGTACGCGGCAAATCGTCCATCGCCACCATCAACACCCGCCCATTTCCCGCCTGCGACTCCGTCACAATCGGCGCCCCACTCGCCGGTTCGGTCATCAGTGTCCTGACGCCCTGACGCAAATCCCCAAGATCCAAATAACGATCCACATGCCGCGACACACCCGCCAGTGCAAGCCCTTCTATCCCTTTCGCCGCCACCTGCCCCGGCTCTTCCCGCCACTCCGGCTCATTTATCAAATGATACGGCAGATAATCATCCAATAACGCCTCTGATTCCGCATCCAACGGCCAATGTTCCCTACCTGCCACCAACACCACCCCACCTCCCCGATCCGCCACCACCGCCCGCACCGCGTCCAATTGCTCGGCCGACATCGTTGTTGCCGAGGCATCTTTCAATATCACCACCTGCGCTTTCGCGATCTCAGCCACTGCTATCCCCGGGAGATGAGGCAGCACCGTACCCAGCGCGCCCGAATCATCTTGCGCCGCTATCACTGCGACTGCCGTTCGCTCCGACAATATACGGATCGATCGCTCCACTATATTGTTCAGCACGGTCGCCTCTCCCGCGAACGGCGTCACCGATAACTTCACCGTCGCCATCCCTGCCTGCATAAACCGCAGCGGTAAATCCACCGCCACCCCATGATCCCCTTCCATCTTCATCTCCCGCATCTGCACAATCCCATCATGCTCCGCCTTCACATTCACCACCGCGCCGGAAAATCCCACCTCTGCCAGCTCAACATGCAGCATTACTTCATCCCCCACATATGCCACCGCCGGCATCACCACCTGCCGCACCGCTACATCCCGAACCACCTCGGGCACACAACGACAAACCACCACCGGCACCCCCGCCTGCAACTCGCCCTCGGGTTGATCCGTAAATAAAACCACAGACCGCGGCGCGTTGGCCCGCCCATGCCCGCGCGATACATTTTGAACCGCGGACTCAATATCCGGCAGAATCGATTCCGCCTGCACTTCCCCTGCAACCACCTTCCCCGGATCACTCACCGTCACGATCCGCACCGGCACATCCGCCGGTATTTTCGACCGCAACGATTTCTCCGTCGCGAGTTGCGCCAGTTCTATCCGCGACAAGCGCCCAAGCCCATCACAGACTTCGCGAACCCGCGCATTTGCCGCGTAGAGAGCCGCATCCGTCTGCTTCTGATGCTCATCCGTCAACTTCATTGCCGCATCAACATCACTACGAAGCTCTCCCCAGACTGATCGCCCTTTCGCGTCAATTTCTTTCCCGACTTCAGCCGACCAGGCAACCACCGTCTCACGTATTTTGCCTGGTAGACTTCTTGCCCGCAGCGAAAGCTTTCGGCACGCCGCCACCAGAGCTTCTCGCGCTCGCAAGGCACGAGCCTGGGCCGCCTCCACTGATCTTCCTGCCACTCGGGCATATTCCAACTCACTCGCTGCCCGTGCGGCCTCATCAATCACCGGCAGGAGATCCTTCAATTCCCTATTCCACTCTCCCCCCGGCCAGCGCAATTGCCCGGTTGGCAATTCTCCCAATCCATCCGCCAATGGCACCAACTCCGCCGGCGTCCAAGATGAATCCGTAACCGACATACTCGCCGAATCATCCCACATAACCACAATCCCCCCCTGCTCCCCCGCCGGCACTGGCCGCCACACCGACGGCCTCAATCCCGACCCCAATATCGCCAGCAGCGCCATCACTCGCAGGGCCGGCACACTCCACCGCCACAACCACCCCGAACCGCGCAATTGCTTTTGATACGCCGTGACCGCAATCCCCGCGCAAGCAATTCCCGCCGCGCCAATCACTGGCAAATACGTCCAGGCGCCCCATACCATCCCACCGCTCATAACTCCCCCGTTTCCGACCACGCTCGCCCCAGCAACCCTTCTAAAATCATCAGCCCCACCACCACCCCCAGCAGCGGCAGCCACAACTCACTCTCAAATACTCCTAATGCCGACAACAGGACGCCCGCACCACTCGCATCGGCGACTTCTTCCATCCCCAGAGACCGCCGCAATCGCTCCCAGGACTCTTCGCCTAACGGCGTCAGGTCGGACTCCCCCGACCCTGCGACTTTCAACGTCCCGCCGCTTCCTCCCTTGCTCACATATCGCACGCACGACTGCACAAACGGCAAATAAAAATTCGTCCACGGCAAATCCGACCACTCCGCATTCAACGATGTCGTCACCAGCAGCACCCGCCCGCTCCCAAACGATCCCTCGATCAAAAACGGATCACCCGTCGCATAACTCCCAAGCACGCGCGAATCCCCTTCGCGCAAATCCGCAGGAAAATATTGCGACACCGAAACCAAAGGCACCGGGCTCGCCATCCCCTTCAAAAATCGAAACACCTGATGCTCCAGCGTCAATCCCAGCAGCGTAGTCGCCGCCTCTCCATTTCCGCGAGCCGCCCGCAGCGCCGCCGGCATCACTCCCACGCCGTTTCGATACAGCAGCCGTGTATATTCCGCCGCCATGCTCACCGACCCCGGCGCGATGATCAAGCCACCCCCCCCATAAACAAAATGCTCAATCCGGCTCACCATCCCTTCCGCAGGCTGAATCACATTCGCCAGAATCAGCACATCCGCGCCCGCCAGCGAGACACCGGCATCATCCGCCTTCACCAGCGTCACTTTTCCCAGGTTCGCCGCATCCTTCCCAGCAAATGGCGACAGCGCAAGCCGAACGAATCTCCCATCCCGCTGCTCATCCCCACACACCAAAACCACATTCAAAGGCTCCCGCACTTCCACCGGCAGTTCCAATTGATTCTCAGACGCCAGCCCCGCCGTCTTCAACTCCGCCGACACAATCTGCCGCCCGCCATTTGCAAACTTCACGATGGTCCGAACCGTCTCCGTCCCCCCCGCTTCAAGAT
>DASRRR010000006.1:0-1601 GCA_035656825.1 Tepidisphaeraceae bacterium | reverse complement strand
CCGGAGGTGCCGCCGGTCCGGATAACATCATAGCCCAGTTGAAGGGCGGGGAAGCGCTCGTCGGGTTGTTCGAAGGTCATTTCGCGGATTTTGGTCCAGTCGAGGCGGGTGGAGCAGCCGTTGAGGCGGCGGGGGTGGGTGAGGGCGTACTGGATGGGGGTGCGCATGTCGGGGGGGGAGAGTTGGGCGATGACGGAGCCGTCGACGAACTCGACCATGGAGTGGACGATGGATTCGGGGTGGATGACGATTTCGATTTTGGAGGGAGGGAGATCGAAGAGCCAGCAGGCTTCGATGAGTTCCAATCCCTTGTTGAACATGGTGGCGGAGTCGACGGAGATTTTGTTGCCCATGCGCCAGGTAGGGTGGGCGAGGGCGTCGTCGGGGGTGGCGGAGTCGATTTGGGATTTGGACCAGGTGCGGAAGGGTCCGCCCGAGGCGGTGAGGATGACGCGGCGGATTTCGGGGAGACGGCCGGCGAGGGAGGCTTGATAGATGGCGGAATGTTCGGAGTCGACGGGGAGGATGGAGACGTTGCGGCGGCGGGCTTCGGGGATGAGGAGTGAGCCGGCGACGACGAGGGATTCTTTGTTGGCGAGTGCGAGGGTTTTGCCGGACTGGACGGCGGCGAGGACGGCGGGAAGGCCGGCGGCGCCGACGATGGCGGCGAGGACGATGTCGATGTCGGGGCGCTGGACGAGGTCTACGAGGCCGGTGGGGCCGAGGTAGAGATCTGCGCCGGTTTGTTCGAAGGCGGCGCGGGTGGAGGGGGGGAGTGGGGTGTCGTCGGAGATTGCGATGGCGGCGGGGTGGTGGTGGCGGGCTTGTTCGAGGAGTTTGGTGGTTTGGCGGTGGGCGGAGAGGGCGGTGGCGTGGTAGGGGGGGCCGAGGTGTTGGATGACGTCGAGAGCGCTGCGGCCGATGGAGCCGGTGGAGCCGAGGATGGCGATGCGTTTGGTCAAGAGGGGCAATATAACCGAGAGGAGGAGGGGGACAAGATTGCGGCGGGATGAGGGGACGTTGATACTTGGAGAAGATTTTCTTGATCGCGGGGAAAATGTCTTGACCCTGACGTTACGTGATCCTGGAGAATGAGGGAGAGTGATGGCTTACACGGTGAAAAAGGTGGCGGCGATGTCGGGGGTGAGTGTGCGGACGCTGCATTTTTATGATGAGGCGGGGGTGCTGAAGCCGGCGTATTACGGGGGGAATGGGTATCGGTTTTATGAGGAGGCGCAGCTGCTGATTTTGCAGCAGATTTTGTTTTATCGGGAGCTGGGGATGGAGTTGAAGCAGATCAAGCGGATTCTGGGATGGAAGCAATTTGAGAAGACGGCGGCGCTGCAATCACATCGGAAAGTTTTGCGAGAGAGGTTGGAGCAGACACGGTGTTTGATTGAGACGATTGATAAGACGACGAGGCATTTGAAAGGACGGAAGAAGATGAAAAGTGAAGAGATGTTTGCGGGGTTTAGCGTGAAGGCGGGGGAGGATCGGTTTGGGGAAGGGATCAAATTGGGAGGGGAGCCTCAGGAGTGCAAGATATCGGGGAGGGATACGGAGGGGGCGATGTGTGTGTTTGAATTTGCGGGAATGGGGGG
>DASRRR010000005.1:0-7071 GCA_035656825.1 Tepidisphaeraceae bacterium | reverse complement strand
CGCGGCCAACGCTGGGACCCGGACAACGCCGAAGCGGTCATGGCCATCGAGACGCTGGAACAAAGCAATCTGTCAACGGTCTACTGGCAAAATCAAACCAAACCAACGAATTAGGCCCCTCCCGAAAAAATGGCCACACCCTTGTACCTTCCCCCTCGCCATTTTCGCACAGACCTCCTTGACTCACCTCAGAAAAATATGGTACATTATGTACTCATGCGGGTTCTTAAGCATAGCACGCTCGTAAGCTATTGGCTGATATATCCCATTACCAAACCCGCATTGGTCGATTGGTATGACAAGACCACTTCCGCAACATGGGCCAATCCAGCGGATATTCGAGCCACTTTCCCACAGGTTGACCGTGTCAAAGTCGAAAGCGGCAATACAGTATATATATTCAACATCGGCCGAGCCCATCGCTTAATTGCCGCCGTCCATTTTGATTTCCCTCGTGTTTTTGTCCTTCGCTTGATGGATCACAAGGAATATGACTTAGACCAATGGAAGACAGACCTATGAGCATCCTGACCCAATTACCAAAAAGACTTCCTGCGACCTTCACCGCCCTCGTCGATCTGATGCCTCCGCATGCAATCGAGGATGAAGCGGATTACCAAGTCATCTCTCCCATCGTTGATCGCCTTGCCGTCCTGGCGCATCGCACTCCCGGGCAGGAAAAATATCTCGAAACATGGGCTCAACTTATCGAAGCCTACGACGCCCGCCATCCCATCGACACTTCCACCCTCACTGGCCTCGACATTCTTAAGAGTCTGCTCAATGACCATCAGATGTCCGCCTCGGATCTAGGCCGCCTCCTTGGCAACCGCGCATTAGGCGGAAAAATCCTCCGCCGCGAACGTGAACTCAGCAAATCCCACATCAAAATCCTCGCCAATCACTTCAAACTTGAATCAGGCATCTTCTTGAAGTGAGTTGTCCTGATGCCTGATTCACCCTTTGTATCGTAACAACCAAGTAATCCTGCTTAATAGCCCGCACGCAATGCGTGCGCGGCGACTCTGAAACACTCAACCGCTTCTAAAGCGCCGGCCTCCGATTACTCCACCCCGTCTCCCGCTCATACATCCTCCCCACGCGCATCAACTTCTCCTCACTCATTGTCGGCCCGAGCAACTGCATCCCGATCGGTAGCGGCTTCTCACCCTCGGTCATCCCGCACTGCATGCTCATCCCCGCGATCCCGGCGATATTGCACGTCACCGTAAACACATCGCACAAATACATCGCCAGCGGATCAGCCGTCTTCTCTCCCACCTTAAACGCCGGCGTCGGCGACGTCGGACTTAGCACCACGTCGCACTTCTCAAACGCCTGATCAAAATCCCGTTTGATCAATGCCTTGGTTTGCAGCGCCCGCACGTAATAGGCATCGTAATACCCGCTCGACAGCGCATACGTCCCGATCATGATCCGCCGCTTCACCTCGTCGCCAAATCCCTCCGCGCGCGACTTGCTGAACAGCTCCACAATATCTTTCACCGGCTCCTTGGTCCGATGCCCGAAATGCACCCCGTCATACCGCGCCAGATTGCTCGATGCCTCGCAAGGCGCGATTACGTAATATGCTGCAATTCCATATTCAGTATGCGGCAACGACACATCCACAATCTTCGCCCCGAGTTTCTCATAAACTCCGATCGCGTCCCGAACCGCCGTTTGCACGCGCGGGTCCATCCCCTGCTCCAGCGCAAATTCTTTGGCAATCCCAATCCGCAGCCCCTCCACCGGCTTCTCCAATTCGGCCATGCAATTCGACTGCGCGTTGGGCAAGCTCGTCGAATCCTTTACATCATGCCCACTGATCACATCCATCAGCAGCGCCGCATCCGCAACCGTCCAAGCGAACGGCCCCACCTGATCCAATGACGACGCAAACGCAATCAATCCATACCGGCTCACTCGCCCATACGTCGGCTTCAATCCTACCAGCCCGCAGAGCGCCGCCGGCTGACGAATCGAACCCCCGGTATCCGACCCGATCGACGCACAAGCCTCCCCCGCCGCCACCGCTGCCGCGCTTCCCCCGCTGCTCCCGCCCGGCACCCGCTCCAAATCCCACGGATTTCGCGTCGTATGAAACGCGCTGTTCTCCGTCGACGACCCCATCGCAAACTCATCCAGATTGGTCTTCCCCAAAAATACCGCCCCTGCCGCCTCCAGCTTTTTGATCACCGTCGCATCATAAGGTGCCCGAAAATCCTTCAGCATCTTCGACGAACACGTCGTCGTCCCCCAAGACGTACACAAATTATCCTTCAGCGCAATCGGCACGCCCGCCAGCACGCCGCTGCGTTTCCCCTCATCCACCCCCCGCGCCATCGCTAGCGCCTTTTCTGCCTCCACGCTATTAAACGCTTTTACCCCCCCATCCACCTTCTTAATCCGCTCCAGCGCCTGAGTCGTCAGCTCCACCGCCGAAATCTTCTTCGCCTTCACCGCATCCCGAGCTGCAATAAGAGTATCAAAACTAAGCATGGTATAAATTCAGATTTCGAGTTTCAGATTTGTTTCGGATTTCGAGCTTCAGATTTCGAACTTCCAGCCTCAACCGGCCGAGTCCTCATCCCCGCCGATCACCTTCGGCACCTTAAAAAACGCCCCATCCGTCTCCGGCGCATTCCTCAATACCTCATCCAACGTCAACCCCGCCTCCACGACATCCTCCCGCAGCACATTCGACAGGGGGAGCGCATGCGCGGTCGCCTCCACCCCCTTGGTATCCAATTGATTCAACTGCGCCACATACCCCAATATCCCCTCAAGTTGCACGGTAAACTTCCGCAGCGTCTCTTCGGGAAGTGCGAGTCGCGCCAGCTTCGCCACATGCCGCGTATCGTCCAATGTAATCTGCTCCGCCATGATCCCCCGTTTCTACCCCGAACCCATCCAAAAGAAAACCCGCGACCGAGGACCGGTCGCGGGCTTGATTGCTGTAAAACAAACTAAAACGGCTTACGCCGCCGCGGCAGACGCTTCCGGCTTGGTGTACTTGCGGCGCATCGGCTTGACCACCATCCCGCTGCGGATGGCCTTGGCGGATACCTTGATCCGCACGATCTTACCGTTGACCAAGGCGCGAACCTTCTGAATATTCGGCTTAAACTTGCGCGCCGTGATCCCGGTCACCTTCGTGCCGACGCCGCCCAGATACTTCGCCTTGCCGCGATGCGTAATCTGGTTCCCGAACGTGGTTTTCTTACCGGTATAAAAACAGACGCGTGGCATTGCAGTTACCTCTTACTCTCAAAATTAAGGGCCGAGCATTGTATGAAGACCCCTCCCGCATTGCAAGCCACACAAGCCGCATCATAACTCCTTCCCATTCAATCTGTTATCTGCCCATCACCCTTTCCCGCCGTTGATTTCCCTCAAACCTCCGTTATGGTGTCTTTCCATCTGAACGACTCCCAAACGAGACCGACACGGATGTCCCTCGAACTCTGTATTCTCGCCAGCGGCTCCTCCGGCAATGCCGCCCTACTCCGCACCCCGGCAGGCTCCCTTCTCATCGACGCCGGCATCGGACCCCGAGTCTGCGCAAAACGCCTCATCGGCACCGGCGTCTCCATCCCCGACCTCCGCGCCATCGTCCTGACCCACCTCGACTCCGACCACTTCACCCTCTCCTGGCTCCCCACCCTCCTCAAATACAACCTCCGGCTCCACGCCTTCACACCCTACGCCCGCAAAATCCTCTTCCGCGCTGCCGGCGAACCTTCAGCCCACCTTCCCCAATCCGCAATCCGTGATGCGATCTCTCCCTTCCACGCCACCCCGTTCTCACCCCTCCCCGGCATCATCTTCAAACCGCTCCCTTTCTCCCACGACGACACCGGTTCCCACGGCTTCCTCATCTCCTCCGACACCACCCGCATCGGCTACGCCACCGATCTCGGCCGCGTCCCCTCTCACCTCTTCGACGCCTTCACCAACCTCGACATCCTCGCGATCGAATCGAACTACGACCCCGCGATGCAACTCGCCAGCGACCGCCCGGCTTTCCTCAAACACCGCATCATGTCCGGCTCAGGTCACCTCTCCAACCAACAAGCCCTCGACACCATCCGCCTGATCCTCTCCCGCCACGAATCCACCGCCACGCCGCTCCCTTCGCACATCGTACTCCTGCACCGCAGCCGGGAGTGCAACTGCCCCAACCTTCTGCGCGACCTATTCAGCAAGGACCCTCGCATCGCCCCGCGGCTGACCCTCTCCCACCAATCCGAACGCACGACATGGCTCCTTCCGCAACCCCGCCCGCCGCTGCCCCATGAGCAACTCCCCTTCGCTTTTGCTTAATTCCGCGCCCCTTCCTCCAATTCGCATGATATAATCCAACATATGGAAACCGATCTGCTTTCCCGAATTACTCTCGAACCCGGAAAATGTGGCGGCCAGCCCTGCATCCGCGGCAAACGCATCCGCGTCGCCGATATACTTGAACTCCTCGCCAACGGCGCCTCGTACGAAGAAATCCTTCACGATTACGCTTTCCTTGAGCGTGATGACATCCTCGCCGCAATCAGTTACGCCGCCAATCAAATTGATCATCCTGTCTTCACCGCATGAAGTTCGTGATCGACAACCAACTCCCAATTGCCTTGGCAATACACTTTCGCCATCTAGGCCACGATTGCGCCCATGTCATCGATCTCAATCTCGACGAAACCGATGACGCCGACCTATGGACCTACTGCACCCGAAGCCAAAACATCCTGATCAGCAAGGATGATGACTTCCTTTTCCTCGCTAATCGCCCCGGCGACGCCGGTCGACTGGCGTGGGTTCGTCTTGGCAACTGCCGCAATGCCGCCTTGATCGCCGCCTTCAACCGCATCCACGACAGCATGATCCAAGCCTTCCAATCCGGCCAGCGCATCGTCGAAGTTCGCTAAAACATCCGATAATCATCCTCCATTATCCCCCCATGAAGATCATCAAAATCATTCCATTTATTTTCACCACCGCACCTCTTCTTCGCGTGATTTCTTCGCGTCCTCTTTCGCGACTTTCGCGATCCCTCCCTCACTTTCCCAGCACATCCCCCGACATCACCCTCACCCACACCCCCGACTCCTCCCCCACCCCATGGTACACCCGCTCCACCGCCTTCTGATAATCCCCCTCCCGTACATGATAAATATCACAAAACACCTGCGGATTCCGATCAAACAGCGGAAACCAAGAACTCTGCACCTGCACCATCACCCGATGCCCGCGCAGAAACGTATGACACACGTCCGCCATCTCAAACTTCACCTCCGTCACCTTCCCGGGCTCAAACGCAACCTCCTTGCCCAATCCCTCCCGAAACTTCCCACGCATCACATCCCCGCGCAATAGCTGCTCATACCCGCTCGGCCAAACATCAATCACCTTCACCACCCAATCCGCATCCGTCCCCGACGTCGACACTCGCAAATCCACCCCCACCGGCCCCATCACCCGCACATCCTCCGCCAGCGTCTCCGTCTTATACCCGAGCACATCCCCCCTGCTTTCCGCAAACCGCTGATCCCCCACCATAAACTCCGCCGGCACTCCCTTCCCCACCTTCTCCACAAATGGCACAGGCCTGGCCGGATCACTCACATATTCATCAAACTCCCCCTCCCCCTTCTCCACCGGCTCAAACGATAACCTCCCCCCACTCCGCGAATACATCTCCCTCTCCACCCCACCCTCCGGCGGCCACGTCGCAAACCTCCTCCACCGATTCACCCCCGTCTCAAACACCGTCGCCTCGGCAATTTTGCCTGCATCTTCTCCATTCAAATATTTCTTCAAAAACTCAATCTCCACCTCCCGCCGATACCACTCCGCTGTCTTCCCCCCAAATTTCACCTCCCCGAGTTCTTCCCCATCCCCGCGCATCCACCCGCCATGCGACCAAGGCCCCATCACCAGCACATTTTCTCTCGGCCCGCTTACCTTCTCCACCCCACGATACGCCGCCAGCGTTCCAAATAAATCTTCCGCATCAAACCACCCCCCCACCGTCATCATCGGCACACTCACCTCCCCCAAATGCTCCCGCACATCCCGCTCTTTCCAAAACGCATCCTCCACCCCATGCCCCATCACCTGATCCCAAAATTGATCCAACCCCGTCACATTCCCAATCGCCCCCAACTTCAAATAATACCCATACCCATCTTCCATCGTCACCGGCTTCCCTGCCATCATCGCCAAAAACGGATATGACTGCGCCAAACAAAACGCCCCATTATGATGCAGATCATCCCCCGCAAACCAGTCGATCACCGGCGCCTGCACCACCGCACACTTCACCGCCGGATGCGCATTCATTCCCCCTTCCAGCGCATACATCCCCGGATACGACGACCCCACCAGCCCCACCCGCCCATTACTCCCCTGCACATTCTTCACCAGCCAATCCACCGTATCCCACGCATCCGTGCTCTCATCAATCCCCTTCTCCCCCTGCCGCAACATCGGCCGCACATGCACAAACTCCCCCTCCGACCCATTCCTCCCCCGCACATCCTGCATCACAAAAATAAACCCCTCCCGCCCGAACCACCGCATCTCATACTTCGGATCCTCTCCCCCCACCCCATACGGCGTCCTCAATAAAATCATCCCCCGCTTTTGATTCCCCCCATCCCGAGGCACATACACCACCGTATGCAACCCTGCCCCATCCCGCATCCCCACCCGATACTCCCGCTTCTCAAAATGCTCTCGCAAATACCCCCGATCCATCTCCCCGACCTCCATAGGCCGAGTCGCCTGCCCCCACCCCACACTCGCCATCATGCAAACCCATCCGATCACCCATCGTTTCATTCGACCTCCACGATAAACTGCGCCTCCACCAGCATTCCCTTCTGCAACTCCACTCCCACCGCCATCCGCATCGGACTGCACTCCGCAAAATATTCTTTGTAAACCTCATTCACCTCCCCGATATCCCGATTCACCTCCGCCAGATACAGCCGCACCGACACCACCTTCTCCTTCCCTACCTTCACCCACCCCAGCACCTCATCGAGCTGCCGAAAAATCTCCCGCATCTCCTCC
>DASRRR010000004.1:0-12764 GCA_035656825.1 Tepidisphaeraceae bacterium | reverse complement strand
TGGGGGGAAGGAACAGGTGTTGGCTGTGGGGAAAGGGGAGAAAGAATATCGGGTCAGAGGCGGGTGAGAATTTGAGATTCAAGCTATAAATCATCGATTATGCTTGCTTTGAGGATTTAGGGGGCCATAATGATGGAAACTAGCTTGTCTAATGTTTGGATGGAGAGGAGTCTACGTGTCTCACGCAACCACTAAGCGACTGCGCCGTAAGTCCTTTTTTATAGAGCAGTTGGAAGATCGTGTGCTCATGACGCGGCTGGTGGGGCTGGATATTTCGAGTTATCAGGGGACGATTACCTGGTCGAGCGTAGCGAAGACCAAGCAATTTGTGATCATCCGGGCGAGCACAGGACTGGGGGCGGATAGCAAGTTCAGCACCAATATTACCGGTGCCATAGCGGCGGGGATGTATGCTGGGTCGTACCATTTTGCGTATTACAACGATGCGGGACACACACCTGCGTATGAGGCGAATATTTATTGGAACCAGATCAAGGGGTATCTGGCGGCGGACGGGAAGCACCTGCTACCGATGCTGGATATCGAAGAGGGAACGACGCTGGGATCGGGGACCGGGGCGACGTCTTTGAGTGACTGGATAAATCAGTGGTGCGCGATCATCAGCAGTGATTATGCGTCGGTGGGATATGCGGGCGTAACGCCGATGATTTATGCTTCGGAGTCACATGCGGGGTCGTATTTTAGTTCATCGATACCGCAGAGCTATCCGCTGATCAATGCAGTGTGGCCTGGGGATGGGACGGGGAGTTCGGTGAATACGGATACGGGAGCGCCGGCGAATTCGGGCTTGTGGGCGACATGGCAGGCATGGCAGTATGCGGACAAGGGGACGGTGTCGGGGATTTCGACAAACGTGGACCTGGACGTGATGAACGGGAATCAGTACAGCATTTATGATTTGGTTTTGGGTGGGGCGGGACGATGGGCGGATAATTCATTGGTGACGACGACGGCGGCGGTAACGGCGACGACCAGCGCGACGGGCAGTACGGGAACCGCGGTGGCGTCCGGGGTGGTGGGGAAAGTTCTTTCAGGGCCGACGTACTGGAGTTCATATTGGCGGTGGGATGTGCAGTTCAGCAATGGGGTGACCGGGTGGGTGAGCGAGTCTTCGTTGCAGACGACGATTCCGAACACGACGAGTAATCCGGCGCCAGTGAGCGCCACGACATGGGTATCGAGTTTGCCGGTAAACTTTACCTGGACGGGGACGAATGCGGCGAGCGATTCGGTGTACCTGGATGGGATACCCAAGGGGACGTCGACGACCAATAGCTGGGCGCACACGGCAATTGCGGATGGGGTACATACATGGCGGGTGGACGCGACGAATGCCGAGTTGACGGTGACGGGGGCGACGTGGAGCTTTTCCCTCGACACGACAGCGCCGGTGGCGAAGTACGGGAGCCAGACGCCGACGTATGGGTCGACGACGCTGGTGTTCACGGTGGCGTACACAGACGTAACGAGCGGGGTGGCTTATGCGTCGTTGAACACCGGGGATGTGATCGTGACGGGTCCGAACGGGTATTCGCAGACGGCGACGTTTGTTTCGGTGGATGCGGCGGTCAATGGGGGCACGCGGACAGCGACGTATTCGATTTCCGCGCCGGGGGGTACGTGGGGCAATCCAGACAGCAGCGGGGCGTATACGGTTTCACTGGCGGGGAGCCAGGTGAAGGATGTGGCGGCGAACTACATGGCGGCGGGAACGCTGGGAAGTTTTTCGGTGGTGCAGACGTTTGCTTATGAAAGTGGATCGACACTGCAGGTGGCGTTCGGGGCTCCCGGGCCGATTACACTCACAGCCTCGGGTTCAACACTGACGGCGACGCAAGGCGCGAGCTCTTACACGTTTAATACGTCAGGGATCAGCAATATCGTATTGGCGATGACCAGTGGGGCGGATGCGTTGATCTTGAGCGGGACGATGCCGGTGCCACTGCTGTTTGAAGGAACGACGGGAGGTTCGGATACGATCACGTTGAACAGCGGGGCGGCGGCGGCAATTGGATCGGACCCGGGTGGGGCGGCAGTGACGGTCAATTCGGGAGCGGCGATGACGGTGTCGGTGCCGGCGGTGTTTTCGGCGATGACAATCACCGGCGGGGCGGTGGCGCTGGCGGCGGGAGGGAGCAATACGCTGCGGGTTTCGAGTCTGGTGATCAGCGGGGGGGGGTCATTGAACACCAATGACAATGATCTGATCTGGGATTATGCCGGGGCTACGCCGATCAATACATTGCGCGGGTATTTATTAAGCGGGCGCAATGGGGGGACATGGGATGGGCCGGGGATTGATTCGAGTTCGGCGGCGGCGACGGGAGCGAATGGGATCGGGTATGCCGAGGCGACGGATCTGGGGGTGACGAGTATTGACGGCCAGGCGGTGGACTCGACGACGCTGGTGTTGAAGTACACGCTGGCGGGGGATGCGAATCTGGACGGACGGGTGAGCAGCGACGATTACGTTCTGGCGGATCGCGGCATGAGCGAGGGCAGCCAGGCGGGGGGGAGTTATTGGATCGACGGGGATTTTAATTACAACGGCTCGGTAGATCCGGGGGACTATCTACTGCTCGATGGGACCTATGCACATGAGACATCGGGGGTGACGTTGGACCCGCAATCGCTGGCAGCGCGCGAAGCGCAGTTTGGAGAGGTATACGTTGAGAACCTGCTGGCGGCGAGCGGGGTGACGGATGTGGGAGGGGATGCTCAGGTGCAGGCACCGGCGATGATGGTGGTGGCGACGCCGGCGGAGACATCCAGCCCGGCGGTGGCATTGCAATCTCAGAGTGCCGTTGTCGATCAGACGACTTCTGCCGGCGGGGTCGCGCCGATGCTGGCGAGAACGACCAGCGTCAGCGGCACGTCGGATGATTTGGAGAAAGCGCACGAGAAGGCCAATAAGCATAAGGGCAAAGCGGGTGAACTGCATGTCCGGGACGGGCATGGCAAGCAGCAGAACGTTGATCCGTATTCGTCATGAGACGGTGCGGTAAACTCGCGAGGTGGGTGGCAGTATAGCAGTGGGATTATTTGCGCCGGCCGAGGAGGGTGGCGAGGGCGGCGGCGGCGATGACCAAGAGGGCGGCGAGGATGGTGCGGGGGTGGAGGGGTTCGTGGAGGAGGAGGGAGGACCAGAGGAGGGTGAGGACGGGTTGGAGGAGTTGGATTTGGCCGATGCGGGCGACGCCGCCGAGGCCGAGGGCGTGGTACCAGGCGAAGGAGCCGAAGAACATGCTGATGAGGGAGACGTAGGCGAAGCCGAGCCAGGCGTGGGGAGAGGCGTGGAGGCCGTCGCGGTGGATGACGTAGGCGACGGGGAGGATGAGGAAGGGTGCGGAGAGGAGGAGGGCGTAGCAGACGACGCGGATGCCGCCGAGGGTGCGGGAGAGTTTGCCGGCTTCGGCGTAGCCGAGTGCGCCGGCGAGGATGGCGAGGAGGAGGAAGAGGTCGGCGGGTTGGGGGCGGCCGGCGCCTTCGGAGATGGCGAAGAGGGTGGCGGCGACGGTGCCGAGGAGGCAGCCGAGCCAGAAGATGGGTTTAGGGCGTTCGTGGGCGCGGAGGACGGCCATGACGGCGGTGCCGGTGGGGAGCAGGCCGATGAAGACGGCGGCATGGGAAGAGGGGGCGCGGCGGAGGGCGAGGGCGGTGAAGAGGGGGAAGCCGATGACGATGCCGAGGGAGATGATGAAGAGGCTGGTGAGGTGTTGGCGGGGGGGGAGGAGGGATTCGCGGCGGAGGAGGAGGAAGGTGATGGCGAGGATGGCGGCGACGAGGGCGCGGCCGCAGGAGACGAAGATGGAGCCGAGTTCGGGGACGGCGGCGCGGGTGGCGGGGAGGGTGAGGCTGAAGGAGCAGATGGCGAGGGTGCCGAGGAGGAGGGCGGGGGTGGAGTGTTTTTGGGAGGTCATGGGTTTAGAGAAAAAGCACGGGTTGAAAACCCGTGCCACGAATGAGGGGTACAAGGTCTGTTGTGATTTCTAATAGTTCATATTGGGGGGAGTTTCTATGATGGGGATCATGAAATCGTTAATTATCGTAATTCTGTTGGGTTTATTGGTTGCTCTTGCCCATTATACCAGGCCTTCGGAGCGGAGTTTTCAAAGTGCGCTGGCGGAGCATTTGAAGGATCATCCGGCTGCGGGGGATGCGGATGCGGTTTTGAAGGATCTGACTTATAAAGACCGGTTCTTATGGATTGATGTGAAGAAGGAGGATCACACGCTTTATACGGGGGTGTTTGGGCATTGGTTTGAGCATGGGCAGGTATTGGAGGCGGCGCCGGAGAAGGCGGATGTGAAGCTGCATATTTAGGCGCAGTTTTCGGGGGAGGGGTGTTTGGCGAGTTGTTTGATGGCGGCTTCGAGTTTGTCGAAGCTGACGGGCTTGGTGAGGTGGTGGTCGAAGCCGGCGGCGCGGCAGCGGGCGACGTCTTCGTCGGAGCCGTAGCCGGTGAGGGCGATGGAGGGGACGTTTTGCATGGTTTTTTGGCGGACGACGTCCATGCCGGAGCCATCGGGGAGGCCGATATCGCTGATGAGGAGATCGAAGCGTTGTTTGTCCGCCAGGCCGAGGGCGGAATTGACGGAGGTGGCGTGTTCGACTTTGTGGCCGCGCATTTTGAGGAGTGAGGACATGGCGCGGGCGGTGTCGGCGTGGTCTTCGACGAGGAGGATACGCAAGCCGGCTTTTTCGCTGAGGGCGGGGAGGGTTTTGCGCGGGGGATCGGCGGCGGGGACGATGGGGAGGAGGACTTTGAAAGTTGACCCGCGACCGGCACCTTCGCTTTCGCAGGCGAGAGAGCCGTTGTGCATTTCGACGAGGGCTTTGGCGATGGAGAGACCGAGGCCGAGGCCGCCGTACTGGCGGGTGACGCGCTGGTCGGCTTGTTCGAAGGCGTTGAAGATGCGGGTCATTTCGGACGCTTCGATGCCGATGCCGCTGTCGCGGACCTGGATTTCGAGTTGGCCGTTGACATTGGAGGTGCGGAGGCCGATCTTGCCGCCGACGGGGGTGAATTTGACGGCGTTTTTGACGAGGTTCCAGAGGACCTGCTGGAGGCGGGCGGAGTCGCCACTGACGGAGGTTTGTTCGGCGTGGAGTTCGAGGAGGATTTCCTGGCGTTTGCCGCGGATGTCGGCAGCGCAGATTTCGATGGTGTCGGCGACGAGGCGGTGGAGGTCGACGACGGCGGAGTGGAGTTGGATTTTGCCGCGGGCGATGCGCGTGAGGTCGAGGAGGTCGTCGATGAGGCGGGCTTCGAGTTCGACGTTGCGGCGGATGATGTCGATGTGCTCGCGCATGGCGGGCGGGAGGGATTCATCGAGCTCCATCAGGTGGATGGTGGTAAGGATCGGGCTGAGAGGGGTGCGCAATTCGTGGGAGAGGACGGCGAGAAAATGGTCTTTGGCGCGGCTGGCGGATTCGGCGGCTATTTTGGCTTGATTGAGTTCGAGATCGCCGCGTTTGCGGTCGGTGATATCGACGGAGACGCCGACGATGCGGATGGGGATGCCCTTAGAAGAATAGAGGGGTTTCCCGCGCGAGGAGAGCCAGTGGATAGAGCCATCGCGCCAGACGACGCGGTGTTCGGAGATATAATCGGATCGGGTGCGGATGGCGTCTTCGTAGGCTTTGCGGGCATCGTCGCGGTCATCGGGGTGGACCATGGCGGCGAGATCGCGGCCGGTGACGGATTGGTGGGGGGCAAGGCCGAAGCAGGCTTTGTATTCATCGGAGCATTCGAGGTCGCGGGAGGCGATGTCGAGTTGCCAGAAGCCGAGGCGCGCGGTTTCGGCGGCGATTTTGAGGCCTTCTTCGGCGCGACGGCGGGCGGAGCGTTCGTGGGCTTCGCTCAGGGCGCGGCGGATGGCGGGGACGAGCCGGCCGAGGCGCTGTTTGAGGACGTAGTCGGTCGCGCCGGATTGAAGGGCTTCGATGGCGATTTCTTCACCGAGGCCGCCGGAGACGAAGATGAAGGGGACATCGGGGCAGCGTTGGCGCGCGATGGCCAGGGCGGAGAGGCCGTCGAAGGTGGGGAGGGAGTAATCGGCAAGGATCAGATCGTAGCATTCGCCGTCGACGGCGCGGAGGAAGTCGTCGCGGGTTTCGACGCGGAGAAAATCGGCGTGGACCCCCCCTGCTGCGCAGCGCGACTGAATCAGCTCGGCGTCGAGCGAGCTATCTTCCAGCATTAATATCCTGATGCGACTCAAGTGCATTTACTCCGGAACATTCAGGCGATCGTTCATCCGCGCCGCGGCTTGGCGCTGCCGGGCGGGGGTTCGTTGAGGACTGCCCAGAAGATGCCTAAATCTGCGATGGCGCTGAGAAACTCGTTGAATCCTACCGGCTTGACCACATAAGCGTTAACGCCCAATTTGTAGCTACGGAGCAAATCCTGCTCTTCGCGGCTGCTGGTGAGCATGACGACGGGCACACTCTTCAGTTCTGGCGAGGTTTTGACGGTTTGCAGGACTTGCAGGCCGTCGACTTTGGGGAGTTTGAGGTCGAGGAGGATGACGGCGGGGGTGCCGTTGGGGCGGTCGGCGTATTTATTGCGGCAGTAAAGATAATCGAGGGCTTCTGCGCCGTCGCGAAGGGTGATGACGTCGTTGGCTAGATTGGTTTTGGCCAAAGCAACGAGGGTGAGTTCGATGTCCTTGGGGTTGTCTTCGACCAGCAAGATGGGTTTGAGCTCAGCCATATGCTTATGAATTCTCCGGTTCGGTTGGTTTGGGGATGGCTATGTAAAAAGTTGCGCCTTGATCGACGACGCCTTCGGCCCAGGTGCGGCCGCCGTGGCGGGTGATGGCGCGGCGGACGTTGGCGAGTCCGATGCCGGTGCCTTCGTAATCTTCCATGCGGTGAAGGCGTTGGAAGACGCCGAAGAGTTTTTCGGCGTATTGCATGTCGAAACCGACGCCATTGTCGCGGACGGAGAAGATGTGTTCGGTCGGCTCTTCGCGGTAGGCGATTTCGATGAGGGCGGGGTCGCGGTCGCGGGTGTATTTGATGGCGTTTTCGATGAGGTTCTGGAAAGCCAGGCGCAGCATGGTCGGGTCGGCCTGGAGGATGGGGAAGGAGCCGGTGACGCGCCATTCGATGTTGCGGCCTTTGGCGTCGGGGCGCATGTCGTTGACGATTTCGCGGAGGAGCGTGCCGGTGTTGACGTCGATGGGATGGAGAGAGCTGCGGCCGATCTGGGAGAACATGAGGAGGTTGTCGACGAGGGTGCCGGCGAATTGCGCGGATTCGATGATGGTGTTGATGTAGCGGCGGCCGTCGGGGGAGAGTTTGTCCTGTTCGCGTTCGCGGAGGAGTTCGCTGTAGCCGACGATGTGGCGGAAGGGGGCGCGGAGGTCGTGGGAGACGCTGTAGGAGAAGGCTTCGAGTTCTTTGTTGGAGCGTTCGAGTTCGGCGGTGAGGGAGGCCATGATTTCGGCGCGGCGGAGGACGATGCCGACGATGCCGTTGCGAAGTTCGGCGGCGGTTTCGATTTCGCTGGGACGCCAGGGGGTGGAGCGGAGGTGGACGGTTTCTTTCCAGGCGGCGAAGCTTTTGCGCGGGTGGATGCGCATGCCTTCGACGGCGGCAGCTTTGTGCGGGTCGCCGCCCCATTCGACGGTCTGGACGACTTCGGGGCGGAACCAGATGACGTAAGAGCGGTGGAGCTTGGAGATGGAGACGGCGAGGAGGCCGGCGGCGGCAGCGGCGATGGATTCGAATTGCGGGTTTTCGCCGGCGAGGTGATGCGTAGAGAAGATGTCCTGGGACGTGGTTTGGCCGAGCCACTCGGCGAGCTCGCGGATCTGGTCTTCGGTGGGGGTTTGGCCGACGAGGCGGACTTGGTTTTCGAAGAGGATGGCGGCACCTTGAGCGCCGACGAGGTCAAGAAATTCGGCGGGGTGCTGGACGAGGCCGTCGACGAAATTTTCGGCCATGGTCATGTAGGCGAGGAGTTTGCCTTGGATTTCTTTGAGGGCGATGCGGTGTTGGGCGTCGCCTTGGGATTCGCGGGCCTGGACCTGGAGGCCGATGGTTTGGCCGAGGAGGTCGCAGGCGGTGCGCACTTCGAGCGGGACTTGGCGGGGTGTGCGGTGGTGGCAGGAGACGATGCCCCAGAGTTTTTCGCCGGCGGTCTGGATGGCGATGGAGAAGGAGCCGGCGACTTCCATGTTTTTGAGATATTCGCAGTGGATCGGGGAGACGCTGCGCAACGAGGCGTAGGTCATGTCGAGGGTGGCGCGGGTTTCGGGGTTGATGGAAGGGACGACGGGGACGGGGGTGTAGGCGGCATCGACGATCTGGCGGACGCGGGTGAGGCGGTAGAGCTCGCGGGCTTGTTTGGGGATGTCGCTGGCGGGGAACCAGAGGCCCATGAAGGGGGCGTAGGCGTCGGGGTCGCGGTCTTCGCCGACGACCTGGCCGTTCCAGTTTTCGTCGAATTGATAGACGAGGACGCGGTCGAAGCCGGTGATGCGGCGGATCTCTTTGGCGGCGAGATCGCAGAGCTGGCGAAGAGTCGGGACGCTGCCGAGGCGGCTGATGAATTCGCGGACGAGGGGGTAGAGGTTTTGGAAGGAGAGTTCGGCGTCGGATTCGGCGCGTTCGAATTCGATGAGGATGCCGGCGGGGTTTTGGTGGGCGCTGACGTGGTAGGACCTGCCGCCGGTCATGGTCATGGTGTGGAGATAGACGGCGCCGGCGGAGAGATCATGGGTGGGGATCGCCTGGCGGATGGAGTCGGATTGGCCGCGGCCGATGAGGGCGGAGAGGGGTTGTCCGAGAAGATCGGAAGCGGGGTGGCCGGAGATTTCCGAGATGTTTTGCGTGACCTGGAGGAGTGTGAAATCAGACGGGCGGATGACGACCAGGCAGCCGTGGGGCTGGATCGCGCCGGGGATGCGGATCGGCTCCTTGTCGCAACTGGTGAGGTCCAAATTGTTGTCGAGAACTGTCACTGGATAGCCTGGGGTGAGCGTTTAGATTCCTTTTAACCATTGAGCCAGTTCGGCGAAGGTTTTGTTGGCGCTGTCGATCATGGCGTCTTCGGCTTGTTTGGAAGTTGCATGGGTTTGCAGGACATTTTGGAACTCGCGCCACATTTTTCCGACGTCGTCGCCATAGCATCGGAAGAAGGAAATATGGTCGGCGGCGACGCCGGGCACTTGCTCGAGTTGGCGGGCGATCAGTTGTCCGCCGAGGGTCGAGCCTTCGATTACATACATGGAGCCGAGAAGGGTGGGAACGTCAAAAAAATCGAGCCCTCCTTTCCAGCGGGGAATGTGTTGAAAATCGACGTTTTGAGCGGTCAGGGCTTGGATATCGTGTTCGAGGGAGGGGGTTTTTTGCCGGCCTTGGAAGAGGGGCTCGAGGTTCCACATTCCTAATTGATTCCAAACCTGGGTCTCCCAGGGGGAATAGAAGCCGTAGAAGCGGGTGAGGAGATTGGTGATGGTGGGGAGGGACCAGGATCTCCCCGCGAGGTTGAGGACGTTTTCGACTTCGAGGTGGAGGGGGTGGGTTTCCTGGCGGAGGCGGTGGGTGATCATGGCGGTCGTCGTTTTTGGGGTGGGAAAAAACCGGTCGCGAGCGACCGGGCTAAAGGGATTCGGGTGAACTATATCTGACAAAGTTCCATCGTTGAATTGGTAATCTTTCTTTGAGGGGATGTTGTTGGACGTAGGTGATGGCGGTTTGTAGGTGGTTGGGGGTGGTGAGAAAAACTTTCCAGGAGCCTTCGCTCCAGGGGGTGGGGAGGCCGCCGCGTTTGCCGGTGAAGTTGGTGAGGGGGTGTAGGTTCAGGGTGGTGAGTTCACGAGTTGCAGCGGATTTGAGGTGGCCTGCGATAACGGGAATCTCGCGCGAGTGGCGATCAAAGACCAAGTGCGCATGATCGTGGCCGATGCAGCAGGCGAGGCAGTGGTAATTGCTTTCGGCGCAGGCGCGGGAGAAACCGGCGGCGATGGCGTTGCGCTGGGGACCGTTGAAGCGGACGGGAGGATATTTGAGCGATTGCTTGGCTGTGCGGCGAATTGCAGTGTCGTGAGGGTCTTTGGCGTAATTGCGTGAGTCGTTGACTTTGGTGGCGGGGCCGAATTTCAGGAGTTCCCAGGAGCCTACGAAATCGGACCAGGAGCCGCGGGGATCGTTGGGGAGCCAGAATCCGTAGGCGCTGATGATCAGGTGGAAGGCGATCATGGGATTCTTTGGATAATTTGGGTTAGCCCGGTCGCTTGCGACCGGTATCTCTTCTTCGCGCAAGATCCAAGAGAAACCGGTCGCGAGCGACCGGGCTAACTATTAGAGATTCAGGCGTTTTTTCCAGGATTGGAGTTGGTCTTCGAAGGGTTTCCCGCCGGCGGCGCCGGCACTTTGGTAGCGTTTGACGACGTTGGCGGCGCCGAGGCATTGATACACATCATCCGTGATGCGGACCGGGCTTTTGGTGCTGGCGATGATTTCGTTGAAAGCTTCAACGCTTAATTGTGCGAGAGAATGTTTTCCTTCCTTCTCACAGCGCGCGACCAATGTGCCGACGATGTGGTGGGCGGTGCGGAAGGGGATTCCCTTCGTCACCAGATATTCGGCGAGGCTGGTGGCGTCGAGGAAGCCTTTGTCGAGGGTGGGTTCGATGCGGGCTTTGTCGTAGCTGGCGGAGTTGACGATGGCGGCGGCCATGGTGAGGCACTGGCTGACGGTGTCGTAGGCGCGGAAGACGATGCGTTTGTCTTCCTGGAGGTCGCGGTTGTAGCCGATGGGCAGGCCTTTGAGGATGGTCATGAGGGCGAAGAGGTCGCCGTAGACATTGCCGCAGCGGCCGCGGATGAGTTCGAGCATGTCGGGGTTGCGCTTCTGCGGCATCATCGAGGAACTCGTGGTGTAGCGGTCGGCGATTTTGATGAAGCCGAATTCGGTGGTCATGTAGATGATCCACTGCTCGGCGAAGCGGGAGAGGTGTTGGGCGATCATGGCGCAGGCGTAGACGAAATCACAGGCTTGGTCACGCGATGCGGTTCGCTCAATGCTGCTTTGCGGTACTGTCTCGAAGTATGTGCTTTGGCGGAAATTTAACCCGCGAACATCGCTGGATCGCCATTCTGGTAGAGGGACCTTCAATAATTCAACTGTCTCTGATGGGTTGATCGGAAGCGACGATCCAGCAATCGCTCCGCTGCCAAGAGGAAGAGACGCGCCGGATAGATCAATAAATCGAAGTCGCAAGATGTCTGCTCCAAACATCTCGGCCCAGGCGAGTGCTTCAGCGCCTGCGTTGATCGGTTGTGCACGTTGTAGATGCGTAAATGACGGCATCACGATGCCTGAAGATCTTGCTGCCAACCCAACGAGAGCCTTGGTGAATAGTTCAAGCGTCTCGTGAACATGGCGTCCAGCATCCTTTAACCACATCGCCAAATCTGTCGCTACTTGATCATTGCGGCTGCGCCCTGTGTGGAGACGTCGGGCGGGATCGCCGATGCGTTCGGTGAGGGCGGATTCGACGCACATGTGGATGTCTTCGAGTTCGGGTTTGAAGCCGGGCCAGTTCGGGCCGTCGCGGTCGATTTCGGATTGGATTTGTTGAAGGCCGGCGGTGATGGCGTCGCGGTCGGGGTCGGAGATGAGGCCGACTTTGGCGAGCATGGTGGCGTGGGCGATGGAGCCGGCGATGTCGGCTTTGTAGAGCCGCCAGTCGTAGCTCATGGATTCGACGAAGGATTGGGCGATGGCGTCGGTGGCTTCACCGATGCGGGCTTGCCAGGATTTGGTGGGTGTGTCCATTTTTTATGCTTGTTCCTTATCGGGGTGTGTTCCACAATGTGGACACGGGATAGCGGGAGATGGTCTGGTCGCTGGTGATGATCGTCAGGTTTTCATGGATTGCCTGGGCGATGAGCAGGCGGTCGAACGGGTCGCGGTGATGGCTGGGCAAGTGGGAGAGGGCGTCGATGTGATCGAGGGTGATGGGAAGAAGCTTGAATTTTTCCCGGTCGAGTTCGAACTGGACATGCTCACGCACGGATTTGGCGAAGCTGAGTTTTTTGAGGTTGACCTTGATCTGTAATTCGATCGGCGTAACGAGGCTGAGAAAAATCTCATTGTTCGGATCGATGATCGCATTGCGGGCGGCGGATCCCAGGGAATCAGGCCGCTGAAGGATCAGGATGAACGCCTGCGAGTCCAGGAGCAATCTCATGGCTTGGACTCGTCCTCTTTATTATGGTCCCAGATATCGTCAGGGAGAGGTGCATCCCAGTCGGGAGCGAGGAACGTGACAACACCAGGTTGCTGCCCGAGAATGCGGAGGGGCTTGGGCACGAGCGGAGCGGGCGTCTCGATTGGCTCGAGCTCGATGCGCACCTTTTGGTTCGGGGGGAGATTGAGGGGCTCGTCGGGAACGATCACCTTGCCGTCGAAATGGGCGTTTAAGACGATCATGATGGAGGATAATACCATGCCATGAAAGAAGAACCCACCGACGGCGGTCGGTGGGCTTTTGGGGTGGGTTTGAGCTAGGGGATGGAGATGTCGTAGAAGAGGGTTTTGGAGGAGAGGACGAGGGTGGCCTGGTGGTTTTGGACGGTGAGAGGGATGGGGGGGGCTTGGACGCCGTTGGGGAGGAGGGGGTGGGCGGTGAGGGAGGGGGCGCTCGTGGTGAAGGTGATGGAGCCGGTGACGGGTTCGGCGAGGATGGGGGGTTTGCCGCTGGTGGTCAGGCGGGTGTGGGAGAG
>DASRRR010000003.1:0-27223 GCA_035656825.1 Tepidisphaeraceae bacterium | reverse complement strand
GAAGCGGGTGACGCGGTCGTAGGGGAGGTGGGGGGGGAGGTAGTGGAGGGTGGTGAGGGAGAGGAGGGTGATGGCGGCGACTAGGAGGGTGAGGAGGAAGTCCATGGAGAGGCAGGAGAGGCCTTGGCGGCGGACGGAGAGGGCGAGGACGAGGTAGCGGCCGATGTCGGCTAGGCAGAAGCCTAGGATGGCACCTTTGATGCCCAGGAGGTGGAAGCCGAGGGGGATGGTGATGCACATGCAGGCGAGTTTGGCGATGTTGCCGGCGGCGACGGTGGCGGATTTGCCGATGGCGAGGAGGAGGGCGCCGTTGGTGCATTCGAGGATTTGGAACCAGACGTTGATGGCGAGGAGCTGGAGGAGGAGGCCGGCGTCGTGGTAGCGCTGGTCGTAGAGGAGGGAGATGGTGGCGGGGCCGGCGACGAGGAGGCAGGAGGTCATCAGGCCGCCGACGAGGAGGAGGGGGAGGCGGGAGCGTCGGAAGGCGGAAGAGAGGTCTCCCGAGCGGGCGAAGATGCGGGAGTAGGCGGGGAAGGTGACGGAGGAGCCGATCTTTAGGATGACGGCGGCGGGGAGCATGGCGAGTGCGAGGGCGATGGAGTACATGCCAAGCCAGGAGATGGAGCCGAGTTTGCCGAAGATGAAGCGGTCGGCGTTGGAGCCGACGAAGGTGAGGAGGGTGGAGAGGAAGATCCACTGTCCGAAGGAGAAGAGTTCGCGGGCGGCGGGGCGGTTCCAGTGAATGCGGGGGCGGTGGGGATTGCGAATTATGAAATGACTGATGGTGAGACGGAGGATGGAGGCGGTGATGGAGCCGACAGCGAGGGCCCAGACGGAGCGCTGGATGAAGAGGGCGTAGAGGACCATGACGGTGAGGGAGGTGATCTGGGTGGAGAGGTCGATGAAGGTGAGGGTGCGGAAGGACATGGAGCGGTTGAGGGCGTAGAGGGAGGTGGAGTTGAAGCCGGCGATAAGGGCGGTGAGGCCGACGATGGGGAGGAGGTGGGCGAGTTCGGGTTGGGAGTAGAAGTGGGAGGCGGGGAAGGCGAGGGCGCAGGAGCCGACCCAGAGGGCGGCACCGCGGAGGATTTGGAGGGTCCAGGCGGTGTTGAGGAAGGAGGGTTGGTCGCCGTCGGGGGAGCGGATGACGGATTGTGCGATGCCGAGGTCGGAGAACATATCGAGGCCGACGAGGAAGGCGGTGACAAGGGCCATTAGGCCGAAGGCTTCGGGGAAGAGGAGTCGGGAGAGGATGATGTTGCCGGCGAGGCGGAGGAATTGGGAGGTGCCGTAACCGAGGATGGTCCAGGCGGAGCCGGTGATAGCGAGGCGCGTGAGGGAGGGGGAGGGAGGGGTGTAGTCCATGACGGCTTGGGTCATGGGGGTAATGTATAGGGGGGATGGTGGGGTGGGAGGGGGGAAAGTGAAACGTGAAGACGTGAAACGTGAAGAGGGGGGAAGTGGGGGGGATTTGGGGGTTGGGGAAAACCGGTCGCGAGCGACCGGGCTAACGGGGGTGGGGGGATTATTTGGGTTCCCAGGGGAGTTTTTTGGCGTCGCCCCAGAGGTTATCGAGGTCGTAGAAGGAGCGGGCTTCTTCGCTGAAGACGTGGATGATGACGTCGAGATAGTCGGAGAGGATCCATTGGTCGCCGGTGTAGCCGGAGTTGGAGAGGGGTTTCATGCTGAAGGGGGGGGCGGCGGCGAGTTCGGAGATTTGGTCGATGAGTGTGCGCATCTGGCGGGAGCTGGTGCCGGTGGCGATGACGTAGAAGTCGGTGATGGGGGAGAGAGAGGAGACGTCGAGGACGGAGATGTTTTGGCCGCGGGTTTGGGAGGCGAGGCGGGCGGCTTCGAGGGCGAAGCGTTTGGAGAGGGCGAGGCGGTCTGTGGAGGAGGAAGTAGGCATGGGGAGAGTATAGGGGGGAGCAGAGGAAATGACGAATGAGTAAGGACGAATGACGAATGCCGAATTCCTAATGAAGTTCGGCGAGGCGGGTGGCGGCGCGGGTGATGTAGGCTTCGTATTCCTGGCGGTCTTCTTCGTTGATTTGGCCGCCGAGGTGGCGGGCGTAGCCATCGCGGACGGCGGACATGGTTTGGTGGATCTGAGCGGGGTTCATATTGAGGACGTCGGTTTTTTTGACGTGGATGGCGGCGAGGAGGCCGTCGTCGACGAAGTATTTGAGTTCGACGATTTCGGCGGCGGAGATGGCTTGCTGGTAGGCGGTGCGTGCGGAGGCGAGGAGGGGGGCGCGGTCGGCGGGGGAGGAGCGGAGGGCGGTGAGGTAGTCGGCGTCGCCGAGGGAGAGGTTTTTGATGATCTGCATGTGGTCGAGATGGGAGCTGAAGGTGGAGAAGTTGACGGATTCGCCGTAGTCGCGGAGGTGGCGGCGGTAGGCTTCGATGGAGTCGATGGCGATCTGGTTGGAGCGGCGGTAGTCGTAGATGGCGTGGTCGACGACAGGGCTATCAGAGAGGGTGGTGGTGGTGGGGATGGAGGCGGTGGGGGCCTCCATGTCATTGCGTTCGGAGGGGATGGGTTTTTTGAAGAGTTCGAGTTCGAGTTTTCGGCCGTTCTCGAGTTCGGATTCGGACCAGCTTTTGAGGGTGAGGGCGGGGCGGCTGTCGAGGACTTGGTCGGAAAGTTGGAGGTGGCGTTGGCCACCCTCGGATTGGAGGATTTGGGCGCGGCGGTAGAAGTTGTAGGCGAGATCGAAGGGTCCGAGGCCGTAGGGGAAGGGTTCGTAGCGTTTGATGTATTGGAGGTCGTCGGCGTATTCGGGGAGGATATTGCCGGAGGAGTCGAGCATGGGGTCGAGGCGTGTGCGGCGCCAGCCGATTTCACCGGGGCGAGGGCCGGATTGGATGCGCCACTGGGTGTCCTGGCGGATGCGGCGTGTGTAGTAGTCTTTTTCGGTGGACATGCCGAACTTGTTGAAATAGATGTCGGCGATGGCGACGGTGATGTTGATGTTGTTGGGGCGTTGGCGGCCGATGCGGTGGGCGTAGTCGAGGGCGTCGAGGATGGCGGAGTATTTGTTGGCGAGGGAGGCCATCTGGACGGAGATGTTGTAGGCCTTGTTCCAGATCTGGAAGATGTGGACGGAGTCGAATTCGGGTTGGAGGAGGCGAATCCATTCGACTTTGGTGTCGAAGTCTTCGAGGTCTTTGTCGGCTTTCTGGGATTCGGAGCTGGTCCAGAGCATCATGACCAGGGGGCCGCGGAGACCGCCGAGGAGGAGTGCGGTAGCGAAGGAGGGCATTTCGGAGAGGCGGGAACCGGAGCCTGAGGCGGAGGGTTCGGTTTCGCCGGCGGGGGCGGTTTTGGCGCGGTATTCCATGGCACCGTAGCGGATGAAGCCGGCGGCGAGGAAGGAGAGGATGAGGGTGGCGACGATGGCGGTGCGGCCGCGGCGCTGGGGGGTGGACCCAGGGCTGAAGCCCTGGGCTTGGCTAGAGGAGGGGAGTTGGGTCATGGGGCGACCTCTTTGTTTTTGAGGAAGATGTAGGCGAGGGAGGTGAGGGGGATGCCGAAGGAGAGGAGGACGACGAGGGCGAGATAGACATCGGAGGCGGGGATGGTGACGCCTTTTTCGACGGAGTCGGTGCCGCCGAAGGCGTTGATATCGGGGAGGACGGTGGAGACGGTGTTGAGGAAGCGGGAGAGGGCTTCGACGGAGGTGGAGACGACTTTGGCGTCGGCGGGGTCGCGGAAGCCGAGGTCGGTGGCGACTTGATTGCCGATACCGGAACCGGTGGCGTCGCCGAGTTCATCGACGCCCCATTTGCCGAGGAGGATGACGAGGGTCAGGACGATGGCGATGGGCCAGGAGAGGAAGGTGGAGCAGAAGACGGAGATGACGATGACGAGGAGGGCAAGGAGCCACATGATGAAGAGGGATTTGAGAAGGTTGAGGGCGAAGGGTTGGTCTTGAATGACCATGAGGAAGGCCTCGGAGCGGACGCCGGCCCAGTGGGTGGGGGTGAGGTCGCGGACGACGACATTGAAGTCGCCGGAGGTGAGCCAGGAGGCGGGGACGTTAAAGTATGAGGTGCGGTTGGATTCGGGGGTAAGGTTGATGGAGGGGGTGGTTTTGCCGGTGTGGAGGTCGATGAAGGAGATGTCGATGTTGGTGGGGACATCGACGTCGGAGGGTTCGTCGCCGGATTTTTCGATGGCGGTGGTGAATTCGAAGGGGATGGTGTTGTCGGGCTGGCGGGGGTTGAGGGAGGCGTTATGGAAGGTGTAGATGGCGGCGGGGACTTGGCCGGCCGGGCCGCCGCGGAGTTGCTGGCCATCGGTGCCGAGACGGCCGCGGAAGAGTGGCGGGAGGTTATCGAGGTGGAGGGCGGGTTCGAGGAGGGTATTTTGACCGGGGGCGTTGCCGGGGATGAGGATGGTGACGGGTGCATCTTCGGGTTTGTCGGAGAGTTTGAAGCCGTACTGGGTGCCGGGGGAGACGCCGACGATTTGGACGTAGAAGCGACCGGCGCGGGCGAGGGTGCCGAGGGCATCGCCGGCTACGCGGGCTTCGATGGGTTGGCCTTTGGGGGGGAAGATGATGGGCTTGCCGCCGTTGATGGCGGAGCTGGTGGGGAGGGAGTTGCGGTTGTGGTCGAGGAATTGGACGGTGATTCTGGGAGGGGGGAAGGGGTCGGGCTTGGCGTTGGGGGCGAGGGGGCCTTGGGAGGTGGTGGCGATGCCGGAGAGGTCGACACCTTCGTCGGGGGCGCGTTTTAATTCTTCGGGAGTGAGGGGGCGCTGGGTGTAGTCGAGATTGATGACGAGGACGGCACCTTGCTGGACGTTGATGGAGTCGGAGCCGGGGGCGATGAAGTCAGAGGGTTTGACGGAGAAGGGGATGAGGACGTCCTGTTCGGCGCTGCCGAAGACCCAGCGGGTGTTGTCATCGGCGGAGGAGGGGACTTTGGCGAGGACCTGGAATTCTTCGGGGGTTGCGTATTTTTTGGCACTGAGGAGGCCGGCGGAGGCGTAGTGCTGGTAGGTGGAGCGGGTGGCGTCGTCGACTTTGTTGTCGGCGAGCATGGTGTGGATTTCGCGTTGGTAGTTCCATGCGCGGAAGGAGACGTAGGACCAGGTGAAGAGGCCCATGATGAGGAGGAGCAGGGCGGAGACTTTGGCGAAGCCGAGGATTTTGCCGAGGACGATTTCGAGTCTGGTGGTGGGTTTGGTGACGATGGTGTAGATGACGCGGTTGTCGATCTCCTTGGGGAGATTGGTGCAGGCCATGATGATGGTGGAGATAACGACGACGAGGCCGGTGGCGAAGAGGGCGACTTTGATGGTTTGGCGGATGGCGTCCTGGGCGTCGATGGGGTGTTGGAGCTGGGCGACGACGATGATGCCGAGGATGGCGACGGGGGTGATGAGGAGGATGCGTCGGCGGATGGATTCTGCGAAGCAGACGGAGGAGATGGCGTAGGAGCGGACGAGGCTGAAGCGGAGGAGGTCGGAGAAGCCGAAGCAAAGGCCGATGATGATGGCGGCGGAACCTAAAAGGAGGGCGGCGTGGGTGAGGAGGAATTCGGGGATGGCGAGGGGGTGGGACATTTTATAAGGATCGGGCCGAGGACGACCCGGCTCATCGAGTAAAAGTGATCATTTAGCGAGTGGGACCGGAACCGACGGAGGAGCCGCCTTGGGGGGTATTTTCGCGGACGATGCGGACGAAGAGGTCTTCGAGGGTGGTGGTGGGGTGGGTGATTTCGACGGAGGTGGCGCCGGTGCGGGCGAGGTATTGTTGGAGGTCGGCGATTTGGGCGGGGGTGAGGCCGGTGGCCTGGAGCTGGGTGATATCGCGGCGTTGGATGAGTTCGCGGACTTCGTCTTCGACCATTTTTTTGCCGCGGAAGAGGATGGTGACGCGGTCGCAGACGTCCTGGACGTCGGCAAGGAGGTGGGAGCAGAGGAGGACGGTTTTGCCTTGGTTTTTGAGGGAGACGATGAGGTCTTTCATTTCGCGGGTGCCGATGGGGTCGAGGCCGGTGGTGGGTTCGTCGAGGAGGATGAGGTCGGGGTTGTTGATGAGGGCCTGGGCGAGACCGATGCGTCGGGCCATGCCTTTGGAGTATTCGCGGAGTTTGCGCTTGCGGGCTTTTTCGTCGAGGCCGACGGTATCGAGGAGGGCGGGGACGCGGCGGCGGAGTTCTTTGCGGGGGATTTTGAAGAGTCGGCCGTAGAAGTAGAGGGTTTCTTCGCCGTTGAGGAAGCGGTAGAGGTAGGATTCTTCGGGGAGGAAGCCGATGCGTTCGTTGATGACGGTGGAACCGGCGGGTTCGCCAAGGACGGAGGCGGAGCCTCGGGAGGGGAAGATGAGGCCGAGGAGGAGTTTGATGGCGGTGGACTTGCCGGAGCCATTGGGGCCGAGGAGGCCGAAGACTTCACCGCGATGGATGGTGAGGTCAAGGTTGTCCAAGGCGCGGACTTTGTCGCGGCCCCAGAAGTCTTTGTAGACCTTGGTGAGATTCTGTGTATGAACGGCGTGATCGTTTAGGGGCATAGAGTTCTGGTTAGTGAACTGATGCGGGGGGACGCGCGGCCCAGAGGGCCGCGGCTAAACGGGAGACACGGGTTAGCGGGAGCTGTTGAAGCCGCCGCCACTTGAGCTGTTGCTGGAGCTGCTCGAACTGCTGGAGCCGCCGGTCATGTTGCGCGGGGGACCTTTGCGCTTGGAGCGGCGCTTTTTTTCGCTGGGCTTTTCGTAGTAGGCGACGCGCTTCATGTCCTTGGTGAGGCCTTCTTTTTCGCACATTTTTTTGAAGCGGCGGAGCATTTGCTCGGCGGACTCGGTGCCGCGGGCCTTGACCTTGATCATCGGTGGGTGTCCTTTCGTGACACTGTAGTAACGGTAAAGAGTCGAAAAAAAGTCCCGAGGCGAGACTGGCTCGCGGGTCGGGTGTTGGAGTAGTGTACTGAGGACGGCAAATACTTCAAGACGCATGGGATAGACAGGGATGGCATTGGAACAGACGATCAAAATTCGGGTTCGGTATCCAGAGGTGGATGGGATGGGGTATCTGCATCATAGCAGGTACCTGCAGTATTTTGAGATGGGGAGGGTGGAACTGCTGCGGGCGGGAGGGCATACATATGCAGATCTAGAGCGGGGCGGGGTATTTTTTGTGGTGGTGAAGGTGGAGGTGAAATACAAAGCACCGGCGAGATATGATGAGGAATTGGAGCTGACGACGCGGGTGGTGAAGCAGACTCATGTGCGGATTGATCATGTGTATGAGCTGCGGCGTGGGGGGGTGGTGCTGGCGGAGGGGGGGACTACTATCGCTTGTGTGGATCAGGGGGGTCAGTTGCAGCACATTCCGGAACATCTGATGGGGCCGATTTCTGTAAGCGGGAAGACAGACCTGTAGTTAGGATGAAATGAGTTTGCTGGATTTGCGGAGGCTGTTATACTGCCGGTAGTTATGGGATGAAGAGACGGACCGGTGATGGTCCGGCTCACCAAAGAGTTTTGCAAGTCGTTGGGAAAAAGCCGAACACCATAAGGATCGACCACACATGTCTATTTTCTCATTTGTGCGCGGTGGCAGTGTTGTTGGTGTGAAACAAAAGCAAGCAGATCGGTCTTCGCGAAGGAGTTTGAAACGGAGCGTGCGGCGTTCGATGAACGTGGCGTGTTCGGAAGTGTTAGAGAGCCGGCAGTTGATGTCGGTGGCGGTGGTGACGGCGAATTATGCGGATACGGCGTCAGTGACGGGGTCATCGACGCAGGATTTTGGTCCGTTCACGAGCACGAACGGGAGGTTCGTTGCATTTGATAGCAAGGGGACGAATGTGACGTCGGTAGGGGGGGCGGCGCAGGAAGTGTACGTTCGTGATCGGCTGACGGGGATTTCGCGGCTGGTGAGCATGGACGTGAACAATCAGCCGACGGCGGAGGATTCGTGGGTGGCGGATATGTCGCCGGATGGGCGATATGTGCTGTTTTTCACGGCGTCGGATATTCAGTCGACGAACGTGCAGGGTGGGCGGGTCACGACGGATACGGATGGGCAAATCGATCTGTATTTGCGTGATACGCAGACGAGCCAGACGTTTCTGATCAGCGGCAAGAGCGTGCCTGGGGGAGTGAATGCAACGGGCGGGACGCTGCCGTCGCAGTTTGTGGCAGTGGGCGTGGTGAGCAATGGGACGGCACCGACGTTGCCGGCGTTTGTGAGCGACGATGGGCGGTATGTGTCGTATGCGAGCACGGCGGACAATATTCCGGATCAATCGGACGAGAGCGCCAATCCAGCGACGGCACATGATACCAATGGGTCGATGGATCTGTTTGAGCGGGACCGAACACAGAATGTGACGTTGCTGGTGTCGGAAGGACAGACGGCGAATACGTCGCCGACGGGGACGCAGGTGGGCGTGATTGATTCGTTTGCGATGAGCGCGGATGGCGGGCATATCGCGTTTTCGACGACGGCGCAGCAAGTGGGTAGCGATACGAATACGGCGTCGGATGCGTATTATCGTTCGGTGTTGACGGGGACGACGAGCGACATGGGGAGCGGAACGTCGAACATTACCATTTCTGAAGATGGGACGACGTCGGCGTTTGAACATTTCGGGGGATTTCCGTTTCACATCGATTATTCGGTGAACGGGGCTCCCGGGTCGCCGATCGCGTTGACGGCGAACAGCCATTCGTTTGGAACGCCGGCGTTGAGCGCGGATGGACAGTATGTGTTTTTCCGCAGCACGGAGACGGACCTGATCGATGCGGGGACGAACGGGGCGAATGTTTTCCGATACAACATGCAGACGGGGGTGCTGGAGGTAGCGAGCCTGAACTCGACGGGGGGGACGATTAATTTGATTGGGAATGCAGCGGCGGGCCGGTTGTCGGTGAGTGCGGATGGGCGGTATGTCGCGTATCAGTCGGATGGGACAGGGTCGGATCCGCTGATCTCAAATTATGGTGCTGCGGCACAGACCAATGTGTATGTGCGGGACATGAATGACACGCAGGTGTCGCTGCTGAATACGCAGGCGGCGGATGCGGCGCAGGCGGGGAGCGGGAATGCCTGGCAGCCGGTGATCAGTCCGGATGGCAAGGTGGTTATTTTTGTCAGCAATGCGGAAAATTTGGTGACGAATGATGCGAACGGGGCGGTGGATGTATTCAGCGCGGATGTGCCGGCGTTTATTGAGCCGGCGTTTGTGGCGCGGTTGAGCGCTTCGGATGTTTCGCAAGGAGGGGCGACGAGTTATACGTTCCAGGTGACGTACAGCGGGCCGCGGCCAATCGTGCTTTCGACGATCGATTCGAATGACATTATCGTGGCGAATCTCAATCCCCAAGATATTTTCTCGCAGTTTGATTCGACCTATCAGACATTTACGGCGAAGTTGATATCGGTCAATTCCCAGGTGAATTCGACGGTGTTGACGGCGACATATCAGATTGTGCCGCCGGGAGGGTCGTGGGATATTGCGGACAACGGCATATATTATGTGCAATTGCAAAACCGGCAGATCAGCGACGTGCAGGGGGCGCAGTTGCTGCAGCAGAACATCGGAACATTTCAGGTGAACATTGCGGCGGCGACTCCGGTCGGGCCGACGTTTACCGCTAATGTTTCGGAAGGGGCCGGGACGTATACGTTGACGGTGCAGCGCAGCGCATCGGACGTGGGGAACGTGACGGGGGACATTACTTATCAGGTGTTTTCGGGGACGGCGAAGTTGGGAGTGGATTTTACGGTGGCGGGCCCGGACCTGGCGACGATTCATAATATTGCGCCGAACGGGTCATTCAACATCGTATTCAACATAATTGATGATTCGACGGTGGAGGGGAACGAGACATTCTCAGTGGTGTTGAGCAACGAGACGCCTGGGGTGACGACGACGTTTCAGCAGGCGGTGATCACGATTGTGGATAATGATTCGAGCGGTTCGGGGACGGTGGTGGTGCCGCCGAATTCACCGATCGGGTCGAGCCCGGGGTCAGTGCCTGGGAGCACGATTTCAATTAATAACGGGGTATCGACGATTGCGGCGCCGGAGACGAGCGGCGGGGTGACGATCCCGGTGTCGCGCGCGGGACTGGGGACGACGGCGTATGCGGCGACGTTTACGTATACGGTGTATTCGACGCCGAGCGATACGGCGGTGGCGGGGGTGAATTTTGTGTCGGCGTCGGGGACGCTGACATTTGCGCCGGGGAGCGACACGCCGACGTCGCCGCTGGTGGTGCAATTGCTGCATGACAATCAGGTGACGGGGGATCGGACGTTTACGGTGGTGCTGACCAATGACACGACTGGATTGAACATCAGCGGGCAATCGCTGCAGGTGGTGGAGAAGGACGTGGATTCGGCGGTGCAGTTTGGGAGCATTCCATTGTCGGTGACGGATGATGACGGGGTGATTGATGTGCCGGTGACGCGGGTGGGGAATTTGACGCCGGGGTCGACGGTGAAGGTCGCGTTTGGCGGGACGGCGGTATTGGGCCAGGATTACATGCTGGTGGGGGATACGGTCGATGAGTCGAGCGGGGATGCGGATGTGACATTTGCGCCGGGGGAATCGACGGAGATTGTGCATGTGAAGTTGATCAGCCAGTCGGCGCTGGATCTGGGGACGGTGAAGAATCTGACGATGTCGCTGGTGAGCCCGGCGGCGGTGAATAGTTCGGGGGATGGGGTGACATATGCGACCGTGGTGGGGGCGCCGTCGGTGGAGACAGTGGCGATTAATAATGTGGATGCGACAGCGCCGCAGGTGGCGGGGCTGAACTTCACGGTGAAGAATGGGAAGATCGCGACGGTGACGGTGAAGTTTGATGAGGATGTGGTGGGGGGGAGTGCGAGGAATTTGAAGAACTATACGCTGTTTGAGCGGACGAATGCCGGGAAGCTGGGGGCGATCGTGCAACTGAAGGCGGGCAAGTATGATTCGTCGACGGATACGGTGACGTTGACGCCGGCGCAGCCGCTGGCGGCGAACGCGGTGTATCAGTTGAACATTGCCGGGAAGGGGACGATCACGGACCTGGCGGGGAATCGTCTGGATGGGGATGCGAATGGGACGCCGACGGGATCGTTCGTGGGGTATTTTGGATATGGAAAGACGCTGACGTATACGGATGTGGATAATGATCTGGTGACGTTCACGTTGAAGGGGCCGGGACAACTCAAGCTGACGTCGTTGCAGAATGCGATTACGCTGGATGTGTTGAGTCCGCAGGATGAAGCTTCGACTCTGGTGGGTTCAATCAAGAAGGCGAAGGGTGGGAATGGGAAGGCGGTGCTGGCGCTGCTGAGGCTGCGCGGGGCGACGTTCAATCCTGGGAATAAGTTCAGCGGAGATATCCGGGCGGAGATGTAGGCGCTACGGCGGGATTTAGAGTTGGATGTTGGAGAGGTCGTCGTCGGGCCGGAGGGTGGTGATGACGTCGCGGAGGCGATCGCGCAGGTCGGCGACGTGACGTTCGTCGACATCGATGGGTTGTTCGGTGGGGGGGGAAGCTGGAGGTGGGGGGGCGAGGCGGGCGCGGTCGGCTTGGATGAGTTCAGCGCCGACGATGTAGCGGCCGGGTTCTTCGGCGAGGCGGCAGTTGGCGACGGAGCAGGTGGCGCGGAAGTCGCGGTTGGCGATGGTGGCGCGGAGGGTGAAGCGTGTGCCCAAGGCGAGTGCGACGGGGACGTTGAGACCGATGCCGCCGCGGGAGAGGTCGCGGATGAAGCCGCGAAGGGTCTGGCGGCGGTCGATGAGTTCGATAACAGCGGGGATTTTATTGGGCGCGGCGGTGCGGGGGTGGCGCCGGCGATCACTGGCGGGCTCCTCGTCGGCAAATTGTCCGGCAAGGGCGGAAAGTTGTTCCAGATCGGCAATGTCGTCGGCCACAGGCGTTTGCTCCCACTCACAACGGTCTCTGAATACGTTATCGACATAAAAATGGGGAAAGTTAATTGAAGGAAATAGGGTTTTTTTGGTTAGAAAATGGGGGGTTAAGTGCAAAGAGATTGTAATTTGTGCGGTGTTGTGGGAAGCGGCGGGAAAAATATTATGAGAGAGGAGGGGGCGATTGGGGTTGCCGTGAGCAGGGGAAAGGGGTAAAGACGGGATTCGGATTTTGTCCATCATATGTTCCCGGGTGTGAGAAGAATCCTATGCTGGCTTTAGCCTCTTCCCAATGTGCGATTCTGGTGGTTGAAGACCACATAGATACGGCGGATATGCTGACGCGGTATATCCGGCGGAAGCAGTTCACGGTGGAGGCGGTGTATGGGGGGATGGAAGCGCTGGAGTTTTTGGAGAAGCAGCAGCCGCAGTGCATGATTGTGGATGAGACGATGCCGGACATGTCGGGGCTCGATTTGTTGAGGCAGATCAAGGCGCGGCCGGAATATTCGGGGATATCGGTGTTTTTTTATAGCGCCAATTATGACTGGCGGAAGCAGATGGAGGCGGAGGCGCTGGGGGCGATGGGGTGGTATATCAAGGGGGTGTCGAGCCTGAAGGATTTGATGACGGAGGTGGCGAATCGGTGCGGGTGCGGGGGCGCAGAAGAGTCGATGAGTTAAGGGCGGACGAGGGTCCAGGCTTTCTGGACTTTTTGCTGGGAGATGGGGACGGGGGTGCGCAGGGATTGGGCGAAGAGGGAGACGCGGAGTTCTTCGAGGAGCCAGCGATAGTCGGTGAGGGCGGGGTCGGTGATTCCCTGGGCTTTGTGGCTGGCGAGGCGGTCGCGGTATTGGCGCTGGAGGGGGTAGAGGATGTGGAGGGAGGCCTGGTCACGGGAAAGGCCGGCGTTGAGGAGTTTTTGCAGGCGCTGGGAGAGGGCTTTGAGGTAACGCGGGTAGTGGTGGAGGTGGGACCAGGGGGATTGGGAGAGGAAGCCGGTGTGGATGAGGGAAGAGAGATGCGTGCGCATGTCTTTGACGGAGTCGAGCAGCAGGGGGGGAAAGTCGCGGGAGAGTTCCTTGGCGAGGGTGTGGTAGGAGGAGAGGATGTCGGCGGCGAGGGTGGTGACTTCGCGGGCGGCGGGGTGGAGTTTTTTCCAGGCGGCGGCGCTGCGGGTGGCGAAGATTTGTTGGGTGCGGATGTCGGCGGAGTCCTGGAAGATGGCGCGGTCGGCGATGGCGGAGACGAGGTCGTCTTTTAGGGAGTCGGATGGGCCGGCGGTGGAGAAGTGGAGGGCCATTTGCTGGAGGTTGGGGGTGTTGCGGATGAGTTGGCGGGCTTCATCGCGGATTTGGGAGAGGAAGAGGCGGCGGACGCCGGCGTGGTGGTAGTGGGAGGCGAGTTCGGGGGTGTCGAAGAGACGGAGGGAGACGGAGGAGCCGGTGTCGAGAAGGGCGGGGAAGCCGGCGAGGGTCATGCCGTGACGGCGGACTTCGACGCGGTCGGGGAGGTCGCCGAAGTCCCAGCGGGTGAGGTTGTCTTTGTGGTAGCGCGGGTCGGGGGCGGAGGAGAAGGAGTGGCGGGCTTCGATGCGGAGGGATTTGCGGAGGGAGTCGAGGTCGCGGCCTTGGGCGATGGTTTTGTTGGCGTCGTCGATAATGCGGAAGTTCATGTGGAGGTAGGCGGGGAGTTCGGAGGGGTTGAAGGAGGAGGGGGGGAGGGAAGTGCCGGTGATTTTGCCGAGGTGGTGGGCGAGGGAGTGGAGAAGAGGCTCGGCGCGGAATTTGATTTCGCGGGAGATGCGCTCGGCGGTTTCGGGGATGGGGACGAAGGGGATACGGAGGGGTTTGGGGAGGGAGCGGATGAGGGAGGTGATTTTTTCGAGGAGGAAGCCGGGGACGAGCCACTCGAAGGGTTCTTTGGGAATTTGGTTGAGGATGGCGAGGGGGATGATTGCGGTAATGCCGTCGAGGGGGCCGCCGGGGTCGAGGTGGTACTCGAGTTTGAAGGGGAGCTGGTCGAGTTCGAAGTGATCGGGGTATTGGTCTTGGGGAATTGTGCTGGCGGCGGGGGTGAGGATGTCGTGGGGTTGCATGAAGAGGAGTCGGGGTTGGTTGCGGCGGGTGGGGTGGTACCAGGATTCGAAGGTTTCGCCGGAGAAGATTCCCTGGAGGATTCGGGCGTTGTAGAAGGCGACGCGGGATTGAGGGGTAGCGAGGAATTCGCCGGGGCGGCGGGTTTTGGCTTCCAGGGTGAGGGCTTGTTGTTTGAGGGATTCGTTGTGGGCGAAGAAGGGGGCGTCGGTGCGGAATTGGCCTTGGACGAGGGCGTGGAGAATGAAGAGGTCGCGGGAGGGTTCGGGGAAGAGTGGGCCGTAGTGGATGGTGCGGCGGGGGACGAGGAGGAGGGAATAGAGCGTGACTTTTTCGTGGGCGAGGACGCGTGCCGAGTCTTTGTGCCAGTGGGGGTCGGTGTAGAGGCGTTTGACGAGGTGGTCGGCGGCACGCTCGATCCACTGCGGGGAGATGCGCGAGACGGTGCGGGCGTAGAGGCGGGTGGTTTCGACGAGTTCGGCGGAGGTGATCCAGGAGGGTTTGGCGGTGAAGAGTGCGGAGGAGGGGTGGATGTTGAATTTGGAGCCGCGGAGTCCGGTGTATTCGACGGGGTCGGTTTTTTGGCCGACGTTGGAGATCAGACCGGTGAGGAGGGCGCGGTGGATGGCGTCGAATTTGTGGGGGGAGAGGGGTTTTTTGGGTTCGAACATGAGGAAGGTCCGTGGTCAGTGGTCCGTGGTCCGTGGGGGAGAGGAAAATTGTTTTTGGCGGGGACGGGGATTGGGGGAATGGCGGCGGGATTCGCGTTGTTCCTGGAGGGTGGATTTGCTGAGTTGGTAGAGTTGGCGGTGGATGTCCTGCCATTCGCGGAGGCGGGTGTAGGAGAGGAAGTTTTGTTTGCAGTGTTTGCGGAGCTGGCTGCTGGAGAGTTCGCGGGAGTAGTTGAGGAACCAACGCCAGAGGTTGAGGTAGGTGATGAAGTCGGAGTTTTCGTCCTGGAATTTTTTGTGGGATTCGTCGGATTGTTCTTGTTTGTCGTGAGGACGTTCGCGGGGGTCTTGAACGGAGAGGGCGGCGGCGATGATGAGGACTTCTTCGAGGCAGGATTCGTCGTGGGAGGCGAGGATCATGCGGCCTAGTTTTGGGTCGATGGGGAGACGGGCGAGGGAGCGGCCGATGGGGGTGAGTTCGTTTTGCTCGTCGATGGCGCCGAGTTCGTGGAGAGTGGCGTAGCCGTCGCGGATCATGCGGTAGTCGGGGGGCTGGAGGAAGGGGAAGTCCATGATGTCGCCGAGGCGGAGGGATTTCATCTGGAGGATGACGCTGGCGAGGTTGGTGCGGAGGATTTCGGGGTCGGTGAATTCGGGGCGGGAGAGGAAGTCTTGTTCGGAGTAGAGGCGGATGCAGACGCCTTCGGCGACGCGGCCGCAGCGGCCTTGACGCTGGTTGGCGGAGGCTTGGGAGATTTTTTCGATGGGGAGGCGCTGGACTTTGGTGCGCGGGGCGTAGCGGGAGATGCGGGCGTGGCCGGGGTCGATGACGTAGCGGATGCCGGGGACGGTTAAGGAAGTTTCGGCGACGTTGGTGGCGAGGACGATGCGGCGGGTGCGGTGGGATTGGAAGATGCGCATCTGCTCTTCGGGGGAGAGGCGGGCGTAGAGGGGGAGGATTTCGGTTTGGGGAAATTTGGCTTCCTCAAGGGCTTCGGCGGTTTCGCGGATTTCTCGTTCGCCGGAGAGGAAGATGAGGATGTCGCCGTTGTCAGAGCGAGGGAGTTCGTGGACGGCGCGGAGGATGGCGTCGATTTGGGTGAGGTCTTCTTCTTCGGGGTCTTCGGCGGTGGGGGGGTGATAGAGGGTTTCGACGGGGTAGGTTCGGCCGGAGATGGTGAGCATGGGGGCGTTGTTGAAGTGGCGGCTAAAGCTGGCGGGGTCGATGGTGGCGCTGGTGATGATGAGTTTGAGGTCGGGGCGCTGGGGGAGGAGTTGTTTGAGGTAGCCGAGGAGGAAGTCGATGTTGAGGGAGCGTTCGTGGGCTTCGTCGATGATGATCGTGTCGTACTGGGTGAGGAGGCGGTCGGATTGGGTTTCGGCAAGGAGAATGCCGTCGGTCATGAGTTTGATGTAGGTGTCTTCGGCGACTTGCTCGTTGAAGCGGACCTTGTAGCCGACGGCTTGGCCGAGGGGGGAGTGAAGTTCTTGCGCGATGCGGGTAGCGACGGCGCGGGCGGCGATGCGGCGGGGTTGGGTGTGGCCGATGAGACCGGAGACGCCGCGGCCGAGTTCGAGGCAGATTTTGGGGAGTTGGGTGGTTTTACCGGAACCGGTTTCGCCGCAGAGGATGAGGACTTGGTGGTCGCGGATGGCGGCGGCGATTTCGTCGCGGCGCTCGGTGACGGGGAGGGTGAGGGGGTTGGTGGGGCGGGGTAGATTGGCTTCGCGGAAGGAGCGGCGCGAGGCGGAGTGGTCAATGTCGGCGGATATTTCGGTCAGGGCACGCTGGAGGGCTGGGCCGTAGAGATGTTCGATGTTGCGGAGGCGTGCGCGGAATTTGGGACGGTCGCGGAGCATACAGGAGTCGAGACGAGCTAAAAGCGCGTCTGGATTGTGTATCTTTTGGGGAGAGGGTGGATGCGGGGATTGTTCACTCATTACTTGCGGGGATTGTAGTGAGAAAAGTTTGCGGTGTCGCAGCGAACATTACAGCAGGCGATGGGCAGCTCGCTCTGATTCGAGGAAGACACCGGGGCGGAATACCAGAAGGCCATAAAACGGTTGTCGCATTAATGGACCGAAATCATCTTCGTCTAAAGTCAGTAGGATTTCGGCCCATGCCAGAGCGGAAAAAAGAATAGGACGGTCCTTTGAAGGCTGAAATATGGCGGGCCGGTCGAGAGTGAAAATGTCATCGTGGAATTGCAGGGCGGGTTTAAGCATCATCCATGAGGTACTGGCTGATAACGGTAGCTCTTCGAGATTGCGATGAACTTCGTGCAGGACGTATGGCGTGGAAATGAGTTCCCATGCGTTGGCATGAGCCCGGGTGAAAATTTCTCGAGATGCACCGGTGGCTGAGCCACATGCTGCGAGAAGGACTGAAGTATCAAGGAAGAGTTTCACTCACCCTCACGGAATCGCCGCATGTCGGATTCATCTTGGACGATCCATTTGTTGATCTGAGCACTTGAGAATTTGTGCGGCCGTGGGAGGGGGACACCTTGAGCGCGCATTCCAGCGGTGAGGAATAGCAGCAATTGCTGTTTTTGGTCAGGGGGAAGTGCTTCAACAGCAGCCTCGATTTCGGCGAGGGTCGTCATGCTTTTATTATAGCGTGAAAATGGGTGAGGATGAAAAGAGTGCGTGTAAAAAGCCGCAGGGCGGACCTTTTGGGGTCCGCCCTGCGGATGGATTTAGAGGAGGATGAATTAGGCGACAGAGCGGCGGAGGCGGCGGACCAGTCCGAGGCTGGCGAGGAGGACAACGCCGACGGGAGCGGCGGCGGGGACGGGGACGGCGGTGGCGAAGGGGGTGGTGGCGAGGGTGACGGTGCCGTTGTAGACGTCGAGGCCGGGGGTGTGGTCATCGGCGGTGACGTAGTCGAAGGAGCCGTCGAAGTAGATGTTGCCGTCGTTGGGGAGGTAGAGTTCGGGAGTGGTGTTGAGGTTGGTGGTGCCGTCGAGGTTGCCGCCGGTGGAGGTGGCCCAGTGGATTTTGCCATCGGTGGCGAGTGAGCCGGTGAGTTCGAGGTGGAAGCCGGTGGGGGTGGGGGTGACGGTTTCGGTGAAGGAGATGGAGGAGCCAGTGCCGGTACCGCCGCGGAAGACGCTATTGCCGATGGTGCCGAAACTGGAGTCGGTGATGGCCCAGTCGGCGTTGACCTGGGTCACGACGCCGTGGGTGTTGCCGTTGGAGGCTTTGACGGGGGCGGGGGCGGCGCCTGTGTTGGTGGGGGTGTTGAGGACGAGGTTGAGAGTGAAGGGTTGTGTCGGGCTGGATTGAAAGAGGGCATAGGGGCTGATGAAGCCGGCGGTGGAGAAGGAGAAGGGCGCGCCGGAGATGGTGCTGTAGGAGATGTTGGAGGGGACTTCGGGGCCGGTGCCGTTGTAGTGGATGTCGAGGCTGACATTGGAAGAGGTGCCGAGCGTTTCGGCGTGGGAGAATGTGGCGGTAGAAAGACCAGCGACAGCCGCGATAGCGGCCGCGAGAAGCATACGACGCATTATGAAACCCTCCTGAGGATTGATCGGCTACGGACAAATGGGATGGATCAATTGATGGTCTGACAGACCAAAATCAAAAAGATTGAGCCATCGGGATGAGCCGATAAGAGGAATATGCCACAGCATTTTCGATTGGCAAGAACGATTTATTATTTAGGCAAATGTTTGTAAGGAAAATAGAAAAACCCTCAAAAAATGAGGGTTTTTTGGTGATTTTGATTACAAAAGAGGGTTAAGCCTTCGGGGGTTCTTTGGCGTTGAGCCAGGGCATGAGTTTGCGGAGTTTGCGGCCGGTGACTTCGACGGGGTGGTTGTTGTCGGCTTCGTAGAGGCGTTTGAAGTTTTTGAAGCCGCCTTCGTATTCGGCGCGGAAGTTTTTGGCGAAGGTGCCGTCCTGGATTTCGGTGAGGACTTTCTTCATTTCCTTTTTGGTTTCGGCAGTGATCATGCGCGGGCCGGTGACGAGGTCGCCCCATTCGGCGGTGTTGGAGATGGAGTAGCGCATGTAGTCGAGGCCGCCTTGATAGATGAGGTCGACGATGAGTTTGACTTCATGGACGCATTCGAAGTAGGCCATTTCGGGGGGGTAGCCGGCTTCGGTGAGGGTTTCAAAACCGGCTTTGATGAGGGCGGAGAGACCGCCGCAGAGGACGGCTTGTTCGCCGAAGAGGTCGGTTTCGCATTCGTTTTTGAAGTTGGTTTCGATGATGCCGGAGCGAGCGCCACCGACGCCGTTGGCCCAGGCGAGGGCGGTTTTGCGGGCGTTGCCGGTGGCGTCTTGGTGGACGGCGAGCAGACAGGGGACGCCGCCGCCTTTGACGAATTCAGAGCGGACGAGGTGACCCGGGCCTTTGGGGGCGACGAGGATGACGTCGACGTCTTTTGGGGGGACGATGGTTTTGAAGTGGATGTTGAAGCCGTGGGTGGCACCGAGGGTTTGGCCGGCTTTGAGGTGGGGGGCGATGGACTTGTTGTAGACTTCGGGTTGGACTTCGTCGGGGAGGGTGATGATCAGGAGATCACCTTGTTTGACGGCGTCTTCGACGGACATGGGGCTGAAGCCGACTTCTTTGGCGAGGCGGCCGTTGGGGGAGTCGGGGCGGTTGGCGACGATGACCTTGAGGCCGCTGTCGCGCATGTTCTGGGCGTGGGCGTGACCTTGGGAACCGAAGCCGATGATGGCGACGGTTTTGCCTTTAAGGCCATCGAGGGGGGCGTCTTTTTCGTAGATCATTTTGAGCGGTTCAGCCATGATTATCTCCAAAAATGGGAGGGGGGAATGTACTGGGATATAAAGGAAGTGTCAAAACAGCGATTGGTGAGGTAGAGTGCGGGGCAGATGGGAATTCGGCGCGAGCTTTTTGTTGTGGAACTCGTATGAGTGATATGGATCACCCGAATACATTGTCGGTAGGCGACAATCCTTGGCCGGCGGCGGCGCCGGTGTTCAAGGGGAAGCCGGGGAGGCTGCCGGATGATGCGAAGAAGACTTGGTTCGACAAGGTCGAGGCGTTTGTGTCGGCGTTGTCGGTGCGGGATAATTTCTGGCATCGGGTCTGTTCGCTGATCTGGCTGCCTTATGCGTTTTTCAGCGGCATTAAGATGCGGCAGATAGACGCCAAGACGTTTCAGGCTATTTTGCCGTTTCGGCGATTTAATCGGAATTGGTATCGCGCCATGGCGGGCGGGGCATTATTGGCAAACTCGGAGATCGCGGGGGGGATGTATGTGTTTGGAGTGGTGGGGGCGGATTACACGGTGGTGTGTAAGCATTTGGAGTATAAGTTTTTGAGGCCGTGCTATGGGCCGGCGGTGTATCGGATGACGACGCGGGAGGATTTGAAGGGGCTGGTGGCGGCGGGGGGGGAATTTAATGTGACGCTGGATTTGGAGATATTGCAGCAGGTATCGGTGCCGGGGGAGAGGGATCGGAAGGTGGGGACGAGCGTGGCGACGTTTCACGTGACGCCGAAGATTCACCATAAGGTGAAAAAGGCGACGCGCGGGAAGTAACGGTTAGTTTTTGACGGCGTCGAGGGAGGATTCGAGGCGGTCGAGGAAGAGGGGGAGGAAACGCGGCAGGGATGCGTTCAGCGCGGGGCGATCGGTGGCGGGGTCGAAGGTGACGGGAGGGAGAGAGTGGCGGCCGAGGTGATAGCGCAGGAGGAGGCGCGCGAGGATGGAGTTGAAGGCGGGGAAGATGGGGTCGGCAAGGAGCGTGAGGTGAAGCGTGGCCACTTGCGTGATGGCGCGGCGCAGGCGCGGCTGGGGGGTGGAGATTTCGCAGGTGATATTGTTGAGGCGGGAGATGACGGAGGAATCGAGGGGATAGGTGGATAGGCCGCAGGAGATGGAAGTGTACCAGCGCAGGATGGTGTCAACAGAAAGGTGGCGGCGGAATTCGAGGATCGATTCGATCTGATGCAGGATGGCGATGTGATTGCGGATACGCTGGTTTTGGCGCGAACGGAATGTGCGGCGCGTGGAGCAGGCGTCGACAGCTTCGGCAACCTGGGCGGGGACGATGTTCATGTCGGCCAGTGCAAAGCTGGAATAAGTGGCTTCGCAGAAATAGTCGGTGGGGAAGAGGACGGCGCGGGGGCGGATGACGAGACGGCGTTTACGATCGGCGCGGCGGATCCATGAGGTCCAGTCGATGTCGCCATCGGATGGAGTGGAACGGAGAACAGGGACCGGGGCATTGGCAAGGCGAATCATGATGAAAACCTTTGGGAGCGCTGGGCGGTGGATGTTTCATAACAATCGATGTGCCAGCGGGAAAAAGGGGATTTTCCGGGGATTTATGGGGTTTGTGGTGAGTGTGAAATGAGCAGGGGGGGTGAAGCAGGCGTGAAAGTGCTTAATCGTGCGGCTTTTAAGAGCGGCAGGCGTCGTTGAGGACCTGCTCGGCGACGTAGATGGGGACGTTGGTTGCGACGCCGAGGGCGATGGCGTCGGAGGGGCGGGAATCGACTTCGATGAGTTTTCCGTTGAGGCGGATGTGAAGAGTGGCGAAGAAGGTGGCGTTTTGCAGGTTGGTGATTTCGATGCGTTCGAGGGAGCCGCCCATGGCTTCGATGGTGTTGGCCAGGAGGTCGTGGGTGAGGGGGCGCTGGGAGATTTTGCCTTTGAGGCGGCGATCGATGGCGTACGCTTCACCGGAGCCGATGACGATGGGGAAGCGGCGTTCGCCGTCGACCTCTTTGAGTTCGATAATTTGACGGTCGGCCATTTCACTGATGATGATGCGCGAAAGCTCCATCTGGATGGACATGGGAGTGCTCCTGGGGACGGCTGTGGCCGACAGCGATGTAACTGTATGTGTGGGGAAAAGTTGGGTCAAGGTGCAGAATGGTTCGGCAATGGGCTTTTCTATAAGGGGCAAGTGCTTACCATCAAGTTGGAAAAGCAAATTGCCGATTAGGGAGTGTGGATATGGAGTTCGGACGACGGTCGTGGTATTGGCCTGCGCTGCTGGTGTTGTTGGCGGTGGGGATGGTGTTGCGGGTGGGGAATTGGCCGCATCGGTATGAGACGCGGGATGTAGATGAGGCGGGGTATCTGGATTCGAGTTTGTGCTTGGTGGAGGGAGTAACGCCGGGTTATAAGGCGGCGCCGGGCGGGGTGCAGATATGGGAAGGGTGGATGTATGGGATGGCGGGGGTAGTGAAGAATATTGTTCGGCCGCATGCGGAGGGGGTGGGGACGGATATGAGGTTGCGGCCGTTCGTGGGGATGAATCAGGCGCTGTTTGATAATTACCGTGATCTGAGCGGGATGCATGGTTTTATTTTGGGGTGCAATCTGTTGATGTCGCTGGGCGCGGTGTATGCGGCGTATCGATATGGGGCGTATCGTGCCGGGCTGGGGGGTGGGATTGTAGCGGGTGGGTTGGCGGCGTGGCTGCCGTTGTTTGTGGAATATGCTTCGATGTCTCGGCCGTATTCTCAGGCGTGGTGTCTGGGGATTATGGCGTTATGTGCGGCAGGGACGGCGGTGCGCGGGCGGGCAGGGTGGACGGCGGTGTTGTTGGGGCTGGCGATTGGAACGCGGGTGGAGATGTTGGCGCTGGTGCCGCTGGTGCTGTGGGAATTCTGGGAGAGGCCGGAGCGGGAGGCGGGATGGAAGGTTGTGGGGAAATTGGCATTGTGGACGGCGGGGATGATGGTGGTGACGGCGCCGTGGCTGTTGACGAATTTGCCGGGGAATTTGCGGGCGATCGCGACGATTCAGTTTTCGACGCCGGTGGGAGGGGCGACGCCGTGGCGGACGACGGTGCGGGACTTTGCGATCGGGCAGGGATTAGCGCTGGTGGCTGTGGCATTTCTGGCGGGGATGCTGCCGATGGGAAATCGGATGCAGACGCTGCGGGCGCGGGTGGGGCTGGTGATTGCGCTAGGATTGATTGTGACGGTGGTGAAGTCGACGGGATTTGGATTGCATCATAAGGGATATGTGATGGTGGCGCTGATACCGGCGGGGGTGCTGGCGATGCGGGCGTTGTCGGAGCGGTCGAAGCAGGTCGCGCTGGCGATTGCCGTGGTAGTGGTATTGTGTCCGCTGGTGCAGGCGGAGCGGGAGATTTCGGAGCGGCGATCGCGATATGACGTGGGGAACGCCGGGCTGGATTGGATCGTGGCGAATGTGCCGGCGGGAACGAGGTTGTATGTGGAACGAGCGCTGAAGAATCCGCTGCCGACGGCGGAGAGTGCGCGGGTGTTGTGGGGGGAAGTGACGGATGATGCGGCGTGGCGGAAGAAGTTTGAGTCCGGGTTGACGCGATTTGGGATGGATGCGGCGGATTTGCCGGGGGCGATGTCGGAGGAGAACCTGGTGCAGGAGCGCGGGAATATGCGGCGCTGGTTTATTTGCGGAACGCGAGCGAGTTATCCGGAACGGCGTTTTGATGTTCGGATTGTGCATGGGTCGCCTGTGTTTGGGGTGCAGGATGTGGTGGAGGCATTTGCCAAAGAGGGAGGGGTGGTATTGTGGCGGGCGGCGAGCAATGGGAAACCGCCGGCGGGATTGGGGAAGGCGTTTAAGGAATGGGTAAATGCGGAGGGGATTGGAGATTACGTTTATGTGTCGCCGGCGGTGGAGCAGGAGATGAAGAAGGGCTTATGATTGAGGAGGCGGTTTGGCGTTTGACGGGCAGAGCGTTACATTGCAAGGTCTATTTGTCATAGAAAAAGGTGACTTTTGTCGCAGTTGAATGAAAAAGTGGCGGTGATGAGCAGCGAGGACTCCATGCATGGCGGCGGGGAGGCCGTGAAGACGGTGTCAATCGTCATTCCGGTCTATAACGAAGAGAAGACGGTGCAGCACCTGGTGGGGCTGGTGGTGCGAGCGCCACTGCCAGAGGGGGTGACGCGGGAAATTATTTGTGTGAACGATTGCTCAAAGGATGGGACTGGGAAGAAGCTGGATGAACTGGCGGGGTTGTTCCCGGGGGTGCGTTTTCAGATTCAGCATAAGCCGGTGAATGAAGGAAAAGGGGCGGCGCTGCGGGACGGGTTTAAGCTGGCGACGGGGGAAGTGGTGCTGATTCAGGATGCGGATTTGGAGTATGATCCGAATGACTATGTGAAGTTGCTGATGCCGATCGTGGAGGGGAAGGCGGATGTGGTGTATGGGAGCCGGTTTATCGGGGAGCCGCATCGTGTGTTGTATTACTATCACACGCTGGGGAATCGGTTTTTGACGATGATGAGCAACTTGTTTACGAATTTGAACCTGACGGACATGGAGGTTTGTTACAAGGTGTTTAGACGTCCGATATTGCAGGCGATCACAATTAAGTGCAATCGGTTCGGATTTGAGCCTGAGATAACGGCGAAAATTGCGAAAATGAGGCCGAGATTGAGGATTTATGAAGTAGGGGTGGCGTATTATGGCCGAAGTTATGAGGAGGGAAAAAAGATTACGTGGAAAGACGGAATCAAGGCGATCCTGACGATCATCCGGTTCCGGTTTTCGGATTAGTAGAGATGGGAAGTTGAAATATGCGTGTGTTGATTTCGGGCGCGGCCGGTTTTTTGGGATCGCATCTGACGGATTTGCTGCTCGGGCAGGGGCATGAGGTTGTCGGGGTGGATAATTTCATTACGGGGAAAGAATCGAACGTTGCGCATTTGAAGGGGAATGCGAAGTATCGGCTCATCAAGCATGATGTGATTGATGCGGTGAAGGTGGATGGGGCGATTGACCGGATTTATCACATGGCGTCGCCGGCGTCGCCGATCGGGTATGTGAAGCACCAGGTCGCGACGATGAAGGTGAACAGCCAGGGGACATGGAATCTTCTGGAACTGGCGATTGAGAAGGGGGCGCGGTTTTTGATGGCGTCGACGAGCGAATGTTACGGGGACCCGGCGGTCAATCCGCAGCGCGAGGAGTATTGGGGGAACGTCAATCCGATCGGGCTGCGCAGCATGTATGACGAGGCCAAGCGATTCAGCGAGGCGTGCACGATGGCGTATCATCGGGAGCGCGGGGCGGATACACGGATCATTCGGATATTCAATACGTATGGGCCGCGGATGGACCCTTATGATGGGCGGGTGGTGATCAGTTTCATTCGGCAGGCGCTGAATAATGAGCCGATCACGGTGTTTGGGGAGGGGAAGCAGACGCGGAGTTTGTGTTATGTGTCGGATCTGGTGCGGGGGATTAATTTGGTGATGGAGGGGGATTTTATTGAGCCGATCAATTTGGGGAATCCGGATGAAGTGACGATTTTGCAGATTGCGCGGGAGATCATTGAGCTGACGGGTTCGAAGAGCAAGGTGGAGTTTTTGCCGATGCCCCCGGATGATCCGCGGGTGAGGTGTCCGGATATTACGCGGGCCAAGCAGGTGCTGGGGTGGACGCCGGTGGTGCCGCGGAAAGAGGGGTTGGCGAAGATGATTGAGAATTATCGAGCAGTGCTGGTGTGAAGAAGGCTTGACGATGCCACGGTCATCGTCATACCATACTTTCAGTAATTTCTGAAAGGTAGGATATGACGACGGAGATTGCCGAGCCGGTCAATCAGCAATTGCGGCTGGCCCAGGATTTGTTTATCCGCCGCTGGGGGGAGATGGGGCAGACGTGGGGGATTAACCGGACGATGGCGGAGATTCATGCGCTGTTGTACATCGTGGCGCTGCCGTTGTCGGCCGATGAGGTGATGGAACGGCTGAATATCAGCCGGGGGAACGCGAGCATGAATTTGCGGGCGCTGTGCGAATGGGGGATCATTCGGCGGAATCACCGGCGCGGGGAGAGGCGGGAGTATTTTGAGAGTTTGTCGGATGTATGGGAGATTTTTTCGATGATTATTGCGGAAAGGAAACGCCGGGAGATGGATCCGGTGCTGGAGACGATTCGGCAATGCCGGGAAATGCTGGAGGAATCGGCGATCGGGAAGGGGGCCGCGAAAGAGGAGGCGGTGCGGATGACGCGGCAAAGACTGGGGTCAATGGAGGAATTTATGCTGGTATCGAATAAAGTATTCCAGCAGTTTATTGGGAATGCGCGCAGTGGGCTGCATAAAGTGGTGAAGCTTTTGTTGAAGGCGTTTTGATCAGGCTCAAATGCAACCACGATGACACGAAGACACGAAGATGGACACGAAGAAGAAAAAAGTTGTGGTGGCGATGAGTGGGGGGGTGGATTCCTCGGTGGCGGCGGCGCTGTTGAAGCGGGAGGGGTATGAGGTGATGGGGTGTTTTATGCGGCTCGGGTCGCCGGAGGGGGTGGAGGCGAAGGAGGCGCAGGGAGGAGAGGTTTGTGATTCGGCGAGTAAGGGGAAGCAGGGGTGTTGTTCTGTGCTGGATGCGGCGGATGCTCGGCGGGTGGCGGGGATGTTGGATGTGCCTTTTTATGTGCTGAATTTTGAGAAGGATTTTGGGCGGGTGATTGAATATTTTGTCGAGGAGTACAATCGGGGGAGGACGCCTAATCCTTGTGTGCGGTGCAATGACTGGCTCAAGTTTGGGAAGTTGGCGAGTTATGCGAAGGCGGTGGGGGCGGAGTTTGTGGCGTCGGGGCATTATGCGCGGGTGGGGGTGGATGCGCTAACGGGGGAGAAGGCGCTGATGCGCGGACTCGATCATAAGAAGGATCAGTCGTATGTGCTGTTTGGAATGGGGCGGGAGGCGATGGAGCATACGCTGCTGCCGGTGGGGGGGTATGAGAAGCATGAGGTGAGAGCGATTGCGGAGGAGTTGAAATTGCCGGTGTTTAATAAGCCGGATTCGCAGGAGATTTGTTTTGTGCCGAACCAGGATTATGCGGGGCTGGTGCGGAGGCGGACGCCGGAGCGGTTTCGCGCGGGGGCGTTTGTGACGGTGCGCGGGGAGAAGATCGGGGAGCATGATGGGCATCAGCAGTTTACGGTCGGGCAGCGTAAGGGGCTTGGGGTGGCGTTGGGGTATCCAATTTATGTGGTGGATATTGATGCGGAGACGAATCAGGTGGTGGTGGGGGAGAAGGAAGATTTGTTGCGTGGGGGATTGCGGGCGAAGCAGTTGAATTTGCTGAGTTCGCGATTGCGCGCGGGGGGTGGGGAAGTGAAGTGCAGCGCGAAGATTCGGTATAATCATCAGCCGGTAGAGGCGGTGGCGGAGGTGATCGGGGAGGAGATGCGGGTGCGGTTTGAGGAGAAGCAGTCGGCGGTGACGCCGGGGCAGGCGGTGGTGTTGTATGATGGGGATATTGTTCTGGGCGGCGGGTGGATAGAGGAATCAGAAGAATGAAGCAGCCGGGGACGATCAGGCGGAATGTGTTGATTTTTCATTCGGGGGCGCTGGGGGATTTTGTGTTGTCTTGGCCGATGGCGATAGCGGTGGGGCGCGTGCATGCGCAGAGCCGGGTGTTTTATGTGGCGGCGAGTGAGAAGGGGAAGCTAGCGGAGCGGGTGCTGGGGGTGGAGAGCCGGGATGTGGAAGGGGGGTGGGGGCATTTGTTTGGGGACATAGAGAAATTGCCGGAGGGGGTGAGGAAGATATTGGCGGGGGCGCGGCTGGTGGTGAATTTTGTGGCGGAAGAGAAGAGTCAGTGGGTGGAGAATGTGAAGGAGGT
>DASRRR010000002.1:0-3386 GCA_035656825.1 Tepidisphaeraceae bacterium | reverse complement strand
CCCCGACCCCCGCCACCCCAGCGCCCCATACACCACCCCCTGCCAACCCAAAACCATCACCCCCACCGCGAACCACCCCGGCACCAGCCACCGCGCTCCCTCCATTACCAGATGAAACTTCCGCACCGATCGATGCAAGTTTCTTGAATCCACCCGCCGCGCCAGCCAGCGGCTCCATAAACCCATGCAAAATACCAGCAAAATGTACCCAGAAATGAAGAGAATCGTGTCACTTTCCTTCGCCCCCCGTAAGTTTACCCCCATCCCCCGTAAAGTCCCGGCACCCCCCCCCGGCGCGGTCGGCGACCATGCCATCCAAATCATAAACACAAGCAGCAACAAGACTCGTGACACATTTCCTACTCTATCACACCCGTCCAATAATCCAATCTCTTCACAATCCTCCCAAAATACCCATTTTAACACAAGCTCGGGTTTCCCCTTGCCGATAGTAGGAAAGTACCCAACGAATCTTACCCATCTTAACAGAGGAGCAGGCCATGAACGAGGAAATTGAATACGGGAATATGAAGATTGCCGGTCCCGGCTCCTGGTTGGAACGCCGCGAGCATCGCCGTCATGACCTTGAGCAGCAAGGACTTAGCGTCGAACGCTTCGATGGCCGGGGTGGGAAATCGCTGGGGAAATTGGTTGACATCTCGGCGGGTGGCCTGCGTCTCCGCAGCGCCGACGCCAATGTGCGCCCCGATCAGCAAATCCGTGTCCGGCTTGAACTTCCGAACTTCGCCGGCATCTCCGCCTTCGTCGGCCGCACCGGCGAAACGCTGGTCCCGCGCCGGGAATGGGTCGGTTGGATGGCGGTTGCCCGCGTGTCGGCGGATGAAAAAGGCGAATCCGAAATCTCTGGCCGGCTTGTAGATATGGACGAAATGGACCGCGGCATGCTCTCGCTTTATCTCTCCACTCAACCGCTGGCGGCATAACTTCGCCCAACTCTCCCAAACCCGGCGCAAAACAGCAGAAACTCATCGAAAAGAGATAAAAACCAAGACAAATCCCACGGCTTCCGACCTACGTTTTCCCAGCAAGCTGGACAGCGCGTATATTTCGTCGGAGCCCCCATGAAAAATCGCCTTGGTCTTTTGGTCCTCGTCTTATCCATATTTGTCGCGCTGACTGATCACACCGCCAGCGCAGTGCAATTACAACGATTAACAGACAGTGGGATCGCTTCTGCGGATTTGGTGGTTCGAAATCCGTATTCTACACTCGCCGACGTAGGCTTTGAAAACGATTGGACGGGGAAGCTGGAGCCATGGGCAGCCGTATGCGTATTTAAGCTGCCGGCGAAAAGTTCGGATCAGAAGGTATCGAGCGCGTCGTTTACAGTGAGCATGACGCGAACGGCTAGTGATGGTTATCAACCATATGGTGTGACACCGACTTTCAATGGGGATTTATATGCGTTGAGTCCGCGATCGACGCCACAGGTTTTGACGAGCGATTATTATGGCGGAGCGTATGGGGGTGACTCGACAGCACTGGGGGTGCAGGACAATTTTTTAACTCCTACTGTTGTCACGCGCAACTTCATTTATCCGTCAATCGTTTCGACGGGATTGACGGCGGATGCAACCCTTGTTCAGTATCTCAACGATGCTTATGACAACGGGAGCGGGCAGTATGTTTTTCTTCGTCTTTCTCCGGACTCGGTAACAAATATGGTTGATACGAGTGGCTATTTTGGCCTCTTTGAAAAGCAGCCATCCGCTGCAATATTGACGATTACGTTTGTGCCTGAACCTGGCTTCGGAGGATGGTTATTGGTGTTGTTCGGGGTGGGGTTAATGAGATGGCGGAGAGCGAAATTGGTTTAGGTGGGTGGTTAGTTCCTGGATGAGGGGATGTTGGGAGGGGTTGGATTGGGCGAGGGTGAGCGCTTGGGATTCGGTGGTGAGGGCTTCGGGGGTTTGGCCGTTGGCGTGGTAGGCGACGGCGAGGGTGTCTAGGATGGCGGGGTCCTGATAGTGGGTGAGGAGGCAGGCTTGCTGGGCGTATTGGACGGCTTGGGGGCGGTCGCTGGGTAGGGGGGTGGGCTGGGTGGCGAGAAGCCAGGCGAGGTCGTTGAGGCGGGTGGGATTTTTCGGGGATAGGTTGGCGGATTGGCGGGCTTCGGAGATGGCTTGGGGGTAGAGGGAGTGAGAGGAGTAGGCGGCGCCGAGGAGGGAATGAAGTTCGGAGTCGTTGGGCTCGAGGTGGACGGCATGTTCGAGGAGAGAGATGGCTTCTTGCCATTGGGGAGTGGTGATGAGGGCGAGGGAGAGATTGCGATAGGCGGTGGCGTCGGGTTTGTCGGCGAGGGCTTGGCGGAGTTCGGCGGTGCCTTCGGGGAATGAGCCGGCGCGGGTGAGGAGGAGGCCGAGGTTGCTATGGGCGTCGGCGCAGTGGGGGTCGAGGGTGGTGGCGCGGCGGTAGCAGGCGATGGCTTGATCGTTTTGGCCTTCGCTTTGGAGGACGGTGCCGAGGTTGTATTGGGCTTGGGGGCTGGCAGGGTTGCGGGAGACGGCGGCTTGCCAGAAGGAATGTTCGTCGTGGTAGATGTGGGCCTGGGTGTAGGCGGTGAAGGAGAAGAAGGAGACGAGGAGGAGGGTGATGAGATTGCCGGTGCGGGGGTGGCGATGTTTGAGATGGGTGAGGGAGGCGGCGAGGAAAGTGAGGATGCCGATGAGGGCGACGTATTGGAAGTGGTCGGAGACGGGGGAGTATTGCATGAAGGCCATGTCGATGAAGCCGGCGACGGGGGCGAGGCTGAGGAGGAAGTAGAGGAGGGCGGCGAGGGGGGCGCGGCCGATGCGATTCCGCGTGCGCCAGAGGATGAAGAGGGTGAGGAGGAGGGTGAAAGCGGGGAGGTAGGAGATGAGGCCGTGGTCGCGCCATGGGGGGTAGATGGGGGAGAGTTGGATGGGGCAGAGGGCTTTGGAGAGGTAGAAGAAAGGGATCCAGCCGGCTCGGGCGAGGCGGGCGGGGAAGCCGAGGTGAGGAATGGAGAGGCCGGCCATAGCGCGGTGGTGTTGGAACCAGATGGTTACAAGGGCGCTGATAGCGGAGGCGAAGAGGAAGGGGGTGATGCGGAGGAGGGTGCGGCGGGTGATTTGGCCGCGCTGCTGCCAGGTGAGGAGAAGGAGAATGAGGGGGAGCATAATGATGGAGGATTTGGAGAGGAGGGCGAGGAGGAAGAAGAAGATGGAGAGAGCGTAGAGGATTCGGGGATGATTGCGGGCGTGGGGCTGTGGCAGAAGGGTGTCAGGGAAGGCGGCGAGGTAGGTGCGGATGGAGGCGAGGTAGAGGAGGAGGGAGAGGGTATTTTTGCGTTCGGAGATCCAGCCGACGGACATGACGTTGACGGGGTGGATGGCGAAGAGGAG
>DASRRR010000001.1:0-18069 GCA_035656825.1 Tepidisphaeraceae bacterium | reverse complement strand
TTCCCAACCTTCTTCCATTCCGCAATCCGCAATCCGCAATCCGCAATTAAACCGCCTCGACCTCGCCCACTTCCTGACCTCACCCACCAACCCTCTCACCGCCCGCGTTACCGTCAATCGCTACTGGCAACAATTCTTCGGCGTCGGCCTGGTCAAAACCTCCGAAGACTTCGGCCTGCAAGGCGAACCCCCTTCCAACCAACCCCTCTTGGATTACCTCGCCGTCGACTTCCGCACCCACAACTGGGACGTCAAACGCATCCAGCGCCTCCTCGTCACCAGCGCCGCCTACCGCCAATCCTCCAAAACCTCCGCTGAACTCCAGGAACGCGACCCCGAGGACCGCCTGCTCGAACGCGCCCCGCGCTTCCGCCTCCCCTCCGTCATCCTCCGCGATCAGGCCCTCGCCGCCAGCGGCCTCCTCGTCGAACAAATCGGCGGCCCACCCGTCAACCCCTACCAACCCCCCGGCATCTGGGAAGAAGCCACCTTCAACGAAATCAAATTCGTCCAGGACCACGGCCCCTCTCTCTACCGCCGCGGCCTCTACACCTTCTGGCGCCGCATCGTCGGCCCAACCGAATTCTTCGACTCCTCTTCCCGTTCCAACTGCGTCGTCCGCCCCAGCCGCACCAACACCCCCCTGCACGCTTTGACCACCCTCAACGACCCCACCTTCATCGAAGCCGCCCGCACCATGGCCCAGCGCGTCCTCGAATCCCCCGCCACCACCCCGAGTGATCGCATCGCCTACGCCTACAAGCTCCTCCTCTGCCGCCCCCCCACCGACAAAGAACTCAGCGTCCTGCTCCCTTCGTTGCAATCTCTCACTGCCCATTACACGCAGGACCAACCCGACGCCCTCAAGCTTCTCTCCATCGGCGAATCCAAACGCAACTCCAAATTAGATCCCTCCACCCATGCCGCCTACACCACACTTTGCCTCACGCTTCTCAATCTGGATGAAACTCTCACCAAGGAATGAAAAAGATTATTTAGCCACAGATAGGGCACAGATGAACACAGATAAAAGAAAATACAATCAGTATTTGCATTTGCCTTCATCTGTGTTCATCTGTGCCCCATCTGTGGCTAATACCGTATTTCTTCTGATCGGAAGCTAATATGAATCCACTCACCGCCAACCGCCTGCACATCACCCGCCGAGCCCTCCTCGGCCGCACCGCCACCGGCATCGGCGCCGCCGCCCTCTCCCAGCTCTTCACCACCGACCTCTTCGCCGCCCCCGCTGCTACTCAACCCTCCTTCCTCACCTTCCCACCCAAAGCCAAGCACGTCATCTACCTCTTCCAAAACGGCGCTCCCAGCCATGTCGACCTCTTCGACTTCAAGCCCAAACTCAAAGAATGGCACGGCAAAGAAATCCCCCCCGAACTCCTCGGCAATAAACGCCTCTCCACCATGACCGGCACGCAAAAATCCCGCCCCTGCCTCGGCAATATCACCACCTTCTCCAAGTACGGCCAGTCCGGCGCCCAAATCGCTAGCTTCCTCCCCCACACCGCCTCCATCGCCGACGAACTCTGCATCATCAACTCCATGCACACCGGCTCGGTCAACCACGCCCCCGCCATCACCTACTTCCTCACCGGCTCCGAACAACCCGGCCGCGCATCAATGGGCTCATGGCTCACCTACGGCCTCGGGTCCGAATCCCAAAACCTCCCGGGCTTCGTCGTCATGACCTCCCGCGATAAAGAAGCCTCCTGCGGCCAAATCTTCTACGACTTCTACTGGGGCTCCGGCTTCCTCCCCTCTAAATTCCAGGGAGTCAAATTCCGCGGCACCGGCGACCCCGTCCTCTATCTCTCCAACCCCGACGGCGTCTCCCCCGAAATCAAACGCCAGATCCTCGACAACGTCGCCGCCCTCAACGAACAAAAACTCCAGGACTTCGCCGACCCCGAAATCGCCGCCCGCATCGCCCAGTACGAGATGGCGTACAAGATGCAGACCAGCGTCCCCGAACTCACCGACCTCTCCAAAGAACCCCAATCCGTCCTCGAAATGTATGGCCCGGACGTCAAGCGCCAAGGCTCCTTCGCCTATAACTGCCTCATGGCCCGCCGACTCGTCGAACGCGGCGTCCGCTTCGTCCAGCTCATGCACGCCGGCTGGGACCAACACAAAAATCTCAACACCCAACTCAAAATCCAATGCACCGACACCGACGCCCCCAGCGCGGCGCTCGTCAAAGACCTCAAACAACGAGGCCTCCTCGACGACACCCTCGTCATCTGGGGCGGCGAGTTCGGCCGAACCCCCTTCCTCCAAGGCGACATCAACGACACCAAAAACTGGGGCCGCGACCACCACCCCTACGCCTTCTCCCTATGGATGACCGGCGGCGGCGTCAAACGCGGCCAAACCTATGGCAAATCCGACGAATTCGGCGTCAACGCCACCGAAAACCCCGTAAGCATCCACGACTTCCAAGCCACGATCTTGAAGCTCCTCGGCATCGACCACGAAAAACTAACCTTCAAATTCCAAGGCCGCCGCTTCCGCCTCACCGACGTCGAAGGCACCGTCCTCCCCGCACTCATCGCCTGATCTTTCAGAACTGATTTGTGCCACTGGCAGCTTGCTGCCAGTGCCTTCTTTAACACCGTCCATCGCTATTCCTTACCCCTATGGACCCCTCGCAATTCTCCCCTCTGCAGATAGTCGTTCTCTCCTCCATCCTCTCATGGGGAGCCATCTGCTTTTTCCTCCGCACCATCCGAAGTTCATGGGCAGGTCTGCTCACCGCCGGCACCATCATCACGCTCAACCTCTGCATGCTCACCCCTCACTTCCCGCGTGCGACCGTCACCATCGCCCTTCTGTTCAATGGTAGCCTCCTAACCATATTAATAACTGGCCTGCTAATTCATGCTTGGAAAAGCGGAGGACAATAGGACGAACAGGGGGTAAGGTTCATTTTTTCGGCATTAGAAAAATCGAAAAGACAACACTTCTATTTTGCGAATTCTCTGATCGAAGGCGCATTATCTGATCCGCTGGTTATCATCATCGGCCAGTCAAATTCCCACACTGTCTTTTCGGTTTCCCCATGAACATCTGCGAACAAGCCGAGGCATTCCGACTGCTCCTACTCATGGGCGTAGTCGACAAAAAGGAAATTATCTCATGGGCCGACTCAATTATCAGCACCCAAGACAATCTGCCCGAATGGCTGCTGGACCTCAGCGTTGCCGCAAACCATGATACCGCAACAATCGAGGCAAAACTCCGTGAGCTGCCCGGCGAATGGAGCCGTATATCCGCTGCCTACGCAGCGATCACGCGATTCACAAATGAGTTCCAGATAAACGATAAATTCACGTCTCCGGAAGCAGCACACATGCTTGCCGTCTGGGCCGAAAGCGCCAAGGTCAACCAGGAAGACCGGGCGGTCGCCATCATGCCCAGTTGGATCGCGGACGAAGTTCCCCACGGATATGCCGTCGACCAGGATATTGTTGAGTCCATCAAGAAATGCATAACGCATTTCGCCGCAAAAGCCTAAAGCGGATGAGAATAATGAGACGGGAGTCACTTGATCATGCCCGCTATCATCGCTTGCCGATCAAAACAAATACCATCGCCTGCATTCTCTTATCCCATTCGCCAGGAGAAATCATGCCGGTCACCACCTACATCATCATCTCCACAAAATTCCTCTTCCGTCTCCTGATCAGCTTCATCGCCTTCGTCGCCACCTACTACTTCGTCTACTGGCTTCCCTGTTCCCTGCCCCCGCTCAACACGCATCGTTCGACCGCCTTCTTCATCTCGCTCGCCTGCGCCGCCGCGGCCGGCTGGTTTATTTGGTCCCACACCCGATCACTCTCAAAAGGCCTCATCGCCAGCATCGCCTATGGCGCCATCCTCCTCGGCTCCATCGGCTTCGTCGCCGGTTTCTTCGGGCCGATCATCCTCACCCCCGATTCCAACCAAGGCCCCCTCATTGGCATCTTCATCACCGGCCCCGCAGGCGCCCTCATTGGCGCGATCGCCGGCTTGATCGTCTGGCTTATCCGCCGCGACAAACCCAGCCATAACGCCTTCCCTGTCATTACGGACCCACTTTCAATCTCCCCTCATACTTCGGAAACCCCAGGGGGACATCACTGATATCCAACCGCTATGAAAATCCATCAATAAAGTCCTCTCCTTCGCGTGATTTCTTTGCGTCCTCCCTTCGCGCCCACCGCGATCTCTTCTCTCCCACACCTTCAAAGCCCCTTATTATCAGCCACAAATAAATCTTTTTGCTCTCCCTCCATTCATGTCGTATCTCCCCATCACAGGCCCATCGCCTGCAACGACACCCAACAGGAGAAGAGAAAAATGTCCCGTCGCCATTCGCTCATCAAACTGCTCGCCCTCCCCGCCCTCTGCTGCCTCGGCCTCCTCTCCCCCGCCCAGGCCGACACCGTCTTCTGGACCAACTGGACCGCCTCCACCCCCGGCAACACCGCCGGCACCGCCTCGGGCAACATCCCCTCCACCCCCGTCACCGTCTCCTACACCGGCGAAATCAACTCCCTCCAGGCCAACTACCCCTCTTGGACCCCCTCTTCCTCCTACGTCGGCGGCACCGTCTCCAACGCCCCACCCCAATCCGGCGGCATCATCCAAATCACCGGCGGCACCTCCAACGTCAACACCGTCACCTTCTCCACCCCCGTCACCAACCCCGTCATGGCCATCTGGAGCCTCGGTCAAGGCGGCGATACCGCTGAATTTGATTTCACCCAAGACGAACCCTTCTCAATCCAAGCCGGCGGTCTCAGCGCCGAATACAACGGCCAGACCATCACCTCCTCCGGCAGCACCGTCTTCGGCGCTGAAGGCAACGGCACCATCCAATTCATCGGCACCTTCTCCTCTCTCTCCTGGACCAACCCCGTCGCCGAATACTGGTACGGCTTCACCGTCGGCATCGGCGCTGTCGCCTCCCCCAACATCCCCCCTGCCGCCGTCCCCCTCCCCGCTTCCCTCCCCGCCTCCGCAATCGGCATGGCCTGCCTCCTCGCCTGGAAAACCAAAAAATCCCTCGCTCGCTCCCGCGCCTAAACTATCCCCGATTCCCCTTCCCGTGTTTTCTTCGCATCCCCCTTCGCGCCTTTCGCGATCCCTCTTCTATGACCGTCTTCAATACACTGATCAAACAAATATCCGCCTGAAATTTCGTCGGCCGTGAATGACCCGCACAATCTGAATCGGCTTCGTATCCGGGTAATACGCAATAACGTACGAATAAACCGACCAAAACCGATATCGAGCATTCCGCACATCCGAACGCCGATGCCCCTTTCCCGGCATGTCCGCCAACCCAATCATCGCCAATCGTAATTCCCGCGCGATCCGATCCGCCGCGTCAACGCTCTCCTCTGCGACATAATTCCATATCTGCTGAACATCCACCCGTGCCCGCCGCGTCAGAACATATCTACTCACTGCCGACCCTCTCGCCGCGACTGACTACGCTTACTCAACTCTCTAAAAATCTCTTCCCCATCATGTAAATCCCCTCGCTCTATATCCGCCTCTCCCTCCGCCAAAAGACGCTCCAATTCCCCCGGCTCAAAATCACCATGCAACTCCAGTGACGCCAACCCCGCCCGCACCGCCTCATCCGGATTCGGATACCCCCCCTTTTTCATCTGCTCCTCAACCATCTTCTGAGTCTGCAACGTAAGTGAAATACTCATGTTCTCCTCGGCTTCCTAAATTATACCAAGTGAGTCACACATTTAGCACGAAATCTACCTGTAACTTGTTCTGCGATGCCCTACTACACAATAAACCGAAAATCCCTAGACTACTAAAATCTCCATGACCCCACCCCCACACCTCCTCGAAGTCAAAAACCTCCGCGTCCGCTTCGGCAACCTTCTGGCCGTCCGCGACGCCTCCTTCTCTCTCCCCCCCTCCACGCTCCTCGGCCTCATCGGCCCCAATGGCGCCGGCAAAACCACCCTCCTCCGCGCCATCGCCGGCCTGCAACCCCTCACCCGCGGCTCCATCTCCCTCCTCGGCGTCCCACTCTCTTCCGACATCTCCCACCAGATCGGCTTCACCCCCGACGTCCCCCCCGTCTACGACGAACTCACCGTCCGCCAATTCCTCCAATTCGTCGGCAAAGGCTACGACCTCCCCTCCTCCGAAATCCGCGAACGCTCCGACTTCTGGCTCGAAAAAGTCTGGCTCGCCGACAAAGCCAATTCCAAAATCAAAACCCTCTCCCGCGGAATGAAACAGCGCATCGGCATCGCGCGCACCCTCCTCCCCAACCCCGCCCTCGTCCTCCTCGACGAACCCGCCTCCGGCCTGGACCCCGCCGGCCGTGTCCAGTTCCGCCAACTCCTCATCGACCTCCGCGACCAAGGCAAAACCATCATCATCTCCTCCCACATCCTGGCCGACATGGATGAGTACTGCACCCACATCGCAATCATCTCCGCCGGCGCCGTCCACCGCTTCGGCACCGTCTCCGAAATCTCCTCCGGCCAAGACTCCGCCCGCCGCCGCTATCTCATCACCCTCGCCCACCCGGTCTCCAATCTCACCGCCCTACTCTCCACCCTGCCAGACATCGCCGCAATCGAAGTCGACCGCGAACGCGCCACATTCGAATATCCCTCCACCCCCGATGCCGCAGCGGCAGCTCTCTCCCATCTCGTCACTCTGAAAATCCCCATCTCCTCCTTCGCCCCCGTCGCCGCCAACCTCGAAGAAGCCTACCTCCGCGCCGGCATCCGCCAGGTTGACTAACCCTTTCCTGCAAACACTAACCCTCGCTTACCACTCTCTTTGTTAGCGGGCTCTCGCGAGCCATTCCCTCTTTGCCCTTTCCCCTTCGCGTGATTCCTTCGCGTCCTCCTTTCGCGATCTTCGCGATCTCTTCTCCCACTCCCCCCCAACACCATCAATTTCAATCCCCTTCAAACTCAAACGCCCCCACATCCGGCAATTTCAACTTTGGAATCACCTTCCCATCAAAATCCCGCTCATACCCCAAATCCGCCCCCATCCCGATTGCCGGACTCCCCGCCCGCAAATGAAAATCCCCACCCGTCATATCCCGAAATAACGGATCCCCGATCTTATCCCCCATGCGCAGCCGCGCCCCCCCGCCCAGATACTTCCGCACATACGCCGCATGATTCGCCTGCGGCGGAATCGAATCCGCATCCACCCGATAAAACAAATTGCAAATATGATCAAACTCCCCCCGCGAAAACACCGGCTCAACCCGCAGCCCCGCATAAACAAAAATATTATTCCGAATCAATATCGCCCCGTTCGGCCCCCCGTCCGAATAATTCCAAAACACCACATCCTCCGAATCATCCTGCTCATGCGCCAGCGTCCGCACCACCGTATTGTGATCCACCAGAATATTCGTACACGGCCCGGTAAAACCTATAAACGACTGATAGTCCTCACACACATTATGATCAATCCGAAAATTGTCCTGCTTCACCCTCCCCACAAACTCAATAAACCCCTGATTCCGCAGCGACAAATTCCCATGAATATGAATATCCTCCTTCGGCAGCGCCCGATCGTTGATCTCAATCGCCCCCCCATCATGCCCATATTCATTGCTCGGCGCGCAATAGTTCACCACCCGATTCCCCGCCACCTCATTGTGTGACCCGCACACCACGATCCCCATCGGCCCCCAATGCGCTTCAATCGGCTCATTGTCATCGTGAATCCAATTCCCCTCCACCACATCATGCTCCCCATAAACCGTCACCCCGATCGGCGTCCGCGTCATCTCACACCCCCGCACCACACAATGCTCCGCCCCCGCACTCAAAAACACCGCCCCCAGCTGATGAATATCCGCCTCCACCGGATTCTTCGGACACTCTGAAAAAAACAATCCCTCGATCACCACATAACTCCCGCTCACCCGAATCCCATTCCCATCCAACACCTCCAACCCCGGATTCCTAAACCGCGGCTTCGCCCCTTTCCCCACCGCCTGCAACACAATCGGCTCCTCCGCCGTCCCCGACTCCTTCACCTCAACCCCCCCCACAAATTCCGACCCACAAGCAAACAACACCCGGTCCCCCGGCACAAACGTCACCCGACCCAACGGCCCCAGCGTCCGCCAAGGATGCAACCGACTCCCCTCCCCCTGATCCGACCCCGCCCGGCTATCCAGACAAAACTCCCGCCCCTGCCGTTGCCCGGGCTTCTTCCCTCCCTGCGCCGCCATACCCCATGCGACCACCCCCATCAGCCAAACCCCACAGATAAACCACCGCTTCAATTTCGCCCTCCCGGCCGTCACTCCAAATGCAACACGAATCATATTTGCCCACTGTACGCCCCCCACCATTTCCGCCCAACCCCCCACAATATCTTCCGCATATTACATCCCCTTTACTCCCCGCGCCCCTGGCATATTTTTGCTGCATACCCCATAAACACCCCTTATGCTTCGTCCGCTATCCCAATGTCCGTCATGATACGATGGATCAGGTGGAACAGGCATTCCTGCCTGTTATGGATGAAGGTACCCCTTCATCCATCGATTCATGCCTGAAGAGTATTAGACACGACAACCCAAAAGAACATGCGGCTCCCCATTCACCTACTTCTGGCACTCCTGGCACTCTTTACTTCCCCCGCCCATGCCGTCGATCTCGCCTTCACCCTCAACGGCGACACCTCCGGCAGCGACCCCGTCCTCTACATGGACCTCGGCCAACAAACCACCATCGACATCTGGGCAAAAACCTCCGGCACCACCGGCTACGTCAACCAACTCAACTTCAGTATCCGCGGACAAAGCATTGCAGGCGGTAACATCGCAGGAAGCTTCGGACCCATTTATATAACGCTGGGTAATGTAAGCGCAGATGGAATTAATCCGGGCGATCCAGTCTATTTTAAGTGGGACAATTTCGGCATCTTTGGCGGGTACGATATCAACGGGCTGCGAGTTTATGATGTCGATGCCTATGCTAATTCTTTCCGCCCGGGCCTTAGCCCTCAGGCAGATTGGCAGCCAGAAGCCTATTTCACCTTCATTGCCACTCACGAAGGCACCTACCAACTCTTCTTCCAAGACGGCGACCTAGGCGGCACCACCGAAACCAGCGGCATTACCACCAACCATTTCGGCTTCGACGACGATGCCGTCCCCAACGTCGCCGGTGCCGAGAGCTCACTGCCTGACCTGACAGTCATCATCCCTCAGCCTCCCCTACCCGAACCCTCCTGCATTGGCCTCCTCGCATTAGGATTCCTGGCAGTAAGGATTCGCTCCTTCGCGTGATTTCTTCGCGTCCCCCTCTTCGCGGCCATCGCGATCTCTTCCCCCCCCTCCCCCTCGCCGCCCCCCTCCAACTCGATTAAGCTCCCCCTGGTCTCACGTTTCATGTTTTCACGTTTCCCTCTTCACCCAGGATCCCATGTCCTCCTTCCTAGGCATCGGCCCCGGCAATCCCGTCGCCTGGTCCAACTTCTACCGCAAGGGCGGCTTCAAATCCCTCCTCTCCACCGCCTCCCTCTACTTCATCGTCATCGCCACCATCATCTTCCTCACCGCCCACCTCAACCGCGACCCTGCCTCCACCTACGGCGGCTGGTCCGCCGGACTCCTCGCCCTCCAATCCCTCTTCCTCGTCGTCATCGGCGCCACCCGCGTCTCTTCTAACATCCGCTCCGACCTCACCAGCGGCATGTCCGAATCCCTCCGCATGATGCCCCTCCCCGCCTCCCACGCCGTCGCCGGCTACCTCTCCTCAGCCTTCGCCGCCATGTCAGGTCTCTTCACCGCCAACTTCTTCCTCGGCCTGGCGACCACCACCATGGCCAACCTCCCCGCCTCCCGATGGATCGCCGCCAACCTCATCCTCCTCGCGTTCGCCATCTTCATCTGGACCCTCGCCGCCTTCATCGCGTTCCACTCCAAAGGCGCCGGCGGCATCATCGCCGTCTCCAGCTTCGCCGGCTTCTTCGGCAACGCCGGCATCCTCTACATCGCCCCCGGCTTGGTCGTCCTCGTCGGCCCGCTCATCGGCACCACCATCTTCAACTTCTCCGCCGCACAAACCGAACTCTCCATCCCGCTGGTCCTCTCCCTCTGCTGCCAATTCCTCGTCGGCTCCATCTTCTTCTCCGCCGCCGCGCGCCGTTACCGCCGCCCCGACGCCCCCGCACTCTCCCCGCTCCTCTCCCTCTTCCTCCTCCTCTCCACCGTCGGCATCAGCCTGCTGGCCATCCTCCGCTGGGAAGACTTCCGCCCCGTCTTCATGAACCAATTCTTCCGCTCCCAGGATGCCCGCGTCCCCTTCCTCGGCTCATTCGTCTTCTGCCTCCTCATCTCACTCTCCCCACTCACCACCTTCGCCCGCCAACATCTCGCCTGGAAACGCCTCCGCACCGACGACCCCGAAGCCCGCCGCCCCGTCCCCGCCCCTTTCTTATCAGGCCTGCTCATCCTCGCCGCCCTCTCTCTCATGCTCTTCGCCGCCCCCACCTTTCCCACCTCTTCCCAACTCGCCTACACCCTCCTCGCCCTTTACGGCTTCTGCCTTTCCATCATCTTCCTCGCCGCCTGGACCTACCGCACGATCGACAACGCCAAAGTCTTCCTCACCACCTGGATTTTCCTTTACTGCCTGCTCCCCATCATCTCCGACGCCATCCGCCACTCCGTCGCTGACAACAACTCCGACCCCGTCCTCACCGCGATGTCCTCCTTCAGTCCCATCGGCCTCCTGATCGAAACCTGGACCTCCATCCCGATCGATACCTTCCCCGTTATCGCTCTCCACCTCATCGCCCCCCTGCTGCCGCTCTCCCTGTACCTGCTCCTCCCGCGCAGGAAGTCTCCCCCCGCTATGCTCGCATGAGAAGCCGCATTAACGGGTCCAGATGCAACGATAGTTAAACCGACGGTTCGGTGCCGTGTCACCGCTGGTGCAAAGCGAGATCGGATCCTTCAAATCAGTCGGATTATCCGCCCATTTGAAATCAAACGTCGCAGCATCGGCACCGAGGTTCAGCATCTTGCGCGGAACCGACAGTTCAAGCATCTTCCCGCGATAGCGATAATTAAGCTTCGCCTGCTCCACCCACGGATGATCACGCGATGTCGGATCATATCGCATGAGCGTCGTCGTCTTATCGTCGATGATCTTCTGGTTGATGAGAAAATCGTAGCCAAACCACCCGGTCTTTGAATTTTTGTCCGCATCGATCAGCAGCATCATCCAGTTGTTGCCCGTATGCGGCGTCAGAGGCTCATTGGTTTCAACATAGAAGTAAACATTCTCCGCATCGAACGCGACCTTGCAGGTGACGATGTCATTGCGCCCACTATCGTTTTTGTAATGATTCCCGCCGTACCCGTTGTAATCGCGATGGACGGTGTCGCCGATCGTATCGCGATATTCGACGCTGATGTTATTCCAGTCAGAAAAGTCCCCATCGATGCTCATGGTTTGCAAGCCATGCAGTTCGGGAATCGGCCGGGCGCCCTTATAGCGACGCAGATTCTCCGCCATCTGCATGTAATAGTTGTCGGTGTACCCCCCCTTCATAGGCTCGATCGTCCGATTGAACTCGGCGTTGTATTGATCGACAAAAAAGTAATTGCTGTCCCGCCGCATAAACGGCGTGGTCTTGCCAGCGGCCGTCGGATACTTCCCCGCGGTCCACTCATTCCAGTCGTTCATATACAAAAACTGCGGATGCGCAGCGATCGCTTCATCCCACCTCTGCTGAAAATAAATCCCATAGTCCTGCGGGTCAGCCTCCCTTTTGCCCAGCCACGGCACCGTCGTCGGCCGAGGCAAATCATGCTTGTCCAGCAACGGCTCCCCATACCGCCGCGACCAGGATTTCCCCACCAGACTCGATGGATGCTGCGCCGGCGTCACAGCCGCTTCTTCACGCTTACCATCGTGAGTCGAAAGCAAGTCCGCGGTGTTCATGGCGCTGACGCGCTTGTCACCCATGTCATATCCAAAACTCCAGTTATCCTCCGTCCCCACAAATCGCTTCCCCCCCCACTCGTAATACCCCCACCACATCGTCCGCAACGTAAAAAAATCCTTGACCTCTTTGGAGTAGTCCTTCCCCTTGGTTCCCCCGGAGGCAGCAACTTCGGGATTGCCGTTGTACAACAGCAACGGCTTGCCGTCCCAGTTGAACCACAGGTCTTTGTACTGATCCGTTTTATACACCCGGTCATACAAATCCTGCACCACCTGCACCACCGGCCCATTGAACGCCCAGAAGCAGAACTGCGGAACCTTATTCCCCTCCTTCTTCATCTGTTCCATCGTCGAAAAAACCGCTTTCCACTGATCCCAATAACAAACCGCATTGGTCACATCCATGACCAGCACATCGACCCCAGCGTCGGAAAGCATCGACATGTCATGACGGATAACATATGGATCGCTGCTGAGAAAATAGCCCAACTCCGGCTCGCCCCAGTGGTACGAACCTTCGGTCCAGTGGGGATTTTTGCCATCGAGCCTCGCGCTCGGATCGGCGTTGAGCACTTTGGTGACATCACCGCCGTAGGGCTTTTTAAGACCGGCCAAAGCATCGGTGTGCCAGGTGATATAAAACATCCCCGCGACGCGGCGCTGATCATTTTTGAGCGGGCCGACGATGGAACTGTCCGGCATGGTCCGCCCGAGGGCGTCAGTTCCAACCCAGGTATCGGGATAAATGTCGCGGATGGGCGTCTCTTGCGCCGAGGCCGGAATGGAGCAACAAAGCATCAGCAGCAGGAGCGCAAAGACGAGTCGTTTCATGCCGTCTATACCGGCACGTCAGCGAAATGTTGGATGATTCATTCTGGATTCATTTCGCGTAACTTCTTTTGCACCAACTCTTCCCGCCTTTTTGCCGCCGCATCCAACCATTGCCGCAGTGGCTCCGAGTCCTCTGCGTCCATTAACTTCAGCAGTTCATCAAACTGATCCCGCAGGCGCAGGATCGCGCTGCGGACGTTGTCGCGGTTATCAATCACAATATCGCGCCAGAGCGCGCCATCCCCGCCGGCGACGCGGGTGGTGTCGAGGAATCCTTTGCCGCAAAGATCGAGGGCGCGATCCTGTTGCATGGCGACCAGCGCGGCGGCCGTGAGATGCGGCAGGTGACTGACATCCGCCAGGAGCTGGTCATGGGCGGTCGGGGATAATTCCGTCACGCGCATGCCCAGGAGTTTCCAGAGGTTTTTGACGTGTTCCTTGGCGCTTTCGATCGTTTTTGGTGTCGGGGTGACGATGCAGATAGCGTTTTTGAATAGGTCGGTGCGGGCGAATTCGACGCCTCGTTTTTCACTCCCGGCCATGGGGTGGGAGCCGACGAAGTGGACGTTGCTTGGCAGGATGGCCTCGGCTGCTTCGACGACCGAGCGTTTGGTGGACCCTACATCCGTCACAATCGCGCCAGGCGTTAAGCTTGGCCTGATCTGACGTAATAGCTCAGCGAACGTCAGCACCGGTGTACACAGGATAACCAGATCGCTGCCGGCGACGGCGGCGGCGGGGTCGGTGGTCCCATCATCGATCGCCCCGACCTCGCGGGCGCGATCCAGCGTACTACTGCGATGACCATAGCCGACGATTTCACAACCACTTATGGCGGACTTAAGAGCCAGGCCGATCGACCCGCCGAGCAGTCCGACGCCGAGGATAGTGACGCGCTTGAGTTGCATAAAAGGGCTCCCTAGGATGATCATCGGCCCGGGGGTGGGATGTCAAATGAGCCTTGCCAGTGGGCGGGTCGTCGTCTAGGCTATTGGCCACGCTATCAGGGATGAAGCGTCCCGGAGGGGACCGATGTTGGGTAACCGGGAAGTTTGCTAGGAAACCTTATGGCAGAAACCCTTGCTCCCGTTGAACCGAGTGTTAAATCAATTCCTTCAGCTTCGGGCGGCAAAGTGACGCCGGGGCCGCGGCATGTGCTGGAGTTTGAGAAGCCGCTGCTGGTTTTGGAACAGCAGGCGGCGGAGCTGGAGGCGCTGCAGGAATCGAAGCAGATCGACTATTCCAAGGAGATTCGGCTGCTGCGGACGAACTATATGTCCTTGCTGCGCAAGACATATGACAACTTGAGCGCCTGGGAGACGGTGCAGGTGGCGCGACATCCGCAAAGGCCTTTGTTTAAGGATTATGTGGAGATGATCTGCCGGGAATTCCGGGAGCTGCACGGGGACCGGCGGTTTGGGGATGATCCGGCCATAATGTGTGGCCTGGCAAGGCTTGGGGGGCATAAGGTGATGTTGATCGGGCATCACAAGGGGCGGGATACCAAGGAAAAGATCAAGTGCCACTTTGGACTCGCGCATCCGGAGGGGTATCGCAAAGCACTTCGGTGTATGGAGTTGGCCGAGAAGTTCGGGCTACCGGTGGTGACGCTGGTGGACACGGCGGGGGCGTATCCGGGGATTGGGGCGGAGGAGCGCGGGCAGGCGGAGTCGATCGCTCGTAACATGATGGAGATGAGTCGGTTGCGCGTGCCGATCTTGACGATTATTACCGGGGAAGGCGGGTCGGGCGGGGCGCTGGGGATCGCGGTGGCGGACAAGGTCGCGATGATGGAATTTGCTTGGTACTCAGTCATTAGTCCCGAGGGGTGCAGCGGGATTTTGTGGAAGGGGAACGAGAATGCCGCTGAGGCGGCGGAGGCGCTGAAGCTCACAAGTCGTGATCTGACAAAGCTTGGCGTGATTGACGCGATTGTGCCTGAGCCTTTGGGCGGGTCGCATCGGGACCCGCATACGGCGGCGCATAACCTGGAGCAGTTTATCGCGAAGCAGTTGCGGGATTTGAAGCGGTGCAAGATTGAGAACTTGCTGGAGAGGCGCTACGAGAAGTTCAGGGAGATGGGGGTCGTGCTGGAGAGCGCGAGCCGGCGGGCGGGCAGGGCAGCAGGTTAGCGATAAATTTGCTTGAAAAAGGTCTACGGCGACTGGGGGTAAAGACGGGGGAGGCGTTCATTTCTTAGGAAAAAGTCATTAGAAATCCTGAATTTCGACAGGGTTTTTGGGGTGAAATTACAATGGGAATTTTTATGGGTGATCGAGATGGGGCGGTTCGGCGTGTGGTGTTTTCGGGGCGGGGGTTTGTGGCTTCGGGGTTGGTGATTGTGTTTGTGTTGGGGGTGACGATGCGGGTGGTGCCGGCGTTTGAGGGGATGTTTAAGGATTTTGGGGCGCGGCTGCCGGCGGCGACGCAGATGTTGTTGGTGTTCTCGCGGTGGTGCGCGAATGACGGGGGGTGGATTGGGGTGGCGTGTGTGCCGGTTGGGGTGGGATTTTTGATGCCTTGGGTGCCGGGGTGCAGGGCGCGGGCGGGGGATGCGAATCAGATCGCGCGGCTGGAACGATTGGTGCGGACGCTGATCGCGGTGGTGACGGCGTTTGTGGTGATTCAGTTTTTGGCGTTGTTTGTGTGGATCATTCTTTATTTGCCGATGTATGCGTTGATTCAGACGGTGTCGGGGGGAGCGCGGCGGTGATCGCTGTGAGATACGATCATCGAGACGGGTAATTTATATTTTAAAAGGTGGATGTCACCTTAGATTTTCCTAATTTATATTTTAAAAGGTGGATGTCACCTTAGATTTTCCCAAGTCATGCTTGCCGGACGCCTCGGTCTCCGCCAAAAGGAAGTGGCGAAGCGCCCAAAGGTCCATGTCTTGGATGATCGCATGACGGCCGCTGTATACTACGATCTCGTGGCCCACGATGCCTCCAGCCGTATAATGAATGGCGTTCTGTGGCCGGGCTGGAAAGATCGCGTCCCTTCCCTCAATTCCGGTTCGAAGCCCGGTCCACAGCAACGACTGGTTAGGTTTTCAGGAAAGAAACTTAATACCGACGAAAGTGCAATTTTTCAAATAATCCCCCGATGAGTAACAGTTTATGAAAACCTAACTATCATGGTAACTCCTGTATATCAATTGGATATTCAGCAGGGCAAAGCAATTTTCAAGATAATCTTGTGAGGGAAGGGATGATTAGGAAATGTTGGATTGTTGGATGACGGGGAAGCCTTGGGCGCGGGGGACGAAATGCATGCGGCGTTTGGTGAGGATGAATGCGAGGATGGCGAAGAGGAGGTGAGACAGGCGGGCGATCCAGAAAATGATTTGAATTTGCCAGTGTTCTGGGGGGCCGTGATGGAGCAGGGTGAGAGTGAGGTACAGGCCGGTGCAGAGGCAGGCGGCGGCGAGGAAGGCGAGGAGTTGCCAGAAGATCAGGAGGAGCCAGAAGGCGGGTTTGCGGTAGATGGTCATGGTTGGGGTTATATTGGAATGCGGGGAGGGGGTTTGGGGGAAGGGGATCTCGAACAACACTCAACACACAACATTGAACACTCAACACTCAATGGGGAGGAGTGGGGATTGGATGGAGGCTTGGCGGGGTCTGCGCGTGGGTTTAGCGGGGGGATTTTTTGGGGCGGCGGAGGGGGTAGATCGAGGCGACGGCTAGGAGGGAGAGGGAGGTGGGTTCGGGGAGGAGGATGTATTGGTTGGCGATGAGGTTGGCGGAGGGGGAGTTGGCGGTGTAGCCGGTGGGGAGGTCGAAGACGGGGGAATCGGTGGCGAAGGAGAAGGTGTTGCCGAAGTCGGCGTAGGTTTGTGCGAGGCCGGCGTCGTCGCCGTTGAGGATTGCCTGGGAGGTGATGGAGAGGGTGAAGGTGACGGAGAAGAGGGTGTTGACGGGGACGGAGAAGGGGCTGGAGACGATGTCCTGGTTGCCGGTGAAGTTGGAGAGCCAGCCGGTGGAGGAGGTGGTGGGTGCGCTGCCGTTGGAGGAGGAGGCGCTGAGGGTGCCGGAGCCGATGGTATTGGAGCCGTAGACGAGGGTAGCGGAGATGGAGGTGTCGGAGGACATGCCTGGGCTGCCGGTGTTGAGGGCGGTGGAGGCGGCGAGGGTGCCGTCGAGGTGCATGTGGAGGGAGGTGGTGACGTTGGCGGGGGAGGCTGGGCCGTTGACGATGAGGTCGTTGATGGTGACGGTGGCGTAGCCGGTGCCGATCATTTTGGTGTAGTCGGAAGGAGAGCCTTGGGCGGGGGTGAGGAAGGTGACATTGACGGATTCGTGGGCGGAGGCCTGGTTGGCGGCGGAGAAGATGTTGATGGCGAAGTGGTGTTCGCCGCGATAGGTGTTGGAATAGTCGTAGTTGACGGCGTTGCTTTGGGTGAGGTTGGAGGATTGGTCGAAGCCGCCGTTGTACTCGTTGTAGGGGGGGAGGTCGAAGTCGGTTTCGGCGTCGGCGTAGATGTGGTAGGTGGGGGCGGAGGTGGTGATGGCGGCGGAGGCGGGGAGGACGGCAGACAGAAGGACGAAGAGGCAGAGGGGACGTGGTAGTGAATGCAAGGTCATACAGATTTCTCCATTCCTAAAGCGAAGTCGTTTGCGGGTCGTTAATCGATGCGTTGAGGAGCGGATTGCACTCCATGGATTTGGAATCGACTTTAATTTCGAGTGGGAAGTTTAGTCAACCTTAATAATAAAAAGCACGCAGAGAAGAGCAGGGAATTGGATTTTGGGGTAATTGGGATTTGAGGATGTTGGGGGTTTGGGAGGTGTGGGGAAGTGTGCATGCGATTGGTAGATGTTTATCTTGGGTTGAGAATAGGGGATAAACCCGGCCCTGCGGGCCGCCGCCAAACGGGAGAGGAGTCGTCAATTTTTTGGCGTGGTGGGGTTTTGATTCCATTGGGTGAAGAGGTGTTTGATGATTTGGTATTTCTCGGGGGATTTTTGGGGGTCCTGGTGGGTGTAGATTTGTACGCCGTCGGCGCAGGCGTGGGCGGCGAGGGTGGCGGTTTGGTCGTAGTCGGGGGTGGTGGCACCCAGGCGGCTGTGGGCGGTGAAATAGATGTCGACGATGAGGGGGTAGTCTGGGCCGATGCGCTGGCGGATGGATTGGACTTCTTCCTGGAGGTGGGAGGGGTCTTTGAGGTCGGCACCGTGGGATTCGTTGCGGTAGGGGAAGAGGATGCCGTCGAAGAGGGGGATGTAGTCTTTGATGAAAGCGGGGGTGATTTGTT